>JAUNIX010000014.1:29206-75532 GCA_030523275.1 Lachnospiraceae bacterium
TGTTGTCGTTTTTTCTTCTGTCGTTTTGGCAGTCGTTTCTTGAGCTGGTTCTGATCCACCCTTATCGTCATTATATTGTTCAAAATTCTCTTTACTATCTAAATCTTTATGAAGATCGCTCATAAATGATCTCCAAATATAGGCTGGATAAGTATTACCATGTAAATTTCCCATCGCTTTATTATCATCACGACCTACCCAAATTGCAGTTGTATAGTATGGTGTATATCCACAGAACCATCCATCTTTGTAACTCGTTGTCGTTCCTGTCTTACCAGCAGTGTCAAATCCACTAATCTTCATACCTTTTCCAGTACCACCAGTAACAACACTTTCTAGTACACTGGTCATCATACTAGAAGCACTCTTGGAGTAAACCTTTTTACTTCCATTTGAACCTTTCGTAATCAAATTACCAGAAGCATCCGTAATCTCCTCGATACAAGTTGGCTGTCTGTATTCTCCATCGTTTGCCAATGTTGCATAGCCACCAGCCATTTCTTCTGTTGTCACCCCATATGTCATACCACCAAGACATGTTGTATAATATTTATAATCACTATCTACCAAATGGCTAAAATGCATATTCTCTAAATATGCAAGTGCTACTTTGGGAGTTAACGTTTCATATAAACGCATTGTTGCAACGTTACTGGATTTCATAACTGCAGAACGGAGAGAAATACTTCCGCTGTAACTTCCAGAGTTGCTAACTTTGTGAGGATCACTATTCGACATTCTGCTATCATCAACAGTAGAACCCGGAGTGTACCCTCTTTCCAAAATAGGAGCATAAACCAGTAATGGTTTCAAACTACTTCCCGGCTGTCTTGCACTTTGGAAAGCACGGTTTAACGTATATCCTGTTAAGTCCTCTTGAGAACGTCCACCGACGATCGCAACGACTTTTCCAGTTGAATTGTCAATACAAGTTCCCGCTCCCTGAACGCTATAAATATCATTTTTCTTCTCAGAATAATAAGATAAATTACTGTCTACAGCATCTTGTAGCTGTTCCTGTATGTCAAAATCAATGCTTGTATAGATTCGATATCCTTCTGTATACAACGTACGTTTACAGGTTGCATACTGCTTATCATATTCTTCCTGATATTCGTTACGCTCCGCATCATTTTTAAAAGAATACTGGAATTTAAATCCATTTTCTTCCATAATTGCTTTGGTTGCACAGTTGATTACATATGTCTCTACATAATCATGTGTCTCCGTCGCTTTCTTTTTCTTAACCTTAATATCTTCGTTTATCGCTTCATTATACTGACTCTGAGAAATTGCCTCATCCTCCAGCATATCCTTCAAAATTTTATTTCTTCTTGTTATTGTATTCTCTGGATGTTCATATGGATCATACCAGGTTGGCCGGTTTGGAATTGCTGATAAATATGCCATTTCGGATAAGGATAGGTCATTTGTATCTTTGCCCAAATATCCCTGCGCAGCTGCCTGGATTCCATAATATCCGTTAGAATAATAGATATTGTTCAGATAAAACTCAAGAATATCCTGTTTGGTATAAACTTTTTCCAGCTCCATGGCCACAAACATTTCTTTTATTTTACGATTCCATGTCTGTTCGTTACTCAGAAAAATATTTTTTGCCAACTGCTGAGTAATCGTACTCGCTCCCTCATGAATCTCTCCCTTATATTTTATCAGGGAAACCATTGCTCTTGTGATTCCTTTAAGGTCAATTCCTTTATGACTGTAGAATCTAGTATCTTCTACTGCGATTACCGCATTGATCAACTGTTCTGGAATTTCATTATATTCCAGATAATATACATCTTTTTCACCCTTTAATTTGGTAATCAAATCTCCGTTTGCATCATATACCAATGTTGTCTGATTTGCTTTAAAAGTATCTCTGGTCGCAGTTGAAACCAAACTTACTGCTTCCTTTTTCATCTTCAACAACGTAAAACCAAGTTTAATGCCTGCACCGATACCTACAATTAAGATTACAGTCAGGATTCCAAAAACAACTCTCTTGATGATCCTTTTCTTCTTAGTATCCATTTTTTTCTTTGCTTTCTTTTTGCCTTTTGCCTTTTTCAAATTTGCTTCTTCTGCCATAGTGTCACCTCTCTATTACATGATTTCAAGCAATTGATATTTGCACTGCATTTGATCTAATGCTTTTACAATCTCTTTTTTGCATGAAAAAATAAATATCTGCCTGTTTTGTTCAGATAAATACTTTAACGTTCGCTTCAGACGTTTGTCATCAAAATTTCCAAAAATATCGTCTAATATGATCGGAAATTTTTCTTCTGGAAATAGTATTTCCGCGGCTGCAAGTCGAACTGCAAAATAGATTTGTTCTACGGTTCCTGCGCTTAAATAATCTATATCAAGAAAAGATCCTTTTTGTTCTGCAGTCATCTGCATTGAATCGTCGATTCTGATCTTTCCATAAGCACCATCGGTAATGGCTGTCATAATGTCTGAGACCTTTTGTTGAAAAGCACTTCCAAACTCCTGATGTATTTCTTCCGAAGCCTCTTTGATCGCTTCCATAGCCTCTTCGATTGCCCTTTTATTATACTCTTTTTCTTTTATTTTTTTATTAAGATTCTCAAATTGGATTCTTAAATCTTCATTAATTTGTTGTTTCTGCTCAAGTTGTTCTCTTTTCACTTTTAGCATTTCCAATTGATGAGTCATCTTCTGTTGTTCAAGTTGTCTTTTATCTGAAAAACCAAAGAACTTACAAATCCATGCCTTGATTCGCTCCCATAAAGTTAGTGGAGAATCATTTTGTATCATCTTTTTTTGTATCATCAGTTCCTGTTCTTGGATTGCTTTTATTTCCTGTTCACAACTTTCTGACTGACGGATTTGTTCTTTTATCCGACTCAATTCCTGTTGATCTGTTTTATTTTTTTGCTTTCGCAACTCTCGACGTAGAAAAGTAAGAGCCCGTTCCACATTCACATCTGTTGTTTTACTTTGGCTCATATTGACCATATAATGATTTAGCATCTGCCCGAGTGACTTATCCGTTTTAATCTCTCCCTGACTGATACATAATGTCTGTAAATATCCGCTTTTTGTCATTGAAAACAATTGCCCTGAGAGTTCTTTTCCTTCTAACACTTTTGTACCATCAATGCCACTATATACAGATATTGCTTTCGGGTCTGCGAAATTTCTTTGGATTTGATAGGGCTTATGATCTAAAGATAGATCCAAAGTTCCCCCATAAATACCTCCCATATATGGCTGATATTTATGAAACTCATCTTTTTTCGATGCCGCACCTCTTTTTCGATCAATCCCAAATAACATACTGACTAAAAATGTGCGTAAAGTTGTCTTTCCAGCTTCGTTTTCCCCATAAATGACATGAACACCATCAGAAAAGGAAAATGATTTTCTATAAAATTTTCCAAATCCCATTAACGTGCATGCACGTAATTTCATGACTCTTCCTTTCTCAATATGGAAATTCTTTCTTAATCTGTAGTAGAAAGCAAAGCTTTCACTGCATAAGAAAGCGCCTTCGGATGATCTTTTAGCTTTTCCATAACTATACCAATTAAGTTGTCTTGATTGGCATATTGCAATTCTTCATAATTTCCATAAAATATCTGATCCATTTCGATTGAAATAATCATAAACTGATGTTTTATATCTGTAAAATCCAAAGTAATATTAGGATCTATACTTCCTGTTAAATGTATATGAAACAGATTTTCTACTCCCATCCGTACCAATTCAGTTTCTATCGTATCGTAAATTTCTTCTTCCGACATCGTGTCGTACAGAACAATGTCAGCATGTAAATAACTCCGGCACGCAAATGGTACGAAAGTGATTATCTGCTTTTCTTCCGTAATCTCCCCAAACAAATATCCATGCAAACCAGTTTCTGTCGGGTCAAGGGGCTCTAAAGATCCCGGATAGGCCATCAAGTCTTCGTAGATCATCTGTGGTTTATGAATATGCCCCAATGCAATATAGTCAAAGCCCGACCATTTTAACTGCTCAAAATTCATTGGCACATGATTGACATCTCCGCCATGGGCTAACAATATGTGAATCCCTTTTTTCCCATTTGGCTTTGCATCCTGATAACATGGTTTCAATATTTCTTGACACCAATAACTGAAGCCATATACATAGGTTTTCTCATCTTCAAAATAAATAGATTGGATCTGCTTGTCCGACAATACATAAGTCTGCGATTGAAATGAATATCCCTGATACAACGAATCTTCTCCTATATAATCGTGATTCCCCGCAATCAGGACAGTCTTCGTCATGTGCAGTTTTCCCAATATATAGTCTAATTCACGTAAATCCTGCAAAGACGGCGTTTTATGAAAGATATCTCCACTCAAAAAGAGAAAGTTAACCGCTTTTTCATTTGCCTCATTTACCAATCGCAAAAAAGTATTTTTAATCTCTTTTTTTCTTGTCTGGCTCCAAGGTTGTCCTTTATCTGGCTCTGCGCCCAAATGAATGTCCGCTGCATGAATAAACTTCATATTACTACCTCTATGTGCACTTCGGCACGGTATAATGTCTCTTGACACACATTATACCATGCCCCCAATCTACAATCTACTTTTTTCTTGTCTATTTATTCTGTGTAACTATAAAATAAATTGCCCTGCTTTTGAAATTCTTTGGTCAATGCCGCACGCTCTGCCTGAATAGATTCCCCCTTGATCGGATCAATGTAACGCAATTTGGTACTATTGTAACTCATAACGACAACATAGGTTCCATTTGCACGTTTGGCAATAAAAGGTCTTCCTTCGCTGATGTAGTACAATACATCATCTAAGGAACATCCTGATAAATTAACTGCACGACCATCAAAATATTTTTCCATGATTTTTTCTGGAGTGCCATTTTCTTGTACTAAAGTATCATACGATGTTGTGTCAGCATTTAATTTTAAGAGCATCTGCATACAAGCAGCAAATGATTCTGATTTCTTTTTTGCTTTGACAATGCTTACATTGGCAGCCTTCGCATATTCTTTTGCCACACCTTTTTCCCAGATATATTCCTGTCTGCTATTAACAACAACCCCAGCACCCTTTTTCGCAGCTGCAATTGCTTCTTTTACACTTGTATAAGAGCCTTGAAGCTGACCTTTTGCATAAACGTAACAGATTTTATTTCGATCTGTATTCGTTTCGTATTCAATCTTCTTATAATTATCAGATGTACTTTCTTTTGCATTGACCAATTTCGGTGCTTCTGTAACATACACATAAGAAGGGAAAGTCATGTAAAGACGATTATACAAATCTGAGCTATAGCTATATTCAAATGTAACCTTTCCTCCGCTCTTTTCTTTATAATGGATATAATCATCCACAAGATTCTTATATTTATTTCCATCCTTCTTTGCACGTTGCATCTTCACAAGATTTCCCTGTGTCTGTGCAGATAAAATATAGACACCCTGTTTTTCATAAGTTTTTTGTTCTTCCAGGTTTTTATTGACGATCAACACCTTTTTCATTGGTGTAGTGATTGTCCCATCTGACTTTTTCTTAATATCGGAAGCATTGGCAACTCCATATACAAAATCATTTTCAATAAATCCGATTGCAACTGGTGCCTCGTTTTTACTACATTTTATGGTATTTTGTTTGCCATCGTTCATATTTGTAATCGTAATCGCATTTGTCTCAGAAATTGCAAAATATCCCTTTTCAGAAGATACGATCTGCTGATCGATGCCTGACTCAATTACTTTATTTTTCTTCTTGTTAGCATCTACTTCATAAACACTTCCATCTAAATAAAAATAAAAACAATCCTTTTTATTTAAATATGCTAATTTAGAAATATCTTCTTTCATATTGGCATACGGGATCTTCGTTGGAATAAACATGACTTCTTCGTTGACACGGTCTTTACAGTGGAACCGATAAACACAAATTCCGTTTTCCCCCTCATGACTACCACGATTCATATATCCATATACAATAAAGGTCATGTCTCCTTTTTTATTCAGACTCAAAATATCAATGCCATGTTCGTTATAGTTATTCTGGATATCACGATAATCCTCTCCCAAAAAACTAAAGACTTTAACCATTTGTCCTGCCTGGAAATCATAAAACCAAAGTTGGTTATTCTGAACAAAAGCAGCCATCTCACAATCATTTTGTGTATGAAGATCTTTTTGACTATCAACAGTCGTGCCGATCAAAAACCGGTTTTTTGCCCCATCAACGGCATCAAATTGGAAATATTCCTCCTGCGTTCTCTCATAATCTAACAAATACATACGAGAAACAGAGTATCGCACTTTATAGTATTCCGTTACCAGATAATATTCTTTTTCACCATCACTCTTTTCATGTGATACGATCATCTGCATCTCGACAGAGGACAAATCCTCCGTAATCTCTGTTATCTTTGCCGGAAAATTCCTCTCGACAATCGGTTTCATACCTGCATAACAAACAATATCATTATTCGAATAAATATCCACTTTTGACAGATCATTATTTAAATTAGACTCTTTCGGCTCTAAAAACTTGCCAACATATTCATGACCTTCTGTGCCACCAGTAAGTGCTGCATTATGGAATTGCTTAATAAACTTCATACATTCTGTAAAATGAAGTTCAGTTCCATATTTTATACGTGTATAATAATGAATCGTAATCCCCTTACTATTTTCCAATGTCAGCTCCATCAAATACACTTTTCCCGTACTCAGTTTTTCTTTTAATGTCACATCTGCATTCGGTGTTTTCTTTCCTTTTTGAAAAGATGCAATCCCATTTTCTTTGACTGTTTCATTATCGGTCTCATATATCGTATAGGCAACAGACGCAATATCCTCAGAAGCCTGATTTAAAAGAACAGAAAAATGATAATCCGTTTCAAGTGGTACGATGGAATCTCGAAGCAAGTTCTTGTCCATCGTATTGGTATATCCATGCATTGCATTCATCTCATTATCACCAGTCCGAATCGATAACACAGGCAACGTTGCCTCACTTGTCTCCGATACCGCCTGGCTATTTCTACCAATAAATACATAATTAAACACAAAAACGGAAATAATGAATACAATACCAAAAACAACAATTGGAATTATTTTATCTCTTTTCACGCTCACTCGCTCCTTTCCACAATAACTTCTCTAATGTAGGTTCTACGCCAAGCATACGGACACATTCCTTATAATTATCCGTTTGTACCAAAACAGGATTTTCCCGCTTGACTGCTCGAATTAAAATATTTTTTGGCGTATGTTCCATATCAATAAATTCTAATATTTGTGTTTTATAGCCTTCCATTTCTAACAACTTTGCCCGCAGGCCATCTGTCGCTAAGGCTGCCATACGCTCTTTTAATAGTCCATAATCAAGAATCGGAGCTAATGTTTCATTATGTATCTGCCAATTTAATTCATGCTGACAACAAGGCACAGAGAGGATTACCCCCGCATTCCATGTTACCGCTTTATGTAGTGCAAAATCTGTCGCTATATCACAGGCATGCAAAGTAACTACCATATCCACATTGTCAACACCACTAAAATTTTCTATATTTCCAACATAAAAATCAAGTTTGTCATAGTCATATTTTGTCCGAAGTTTGTTGCAATAAGCAATCACATCTTCTTTCAGATCCAATCCTATAATACGGATATCGTAGTTTTTTAACACTTTTAAATAATGATACATCGCAAACGTCAGATAAGATTTACCACAACCAAAATCGATGATCGTAACTTCTCTATCTTTTGGCAGTTCCGGCAATACATCTTCAATAAATTCTAAAAATCGGTTGATCTGCCTGAATTTATCATATTTTGTACGCACAATCTTCCCGTCTTTCGTCATAACACCTAAATCAATCAGAAAGCCTACCGGCTTCCCTTCCTGCAAAATATATTGTTTTTTACGGTTATGAGAAAGCGTCTTTTGCTTCCCACCAATTTTCTTCTTTTTGATCGTTACTTTTCCTTTTTTACTGATCAAACCATGAATTGTCTCTGTCTTTGTCAACATCTGTACCTGTTTGTACTTTTGTAGATAGACAGGCAATTTTTCCATAACTTCTTCCTTCTCTAAATTTTTATGAAACGCCTGCTTTTTTGTGAACGATTCTATTTGAAAATATAGCTGTTCCTCTTTTACAAACGCACCCTGCTTAGGGGATTTCTGCATTAAGACAGGTCGGATTTTGATTTTTTGAATCTCTTCCGCCTGTCTTGGATTACTGATTATGATGGATACAAGATCTATATTTAAATTCGCTTCTATCATTGCAAGAAACTTTTCCATTACATCACCTTTGTCTCTCTAAAAAATTTATTCATTGTATATAAGAATTATTGTAATGGGTTTTTCTTTAATGTTCAATTGGTTTTTTCCAAAAGCAGAATTCTTAAGATTTTTTTTAGAAAAAGTATCTGCATTTGCGATGATAACGGCTGCGTCTGTGGTGCATCTCATCGCAAAGCATAACCTGTACCAGGCACTTTAGATAAGGCGATTCCTCATCATGATATTTTACTTTTTCATAAATATCATTCACAAGCTTCATCATCAAAACTTTGTCTGGATATTGTTCAAACATCAGACTGCCCGCATATTCCATCTTATCACATTCATCTTCCACAAACTCTGCAATCTCTCTGGCAATATTCGGATACATTCTTTTTAAATATAAAATATCATCTTCATACTCACTTTCATCTGCCATAAATCGTTCCGGCAACCAGATTGATAAATCATCGTCTTTTTGATAAATTCCCCTTTGCAGCTCCTCAAATGTAGGCAAACGGTCAAGTTGCTGTTTCTCTGCCATACTATTACTCCTTTTCTTTTCTACTCATAGGAAACACTTCCCGTCTAATATACTATATGAAAAGGAAAAAAAGTGGTTAATAGCTTTCGTTATAAAATGGTACTGCCAAATATAATTGTGTTCTTTCACTTGTAGCATTATAATTTAACACCATTTGGATGTTTATCTTTTTCCCATCTCTCTCATAATAGTCCGACAATAATGGGCTATATCCATAAATCGTATCGCTATATTCATCTTTATAATCAAGTACGACTTTCGCTTCTAATATCGAAAACAATGTTTCCTCTGTCTGATTTTTCTCTTTACGATTCAAAAGCTTTTTAAAATCCCCATGAACATAGAGGCTACTTTCCGTCTTAATTCCATTGCTCTTTAAGATTGTCTCTAACTGTTCCTTTAAGATCAAAATTTCTTTTGCATCCTCAATTGCAACTTCTGTCGTCAAATAATTACTACTATCAGACGAAGAAATACGAAACCAAACCCCCTCCTCACCATTCTCTTTTTTAAGTGTCATCGTTTCCACGTCATCTTCCTTTATCGTATCAATACTATACCCTTTTGTTAGACCTGTCTGTTTTGCCAAATCGACCAATAAATTCTTTTTTGTCTTTTCATCCAGGGTTTGCTCTCCCAAGGAACCGGATACAATCACTTTTCCATCCATCGGTATGCTGTTACTC
Organism: Lachnospiraceae bacterium; assembly: GCA_030523275.1. Lineage (GTDB taxonomy): Bacteria > Bacillota > Clostridia > Lachnospirales > Lachnospiraceae > Fimousia. The sequence continues at coordinate 38,713 of JAUNIX010000014.1, forward strand.
GCCTCAAATGCCTCAATTAGTTTATAATCATTTTTCGCTGTAATATTGACAATTGCCTGAATAATCACCATGCTCCAGACAAGAATCAGAAACCATTTTTGATACTTTTTCATAAAACCACACTCCTTTTTTGTGGAGTATGGGCAAAAATATAAATTTTATACAATAACAAAAGCAGTAGGAAGAAACCCATTTCAAAAATTTCTTCCTACTGCTTTTGACCTTGGCTTACCAGTGAAATCCCTAATTAAATTCCCCTGATCAAACGTTCTGGTTCGAATATTCGTTTTTCGTAAGAGCTGCCCGGTAAAGGCCGCTCCACCCAGGTCACCTCATGGCACATAGAAGTTACTGCTTAGTGCTGCTTCGTTCCCGACCTGACACGGTTCACAGGTTCTATTGCATGAGACCAGGGCTTCAACGCCGCCAATACCGGGCAACTCTCACCCACGTATTATGATTGATTCACCATACGTCTATTTATACTATCAAAAAATATTCCCACTGTCAACTTTTTTCTTTGATTGTTTTATCAAAGCATAAATCCCAATAAATAAGTTCTTCACACTTATTTATTGGGATTTTAAAACATTTTATTCAATAATCCTTATTTTTATTTATCCTTTTTTGTTTTAAATAATAGGACAAGTGCCACACAAGCCGCTACTAACATAACGATCCAAATACCCATCTGATTTGTATCACCTGTTTTAGGCGTACTTGATGTATTTTTCTTTAATGTATTTGTTTTTGTTGTATTGCCAGTTGTGTTTTGTTTTGTTGTCAACGCTGTTTTATAACTGTTTTTAATCGTATAACCTGACTTCGCATTTCCTGTAATCGAAGCCGTATAACCTTTGACATTTTCTTCTGCAACCGTATACGTAATCGCTTTTCCTTTGCTATTTGCAGGTAAATTTTTGAATGTACTTTTCCATTTATTTTTTTTCGATAATGTAAGTGTCAATCCTGTACTTTTTTTATCTGCTAAAAGTTTTACTTTAACGCTGCTTGGACGGGCATGATTTTTATCATTCTGATCATTCCAAACTTTAGTAACCGGAATATTCACTTTACTTACTTTATGCGTATTTGTTAGATTATAACCACTAACTTTCTTCGTATAACCCTTTATCTTTTCTTCATCAACCGTATACTTAATTGCTTTTCCTTTGCTATACTGATCAAGATTTTTAAAACTGTAACTCCATTTGTCTTTTGCAGTTACTTTTTTTGTATCCTTTAGCTTTCCATTCGCATAGAGTTTTACTTTGATACTTTTGGGACGAATGCCATCCTGATCATTGGAATCTTTCCATGTATTTGAACCTTTTACAGTGATTTTATTTACATTATGAGTATTCGTCACATTATAACCATCAATCTTTGTTACATAACCTTTTACTTTTTCTTCTGCAATCGTATATTTGATTTCTTTTCCATCTTTATACTTGTCAAGATTTTTAAAACTATAATTCCATTTATCTTTTGCAGTTACTTTCTTTGTATCTTTTAATTTTCCATCTGCATAAAGACTTATCTTGATATTTTCCGGACGGATACCATCCTGATCGTCAGCATCTTTCCATGTTTTTACACCTTTCACTACGATCTTTTCTGGGATATGCGTATTGATCACATTATAATCTTCAATTTTGGTTTCATAACCCTTTACTTTTTCTTCTGTAATCGTGTATTTAATTTCTTTTCCATCTTTGTACCTATCAAGATCTTGAAATGTCCATTCCCAATTACCTTTTTCATCTGGTTTTATTTCTTTAGAATCAACCTTTTCACCATTCTCTAGTAGATTAATCGTAATACTTTCCGGGCGAATACCATCTTGGTTATTTGCATCATCCCATTCTTTTTTTCCGCTCACATCAATTTTTGTTGAGTCAACATTTTGCTCTTCTCCTATACTTTTGCCTTCTTCCGCATATGACAAAGTAGGAAGCAGCGTCATTGCCATAATAACGATGACGAAACAGGCAACCACCCTTTTTTTCATTTTATTCATAAAAAAACTCTCCCCCTTCCTTAATACATTGTTTTTATAAATAAAAATACTATTTTATATTATTCTAATTCCCCTTTTGTGTCTTTGTCAACTAAAAGCTGGTTCTGCTTTTTCTTTTCTCTTAACTCCTTAAAAAATGATGACAACATCGTAGAACATTCTTCTTCCAAAATTCCTTTCTCGAGTTCTACCTGATGATTAAATTGTTTCATCTGCAATAAATTAATTACAGAACCTGCACAGCCCGCTTTGGCATTCATACTGCCAATAACCACACGATCCATGCGTGCCTGCACGATTGCACCTGCACACATTTGGCATGGTTCTAATGTGACATACATCGTACACCCTTCCAATCGCCAGTCTCCTAATTTCTTCGTTGCCTTTGCGATGGCAAGTAATTCTGCATGTGCCAACGTCGTTTTATTCTTATTTCTTTTATTATAGCCACGAGCAATGATTTTATCTTCATAAACAATCACACAGCCAATTGGCACATCTCCAATTGCATAGGCCTTTTTTGCCTGTTTGATTGCTTCTTTCATAAATCTTTCATCTTGTGTCATTATACATTCTCCTTTATTCTGCTATTCTATCATAATAAGCAAATTTACAAAATTTTTCAACAGACAAACAGCTATAAAAAGCCTTTCCGCCATAAAAGTGAAGTATTTACAGGAATGAATAAAAGAGTATAATATAATCAAATTGACTCAATAAACCGATTTAAAAAATTTATAAAGGATGAAGCTATGGATAAAAATGAAAAATGGCTCGAATGGGCTGTTGAATTACAGAGCCTTGCACAAGCTGGTCTATTCTATGGCAAGGATCAATTTGATATAGAAAGATATGAACGAATAAGAACAATTTCAGCCGAAATGATAAGCTATAAAACTGATATTCCAGTTGAAAAAGTAACTCATCTGTTTTGCAATGAAATTGGTTATCAAACACCAAAACTGGATACCCGTGCTGCCATTTTTAAAAATGATAAAATTCTTCTCGTAAAAGAAAACAATGGCACATGGTCATTGCCTGGAGGATGGGTTGATGTAAACATATCCGTCAAGGAAAATGTGATCAAAGAAGTAAAAGAAGAATCCGGCCTTGATGTTACCGCCGATACTGTGATTGCCATTCAGGATAGAGAAAAACATAATCTACCAATTTATGCATATAAAGTGTGTAAAATATTTGTTTTATGTTCTGTCATTGGAGGTTCTTTTGCACAAAATATCGAGACCGTAGAAAGTAAATACTTTGGAATGGATGAATTGCCATTCCTTGCAACTGAAAAAAATAATGAGGAACAAATCAGAATGTGTTTTGAAGCGTATCACTCAGAAAATTGGAAAACGCTGATTGATTAGACCATTCATTTTATAATTGAATGTGAAGTTCTATCAATTAAACTATGAGGAGAACACACAAATATGTACCTATTAAGGATTGAATTCCCAATCATAAAGGATTCAATCCTTCTTTAAATCAATGTAACTTAATTAGCCTTTAAAAATGCGAGTAAAATAAACAAGATACCGCCAAGCCAAGTTAAATCCTTTGGACAATGACTGCTAATTTTATGACCGATAAACAGTCCGAGATACGTAAATACTTCCCCAATGATAAAAGTTGTTATTATTGTGATCGGAATAGACACCTTTAAAAAAGCAGCCATAATCCCAGTAAATAAACTGTCGATGGACATAGCCAAAGAAAAAAAGATAACCTCTTTCCAGGATAAACATTGATTTTGATCAATGTCTGCTTTCACAGGATCAATATAAATATCAATCATTAGATTGAGATGAGACAGGGTAAAAGACGTATTTTTATGAATAAATTTATGTTGCTGCAAGTAATGACAGATAGCAGAGTCAAATAAACGCAAAAATCCTAAAAAAAGAAAACTGAGAAAACAAATTTCTTTTGTAAAAGTTTCGGGAATCTGACTATCCAAAAAGGTTCCAAACATAAGGGAAATTCCAAGACAGAGACAGCAGATAACATTAAAAACGACAATTTGCTTATGAGAAAGTCGAATTTGATTCGTACCATAAGCTGTGCTTGCCACAAAAGTATCCAGACACAGTGCAAAAACAAGTATTAAAATATGAAAAAACATGATAAATATCCTTTTTCCCCATTATATTCATAGAAAAATATTTTGCTAGAATTTCTGAAACATTTACATACCTAATCAATAATAAAAGAAAAGGAGTCATAACAATGAAAAAAGCCACACCAACTCTCGATGTTTTAATTATGATCTTTCTTGCTGGTTCTATATTATCCGGTTTGCTATTTGCAAACAATATTTTTTCTTATGGTAAATATTTCATGACTGTATTATTCATACTGTCTGCATATATTCTACTATTATATTCAATCATGCGCTTTTTACGAAATCCCAAAAAATATGATCGCTTTGCTGGTATTCTGGATACGGGGGTCTCTTCTACAACTTTCAGCTTAGGAATCATTTCCATCACTTTCCTCCTTATTGCATGTGAATCCGATGTTTCTATCATATATCCTATTATCAGCATAATACTAGCTATTATAACTGCACGATTGGCACGTCACTATTTAAAAGGGCAAATATCCAAAAGTCATAGACAAAATTTCCAACTAATTATAGGAATCTATGTTGGTTTTTTTATATATCCAATTATCTTTTTATATCATATAATTACAACATAATTTTTTGTTATCAAAATTCACTACTATACTGAAAATGCAATCACCCTACTTTTTTCGCATGAGCACATGCTCTAGTAAAACTTTTTGGCTTTCTTCTTTCATGTATATTTCTCCTCCTCCTCTCATACTATAGTGAAAAAGGAGGATTTTCATTTTGGCCGAATATCAACGTATCATATCCTATCTTTATGAATATAAGAATGGTATCCGCGGGGAAAATATCGGTTTTATCCGCGTGGAAACCCGCAATCAACAATTAAAGATTTCATTTACCTTAAATGCTTCAAGTATCCCTGGAAGCCCTCTTGTTTTATATTTCTATCACTATGATCACGGAAAAATGATTGGTGTTCCTTGGGATGAAATTTCCGACATCCCTTCTCATTATGAATATAAAGAAACGTTTCAACTTGAAGATGTCTTTGAAGAAAACACTTCCATCAATAACATGGACGGTATTTTATTTTTTTATAATGAACAACATTTTTTAGGTTCTCAGTGGAATGAAACACCAATCAATTTACGCGTTTTTGAGAAACCGAAAAAAAAGGTTCCACAGCTAGAAGAATATATGGAGGCATTAACACTTCACGAACAAAAAATTCCCGAACCTGTTCAAATTTCTGAACCTGTTCAACCAGTACCACCGATATCTCCAATTGATCAAGAAGAAGAGTTAAATACGCCTATACAAGAACCATCATCTGTACCAGAACCGGATATAAGACCACAAATATCAAATGAAACAGACCAATCAATGCAAATAGAGAAATTACAAGTAGAAAAGAATAAAAACAAAAAAGAGCCGGAAAAGAGTATATCGATCGCTACCAATCCCCAACCAGATGCAACACGTTCTGAGAGTTTCATCGGTTCAAATACGGCGGTAAATGGAAATACAAACATTTCCCCTTGCCCTGTGCCTTCGCGTAAATGGGAAGATTACCCTGAAATTACTCCTTGTCCGACTCCTGATTTTTCTTCTTGTATCAAGATCCAGATAAAAGATATTCCTTCTTTTTCATTTTTGCCACAAGAATTGACCGGTAATGGTTTTCTAAAATTGCAAGTGCAAAATTATGGATATCTTTTACTCGGCAAAAAGAAGCTGACCGACTGCTATTACATAGGTATTCCCGGTATATTTAGCAATCAGCGGAACTTTGTTGCCCATTTATTTGGCTTTCCGGAATTTGTCACCGTTCCTCATCAGGAACAAAATACCGGCAGCTTTGGCTACTGGATTATGACAATAGGTCACTAAGCTGTGCAAATTGCTCTAACGTAAGCCTCTCTCCACGCACGGTAGCCGAAAGTCCCATTTTCTCCAAGGCTTCGACTACCTGCGCTTTATTTACATCAATCTCTGAACTATTATTTAGCCCATTTTGCAATGTTTTTCTGCGCTGATTAAAAGATGCCCGAATTAACTTAAACATAAATTTCTCGTCTTTTACCTGAACCGGCTTTTCTTTATGTCTGGTCAACCGAATCACAGCCGAACCAACTTTCGGTCTTGGCATAAAGCAATTTGGCGGTACATTAGCAGCTAAATATGGTTCTGCATAATATTGAACCGCTAAGGAAAGTGCTCCATATTCCTTTGTCCCCGGTCCGACTTGCATACGCTGTGCAACTTCTTTCTGAACCATGACCGTGATATTATCAATTGGCACATCACTTTCAAATAATCCCATAATAATTGGTGTTGTAATATAGTATGGAAGATTGGCAACTACTTTAATTGGTTTGCCATCATTTTTTTCCTGTGCCAATTCCGCAATATCTAATTTTAATACGTCTGCATTAATAATCGTTACATTGTCATATTCGCTCAAAGTTTCTTCCAAAATTGGTATCAAATGGGTATCAATCTCTACCGCTACCACTTCGCGTGCATGTTCTGCCAAATACTGTGTCATCGTACCAATCCCTGGTCCGATTTCCAAAACAAAATCCTCCGGTCCAACTTCTGCTGCCGCAATAATCTTATCCAATACATGGGCATCGATCAAAAAATTCTGTCCAAATTTCTTTTGAAAAGCAAAATCATATTTTTTTATAATTTCAATTGTCTTTTGCGGATTACTTAACTTTTCATTTATCATTTATCATCCATCCTGTATAGTCCTAATGCATTTTTATAAGTTTCGTTTACCACTTCTTCATATGAGATTCCTTTTAACTGTGCAATCTGTTCTGCAACATAAGGAAGATTCAAGGAAGAATTTCGTTTCCCCCGATTTGGGACTGGTGCTAAATATGGACAATCCGTTTCTAATACAATCCGATCAAGTGGTACATATGCCGCAACTTCTTTTAATTTCTTTGCATTTTTAAATGTTACAACACCACCAATTCCAATATAAAATCCCATATTTAAAAAGATTTTAGCCATTTCCTTTGAATAAGAATAGCAATGGACCACGCCACCAATTTCCTCTGCCTTTGCAGCTTTCATAAGTTCTACGGTATCTTGTGCCGCCTCCCGGCTATGAATAATGATCGGCAGTTTTTCTTCCCGTGCAAGCTGCATCTGCGCCTCAAACCATTTCTTTTGATGACTGCGCTCCGAATCGTCCCAATAATAATCCAGTCCAATCTCACCGATTGCTACAATTTTATCTTTGCGACTAGATTCTCGAATATATTCTAAATCAGTATCTTTTAAACCCTTCGTATCACTCGGATGAACCCCAACTGCTCCATATACAAATCGATACTTTTCTGTCAGTGCAATTGTCTCACCAATGCTTTTTAAGTCAGAAGAAACATTTACGATTTTATGAATCCCATGTTCTTCCATTGAACTTAACAATATATCCCTATCTTCATCAAATGCTTGATCATCAAAATGTGCATGTGTATCAAATATCATTTTCTTCTCCTATTCTAATCCCACCAGAAAAACCAGATTTTCGATTTTAATAACGTATCTGCTAGCTGACCAATCGTAGCATCTCCACAGCACTGCTCTACTAGATCCGGGCAGAATGCATACTGCTCTGTCGCTATCTCAACCGCTTTTTCCTCCGTCTCCGGTTTACCTGATACCAGTCCTTCAATCATATCTCCGGTTATTACAACTGGTTGAAATTGATATTGTTCATTCCATACTTTCATAATTGACATTATGTACTCTGTTGGCGGACACTCATTCCATCCTCCCATTGGAATCCAGGCAAACACTTCCCACGGTATGGCAGTTGGAATTTTTGCCAAAATAACTTCTAGTGTTTCATCCCAATCAGGAGGCAGATAACCTACGAATTCTGCAATTTCCTGTCCTCGCTCAACAGTACTGACAACATCTTCCCATGCCTCTCGCTGTTCTTTGATACAGTTTTTGATTTCCTGTAAATAGCCTTCTATAATCGCTTTACCATCGTGCTTTTTATATTCCTGCAAATAAAATGATGGCTGCTCGGCATGTTTCATATGATCCAATATCAGATCATCTGGTACAAGAAGTACTGGCGTATAACCCGCTTTTTTTCCTTTTTCTCTTTCTTTTTTATAAATCTCAAAAACTCGATTGCTATCTTCCTGTGGCGGAATCACCACACAATCACAATCTAGCATTTGTATAATCTTTTTTGTTATCCTGTCCATCAAATATCTCCTTTTGCTATTTTTACAATCTCAGATGGATGCTCAACAATTGCTGCAGGATGAAATGCTTCTAATTCTTCTCTTTCACGAAATCCCCACAGCACACCGATCGTATGCATGCCAGCGGCAATTCCTGTTTTCATATCTGTATTGGTATCTCCTATATATATACATTCCTCTGGTTTGACATCAAAATGATCGGCAATCCGAAGTGCTCCGCTTGGATCTGGTTTTTTTGGCACTCCATCGATCTGTCCGGCAACATAATCAAAGTATCCTTTACCAAACGACTCTTCAATGTTGATAATTGCCTGTCCATTTGGCTTATTTGAAAATACAGTAATGATCATTCCCATCTCTTTTAATTCTTTTAACATTTCTCGGATTCCTTCATAGGGTTTCACACCATACATACTATTCTTACCGAAAAATTCCATATAATTTTCACAGGCTTCATCAAAATGGATCAACTCCTGATCACCAAGATATGTCAACGCCCTTTTTATCTGATTTCGGTATCCATCTCCCACCATCCACTTGAATTCTTCTGTTGGTATTTCTCCTAATTCATAACCACACAAAACATGATTTGTACAGTAAGATAATGCCGTCAATGTATTTAATAACGTTCCATCTAAATCAAAAACACAACATTTGTACATATTCTATTCTCCCTATTGTTTTTTCCCATTGTAACATAAATGTAGTTTAAAAAGCATCAATATTTAACATATCTTATGAATTAATTTAGAATTGCTTCATAGAAAAGTAACTAATTTTCCAGGCATTATGCTATACTATATTTACAACATAAAACAAAGGATATTATAAATATGAGTTTTGATACAATCATCATGCAACTAGGAGAGTTTTTGTCGATATCCATTCCTTGTTCTATGGCTGTCACAGCTCTCTTATTTGTTTTGTTTAAATATATATTAAAAAAAGAAATACATTTTTGGAAATTAATACCCGGTTTCTTTTTTGTGTTAAATGTGATGTTTATTATTTATCTCACATTTCTTACACGAAGTGAAACCTATGGACAAATAGATTTACATCTGTTCCGCTCCTATCATGAGGCGTGGAACACATTTTCTGTCCGCAACTGGCAACTAGTAATCTTTAATATCGTCGTATTCCTACCATTGGGGCTTTTGGCACCTATTTTATTCAAAAAGATGCGAAAATTTTACCAAACAGTTGGAACAGGTTTTTTATTTTCACTTTTTATAGAAGTGACCCAACGAATCACCCATCGCGGATTATGTGAATTGGATGATTTATTTAATAACACACTCGGCGTTTTATTAGGATATTGCATTTTTAGCTTTTTTTATTCAATTGTACAAGAACATAAACATAAACTGATACGCATGGCAGTTTCCGTATTGCCAATCCTATTGACGATCACCACTTTTACAGGTATTTTTTACCGATATAATCATCAGGAATACGGTAATCTTCCGGTCAACTACACATACCGCACAAATCTATCAAAAAGTAAGATCGTTGTTGCCGATTCCGTGAAGTTTGACAAGAAAGCTACCTCTGCTCCCATTTTTGTACCCAAAGGCTGTACAAGAGAAGAAGCAAAAATATTTGCCTCTAAATTACTAGATCAGATGGGCATTAGCGGAAGTTCCCGCTATTCTAACTATGACGATTCTGTTGTCTGCTATCGCGGTGCACATAATGTCACCGTTTATTTAGAAGACCAAAGTTATGAGTATCATTATATTCATGATGACGAATCGCAATGGGGAAACATGGGAACTCGCAATTTAATGGATCGACTTGAATTATATGGCATTGAAATTCCTGAAAATGCCATCTTCGGCCATCCTTCTGAGGGTTGTTATCAATGGACAATCGAACGCACCATTGATTCTGTTGGAAAAATTTCAGGAACCTTAAGCTGCATTACAACCACTGATGGCAAAATATATTCGATCACGAATCAGATGGTAAAACAATCCGTATATAAAAATGAAGAAATCATCAGTGAGACAGAAGCTTATCAGAAACTTGTGGATGGATATTTCCAGATTGATCACAATTACAAAATCCACACTTTAGTAATCAAGGGAATCTCATTGACCTATTCCCCTGATACCAAAGGCTATTACCAGCCTGTGTACTTATTTAATTGCGAAATTAATGGCGAAAATCGAGATTTAGTTGTGGCAGCATTAAAGTGAATCTTAAAAATGGCACTCCTCTGTTGCCAATAGAATGAGAGAGAGGGAATCAATTATGTTTGCACAAGCGCTGGCAAATGGAATATTTCAAGTAATCCTATTTACACTAATTCCATTTATTTGGTGGGTTGTTTCTGCACGAAAAAAAGAAAATTTCTTTTTTTGGTTAGGAATTAAAAAACCCAATGTAGAGAATAAAAAAAGATGGATTTTATTTATGCTATTTAGTTTTATCATACTTTTGGGACTTGGAGAACTTGCCATTTATCTAAGAGGACCATTGGCTGCTACAGAATCCCAATATAAAGGAATGGGAATCACAGCAATTCCGTCTGTTGTTGCCTATTCCTTTATTCAAACTGGTTTGTCTGAAGAAATACTATTTCGAGGATTTTTATTGAAACGTCTGGCAACAAAATTTAACTTTTTAAAAGGGAACTTAATACAAGCTACTATATTTGGCATAGTACATATTCTAATGGTATGGGGACAAACTAGTTTTTTAGCTGGTCTAATGATTGTAATATATCCAATGCTTACCGCAATTTGGCTGGCTTATATAAATGAAAAAATGTCCGACGGCTCTATTTTACCAAGTTGGCTCATACATGGATCACTAAATACAATCTCAATCCTGATGACAATTTGAGATTTACTAAATAATTTAATACAATTTTTCTTCACGTAGAACAGATCCTTAGTAAGATAACTCTAAGGATTTTTATTTTTGTAAGGTAGGTTGATGCTGTCATTCATTTATATCCAACCATTTGCAAATATGGTATCCAACTATAGATGCTCCTATAGAAATCAGAAAAGCGATTATAATATTTTAAAATCATTTTAATAACATACTTAGAATATTTAAAAGAAAAATAACTAAAGAAAAAAGTAAAAAATTAGAAATGATGTTGTGATTCTCCATTTCTTATGATAGAATATTCACTAGAACAATCGTGTTATAGGGTGTGTTGACCTCATTCAAAAAGAATGGGGGTGATGTCTATGAAAAATCATTTTGATTTCAAGGATATGATGACATTTGGTCTGTTCCTTCTGGCATTACTTACATTCGTTTTTACGTTTTGTAAGTAGCTATACATAGCAAAACCACCCTGATACTTTGACCGGTTCGGGTGGTACTGCTATCTTTAAATTGGTCAACCCCTTGTGGGCGATTGTTCTTTTTATATCTATAATATAACACAGCAATTTAAAATGTGCAATGAAGATTAAGACTATTTTTATCTGAAGAGAATACTACCAATCTTAGTTTCTTCTATCACGTTTACCTTTTTAAATTTTAGTTTTGCCAATCAACTCTCCCTATAATCCCTCAGTCCCTGAGGGACTTGCTCCGCTTTGTGTGCCAGATGCAGACTGCTGTAAGCAGGCATATTACCTTATTCATCTGGTCGCATCCTCGCGGAGCGTTTTTTGTTTCATGGAAATTATAACGTAATTTCCTATGAAATAAAAAACTCCATATTGCTCACAAACATTTCTATCTGCTTACAATATGGAGTCCTAATTTATACGTTTAAAAAGATAACCTTACCAGTGCTCTTTTTAATGCCAGTTCTGCTCTGTCTACATCAATTGAGCTATCTCCTGATTTTAATCTGCCCTCTGCACGTTCTTTTGCAGCTTCGGCACGCTTCTTATCAATTTCATCCGGCCATTCTACGGTTTCTGCAAGAATTGAAATTTTCTCTGGAAGAATTTCCACAAATCCAGACATCAAAGCTGCTTTCTTTTGCTCTCCATCTGCGTCTGTAATTGTTAACACCCCAGGTGCAATAATCTGTGTCATTGGAATATGTCCTGCGTAGACACCAACTTCACCTTCCGTTGTACGATATTCAATCATTGTAGCTGCCCCGCTGTAAAACGAACGGTCAGGAGAGATGATTTCCAGTTTAAACTGTTTCTCTGCCATACGATCACCTACTTATTGTTGAAACGTTCTACAACTTCATCAATACTACCTGCATTTAAGAACATACCTTCTGGAATCTCGTCATGTTTTCCTTCAAGAATCTCTTTAAATCCCTGAATTGTGTCATTTAATGATACATATTTACCAACCGTACCGGTAAACTGCTCTGCTACGAAGAATGGCTGAGATAAGAATCTCTGTACCTTTCTAGCTCTATCTACAACAATCTTATCATCCTCTGATAATTCATCCATACCTAAAATTGCAATGATATCCTGAAGCTCTTTGTAACGCTGTAAAATTTCCTGAACACCACGTGCAACTTTATAATGTTCTTCACCAACAATACGAGGATCAAGGATACGGGACGTAGATTCCAGTGGATCAACTGCCGGATAAATACCCTGTTCTACAATTGCACGGGAAAGTACCGTTGTGGCATCCAAGTGAGCAAAAGTTGTCGCTGGGGCAGGGTCAGTTAAATCATCGGCTGGTACATAAACCGCCTGTACCGATGTGATAGAACCATTTTTAGTTGAAGTGATTCTTTCCTGTAAAGCACCCATCTCTGTCTGCAAAGTTGGCTGGTAACCTACCGCACTTGGTACACGTCCAAGCAAAGCAGATACTTCTGATCCAGCCTGTGTAAAACGGAAAATATTATCAATAAATAACAATACGTCCTTACCACCCTGATCACGGAAATTTTCCGCAATTGTAAGACCAGTTAAACCAACACGCATACGAGCTCCAGGTGGCTCATTCATCTGACCAAATACCATTGTTGTCTTTTCGATAACTCCGGAATCTGTCATTTCATAGTACAAGTCGTTTCCTTCACGAGTACGTTCTCCTACACCAGTAAATACAGAATATCCACCGTGTTCTGTTGCGATATTACGAATCAATTCCTGAATCAATACTGTTTTACCTACTCCGGCACCACCGAACAGACCGATCTTACCACCTTTCTGATATGGGCAAAGCAAGTCAACGACTTTAATTCCTGTTTCTAATACTTCTGTATCTGTTGCCTGCTCTGCAAAGGTAGGAGCCTTTCTATGGATTGGCAAGTAATCCACTCCTTCTGGTGCAGGCTTTTCATCGATTGGCTCTCCTAAAACGTTAAAGATACGTCCTAATGTTGCTTCACCAACAGGTACTGTAATTGGAGCACCTGTAGAAACAGCTTCTGTTCCACGTACCAGTCCGTCCGTTGGACCCATCGCGATACATCTTACTGTATCATCACCTAAATGCTGGGCTACTTCAACGGTCAGATTGCTTCCATCTTTTCTCTGGATGCGAATCGCATCATTGATTTCCGGAAGTTTTCCTTCGCTGAATTTAATATCTAAAACGGCCCCAATGATCTGGGTGATTTTCCCGATATTTTGTTCTGCCATTTTTACCTCCTAAAACCACACTCATTTCGATATGTGGTATCCATTACTTTCATCATTTCTAATTCAAGGCTTCTGCACCGGAAATGATTTCCGTTAATTCCTGTGTAATTGCTCCCTGACGGGCACGGTTGTATGCAAGCGACAGTGAAGCGATCATCTCTTCTGCATTGCTGGTCGCCGAATCCATTGCCTGCATTCTGGCACCATTTTCACTTGCATGTGCTTCTACAAATGCCCCATAAATCAAACTACAAACATATTTTGGAATAATCATATCCAATGATTCTTCCGCTTCCGGTTCATAGTTCATAGGAGTCTTAGTATCTTCTTTTTCTTCAACTGCTGTCTCATCAAACTCTACAGGAAGTAATTTTATCAATTTTGGAACATGCACAACTGTATTTTTAAAACTTGTATAAGCAAGATAGATTTCCCCGATCTCACCCGCCGCATAGCGATCTAATACCTCTTTTCCAAGCTTTAATGCATCCCCATAATTCGGTTCTTCGATCATATCTGAATGATCTGCTGCAATATGATAATCTTTACGGACTAAAACTTCCATTGCTTTATGTCCAACTGCATAGATATCCAGATCCTCTTTCTTTAAATCACTTTCTGTCAGCAATTTTGCCACATTATTATTATATCCTCCGGCAAGTCCGCGGTTTGAAGAAACCACAATAACTGCCTTCTTATCTGCACCGTTTTCTGTCAGATACGGATGCTTGATATTTCCAGATTTCTGCAGAATTGATGTCACAGTAGCGTACATTTTGTCGAAATAAGGCTTAGATTCTTCCGCTCTGGCTCTCGCTTTTTGTAGCTTTACGGTAGAAACCAGCTTCATAGCTTTTGTAATCTGCTGAGTGCTGGTAACGCTCTCTTTTCGTCGTTTGATATCAATCATGGACGCCATGCTCTAAGTCACATCCCTTCTACTTCTTGAATTCTGCTTTGCTCTCTTCAATGGCTTTGATCAACAGTTTTTCTGTTTCACTTGAAATTTCCTTCGTATCACGGATTGATGCAAAAATTTCTGGATATCTTGTATCAATAAAGTTGATTAATGCCTGTTCGTATTTCATAATATCTGCAACTTCAATATCTAGTAAATATTTCTTTGTAGCCGCATAAATAATCACTACCTGTTTTTCTACTGCCATTGGCTGATACTGAGGCTGCTTTAAGATTTCTCTAATTCTTTCACCCTGTGCTAAACGTTCTTTTGTATCATCATCTAATTCAGAACCAAACTGAGCAAATGCTGCCAGCTCACGATACTGTGCAAGGTCAGTACGAATTGGTCCGGCAATCTTCTTCATTGCCTTAATCTGAGCAGAACCACCTACACGGGACACAGATAAACCGGCGTTGATCGCTGGTCTAAAACCTGCATTAAACATCTCAGTTTCCAGATAAATCTGTCCATCTGTAATCGAAATTACATTTGTTGGGATATAGGCAGATACATCACCAGCTTGTGTTTCAATGATCGGCAACGCCGTTAAGGAACCGCCTCCTAATTTATCAGAAAGTCTTGCTGCACGCTCTAACAATCTGGAATGTAAATAGAATACATCACCAGGATAAGCTTCTCGTCCAGGTGGACGACGAAGTAATAAGGAAAGGGTACGATAAGCGGTCGCATGTTTACTTAAGTCATCATAGATAACCAATACGTCCTCTCCATTTTCCATCCATTCTTCACCAATCGCACATCCTGAATAAGGAGCAATATACTGAAGTGGAGCTAATTCACTGGCAGTTGATGCAACAATCGTTGTATAATCCATTGCACCATATTCTCTTAATGTTTTTACGATGTTGGCAACTGTAGATGCCTTTTGTCCAATTGCCACATAAATACAATGTACACCCTGACCCTTTTGGTTAATAATTGTGTCAATTGCAATCGCTGTTTTACCTGTCTGACGGTCACCAATGATCAGCTCACGCTGTCCACGTCCAATTGGCACCATCGCATCAATCGCTTTAATTCCTGTCTGAATCGGAGTATCTACTGCTTTACGGGAAATAACACCGGAAGCAACTCTTTCGATTGGTCTTGTTTTTGTTGTCTCAATCGGACCCTTGCCATCAATCGGCTGTCCCAATGCATTGACAACTCGTCCTGTCATCGCATCTCCAACTGGAACTTCAACCACTCGTCCCGTTGTTTTTACGATGTCTCCTTCATTAATGTTTTTATTATCACCTAATAATACTGCACCAACATTGTCTTCTTCCAGGTTTAAGATCATACCATATACTTCGCCAGGAAATTCCAAAAGTTCTCCCTGCATTGCGCTCTCTAAACCATGGATACGTGCAATACCATCCGCTACCTGAATAACAGTTCCAACATCAGAAGTTTCTAATTTCGTAGAATAATTTTTAATTTGCTCTTTGATCACAGAGCTAATTTCTTCTGGTCTTAAATTCATGGAGCTTTTCTGCACCTCCTATCACTAATTTAACTGAATCTGATTCAGCGTCTTTACCATATTCGCAAGTTTTGTCTTAATACTGCTATCAACAACTCTGTCATCAATACGGATTACCATACCTCCGATCAGACTTTCATCAATGATATATTCCACTTCAAATGATTTATAATTTGTTGTCTCTAACAGTTTTTTTACAATTGCTTTTTTCTGATCTGCTGTCAATTCCATCGGTGTGGAAACTGTAGCCACGCCAATCTTTTCATAATCTTTGATACGTTTTTCGATGTATGCAAAGATATCCGGAATATCATTATAACGACCTTTGCTCACAATAATCGTCAAAAATCCGGTCATATCATCGCTGACCTGTCCTTTGAAAATCTTCTCAACGATTTTAATTTTCTCCTCGCCCATAATCTTTGGATGATTCAAAAGTTTTAATAATTCGTCATTTTCTTCGAAAATCTTCTTTACAGACTGAACCTCTTGTTTTGTTTCTGAAATCTGATCTTTTTCTAAGGCCAACTCAAACAACGCATCTCCGTATGTCTTGCTTACTAGCTTAGCCATGTCTGATCACCCATCTCTTTTAATGTTTCTTCAATAAGAGCTTCCTGTTTCTTTGCATCCACTGTCTCTGTAATAAATTTACCAGCCATAACCGATGCAATTGCAATCATCTCTGTCTTCACTTCGTCTTTGACTTTCTTCTTTTCTAACTCAACTTCCGCATTGGCACGGGAAATAATCCGAGCAGCCTCTTCCTTGGCTTCGGCAACTATTTCTTCCTCTTTTTTCATCGCTTTTTTGCGGGCATCAGCAAGAATCTGATCAGCTTCTTTATTAATGTTCTTTAGCTTACTTTCATAATCTGCTCGCAACTTACTGGCTTCGTCCATATCTGCCGCTGCTGTTGCTAATTCATTTTTAATTCTTTCCTGACGATCACTTAAAATCTTTTTTACCGGTTCAAATAACAGGTAGGAAAGAGCCGCAAATAACAACAATATACAAATAGCTTGTAAAACAACGTCAAAGCCTAACTGTAAATCCAAGCCAAAAATTCTTCCATCCATTCTTTGGCCTCCTTCTGGATTATTTTACTCGCTTCTTATAATTTACCAATTAATGGGTTTGCATATAATAAGATCAAGGCAATAACTAATCCATAAAGACCTGTTGTTTCTGCTACAGCCTGTCCTAATAACATGGTAGATGTGATATCTCCTCTTGCACCTGGGTTACGTCCTACTGCTGCTGCACCCTGACCAGCTGCATATCCCTGTCCAACACCAGGTCCGATACCTGCGATTACTGCTAAACCTGCTCCAATTGCTGAACATGCTAAAACTAAACCTTCGTTTGTAATATTACTCATAGTAATTTTCCTCCTTAAAATAAAATATTTTTAAGCATCACGTTTATCTGTGATATATACCATCGTTAACATTGAAAATACATATGTCTGAATCGCCCCTGAGAACAAATCAAAATATGCATGCAAAAATGCGGGCACTCCTAATTTCGCAAAAATAGGAAGTAATCCGTACCATAATCCCAACATAACCGTACCGGCCATTACGTTACCAAACAAACGCAGGGAAAGGGATAATGGCGTTGCAACTTCTCCAATCAGATTGATTGGAAATAAAAACGGCAAAGGCTTAAATAAATTTGTAAATGCCCCAAACTTACTCGTCTTAATTGCACTATACTGTATTAAAACAAAGGTTAACAGTGCAAGAGCAAGTGTTGTTCCGTAATCGGCAGTTGGCGGTCTTAAGCCAAATAAACCCGACGTATTGGAAAGAAAGATAAAAATCATAATCGTTCCAACATAGTTTACGAAAGATTTTGCATGACGCCCCATACTTCCCTTAACAACGCCTTGCAATGTTTCAACCAGAAACTCTAAAAAGTTTTGAAATCCATTTGGAACTTCATAATCCTCTTTTAGAATGCTTCTTCTGGCTATGATCGCAAAAATCAAAATCGTTAAAGCAACGATCAGCGTCGTAACATGGGTTGTGGTAAGCCATACTTGCTGACCAAATAAATTGATTGGAACCAGATAATGAGCCTTAAAATCCACTTCGCCGGAATCGGCCAACATCAGTGCCGGACCCATACTGGAAATCAAATTGGTCATCAAAATTCCCATAGCATCTCCTCCTTATATTATTTTTTTCGTTATATAACGATTGATAAACCGCTGCATTAGCGCGGAAATTTTTATTCCCATTAATGCAAGAATGACGCCAAGAAAACATAAAAAATGAATCTTGATTGCTATAACTGCAGTCACTGCCATAATCAAAAATCTCAGAAATGCCCGCTTCATCATATAAGTATTAGCAGTTTTTGGATCCATGTCCAAAACCCCATCAATTGAGTATAACATATGAAACATAAGCCCAATTGCAACTATCGTTCCGGCTACAACTCCAAGTAGAAAAAAAGGATTTCCCTTTGATGTTATCATGCCCAAAACTCCAACTAACACTCCATAGATTATGATCCCAATAATAAGATCCAGCAACGTCTCATTCATGCTCTTTAATTTCTTCTTGATCATCATCAGACTCCTTTTCATCCTTATTTGCATTTACTACTAATGTATATACGCCTCGAAAACCCCCGGCTATTCCAAGTAGTAAAAAAGGAATAAAAAAATGGGTAGAAAATTTCCGATCAATCCAAAGTCCAATGAACATGCATAAAAAAATAGAAGTCAGCATAGTAATACCAAGCTGCGTAATCAATGATATCATCTTCAATATAGTATGCCTGTTTTTCATCAAACTCCTCCTCTGGAAATTCTGCCCCAAATTGAGAACACCTATCCACTCTCATTTTGATATTATATCATTTATCGGAAAATTTATCCATACGATTTTTCTTTAAGTAACATTTGATTTATTCTTGTACACTATTTTTCAACAATGTGTCGCATTAGCGACAAATTTCCTATAAAACCCTTGCGATTTCAAATAAAAAAGCCACAGATATCTTCTGTGACTTCCCTTTTATATCTTATGAAATCTTATTTTACGATTCTTCTGACACTTGCTACCTTACGATAATTTGCCGGTGAAGTAATCTTAATTCCTGTCTTCGCGCTGCTGGCATGTACTACTTTATTATTTCCAATGTAAATAGCCACATGACCATAATAACAAATTAAATCTCCAGCTTTTTTATTTGACCAGCTTACTTTTGTCCCCGCACTTCTTTGTGAGCTAGATGTTCTTGGAATCGAATATCCAAAATGTTTAAATACTGACTGTGTAAAACCAGAACAATCTGCCCCTTTTGTCAAACTAGTTCCTCCATACTTATATGGATTTCCAACAAATTTCAATGCATAATTTGCTACAGATGTACCACTAGTAGAAGATTTAGTGGAAGGTTTTGATTTTGACAAATATTTTGTATAAACATAACGGTATTTACCACTTTTTTTCACTTTCGTCCAGCTACCTTTTGTACCATAACAAGTAATTTTTGTTCCCTTTTTATAAGAACCTACTTTTGCAGAACTTGATGAAGCTTTCTTTCTGATTGCCAATGTTGATGCCGTTACATATCTTTTATATGAAGCATATGTATTTTTTTCATTTGAAATGAAAAGAACACCGAATACCATAATCAAACTTAAAACAACTGCTACCATCCTTAAATGTAATATTTTTTTCATAATTAATCCCTCCAGATAAAAATCTATCAAATTATTTTCTATTTAAATTCTGATTTTTTCTTGTCTAGATATAATATAACACAACTATTACGTTTTGTAAACATTTATTAATATATTTTGTAATATTTCTGTAATATTTCATTTAACAATTAAGAATGTAGCAAAAATACAAGAACCTGAAAAGAGCTATCCGATTTATATATTGTAATCAGATAGCTCTTTTACTGAATTTCCAGAAGTTTCACTTTATAACCTCCTATTCTGTAGATTCTTTTTTTGTGTTTTAAGACCTCTTGTTACATCTATGTAAACTCTTATTAAAAGAGATTGTTAGGGGTCTAGCTAATTATTTCACTGGACTGTACCTCCTGTTGTTATTTTTTGTTTTCTTTCTTTTGATGGTTTTATTGTATCCTATTTTCTGTTGTTTGTCAACATATTTTTTGATATTTTTTAAATTTATTTTTTATTATCTGAATATTCTGATAATTTATAAAGAAACAAAACAGGTTGTTTAAAGACTCATTCTCTAAACAACCTGTTTTTTCAACTATTTAATGTCCTCTCGGAACTCTGTTTAAATTACCTTTCTCCTTTTTTAAATCTGCATATAACAATCCAAGAAATACCATCGACAACGGAATTAAGACAGCAAAAATCGCTTTGCCACGATAATGACGACATAATACTGTCGAACATATACCGCCAATGACAAACACTGTCAACATTCCTAAGTGGCATATCATTTTATGGATATATTGTGGCTCTCTATGCCTTTTATACATCGTAAAGGCAATCCCCACCTGTCTCAAATGATTTGTACAAAAAGTTGTTGCCATCGGTACTCCCTGTGCCTGACGAAATGTATTGTACTGCATCGAACATATAAAGTTAATTACCACCTGAGATATTTGGTATGGGGCATTTTCTGGCAATAGACCAAGAAATACAACCGACACCATTTCTATAAAAATAAACAAAGTATCCCAGCGAATAAAATTAAATCTTTTAATCGACTTGGCAACTGTTTCCGATATCACAGCTCCTAAAAAATATGCACTCATCGGTATAAAATAGTACACTGCATTTTTCCATTGCATATTTCCTAATGCCATGGCAAATAAAACAAAATTCGCTGTCTGTGCATTACAAAAAATACCACCACGAATAGAATATGTAAATGCTCCAAAATAACCCGCAACACCCATTAACGTGATAAAAACCCACCACTTCTCACATTCCAGATATTCATTGATCTCGCTCGAGGTTATGCGCCTATTCATATTTTTCATCCTTCATATTAATAATTTAATTCATCCAGATTTTCAACTGCAACACCAGTACTAAAATAAGTCATCGTAGCCTTTGCAACTACCTTTCCATATTCATCTTCCATCTCTACATCATAGATGCTTAATGTTTTTCCTGATTTCACCTCAATTGCAGTCGCTGTAATCTCACGCGATTTACTGGTATCTCTTAAATAATGAATCGTTCCTGTCGAAGTTACAATATAAAATCCACGACTTAATGCTGCAGTACCACCTACCGTATCCGCCAGTGAAAAAAGAACTCCACCGTGAATTGCTCCATAAGGGTTTAACATGCGATCTTCAATTTTCATGCTTCCAATTGCCATACCTTTTTCAGGAACTGTAAGATTCATTCCTAGATCATTGGTAAACCCACGGTGTGGATTATCTTGAAATCGACACTTCATTCTATCTGCCATCTTACTCATCACCTCGGAACACAATCTTTCCACTTCTCCAATCCAGGTCGTCTACGACTACCAGTGACTCCAGTCGAATTCCTTTATCCCGAATCAGTTTACCACCAATCTGGAAGCCTTTTTCAATGACTACACCGGCACCAACTAATTCTGCACCGGAAGCTCTCACTAAATCAGCAAGTCCTGCCAAAGCTTTCCCATTTGCAAGCAAATCGTCAATCAATAAAACTTTATCGCCTTCCCCAAGAAAGTCTTTTGACACGATAATATCATAAATTTTTGCATGTGCAATCGGTTCAATTTTGCTTTTATAAACCTCTCCATTGATATTTTTTGTCTTTGACTTCTTAGCAAACACTACCGGAACATCAAATTCCTGCGCTGTCATACATGCAATTCCAATCCCGGATGACTCAATCGTCAAAATCTTATTGATTTCTTCGCCTTCAAATCGCTTTTTAAATTCTTTCCCGATTTCCTGAAATAGCCTAATATCCATCTGATGATTCAGAAAGCTGTCAACTTTTAATACATTGCCTTGTTTGACTACTCCGTCTTTTCTAATTCTGTCCTTTAATAACTGCATGCCGAATCACCCTTTCGTTATTTTCTTAGTCTTCGATTTGTTTAATTCTTCTAATATGTCTTTCTTCGTTAGAAAATGGTGTATCTAAGAAAGTATCTACAATTTTCAATGCCAGTCCGGTACCGGTTACTCTTGCTCCGATAGCTACAATATTAGAGTTGTTATGTGCTCTTGTTTCCTGTGCAGTAAAGCAATCTCCGCATAATGCTGCACGAATTCCTTTTATTTTATTGGCAGAAATTGAAATACCAACACCTGTACCGCAAATTAAAATACCTCTTTCACATTCCCCAGATACAATTGCATTTCCAACTGCCTTTGCATAGACCGGATAATCTACAGATTCATCACTGTAACATCCATAATCTTTGTATTCTAATCCTCTTTCTTCTAAGTGTGCCATAATTTCCTGTTTTAAATCGTATCCGCCGTGATCACAACCAATTGCTATCATTTTATTTCCTCCTTAATGATCTCCTTGCTTAAACTTTGTTTTCCATATTTTATCTACAAGCTGCTGAATTTGTAAAAAGCAGCATTCGTATTCATCCTGACTTTTTCCGTATGGATCTTTAATATCTCCTACTTCACCTGCATATTCATAAATCGTTGCAGTTTCCAAAAATCCTTCATATCCTTCTATCACTTTTTTCTTCTGATCTTCAGTCATCGTAATAATAATCGTGTCGTCTGTGATTTCCTTTTGTTCCAATGGTTCAGAAAGAAAGTCATAAATTTTATAGCCATGCTGACGCACAATATCTGCGGCTCCTATGTGTACCGGTTCATTAAATAATACAACCAAACCTCTAGAACACACCGTTATATTATCAAGACCTGCTTCTTCCACCTTTTGTCGAAATACAACCTCTGCCCAAAAACTTCGACAAGTATTATTGGTACTGACGAAAATATACTTCAAACCATACCTCCTCTAAGCCATAATAATCTATATTTATAAAAACATACAACTATGGCTGTTATATTATACTTCTACCCTCTCATAACCAGCAGCCTTTGTCAAGCGATTCATAATTGCAAAGCCATTTTTTCCGGATTCAAACACTTGAGAATAGATAATATTCACTTCTTCATGATCAAACTTTCTCAGAACATCGTACAAATGATGTGCTATGGTCTGATCACTATTTCTTTTTCCAATCGACATTACAACATCTCCTCTGTAAAAGGAAACTGTTTCATCCGTTCCAATTACTCCTACTGTCTGTCCCTGCAAATGTCGTTCTTCTATCTTCTGATTGATATATTCAATAACATCTTTTTCACTTCCGGACACCAAGATTAAATCTGCTTTTGGAGCATAGTGTTTATATTTCATTCCTGGTGCTTTAGGTGCTATTCCTGCTGTTTTTCGACTGTCCAAAACTGCCGGATCAATTGCAACCGGCATACCGACAACTTCTTCCAACATGTCCTGTGTAATCCAACCCGGTCGTAAGATCATCGGTTTTTCATTGGAAAAATCAATGATTGTAGATTCAATGCCTATACCTACCATACCGCCATCCAAAATACAAGGAATCTTTCCACTCATATCTTCATAAACATGCTCAGCTCTTGTTGGACTTGGTCTTCCAGATGTATTGGCACTCGGTGCTGCGATCGGGCATCCACTTTCTGTAATCAGAGCTAACGCTATCGGATGATTCGGCATTCTGATTGCAACCGTTTGTAGTCCACCCGTCGTCTGCATCGGAACAATTTCCGATTTTTTTAATATAATGGTCATTGGCCCCGGCCAAAACGCATCCATCGCTTTTTTGGCAGCCTGAGGAATTTCCATTACCAACGGCTCTATTTGTTCCTGTTTTGAAATATGTAAAATCAATGGATTATCCGATGGACGTCCTTTTGCCGCATAAATCTTTGCGGAAGCTTCTGGATCGAGGCCATTTGCACCTAATCCATATACGGTTTCTGTTGGAAACGCAACTAATTCTTTCTCTCTAATCCACTTAGCTGCCTTTCGGATTTTTTCTATATTAATCTGTTGTTGATCTATTTTTATCATTTCTGTTTTCATATACATTCACTTCCATTAAATATTATAACATATAATTTTTACTTTATAAATATTATTCTATTTGCAGAAAATAAAATCATATAATTTAATAAACATAGTATTCGAGGTTTTTATGAAACGCATCTTACTTCCCATTGCCTTGATTTTGCTCTCCTTTCTTTTTTCCAGACAAGGTTATCATATGGCTACCACTTTGATGAAGCCTGCCAGTCCTGTTACTGTTGTGATCGACGCCGGACACGGAGGAAATGATCCTGGTAAAGTAGGGATCAACAATCTACTCGAAAAAGATATTAATCTAAAAATTGCCATGTATTTAAAAACATATTTAAAGGCAAACGATGTTCGAGTTGTAATGACGAGAGAAAAAGATGAAAGCTTGTCAACATCCACCAGCAATAGCAAGACCTCTGATTTATCCAATCGTAAAGAAATCATGTTTGAGAATAATCCTGTTGTTGCAATCAGCATTCATCAAAATAGTTATCCGTCGCAATCTGTCCACGGCGCACAGGTTTTTTATGGTCAGGGTCATCAAAACAGCAAAACACTTGCTGAAATTCTACAAAAAAATTTATTGGATATGGATAAATCAAATCACCGAAAAGCAAAGTCAAATAATTCTTATTATTTATTTGCCAATAATCCTTATGCAACGGTCATTGTAGAATGTGGCTTTCTTTCTAATCCGGAAGAAGCCTCCTGGTTGAATGATTCCGATTATCAAAAGAAAATTGCATGGCATCTTCATCTGGGAATTATGCAATACATACGAAACGCATCAAACGGCACCAGTACAAAGTGATAGACTGGTGCCGGTGATTAGTAAATTAACGGCTTATTGGGCTATGAGTAGTTATCAATTAATAATCTGTTACTTTAATATAATGTATTTTACAAATTTCTCCTTTCTCATTTTCTACAAAATCTTTCATATAGCAGTCTTCTTCCCATACCATCTGATTCATATAAGCTAAATTCTCATCATTGACCAGAGTTTCTTCCACCTGTATTTTTAGTCCTGCCTGATAGTAATCTGACAATCGACTGCTATAACTAATGTCTTGTTCTTTCATATGGCAACACCTTCTCATTTCCATCAAAGACCAGATGATGCTGTGATAATATAATGGTTTCATTCTCAAATTTGAGCATATACTAATACTACATAGAAATCAGCGCTTCTTTCTGTACCTATTATACCTATAATTGTAAATTATTTCAAGTAATTTTGTAATTTTATGGAAAATACAAAAGAAGTGCTTTACACTTTTAGAATCAACCTTTATACTATCTAATAAGAATCTAATTCTTGTATCGAAAGGATGTGAAGAAATTGAGAATAGAGAAAATTAACGAAAATCAAATTCGATGCACTTTAACAAAATCAGATTTAGAAGAACACCAGCTTCTTTTTAATGAATTAGCGTTTGGCTCTGATCATGCAAAAGATCTTTTCCGCGATATGATGGCAAAAGCATCTGAAGAACTTGGTTTTGAAGCGGAAGACATTCCTTTAATGATCGAAGCTGTTCCCGTTTCTTCTGAAAAGCTGGTTCTTATTATTACCAAAATGGATAATCCTGATGAAATTGATGAGCATATGTCAAAATATATGAAGCCACTTGATTTATTAAACTCTCTTGAAACTGATGATCTTGATATAGAAGAAGATTCTTTAGACACAGACAATACAGAAGAAAAATCAGAGAAAGAGATTCTTTCTCCCCTTGGTAATTTACTAAAGGAAGCACGAAAAATAGCTGGTAAAAAGGTGGCAGAAGATCAGAAAAAGGCTGACAAAAAACAGACACTTCCTGAATCTCATCGCATTTATCGTTTTCCTTCTCTTGCACAGACCATGGACGCATGTAAAAAGATTTATCCTCTTTATGAAGGTCAGAATACCCTTTATAAAGATTCCGAGGAAAATTTCTATTATTTGGTCATGGAAAGAGCAAACCATCCACAGGAAGATTTTCGGCAAATGGGAAATGTACTTTCTGAATTTGGTTTACGGATACCATATAGTTATGGCACATGTGCTTATTTTGAAGAACACTTTACAAAAATTCTCGAAGGTGATGCAGTCAATACATTATCTTCCATTTAAAACAACTCTAGGTTTAAAAAGAGTTGTTGCATAATTTGCAACAGCTCTTTACTTTTTATCATAATATATTATCGATAAATTTTATCATTTATAAAGATGAAAAAATATGAGAAATACGCTTTGCGCATTTCTCATATTACTTTTTTGATGTACTAATTAGTCTTCTGCGCTAATTGCTCCTACTGGACATCCATCTGCGCAAGATCCACAATCTAAACATGTATCTGCATCGATTTCGTATTTTCCATCGCCTTCAGCAATTGCACCAGCTGGGCAAGTAGATTCACAAGCACCACAAGAAATACAATCATCAGAAATTACATATGCCATAATTAACTCCTCCTTATAATATAGTACTATTTCTACACTGATAAATTTATATCAAGCTTATTAATATAATAATACACTTACTCGATTATGGCAAGTAATTTTTTTGTACTAATTTTTATAATTTTTGCCAATAAGTCTTTTTCTTTCCTACTTGTTTTCTATGAAAACTTGTACTATAATACTAGGTACGATCGAATTGAATATAAAAGGAGGTTTTCGATTATGACAATTACAAAAGACATGATTATTGGTGACATCCTTACTATCGATGAAGGACTTGCTTATGTTTTAATGGCTTCTGGTATGGGTTGTGTTGGTTGTCCATCTGCTCGTGGCGAATCATTAGAAGAAGCAGCTTTTGTTCATGGTTTAAATGTAGATGATTTACTTAGTAACTTAAATGAATATTTAGCTACTAAAAATCAGGCTTAATATCTAAGCAAAATGCAACAATTATAGTATATAAAAAGAGAAGAACTTAAGTCGTTCTTCTCTTTTTTCTACCAAAAAATCGCCTTTTCTTTTTTACTTCTGTCGTTGCACCAACTTCTGCTCTTGCTCGTTGATAACTTCTCATCATTTCGTCAAATTTTTGATACCTGGCTTCTTCTAGTTCTTCCTTTTCGCGAAAATGATAATCCATTTCTTTTACTACCTGATCTGCCACTTTTTGTCCCATCTGACGACCGAGATCTTCTTCATGATTTTTTAAAGCCTGTCCCACAATTTTAACCATAATTTGCTGAAACTGTTCCATTTTCTGATTTTGTTCTGCTGATGGAAATGGTATTACATTTGTTTCTTCTCCCTGTATTTTTTTTGGTAACAATAGTTGTGGAACCATTTCTTTAATTTCTTTTAATTGTGCACCATTCTCTTTTTGTTTCTTTACTTCCATTAGAAGTTTTATCTCTTTATCGCCATAATAGCGATGCCCCATCTCATTTCTTGGAATTGGAAGATCTAACTCCTCTTCCCAATAACGAAGCACGTGAGTCTCTACGTCCAGTTCTCTGGCCGCATCCGATATCATTCTCCTTTTCTCCATGGCATGTCCTCCCGCCTCTATCTATCGTTACTTCCATTATAGCAACGGGGTTATTTGTATACAATAAAAAGCCTCATCTATTTGTTGAGGCTTTTCCTGTTTTATCTTTCTTTATTTGCAAATTTCGTGTATTGTCCCAGCCATGCCAGTTCAATACTTCCGGTTGCACCACTTCTTTGTTTAGCAACAATGATTTCTGCCAAATTTTTCTTTTCTGTATCCGGATTGTAATAATCATCTCGGTAAATAAACATAATCACATCTGCATCCTGCTCGATAGAACCAGATTCACGCAAATCAGATAATACTGGTTTATGATCCGTACGACTGTCTACTGCACGATTTAGCTGTGACAGGGCAATAATTGGTGCATCAATTTCTCTTGCCAAGGCTTTTAAGGAACGAGAAATTTCTGATATTTCCTGTTGTCTGGATTCTGTTCTTCCATTACCAGCCATCAACTGTAAATAATCAATAATGACTAGCCCAACACCCTGTGACTGTTTATATCTTCGACACTTAGAGCGAAGTTCTGAGATCGTAAGTCCCGGAGTATCATCAATAATCAATGGGGAATGTCCAATGATCGCTGCACTTTCCATTAATTTTTCCCAGTCCTGATCTTCCAGCTCACCGGTACGGATCAACTGAGAATCAATCATTGCTTCACTTGCCATCAATCGGGTTACTAACTGTTCCTTTGACATTTCCAAACTAAATATAGCAACCGGGATATTTCTTCGAAAAGCGACATGCTGTGCAATATTTAATACAAAAGCTGTTTTTCCCATTGCCGGACGCGCTGCCACGATCAACAACTGTGATGGATGAAGTCCCGTCAACTTATAGTCCAAATCCGTAAATCCCGTTGGAATCCCGGTAATCTTTCCTTTGTTTTTTGAAGCTTCTTCAATCTGATCCAGTGTATCCATGACAACTTCATTGATTGGTACAAAATCTTCACGGCCACTGGCATTTTGGAGCAGATGAAATACATCCTTTTCTGTATCTTCTAAAATCGAAGAAAATTCGTCTTTTCCCAAATAACAGTCTGCTGAGATTTTTTCTGTCACTTTAATCAGTTTTCGCAAGATCGACTTTTCTTTTACAATCTGTGCATATTGTTTTGCATTGGCAGATGTCGGTACTGTCTCTACCAAATCTCTGATATAATCAAGACTCTGTACAGATTCTGGCACCTGTTTTTCTTTCAACTTATTTTGTAATGTCACTAAGTCAACAGGTTTTCCCTCTTTATAGAGTTCTACCATCGCCTCAAAAAGAATTCCATTTGTACTCTGATAAAAATCTTCTTTCACCAGCACATCTGCAACTTCAATAATCGCATCACGATCCATCAGCATAGAACCAATGACTGATTTTTCTGCTTCTTGATTATTCGGTTGTACCTTTTTGATAAACGCCTCATCCAAGACTGATTCACCTGCCTTTTACCTGACTTTCATATAAGTACTCTTTTTTAATACGCTCTTATTTTTGTTCTACTACTTTTACCTTTAAGACCGCAGATACCTGAGGATGTAATTTTACAGTTACATTGTGTACACCTAATGTCTTGATTGGTTCTACAGACATTTTCTTTTTATCCAGTTTATAACCAAGCTGTTTTTCAGCAGCTGCTGCCACTTCTTTTGTAGAAATAGAACCAAAAGTCTTGCCATTATTGCCGACTTTCATCTGTAAAACAACTTCTTTGTCCTTTAATTCTTCCGCAAATACTTTTGCTTCTGCCAGTTTCTGATCTGCAATCTTTTGTTTATTTGCTTTTTTTAATTTTAAATCATTTAAATTTTTATTTGTTGCTTCAATACCAAGTTTTTTCTTTAAAATAAAGTTTCTTGCATATCCATCATTAACATTTACAATTTCATCTTTTTTTCCAAGGGATTTCACATCCTGTAATAAAATTACTTTCATACTTATAGATCTCCTTCACGTTTCATATTTAATAATAAATTTTTTATTTTTTCTTTTGCTCTATATAAATCCATGTCCTTAAGCTGCGCCCCGGCAACCGTCATGTGACCACCACCGCCTAATTTTTCCATGATTACCTGTACGTTAATCTCATCAATGGATCGTGCACTGACATAAATGGTATCATTGACTTCCGTCAAAACAAAGGATGCTTTGATACCTTCTATGTTAAGCAATTGATTTGCAACTTGAGCACCAATAATACTTGGGCTGTCAAGTCCATTGCCATTTAATGTTCCAATCGCATATTCATGCTCAAATAGTTCTGAATCACTCACTGCCCTTGCACGAATTTGATAATTTTCCATACTATCACGGAAAATTTTTCGTACTCTGGTCACATCTGCACCACTTCGTCTTAAAAAGGCTGCTGCTTCAAACGTACGCACACCTGTCTGTACAACAAAATTATTGGTATCGATTAAAATACCTGAATACATTGCATCCGCTTCTACCGGACGTAATTTCGGTTTTGTTGCCACATACTGTAAAATCTCAGCTACTAACTCACAGGAAGATGAAGCGTATGGTTCTATATAGGATAATGTGGCAGACTTAATCGAATCTTTCATTCTTCTGTGATGGTCAATGACAACAACCGAATGTAATTTTTTCAATAATTCTTCACATTCCATATAGCTTGGACGATTTACATCTACTACAACTAACATACAATCTCTGTCATCAGCGAGATTTAACGCACGTTCACTCGTAACAAACATGTCACTTTCATACTCTTTATCCTCACGAACCTTCGCTAATAACTGTCTTACTGACATACTTTCTTTATCTAAAACAATATGGACATTTTTTTGCAGAGTTTTTGCCATACGATAAATACCAATCGCGGAACCGATTGCATCAGTATCGGGTATTTTATGTCCCATAACAAAAATGGTTTCCTTGGTTTCCATGATTTCACGCAGTGCATGTGCTTTTACTCTGGCTTTTACTCGTGTATTCTTTTCCACGACCTGAGATTTTCCGCCATAATAGGATACATTCTCTCCATCCTTGATAATCGCCTGGTCTCCACCTCGTCCAAGTGCAAGGTCCATCATCTGACTGGCAGTCTCATAAGCCTTCACATAGCTGTTGCAATTAACTGCCAAAGCAATACTTAATGTCATCGCCATCTCATTTCCTACATTAATGGATTTCACATCATCCAAAATAGAGAACTTTGTCGCCTTCAATTTTGGCAAATATTTTTGCTGAAAAAAGAATATATACTTATCTTTCTCAATTTTTTTTACGATTGCATCAACATTGCTAAGTAGCTTATTGATACGTCTATCCACAAGTGTCAATAACAAGGAATGTTTTACTTCATCCGCTGACTCTAGAACTTCTTCATAATTATCAATATAAATCAGACCCGCAACTAATTTCTGATCATCTACCTCTTCTTTATACTGACTAATCTGTGTCTCATCAAAAAAATACATCGCAATCATTGTATTTTCATCTTTGATTCTTTTGATTTCTTCTTCTGTCTTTTCTTCCAGATTCTCTTCTCCCTGATTGTTCAAATGAACACGACGAAGTTCGACACGATAATTAAAAACTTCTTGTTCTTTTGTCCTCTTATCAACCTTGCCCAAAAGCTGAATATATTTTTCATCACGGTCAACTTCTTTATCAAGGATCTTCTTACCAAATTCAGGAAAAATATCCATAATCTTTCCTTTTTTTGCACCGTCTTTTCCGACCATTCTTATAAATGCCGAATTCGACCAGAAGATATGTCCCGATTGTTCCATTAATACATACGGTATCGGCAATTCTCTTAGAACCTTTTCTTGAATGACGTCATGTCCAGCAGATAAGTCTGCAATTTCCTCGATGACTTCTTTTCGCAGAACAAAATAGCTGATTGCTACTAGTACAACAAATACCACAACACCGATTGCCAAAATCACTCCTGCTTTTATATCAATCGTAAAAATTACAACATCCAATACAAGCGCTATTATGATCATAACCAACGGAACCAGCATATATCGATTCAGACTACTTTTCTTTGATCCAAATTGTTTCATAATCTTACTCCATTATCATTTCAGACTGTGATTCACTAAGTGTTCCTATTATAACATTATTACAAAAAAAAGTACACTTATAATAATAGGGTCATTGTACCTAATTTATATTTTGTACAATGACCCTATTGATCAACCTCCAATATGAACTTTAATTCCTATTTCTTCTCCTAATTCACTGTATATTTTCAATTCATCTTTATGCAAACTGACCGTACTTTCCATTGTATATGGAATCCCTAATTGCTCGTATTTTCCAATGCCAAAGGTATGATATGGCAACAGATGCACATGTTTGATTCCATACTCTTTTGCAAGATATAAAATGTTCTTTAAAACCATATCTTGATAATTAAAATCAGGAATTACCGGAACTCGCAATATTATTTTATCTGGATCTTTTTTAGCAATATATGCAATGTTCGTCAAAATGATTTCCAAATTTCCTCCTGTGACATGATAAAATTTATCCGCATCTATGTGCTTTAAATCAAATAAAAACAAGTCAACATATGGAAATACCTCTTTTATATTTTCTAAACTGGTCTGCCCGCAAGTTTCCACTGCAATGTGCAGATTTTCCTGTTTAAACCGCTTTAATAATTCCATGAATCTATCAAATTGGACAAAACACTCTCCACCAGATATAGTCACTCCACCACCAGTTATGTCGTAATAATCTTTATCCCGCATAACCATTGCCACAATCTGTTCCACTGATTGTAACTCACCATTAAATTGAATCGCATCCTGCAAACAGCCGTTTGCACAAGTTTTACATTGAATGCATGATTTTCGATCAAAGTTAAGACTCATACCGTCAAACCGAATCGCTTTGGTTGGACAATGAATAACACATTTCCCACAACGTACACATTTTTGGGCATTGTACATCAATTTGCTACCAATTGTCTGAGACTCTGGATTGGCACACCACGGACAATGCAAAGGACACCCCTGTAAAAATACAACACTTCGGATTCCTGGTCCATCATGAATGGCAAAGCGCTCAATCTCTATAATTGAAACGTCTTTTTTCTCTTTCATTTATGCAATTCCACATCTTTCTTCATCATAAGTCACTCTACTTAATAACTCCTGTTGCACTTCTGGTGTCAAATTTACAAATACGGCCGAAAAACCACTCACACGAACAATTAAATTCGGATATTTTTCTGGATGAATCACTGCATCCTCCAATGTTGACTTATCAACAACCGTCACCATCAAGTGACATCCACCCTTTTTAAAAAAGTATGTCTTCATCAATGCTTTTATAATCTCTCGATTATGCTGAAACATCGTCGGCGAAAATTTAATATTTTGTACAGAACCGGCATGATATCTGGCATCAAATTTGGCAATCGAATTTAGCATCGCTGTCGGACCACTTTTATCCGCACCGCCCTGAGGATTATTGGCTGGATTTAAGTACATTCCTGTTAATCTTCCATCCGGAGAAGCCGATGTTTTCAGTCCCCATTCTGTATTCAACTGGTTATTACTAATTACAATCAAAAAATACTGCATTCCTGCTTTGATACCACGATCACGCACTCCTTTGGCAACATATTCATATAGTTCATTTGCCATATTATCCGCAGTATCTAAATCATTACCATATTTATCACAGGCAAGGCAATCTTTTCGTAAATCCTCATAGCCCTCAAAGTTTGCTAACACTGCTTCCTGTAATTGATTCAATGTATATTTTTTGCGATCAAATACTAAATCTTTAATTGCCCAGAGCGAATCAGAAGTGTTAATATTTCCATAAGTCTCATTGGTTCCACCCAAATACTGTACTCCTCCGTCTAACAGCGCTTTTCCCCTGGCAATACAATCATCCATCAAAATGCTGGTAAACAAAAAGCCTACATGCTCATTCATAATCTCATACGAGCGATATTGTCCCATCACAGATAAATCTAAATAATAATCTAAAAACTTCTTGTAACCATGAAAGAAATCTTCAAATGTCTTATAAGAAGACAAAGTGGCAATTTTGCATCCACCAGATTTATCTTTTCCATCCATTGGATCGATTCCCTCATTCATAAAAATATTGAGTAGCTTTAACAGATTGATACAAATATTGGGACTTCCTGTGCTTTTGCCCTGAATTACGAATTCTGTACAGCCAAACGGCACATATTGCTCTGCATCTTGTTCTGGAATCCTCATTCCATAACGAACTGCCGGAACATTGACGCTGTCATTATATAAAGTCGGATAAGTTGCACCCGCACCCAAAGCATCTAGCGCCTCATCCCAAATATCTTCCGCAGTATTTTCATCAAAACGTAACGTAAACTGTGGCTCAACATATCTTGTATTCTTTGCAACTTTCATTGCAATATGAAGAAATACATCTGCTTCTTTGGGATGTTTCCTTCCTCGTCCACCGACGATGATACGTCCGTTGACTGTTGTACGACGATTTTCAATCATAGTCCAAAGAGAATGTATATATCGGTAAGCTTCTTCCTCAGAAAGTTTTCCCTCCTCCATATCCTTTACAAGAAATGGTCCTAAGTAATCATCCAATCTTCCATAATTAATGACTCCAGATAATAACGCATACAACCAGATTAACTGCAATGCCTGCGGAAATGTCTCTGGCACATCTGTCTTAATTTTTTGCAGATCATTTGCCATTTTCATTAATTCATCTTTGCGTTTTCCAAGCTCATTTTTACTCTGCTTTAAAGCTTTTTGTCTCAATTCTTCCGCACTGTCAACAAAAATATCCAGACAAGTAAGTGCTGCCTGATAAAAGTAATTGTCCTTTGATCGTTTCAGACCGGCTGCTATATCTTTTCGTAGTCCGCCAATTCCTTTTTCCAACAATTTAGGATAATCGAGCATCATACCTGACAGACGTGCAGTCGTAATTAATGGAAATCTTGTATCGATAAACCCTCCAAGAACATCCCCTTGTAATATCTGATTACAGAAAATAGTCTTTAAATCGTTATCTAACCAATAATCATATAACGCATCAACCCGTTTCTTTTCTCCGTCGTTGTCTAATTGTGCTTGAAATGCACGCAGCTTATTAAATACGCAATAATGACCCACACCTCCGAGGGAAGTAACGCAGCCAAATCCAATTGGAAGAAAATCCAATCTTCCGGCAATTAAATCCTGAGGTTCAATGCTACGAAACATTCTCGGATACAGCACTTTTAAACAATTTACTTCTCTAATTTCTTTTGCTTGTCGGGCATTTTCTTTATGAACTCTTGTATATTCTTCCATGATTTCTAATTGTTCCTGTAACGATTTTTCACATGGAATTTTTACACTGACTTCTACATTTTGTGCGGTCTCAACATCAAATTTAGCCACAATCTTACCTCCTCATCTTATTTTCATATCAAGATTAGTGTTTCTTGCGTTCTGCATCTCTCCAGTTATCCTGGTATCCGGAAAGCAGATCCACAAAGCGTTTTGCTGTCAAATGTGGTCTTGTAATCGCGCTGCCTACCACAACTGCATCGGCTCCTAAATACATACATTTCATTGCATCCTCTGGTGTATAAATATGTCCTTCCATCATAATGCTGACTTTGTCACCCAGTTCACGACACATTTTTGCAAATGCTCTCATATCTGGTTCTTCAATGTGCTTTGTTTCTTCTGTATACCCATATAATGTCGGCGCTACAATATCAGCACCCATCTCTGCCGCTCTTTTTGCCTCTTCAAAATTAGATACATCAGCAAAAATCGGTGCTTCCGGAATTTCTTCTTTCACTCTTGCAAGTAGTTCATACGCCGGACGTCCCTCATGATTGATCTGTGATGTACAATCAAGAGCGATAATATCAGCACCTGCTTCCCATATTGCTTTACAAGCCTCTAACGTTGGTGTAATAAATACATCTGTATTGTCATGCCAAATTTTCCAAAGTCCAATAATCGGAAGATCAACAGCTTTTTTAATTTTACGAATCTGTTCCGGTGTGTTTGCACGAATACCAACTGCACCTGCCCATTTTGCTGCTTCTGCCATTTTTACGACCATATCTTCTGTATGAATCGGGTCATCCGGCTGCGTCTGACAAGATACGATTAACCCTTTCATAGAATTAATGAATGCTTTCTTTTCCTCTTTATTCATTCGAAATCTCCTTTCACTTTGATGTTTTTCTTTCTCATCTGTTGTGATTATAATATCACGAAAATGATAGCCAAACAGCCTTCCATCTTGTCATAAAATTTATTTATCTTGCTTTTTTAGATGTGAAATTATAAAATATACTGTGTATAAATCGTTTTTCATTATATTTAGCAAATACAAATGGAGAATTTTATTATGATATGCAATGAACGTGGAGTAAAAAATCCTTCTCAATATTTTTTCTTCTCACCATCAGAAGGATTTTTAAAATATAATTATGGAATTATGAATTTGGGACACTTCTATTGCCAATTTGGTTATCGAATTGAACGAAAAGGAAATGCTTTGCCATTGTTTATTTATATAGTTGATGGAGAATTTCATTTAAACTATGATTCGAAACATTATATTGGCAATAGTGGTGATATTCTATTGATCAATTGTTCCAAACCACATACTTATTATGTAGAAAATAACTGTGAATTTTTATACTTTCATTTTATTGGTAATTCTGCCGTTCAGGTTACCGAACATCTAATTCAAAAAAATAACTCTCCATTATTTCAGATAAAAAACACATTACAATTATATCAAAGTTTAAATGATACAATTTCTAAACTATACTACTCACAAACAGTCCATGATGTTGAGTTATCCTGTCTTGTTTATCAATGTTTATGTACGCTACAGGCAACGGAAGATATTTTTACAACAGAAAAGTACAGTTTACAAGGGACTACACAGGGTAGGTATCTGACGGGAGGGGTGCC
>JAUNIX010000059.1 GCA_030523275.1 Lachnospiraceae bacterium
GAATATCGGTCTCCAAAACCGCAGGTCGTGGGTTCAAGTCCTACTGCCCCTGTTAGAAAGTCTAGGAAATAAGCTATTTCTTAGGCTTTATTTTTTACTTAAAACATTAAAAGGTAATGTTTGCCCAGGATTTGCCCGAAAATTATTCGGGCAACGGGCAAATGTTAAGTAAGTGCCATTTCGTTTATTTCTGTCATTTCGGCAATATGTAAAGCTTCTTTTCTAGCTGACTGAGTAGCATGGTAATAGGTATTTGTCGTAATTTCTTTCTTGGAATGTCCTAAGCGTTCCTGTACAGCTTTTTCATTGGCTCCATTAGAAAGCAGAATGGTTGCATGTGTATGACGTAATAAATGAAAGTGATAGTAATCCATGCCAGGTATTTTCTTAGCTGCTTTATTGGAATATTTAATTGTCTGCGTAGTATGTAAGGAACCATCCTCTTTTTTACAAACAAAATCTAAAGGAATCATGTCTTTGTAGTAATCTGGATGATATGCTAGGTCTTTTGAATTAGCAATTTCAAGCTGTGTATGGATCATACCATCGATACGTTTTCTTTTATATAGAACTGTATTCCAAAGCTCTCCGTATTCCATATGGTGTCGTAATTGGTTTTTTCGTGCCTCCATAAGGATTTTATAGAGAGAGTCTCCAAAATTGATTATTCGCTTTCTTTTGCCCTTTGTGGGACCTAATTCCCACATCTTTTCCTCAGTATTATAAAACATTGATTTGAAAATTTTTATTTTTCGATTTTTCATGTCAATATCATTCCAAGTAAGTGCAGCAATTTCACCTTCTCGCATACCAGTGTAAAAAGATATTTGGATCGGAAGAAGATGAATCGTTCCATTAAAGCGATCAATAAGCTTTTTATAATCTGGTATTGATATAATTTTAATTTCTTCTTCCTCAAAATCCATGCTGAATACGTCAAATGTTTCCTCTGGATGACGTCTATTTACATGAGGCATTGGATTATTTTTTACTAATTTGAGAGGATGCTCTGCATACTTAAATGCTCCGTTTAAAACTACAAAGCTTGCTTTTAGAGAGGTATGTTTTAATGGTCTTACATTAGAATCTTCTGGTGGATCTAATTGATCATCTACATACTTTTGGATTAGTTCAGGGTTCGTAGAAGCCGTAAGCATTAAAGTATCTCCAAGTGGATGTGATTTTATCCGTCTAATGGCATTTTTATAGTCTGATTTTGTTCCTGCACCAATATATGATTGACAGCGAAATTCAAACCATTTATCTAACACCTGTCCAACTGTGAATTTTCGTGGGTTTAAAATAATACCATCTTGCTGATATTCGGTAAGGGCTTGTTTTCCTAGTCGTTTTGTTTTGTTCTTATCAACTGTTCCGGCACGTTCAACATCTATGAGCTTACCAGAGGAATCTCTGACACTAAATCTGTAATACCATTTCTTTCCTTTTTTTCTTACTGAAACTTTTGCCATAATATCATCCTTCCTAAATTTGAGTATAAAAATAACACCCAATCAAGAACTGCTGTTCTGATTGACCAGGTGTCCTGTAGAATGATATACTTAATTTGTTGGATTGGTATATTTCTACAGGAATATATCTATTGTGAGCCGTTCAGTGTTGGTAGCGCTGAACGGTTTATTAATTGACCATTAACCGATTTTTTCTTCCATTTCATCAACAATTTGCCTCCAATTTGATGTATTGTTGACATTAATTTTTTTATTTACTGCCCAAACATTAAACTCTGGACCTAATGAGGATCCCTCTATGGTTTTTTTCTTATGTTTGTGCATATATGGCACATATTCATTTTCCTTAAGTTCTTGTTTTCCAAATGCTGTCAGGATGTATTTCCTTTCTGAAATTTTGCTTTCTAAAGTATCGGTGTTTATATTATCTTGTATTCTTTTAATTAAATCTGATTTTTTTCCGCTTTTAGATAAATCAAATTCAGAAAGTAGCTCCTTGAGTTCCGGAACTGTTAAATTAGGAAGACTTTCGTTAGCAGAAGCAAAGCGAATAAATTTTCGATTTTCGAGTGATGTTAAAACGCTTCCAATATCTCGTATGCCATATTCAAACCACCAAAAACCAGGATAACCGTTTTTGGGATGAGGGTATGTTCCGTATGAACAATAATGCAGTAATAGAATTTCTGCTACATAAAGACCATTTCGTGAGGGCTTGCAAGTCTTTTTGCGTTCGTCAAATGTTACAACTTTTTTTGTTATATATTTTCCATTACTTCCTAATATCGGAAGAGTAACAGTGTCTGTATAATATTCATCTGGTTGATAATATTTTGCTTCACTTTCTAAAATTGGTGGGTCATCATAAGATTTTTTTTGTTTTATTGAGTCTCGTGTCTTTGTAAATAAATTGAGTAATCCCATAATAATTTATCCTTCTATTTTTTCCCTTTAAGCAAGTCATCAATGCTAACGGTAGTTTTATTGTATGCTTTGTTATAGAGAGCTTTTTTAGGATCTTTTATTATTCCTGTGCCCTTCTTTCCATAACCTGGAATAACTGCTTTTTTAACTGCCCTTTTTGCTTTTGCTGTTGTTCTGGCTTTTATTCGTTTTTTCATGCTTGGTTTACGTACACCGAATTTCATATGTATCCCCCTTTTATTTTAATCTTAATTTTATAAATTCCTCGCTATAGCCTAACATTCTTGCAATTTGCCCAGTCGTGTATTCTTGATTCTCAATCAGAAATTCATCTGGGATAAGAAGTTCGGCAGCGAATTTATTTGCTTCAATTTCATACTTATCCGTATTAAACTGTGTATATGTATCCATGAAAATTGTATTTGCTTTTTTATGCAGAAACATATGTCCTAACTCATGGGCACATACCCATAGTTGCTCATGCTGTGGCAACGATTCATCTATATAAATTATATTGTTTCTTTGAAAATATTGATAAAAACCCCTCACGCCGTTCAAAGGAACGAATAGAAGGATTACATTCAGCCCCTTTATGATTTCAAAAGGATTTCTTGAACCATGTTGTTTAGCCAATTTATTAGCTAATTTTTTTATATTCATTCATATCAGTCCTTTTTATATTTTTTTGGTGTATATTTTTCTTTATTCTTCTTTTTGGCCATTTCCATACCAATTTCCATAGCACTAAGAATAGAATCTATCGCTTCTTGTGAAGCAGGATCACCATCGAACATAAGACCATCCTGTGATAATAAAGCATCTTTGGTCGAGTTCATAATCTCAAGAATGTCTCGCTTATCTTTATTATTAAGAGAATCGTCAAATGATTTCATATTTTTATTCATTGGAACATCATATCCCATTAACCAAGCTTCATTTACATTATATGCATCAGCGATATCAGACAAGCGATTTTGACGAGGGACACGTTTTCCGCTTACATACATTGATATTGCAGATTTTGGAATGCCCGTTTTGGCAGCAATGTCTGATTGCTTAATATTAAAATATGCCATTAATTCTATTAATCTTTGAGAAGAATTTGTTTTCATATCATGTAAACTCCTTCCTAAATAATATGGTTATATTTTATCACGGAAAGTTCACATTTACAATATTGAAAACAAAAAAAGTTTCGATTATGTGAAAAAATGTATTGACAAAATAATTGTTGAATGATAATATAATCACAGGTTCACAAAAACGAAACTTTCAAGGAGGTGATAAAGTGAATACGGTCAAAGAATATGACTACAGGAAATTACGTGGACGTATTAAGGAAAAGCTAGGAACAGAAAGGAAATTTGCAGATAAAATCGGAAGAACACAAAATTATATTTCTAAAGTGTTTAAAAATGGTACGTATTTTACTCAAAAGGATATTTCCATTGGTGCCGAAGTGCTAGATATTTCAGTTGATAAAATTGGACTCTATTTTTTTACAAAAAAAGTTCACAAAAACGAAACCACAAAACTCAAGGAGGAAAGAACAGGGGATAGGAATGAGAATTAAAACAGGTGAGACCACATGCAAAACATGTAAATATCAAAACATTTGTATGGAAGCATCAAGATTGATTCCGTGTATTGAATATCAGAAGAAGGTGAATAAATGAAAAGAGAAAATCTGGCAAGTCTGCCTAATATGGTAGTTACTTCATCAGAAGCGGCAGAGATATTAAGAATATCCCAAGCGAGGCTTGGTGATCTAATTAATGCAGGATTATTAAATTGTTTAAATATCGGTTCCCGTAAAGTAAGGATTGCTACTATAGATGAATTTTTAGAAAAATGGGATGGATGGGATTTAAGTGATCCATACAATCCTAAGAAAATTAGTGCAGGAGGATGAAAGCTATGGGGAAACGATTTTTGACAATTATCGGTTTTATGTGTTCTAGTACTGGAATTGTACTACTGTTATTACAACAAAAAATATGGCTTGCTATAGCATTAATTTTTTGGACAGCATTAACGCCTCTTATGGCGGATGAAAGCCATAATAAAAGAAAAAAGAAATAAAAAAATGCCCCTAGGACGGCAATCCAGACGGGGCAAAATGCAAATGATTTACAAG
>JAUNIX010000039.1 GCA_030523275.1 Lachnospiraceae bacterium
GTAAATAAAGTGGGATAGTGTTCCTGTGATTAAAACAAAAAATGTACCAGTAATTGTATATTTTTTTAATTGCTCCATATTGATCACCTCAAAATCAGCATATGCAAGAAAGGGTATTTTATGCATTTTGGATAAGAGTAGACGTAAAACAAATGAAGGGCGGTGGCTGTATGACAAAGAAAAGCAAAGAAAAACTTCTTTTGGAATATAGAAATGAGATTTTAGAAGAAGTGGAACATTGGAAACACATTTGCTTTGAGGGATGCAATGATCCATTTTGGCCAGATGGCTGCAATATGAATCTGACTAGAAACCACATCATGTACTACAAGAAAAAGATTGAAGAATTATGTCTTGAAACAGGAGAAACACTTCCGGATGAGTACTATATTCCGGTACCGCCGGAGGTAGACAACAATTATATGGCGAATCTTGAGCAAAAGGAAAGAGTAGAAAGATTGAAAACGTTACATAAACTAAAAAAAGAGAAAGTGGAGTATGATGAGCAGCAGCTTAGTTTTATATGTTAAGAAATGAGGTAAATTAAATGAAAAAAATAAATGTTGGTGATGTCGTAAGACATTTCAAATACGAAGTTATTACGGATGAAGAAAAGAAGAAAAATAAATATTTGTATGTTTTAAAAGGATTCGGTCAGCATACAGAAACAAATGAAATCTTAGTAATTTATCAAGCGCTGTATGAACCATTTCAAACGTATTGTAGACCATTAGAAGATTTTTGCTCAGAAGTTGACCATGTAAAATATCCAGATATTAAACAAGAGCGGAGATTTATTAAACATAATGTGCAACCGTGCTATGAATTGTAATGTTAAGAAATGTTAACGAAACGACGAATAGGAGGATTTCATGAAAAAGCAATTAAGGATTGAGTATAAGGACGGCGGGAAAGTTAAGATAACCAATAGTAGATGTACAAGCATGAGTTTTTTTATAATGTATCTTATGCCGATAAATCCTAATTCTATTTTAAATGCGGGTATATATACATATCCTTTGAAAAATAATGAACCGTTTATATTAATAAAAGACGGTGAAAGGATAGAAAAGAACATTAGTATGCTGTTTGGGCATTAGAAAGGAGATACATATGACAAGCAAGGAATTGCACGATCAATTAAAAGAAAAAGGCTATCAAGTCGGATATGAATATGGAGTTCTAACGGTTTATTTGAGTAATAAAGATTGGAAAAGCAGAGAGAAAGTGAGAAAACTAGTTGAAAAAGGACTCGGATATGTTGGTAGCTGGGGAATGAAGCTGAAGAAGGAGGCAACAAAATGAACGTAATAATAGCATTTTTCATAGGGCTAATAGTTGGATGTGTTATTGGTATTTTAATTATGGCTTTGTGTCAGATACAAAAAGCTGATTAAGAAAGGATAACCAAAATGAAAAGAATTGAACGTGATGAAATCATTATCAGAAAAGCAATCGTACATATTTTAGATTGTGAAAGTGGATTTATGAAAACATCTAATGCACTGTTGGATCTAGGACCAGAATTAAATGAGTTTTTGCGAGGACATATCTTTCGATTGATGGATAGTGATGATACAAAACAATGTCATTTTTATGAGGAATCTTCTCCTGTTTACAGTATGTTAGAACAGCTTAACGAAAAGGAAGAAGAACAGTTTATTGAGGTGTCCAAAGTATTAGCAGAAAACTTATTTGATATTATGTGTGAGAGTATAGAGATACCTCCAGCAGATTTTATTTGTGTTAGTTTTCAGGTCGAAAGTCAGGTGCATTTGGCTTTGTTAAAAATGAA
This sequence comes from Lachnospiraceae bacterium, assembly GCA_030523275.1. Lineage (GTDB taxonomy): Bacteria > Bacillota > Clostridia > Lachnospirales > Lachnospiraceae > Fimousia. The sequence goes on from JAUNIX010000039.1 coordinate 1,796, forward strand.
TTATAAAGATAGTTATGCGCATTTCCAATCGGATAAGTTAAATTATATCGTTAAAAATCGTGTCATACCATCAAACGGTGCGCGATTGACCGAGGCAGTTTTGATCAATTTAGAAACAATGGATATTCGCTTGGTAGAGAAACGTTACGAGATCAAAGACGAGAAGATTAACTATCTATCGGAACGCTTTTTGATGTGTCATACAGATTTGGCGCCAAAGAGAAAGTTTAATATTTTGACAAGAGTGATTAATGACATTAATAACAAATATGACTCTGCCGATGTACAGACGAAATTAGAAACCAAGAGCCGTCTACAAAAAGAATTCGAAGAAGCACAGGAATTTAATATTAGTAAGATTGGCGATCGTCTTTTTGGCAATAGCCCAGAGAAAAAAGAAGCGTTTGATAATAAGATGGAACGATATGACATGCAGTATGACAATTTTTCTGTCGTCAAAAAAAGCACAGTGAAAAAATTAGAAAAGCAGGTCATTGTCACAGATACTGGAATTGAAATATCGATTCCAATGGAAGAATATAACACAAAAGAAAATGTTGTGATTACCAGAGAAGCAGATGGTACATCCACGATAACAATTCGAAATATTGAAGGTGTTTCTGTTAAATAATTGCGCTAATTATAACAATTGTCCACTTAAAAAAGAGGTGATTAAATGAGAAAAATTATGAGAGATTGTATTAGTTGTCAAAATTGTATGAAAGTCACGTTGCCTAATACAAATAAAGAGACGAATTATTGTATTGAAAAAGGAATTGTATTTACAAAAAATAAGAGGATGTGTAAATGCAGCCATTACAAAGGGTGATGTTTATGACTCGTCAGAGGTACAGAAACTATTGGTATGGAATGGTCCGTGACATGATCCGACGGTATCCAGCACTTAAAAATGAACATACTATTCAGTCGAATATCTTTGTTGGTGCAATAGAAAATGCTATCGCAGATACAAGAAACAAGCAGGATGGCAATGAAATAATAAAAGCTATTACATTGATTTATTTTGATGGAACAACAACAATAGATGGTGCAGCGCTTAAATTAAATGTCAGTCGTAGGACAGTCCAAAGCTGGATAAGTACATTTGTAGAGTTAACAGCTAAATATGCAGGTTTTAAGAAATAGGGGCGAGTATTCACTTGCTCTTATTTCTTTGCTTATTGAACTTTGCGCAAAATGCACAGCTTTTTATGATACAAAAAAGATGGTTAGTCTTATGATACGTTTTTGTCATAATAACCTCCTTTCAATAAGCCCTAACACGTAAAAGAGGCTCGCTCGGGAAGGTGCGCCAGTGCAATTCTGGTTGTGTATCAGATATCGTTCCGATATTCGATCGGTGGCAGGATGGAATTAGACAGCCATTTCCCTTTGGATATATAGCTCAGTTGGTCAGAGCGGCGGCCTTATAAGCCGTGTGTCGGTGGTTCGAGTCCACCTATATCTATTTGGCATTTTGCCATTGTATTTTTTATCCCATATTGTCATTTATTCACTATCTGCCCTATGTACATAAATACATAGGGCAAAATTGCATGAAGGAATTTATTATTTACCAAAAAATAAGGAGGCGATTCTATGTGTGCCGTTGGCAGACCGCCAAAATACGATGAATGGCTCACAGAGGATGGGCTGCTTACAGTCGAAGGATGGGCAAGAGATGGGCTGACAGATGAACAAATTGCTCATAATTGTGGAATTACAGCAACGACACTGTATGAGTGGAAAAAAAGATTTCCTGAGTTTTCTGAGGCCATAAAGAGGGGGAAACGTCCGGTTGATATATTGGTTGAAAATGCTCTTTTAAAACGAGCAATGGGGTTTGCATTTGAAGAAAAAACAATTGAAAAGGATAGTAAAGGGAATGTAAAAGAGAAAATTGTAAAAAAGTATATAGTTCCAGATACGAGGGCTGCGGAATTCTGGTTAAAAAATCGTAAACCTGAAATATGGAGAGCGCATCCTGAACCAGTGTATACAGTTGAGTATGAAGATGATGGTTTGATGGATGCATTAGATGCAAGTATTGATGATATTTATTCTTCTGGTGATGACAGTGATTCTTTAAACTTGGAGGATGATGAGTTATGAAACGGCCGGCAGAATTCAAGTGGGGGAAATTAAGCAGAAAACAGAAGATAGTTCTTACTTGGTGGCGTCCCAAAAGTCCATTTCATGATTACAATGGAATTATTGCAGATGGTTCTATTCGTTCTGGAAAAACAGTCAGTATGGGCTTTGGCTTTGTTTTATGGGCTATGAAAACATTTGATCGTCAAAATTTTGCTTTATGTGGAAAGACGATTGAAACATTGCGCCGTAATGTAATCGTTACATTAAAACGACAATTAAGAGCCAGAGGGTATCATGTTATAGAGCGTAAATCCGAAAACTTGATCGTTATATCAAAAGGTAATAGGGCAAATAGCTTTTATCTATTTGGTGGTAAAGATGAACGTTCTCAGGATTTTATCCAAGGGATTACTTTGGCTGGTGCATTTTTTGATGAAGTTGCCTTAATGCCTGAAAGCTTTGTCAATCAGGCAACGGCACGTTGTTCAGTAGATGGTTCTAAATACTGGTTCAACTGCAATCCTCAGGGACCGAAGCACTGGTTTTACAGAAAGTGGATTAGAAGATGCAGAAAGGACAAACTTGTGTATCTTCATTTCACGATGGATGACAACCTTACTCTTTCGCAGAAGATCAAAGAACGATACGAAACTCGTTACAAAGGTGTGTTCTATCTTAGATACATAAAAGGTTTATGGGTGCTTGCCGAGGGAATCATTTATGATATGTTTTCTGCTGAAAAACATGTACTAAAAAAAGATCTATCAACGGAAGGTGAATATTATGTATCTGCTGATTACGGTATTCAAAATGCCACTGTATTTCTGCTATGGAGGCGTATCAAAGGCACTAATAAATGGTTCTGCTGCAAAGAATGGCGATATTCGGGCAGAGAGAAGAATAAGCAGAAAACTGTGGATGAATTAGTAGATGGTATGGAGAAAATGCTAGATGGTATTAATCCAAAATTGATTATCATTGACCCATCAGCTACAGCATTAAAGGCAGAATTAAAGAAACGAAAATATAGAATAAAATTAGCAAGAAATGATGTATTAGATGGAATTGTGGATGTTGGCACTATGCTTAATAATGATCGTCTATATTTCAGCGCACGTTGCAAAGGAACGATTGAAGAATTCGGCATTTATATCTGGGATCAAAAGGCTGCTGATCGTGGTGAGGATAAACCTGTTAAAGATAATGATCACGGGATGGATGCAGTCAGATATTTTGTAAAAACTATGAAATTAGTGAAAAAAGATAAGAAGCAAGATGAATATGGATCATATATGATGATGTATTAGGAGTTTGAGAATGAGAAGTTACCAAGATTTATTAAGAGCAGGTCAAGGCGATAAGGCACGTGGTGATTTTTGTCGGAATGCTGTGAATGAATTTAAAAGTTCAGTTGAATATAAACAGGCTGCTGATGGAGAGGCGTATTATCATAAACATAATAAAGTCATTGAAGGTTATCAGAAGTTTATTTATACAGTAACAGGGAGAAGGATCAGAGATACAATAAGTGCTAATTATAAACTCAAGACATTATTCTTTCGACGTCTAGTTATCCAGCAGGTTCAGTATGTCCTTGGAAACGGCATTAAATTAATAGATGGGGAAAAAGATAAATTAGGGAAAAGGTTCGATCATCAGCTTAAAAAGGCCGCTAAGATGGCTATGTCTGGTGGGCGTGCTTTTGGTTTTTGGAATGTTGATCATTTGGAAGTGTTCGGGTATGCAGATACATCGGCACATCCAGGATTCTGTCCTCTCTATGATGAGGAAACGAGCGAATTAATGGCTGGAATCAGATACTGGTTTGATAAGGTTGGGGATAAAGAAAAATTTACTTGTACATTGTATGAGATAGATGGAGCAACAAAATTTTTGCAATTAAGTGGCGAAGATATAAAAGTAATTGAGGAAAAGCAATCTTATGTTGAAACAGTTATAGAAAATACGTCTGATGGTGTTCCGATAGTAACAAGCAGTAATTATAAAAAACTTCCTATTGTTCCGCTGTATTCAAACGACAGCCATGAAAGTGAATTAGTAGGAATCAAAGAGTGTATTGACTGCTATGATTTGATAAAGAGCGGACTTGCAAATAACATTGATGATTCGAGTGAATTTTACTGGATCTTGAAAAATTCTGGTGGTATGGATGATGTTGATCTTGCGAAATTTATTTATCGGTTAAAAACAGTACGTGCAGCTGTCGTGGATACAGATGATAACGAAGGTTCAGGTGCAGATGCAAATACATTAAGCATTCCAACTGAGGCAAGAGAAAAGGCACTTGAGATTTTGAGAAATGACATATATGAGGATTTTCAAGCTCTTGATACAAAAACCCTTTCCGCTGCTGCAAAAACAACGCAGGAGATACAGTCGGCTTATCAGTCACAGGATAATAAATGTGCAGATTTCGAGGATTATATAATTGACTTTGTTGATAAAATTTTGGACATTGCTGGGATTGAAGGTACTCCATCATTTACATGGAATCGTGTAGTGAATCAGTCGGAGCAAACAAGTATGATACTTAGTGCAGCTTCTTATTTGAGCGATCAATGTGTGATTAGTCATTTGCCATTTTTAACACCGGAAGAGATAGAGAGTGAAATTGCGAAAAGAAATTCTGAACAATTAGATCAATTTCATAATGATCCTGTGAATGGAGATGATTAATAATGGCGGATTATTATCCTGATTCGTACACAAATAAGAAGCTTGCAGAACTGGAAAAGAAAATTGTAAAAGTGTATAAGAAAGCTTGGCGGGAGGTAAGCAAAAAAGCTGTTAAATATTTTGCGACGTTTACAGACAGATATGAAAAAGAATATGAATCATACAAAGCTGGAATGTACACAGATACAGAGTTTAATCTATGGGTGCAGGCTCAAATTGGACGAGGAAAGCGTTGGGAGGATTTGCGGGACGATTTAGCTAATATGATCACGACCAGCAACGTGATTGTTGCTGATCATATTAATGAAACTACTCCTAGTGTTTACAGTCTGAACCATAATTTTGAAGCTTATGTGATCAGCGAGGTGCATAAAAATGTTGCATTTAATTTAATTGATGAAGACACAATAAAAAGACTGATGAGAGCAAAGCAGCCAGTCGTACCGTTTAGCATCGCTAGGATTAATATACCGAAGGATAAACAATGGAACATGAATAAACTACAAAAAGCTTTGACGCAGGGAATTTTGCAAGGTGATAGCGTTGGTCATATGGCTGACAGATTTCAACAGGTCACAAATATGAATCGTAATTCTGCAATCACAAATGCACGAACAGCGATAACCAGTGCGCAAAATGCTGGTAGATATGAAGCTTATCATAAAGCTGCTCAGATGGGGATTGAGATTAACAAGAAATGGAGAGCGTCAAAGGATTTTCGGACAAGAGCAAGTCATCAAAGTCTTGATGGAGAGACAGTTCCGTATTACATGGCTTTTTCAAATGGTCTTATGTATCCGGGAGACATGACAGCTTATATTCCAAGTGAGGTTTATAATTGTCGTTGTACTATGATAAATAATGATGTGTATTCGAGCGGTGGAAAAATGAGAGTGCGTAATGCTGATGGGCAATGGGAAGTGGTTGACGAGATGAATTATAAGGAGTGGCTAGAATGGGTACAGAAATAGAAGTTATAGATAATACAGATGAGATTCTTTTATTATTTACAATGGCTGTAAATAGGGCATTGGAACGTTGTGGAATGGAAGGAGAAAAAGCAGCAAAAGATTTATGTCCGTATGATGAGGGTAATTTAAGAAATAGTATCACTCATCAAGTTGTTGATAGTGCATCTGGACCAATGGCTATTATAGGGACAAACAATGAATATGCTGCTTATGTTGAATTAGGTACGGGACAATATTATTCCGGAGGAAGAAAAACGCCATGGGTTTATCAGGACGAAAAGGGAGAATGGCATATGACTCGTGGGCAAAAGGCAAAGCCTTATTTAAAACCAGCGGTAACAGATAATGCATCAACATTTAGAAAAATAATAAAAGATGAATTAAAAAACGGATAACAAGGTATCTCTTTTGGAGATACCTTTATTTTTTTGTAAGTTTGCGCAAAATGCACAGCTTTTTATTTTAACATTTTATTATACGGCAAAGTATCGTCGTTAACACTGCTATCTGTCAAAGCAACGACACAAAGAAAGGAGTATAGCAATGGCACTTACAAGAAGTTTTTTAAAAGGTATGGATCTAACGGATGAACAAATTGCATCAATTATTGAAGCCCATACAGAAACAGTGGATGCTCTCAAAGAACAGAGAGACAAATACAAAGATGATTCAAAAAAATTAGGAAAGGTCCAGAAGGAATTGGACGATCTCAAAAAGGATGATTGGAAGCAGAAATATGAAGATGAACATTCTGCTTTTGAAAAATATAAAACTGATCAGACCAAAGAGACGACGAAAAAAGCGAAAGAAACCGCTTTTAAGAAAGCTTTAGCAGATGCCGGAATGAACGAAAAAGGTCAGGGATATGTGCTGAAAACGACAGATTTCGATTCTATTGAATTAAATGAAGACGGAACAATTAAGAACAGCGATGATCTGATTAAGGGCATTACAGATGAATGGTCTGATTTTGTTACTAAAAAATCCAAAAGGGGTCTTAGGATAGATAATCCGCCTGGAAAAAATGGTGGGGAAACAATGACAAGAGATGAAATCATGAAAATCAAAGATCCTATTGAAAGACAAAGAAAAATTGCGGAGAATATTGAGGTTTTCCAGAAAGGATAAGTGATTTATTATGCCACAGAATAACACATTAACAAATGTAGAAATTACGGCACGTGAGGTGGATTTTGTTACTTCTTTTGAACGTGATTGGCAGCATTTACTAGATATTCTTGGAATTTTAAGACCAATCAAAATGTCACCAGGAACAGTGCTTAAAAGTAAGTACGCGGAAGTTACCTTGGAAAAAAATCAGGTTGGGAAAGGTGAAGAAATTCAGACTTCTACAGCTGTAATCAAAGAGAAAAAATACGCAGAGATAAAAGTAGAGAAGTACATGACAAAAGTCCCTATTGAGGATATTGCAAAATATGGATATGACAATGCCTGCGTACTGAGTGATGAAGAATTTAAAAATAAATTACAGCAGGATGTAACTGACAGATTTTATGCTTATTTAAACAAGGGTATGTTAAAAGGCAGTCAGAAAACATGGCAGCGTTGTTTGTCAATTGCAAAGGGGGCTGTGATCAATAAATACAAAAAAATGCATAAGAAAATTACAAAAACGATTGGTTTTGTGAATGTTATGGATTTATATGATTATCTTGGAGATCAGCCGATTACCACACAGACTGTATTTGGTTTTCAGTACATCCAGAACTTTTTAGGTTATGACACCATATTTTTACTTTCTGATGAGGAAATTGCACAGGGTACTGTAATCGCAACACCCGCTAATAATATTAATTTATATTATGCGGATCCAGGAGAAAGTGATTTTGCAAAAGCTGGTTTAGAATATACCGTGTCTGGACAAACGAATCTTATTGGATACCATGTCGAAGGTGACTATGATACAGCATCATCAAAGAGTTATGCATTAATTGGATTAGAACTTTTTGCAGAATATATCGACGGTGTTTGTATTGTTACAAAAGGATCAGAAAATAAAAATCCAGAAGCGATTAACGAGGATGAAACTACGGGTTAATTAATCAGGAGGGTTGATAAATGTTATATGAAGTAATGATGCATATTCGGAATTTTTTCCCAACGGGAGAATATAGAGAAGGAAAATTCATTATTAAAGACGGATTTATCAATCTTCCTTTTTTGATTAAAGGACAGTATTTCCTTATACAGGGTTCCGTCTTGAATGATGGCGTATATATTTACAATGATTGTCTTGAATTGGAAGACGAAATATTTGACGGGTGTATTACAGCGCTTGCTCCGCCCAGGGAGTTTCTTTCTCTTGTAGAAAAGATTTCAACATGGCAGACAAAGCATAATGATGTTGATGGCGCATACAAGAGTGAGAGTTTTGGTGGATATTCATATACGTTAAACACAAACAGTAATGGAAGTGTGGTCGGATGGAAAGATGTATTTAAGGATCAGCTGAAAGCATGGAGAAAGATATAGGAAATGAACGATAAAAAAGAGATATTTATATTCAAAGATGTGACGATTACTCCGAATCCTGTTTACACAAAATCTTCTTTGGAGATAAAAGTAGATCTTGATTATGAATATCCTTATTTGGATTATCCGTATAACTATCCATATGATTATATAAGGAGCGAAACAGGAAACATGAGTGTTAAAACAGTACAGACCATTATCAATGGCCAAACTTATAACCTTACCCTTAATAACTCTACCGGTAAATACGAAGCAACCATAACAGCACCAGCAATGTCTTCGTACAGTCAGGAAGGACATTATTATCCAGTGCAGATTAAAGCGGAGGATCAGGCTGGAAATATAACAACAAAAGATGATACAGATGCAACGCTGGGGAGCAAATTACAGCTACGAGTTAAAGAGAAAGTGGCACCGACAACAACCATTGTATCACCAACATCAGGACAGCTTACAGCGCAAAATAAACCAGAAATTGCATTTGATATTACAGATAATGATTCTGGTGTAAATCCCGATACTGTAGTTTTGAAAATTGATAACAAAGCGGTTACGGGCTTACAGAAAACCTCGATTGAAAATGGTTATAGATTTACTTATACACCAACAACGGCTCTTTCGGATGGAGATCACACTATTGAGGTTAATGCATCTGACAATGATGGTAATGCAGCAGATGCCAAGACATTAGCCTTTAGTGTTCTTGCTACTGCTCCAAATTTAAGTATTACAAATCCGGCAGATGGGGAATGGTTTAAGAATACAAATGTTGCATTTGCCGGTACTACAGATGCAGAATCGTTAACGGTAAGAGTTGGAAATGGTACAGCACAGAACGTTACCATTAAGGAGGGATCCTTTAGTGGTAACATTACGTTGGCAACCGAAGGCGATAATACGGTTACATTTGTTGCAACGTCAGCAGCCGGTGTTGAAACAACGGTTACGAGGACCTTAAAATTGGATACACATGCACCATTGATTGAGGATGTGCAGTTGACGCCAAACCCAGTAGACGCAGGCAAGACATTTATTATTAGTGTTACGGTAACAGATTAAGTGGGTGATCCCTCGTGGTTAAGCGTGTATTTGGGAGCTGTAATGGGAAAGACATTATTCTTACTGAGAATGGGGACAGGTGGAATACGCTTGTCCCTACGGATACAGATGGAACATTTGTTGTAGATCTATATGCCGAAGACGAAGCTGGAAATATAGGTTATTTTGCGACTATCTTGTACACAGTCGATTTAAATGGTCTTTTGGTCGAGATAAGGGTTCTTAACTATAATAGTAATATTAGATTTAAGGAATCAAAATATTTTCTCAGTCCGTATATAAAAGACTATACAGCAAAATTTGTAACACAGGGAGGTGGTCGCATGCTCAAAATTCAAAGTGGTGAAAGAAGAACTGTTTATGTAGATATTTCATCAGATGATGACGCTGTTTTCGAAATTTCAGAAGCAAGATTTAAGGTGTACAAAGAACGGACACATGAGATTGTTACGGAAGGGCAATGTAATGTTGATGGGCATCAGTTGAGCAATCAGATACAACTAAGATCTGGATTATATGAAATTCATTATGTTTTAAACATTGGAAATGACATAATAATAAGAAAGAAAAAACTAAAGGTGGAAAAATGTCATGAATTTGATTGAGAAAATGATGGAAGAATATTGTTTTGTTAATAAAACAAAGGTCAAGGATGGTGCTGGTGGTTTTAATGTCGAGTGGAATGATGGTAAACAGTTTTCTGCTGCTGTTATTCGGGACACGACAATGGAAGCGAGAAGAGCAGAACAGGCAGGAGTCTCTAGTGTTTATACAGTTACTACATCAAGAAATATCGTTTTAAAGTATCACGATGTCATTAAGCGTTTATCTGACGGAAGGATATTTCGTATTACTTCTGATGGTGGGGATAAAACTAGTCCTATGATTTCAACACTTGATATGTCGCAGGTGATGGCAGAGAAATGGGAGTTAACAACATGAAATTTGCAAAAAAAGTAAATATTCTTGGAACAGATTACATAATTAAAAGAAAAAATTATGATGAATGTCTTCATTTTACAAAAGATGGATGGAGTGGGTGGTGTTCAAGATATAAACCTGTAATTTGTATTGGAAATCTTGAAACGTTTCCATATATAGAAACAGATACAGAAATTATTGAAAAAGTAACACTTAGACATGAGATCATTCATGCTTTTTTGAATGAAAGCGGACTAATGTCGAGTTCCTGTAGTGTTGAAGCATGGGCAGACTGTGAAGAAATGATTGACTGGGTAGCATTACAAGGACCGAAAATTTATAAAGCATGGAAAGAAGCTGGTTGCTTATGACAAAAAGCGAAGCACTGCAAACATATTTTGAAAATTTTGGTATTGATGCTTATCCATTCACAGCGGTTCCTGATGATGTTAAGTTTCCGTGGCTTACATATGAGTATATTGCCAGTGCCTTTGGTGATGGGGATGTACCCGTGACTGTAAATTTGTGGTTTCGGACAGAGTCAGAACTGATTCCAAATATCAGGGCAGAGGAATTTAGACAATATATAGAAAAAATGACATGATTAAGTGTGACGAAGGGTATATATGGGTAAAGACGGGTTCGCCATGGTGCCAATCATTGACAGACGACACTGATAAGGCAATTAAAAGGAGATATATAAACATTACACTTGAGTTTTTAACGAAATGAGGTGCAGAAATGGCTAATTTTACGAAAATATCTTCAGATTTATTTAATAATCTACAGCGAGATGCAGGTGTTTTATTAAATAAATTTGATATATCAGGTACCAAAGAGATTAATGATGAGGATATCATATGCGCAACTACTGGTGGAATTAATCCAAGTTGTGTTCCTTCCTTTGTGGATGATGGGGAAGACATTGACAATTGTCCGGAAAATACAAAGGAATTAAAAAGAATTGAAAGTTGGGAATGTAAAATTTCTACAACTTGTCTTGATATGACAGAAGAAACTATCAGACTTTCACTTGGTGTTGCAGATGCTACAGGCGGTAAGATTATTCCTCGTGATGAGCTTAAAACAGAGGATTTCCGCGATGTCTGGTGGGTTGGTGATGTTGGCAAGGGAGACTTTGCAGCGGTAAAATTGATCAATGCGTTGTCTACTGGTGGTTTTTCTTTAAAAACAGAGAAGAAGAACAAGGGACAGATTGAACTTGAGTTAACGGGACATGTATCAATTGAAAATACAAGTATTATCCCGATGGAATTTTATAGAGGTACTGTAACTTCGGCATAAAGGAGAAAAAGATGAAACTTATTACAGATATTAATGATGATGTGGAATTTTTAAGACAGCTTTATATGGTTGTGGATAAAGTAAAAAGTTGTATTTCTGAAACAGGAATTATGGATATTCGAAAAAGAGTACCACAATTTACCGGCGAAGAGACAGAAGAAGAACAATTGAAAAAATTGAACGAGCAGGCAAAGAAAAACATTATGGATATGGCGAAGCGCCTGATGATTGAAAAACCACAAGCAGCAATTTCACTATTCCAATCTTTGTGTATCTTAGAGGAAAATGAAGAATACCCGAAAGGTTTTGCTTTGTTAGCTGTTGCTCTTAAGTGTCTTGAAAATAAAGAAGTAATGGATTTTTTTATGTCGTTGATGAGCTTGGAGAACGCGAATTAAAAAGGCTTTTAACAAGCTTAGACATCAATAAATTAAAGATTTTTGGAAGAAAATATATTTTCCAGTATATAACCGATACATGGAGTCAGGAACAGATTGATCTATCGTATCGGTTTTATGTTACGGATTGTCTTAGATTTATGACAATGGAGAAAAATATTCCTAATTGGGAGAAAATCTATAACGACATGATCAGTCCGCCAAAGCCGATAAATGGAGCAGCGATTAAGAACAGATTAATGAATTCTTATAATGAAACGGTGAAAAAAGATGGATTTACTTGATTTATATGCGAAAATATCGCTAGATTCAAGTGAATATGATGACGGTTTGGGAAAGACAAAAGAAAAAGGAGTTAGTGCTTTTTCTACAGTTGTAGACACAGCTAAGAAGGCAGCAAAAGCTGGAATGGCTGCAGGTGTCGCAATAACGACTGCTGCGGTAAAGGGATATAGTAATTATGAACAGTTAGTGGGAGGCGTTGAGACACTATTTGGTGCTGGTGGACAAAGTTTAAAAAAATATGCTGAATCGATGGGCAAGTCTACCAGTGAAGTAAGTGGAAAATACAAGAGCCTGATGTCAGCTCAGAATAAAGTTTTAAATGATGCATCCGTTGCTTATAAGACTGCTGGTATGTCTGCTAATGAGTACATGGATACAATAACGGGTTTTTCAGCCAGTCTTGTGCAAAGTTTGGGTGGAAACACGAAAAAAGCTGCCGAAGTTGGTAATCAGGCTGTAATAGATATGTCAGACAATGCTAACAAAATGGGAACCAGCATGGAAATGATCCAGAATGCTTACCAGGGGTTTGCAAAGCAAAACTATACCATGTTGGATAACCTTAAACTTGGATATGGCGGTACAAAAACAGAAATGGAACGTCTGCTGGCCGATGCTGGAAAATTGTCTGGACAAAAGTATGATATATCTTCTTTTGCTGATATAGTAGAGGCTATTCATGTTGTACAGGATAATCTTGGAATTACAGGAACGACAGCAAAAGAAGCAGCGACAACGATTGAAGGTAGTGCTAATGCTGCAAAGGCCTCATGGATGAATGTAGCAGTGGGATTGGCGGCCGGTGAGGGTAATCTTGATACGCTAATGAAAGCAGCTCTCGATTCATCTGTTACATTTGGACAAAACATTATACCGAGAATCGGAACAACATTATTAAGTCTTGGACAAGTATTGGTATCCTATGGACCAACACTTTTACAGCAAGGCGTTGATCTTGCCTCGAAGATGATTAATGGGCTAGCAAATGGTATTGGTGCAAATCTGCCTACGTTTTTGGCAACAGCATTGCCAATGATACTTAAATTTTCAGAGCAACTTAGTTCAAATGCGAGTCAGCTCATAAATGCAGGTTTGAATCTGATCATAAAACTTGCTCAAGGGATTGCAAACGGTTTGCCAACTCTTATAACGTATATTCCACAGATTATAAGCAATATTGCAAATATAATTAACAGTAATGCACCTAAGCTTATCATTACTGGGGGAATTGTAATACTAACACTAGCAAAAGGAATTATAAAATCGATCCCTGCGTTAATAGCAAATTTTCCAAAAATTATATCAGCAATTGTATCTGTGTGGACGGCATTTAATTGGTTAAGTCTTGGAAAAAATGTGTTAACGAGTATAACAAAGGGAATCAAGAATCTGCCTGGACAGTTAAAATCAATTGCATCTAAGGCAGTATCGAATGTTAAATCAGCATTTAAAGGCGGTGGAATCGGTAATGTAGTAAAGACGGTGTTCAATGGCGTTAAGACTGCGATATCAGGTGTTATGACAAAGGCGGTAGGCCTTGTTAAAAGTGCAGTTAGCAAACTGAAAGGGGCATTGAAATTTAGTTGGTCATTGCCTAAATTAAAACTTCCGCATATTAGCATTAGTGGAAAGTTTTCTCTAAATCCTCCGAAAGCGCCACATTTCGGAATTAGTTGGTATCGAAAGGCAATGGATAATGCAATGATTCTTAATGGTCCTACTGTGTTTGGATATAGTGCAGCGAGTGGCAATTTCCTTGGAGGCGGAGAAGCTGGTGCAGAAGTTGTGGCTGGTAGAGATACGCTTATGAACATGATCCGTGACGCTGCAAGTTCCGGAAATGCTGAATTGCTTGCAGTATTAAAAGAAATTGCGGAAAGATTGAATCCTAATAACTTATACAATATAGTTGTTAAAGCGATATCTGATGGCGGTTTTGTTGTGATTTTGGATAATAGAGAAGTAGGAAGGATTGTGAGAAAATATGCATAGATTTGAACAGATTATCTATGAGAATCATATTGGTGAAAGAATATATTTTGGAATTGCTGATCCTTCAAACGATAACGGATATGCGGAATATTATGTGAATGAAAATAATCTCCGTGATTATAACTGGAATGTTGAAACGAAAAATAATAATATATCTTATTTCTATCGGGGTGTAGATAGTCCTACACTTCCGGTAGTGGTATTTTCCTTAGATGAACGTCGGCAAATGGAATTAAGAAATAACTTGCATGATGTCTTTGAGAAGGATGTGATCGAGAATTCTCCGGGAAAGATCTGGATAGGTGATTATTATATAGAGTGCTTTGTTACGGCTAGCAAGAAAACAAAATATAATAAAACGCCAAAGCTTATGATAGTGGAATTAACTATTACATTTGCGAGTCAATATTGGGTAAAAGAAACTTCTGTCGTTTTATCACAAACGCATGATGATGATTCTGGATTAGATTATTATTATGATTATCCGTATGACTATGGTGGAGCAAATAGAAACAGTAATGTGTTGATAAATGATTCTTTCAGAGACAGTGATTTTTATATCACTATGATTGGTCCCACGAAGAATCCTCGGCTATATGTAAATGATCATTTGTATGCTGTTGATACTGAGTTAGGAGTAGGGGAATCATTGACTATTGATAGTATAGATAAGACTATTGTAAAAATGACGGAAGAAGGAGAAGAAAATATTTTTCATCTGAGAAACAAAGATGATTATATTTTTGAACTGATACCAACCGGAACAAGCAGTATCGCATGGGATGGAGGTTTTCAGATCATAATAATCTTGCTTGACGAAAGAAGTGAACCATTATGGACTTAATATATACAGACAAAAATTGGATAGAAAGAGGTGTATTGCAGGATTTTGTGCTTGATCTAGCTTTTGGGTCGGACGAAAATGATTTTTCATTGGAGCAAGATATTGAAAAGAGTAAGTTGCAAGAGGATTGCCAAGTCTATATTGAAGGTACAGAGTATGGTGGGCTGATAGACAATATTTCTCCTAATACAAATGATAATAAAATTACATATACTGGTCGTACCTGGCATGGAGTTTTAGATAGTAAGATAATAGTTAATAAATATGTTGAAGGAGAAGCAAATACTGTATTAAAAACACTGATTGCGGATATTGGTGCAGATAGCGTATTTACTGTATCAGATGAAGATTCTGAAATTAATATAAACGGCTATAGCTTTGTTGCCCAAAGTGCTTATATAGGAATCACAGGTATGCTGCATCAATTCGGTGGTAAATTGAAATTTGTATGGAATAATGGGAAGGTGTTGCTTTCTGCGGAGCCGTATATTGATTATAGTTCCGTGGAAGAATTTGATTCTTCTCAAACAAGTTTTGAGATAACAAAGTATTATCATCCAACAAACCATGTGGTTGTTTATGGATCTGATGATGAAGGCAAGCAGTACATGATACATGTCTTTTCTAATGAAAATGGAGAAGTACAGCAATATGCAATAAAGGATGTTCCTTTGAAAGACGCAGATTATATTTTAGATACATCTAAACAGCTTATATTTGGTACAAACGAGATAGCGGAAGTCATAGAAGTTAATTCAGTTGGTGTTGTAGAGAATTATGAACTCTTGACTGTTATTCCTTCAGATTGGAGTTGGAATTATGAAAACTATTACGGTTTACAGATAGATGATGAGGGAGAAACATCTTATAAAGAGTTAGAGGGAATAAAGGTTTATTCTTTAACAGGTTCAAAGCCGGCTGATTGGGATAAAAATTATAGCAGTTATTTTACACGAGAATTAGAAGAAGATGAGACCGGAACTATTTATAAATATTCTGAGGTTCCTGAGCAAATCGTTGATACGTATGATCTTCAAGGTTCTGAACCATCCGACTGGTCAACAAACTATGAAGATTATTATACAAGGGAAATTGATGAGGATGCATCTTCTGAGACAGAGACAGTCTATAAATATTCTGGGGTATCGGCTGAAACATTATACAGGTATACGTTACAAACCTCAAAGCCATCTGACTGGTCAACAAACTGGGACAGGTATTATTATTATTATGCAGATGGAACTGGGCATGTTGAATATCGAGGGACTGATTCGAAGTCGTCTGTGTCTTATAAGAAGCAGACCTCAAAGCCATCTGACTGGGCTACCAATTATAAGAATTATTACACAATTAGATTGCATAAATACCAGAAAAATTATACAAACCCGAAGAAAAAGAGTCGGAAAAAGCAAAGAGATTCAGCAATATCAAGTTTGAAGAAAAAATATAAAAATTATAAACAGGTCAAGATTGTTAGTAAGAATAAGGCAAAAGGAAAGAAGTATGGGTATTTTGCTGTTTATTACACACTAAGTAAAGGATCTACAACATATGAAACGGTTGAGGCAAATAGTAAAGGAAATGCACCAACTTGGAAAACTAAGAAATATTATACAAAGTATGAGACAGAATATGCACCGAGTTGGCAGTCAAAAACTTATTACACTAGATATGTTGAGAGTGTGTCTGCTCCAAAATGGAAAACCAAAACTTATTATACTAAGTCAGAACACGGAACAGCGCCAACATGGCAGGAAAATCTATATTATAAGGAAAGCATTGTCCAGCCTCCATTTGAAAATATATATGCAAAAGTGCTTGATCATTATGCAGGAATGGTGGAAGAAGCAATTGATAAGATTGAGGAAGCTTTCAGTAAAGATTCTATAAAAATAAATCTAGATGATGATGCGGGCGATATTTATGATATTGGCGACGTTGTTGGGGCTACAGAGCATGTAACTGGCATTAGCCTTTGGCAACCAATTACTAAGAAAATAATAAAGATCACATCAAATCGTAGGTACACTGTTGACAGTGTAGTTGACATCGAATACACAATAGGAGGTACATCATGAGTTTAAGTTTAGTAACAGGATATAAAGGAAAGGGTCATATTACAAGTGCAGATGATGCTTGTAGAAATGCAGCGTTTTTAGGTGAAGCAAAGTACGTGACCCAAAATGGGCAGCAATTTAAAGCCTCTATTAATACAAATAATAATATTATAATCTATGACGGTGATGCATTTAATCAGGGGCGACATATCCATATTCCATCCGGTGAAACAGAAGAAGTGGAAATTTCTACCCTGTCAAAAGGATTAAATAGAATTGATCTTATTGTAATCCGATACACAAAAGAGACTGTAACAGGCTATGAGGAATGTGAACTTGTAGTTATTGAAGGTAAGGCGACAAGTGGAACAGCAACACAGCCATCTTATACTAGCGGTATTATATTCGCTGGTGCATTAATAGATGATATGCCTTTATATAGGGTAAACCTCGTGAATGGATCAATTAGTAGTGTAGAGCCAATGTTTAATGTAATTATGCCAATGTCCGAAATGCAAAGTCAGCTTACGCAGCTAAGTTCCAGTTTATTGTCTTGGAAATATATAGATTTTGTCAAAGGAAACAAAGCAATTACAATTCCAGATTCAGCAAAAGAAATAAATGTTGCGGTATTGTTCAATAATGATAAAGACATAATCTCTTTTGTTTTTGCACGAGAATCTATCTTATCAGGTAGATTCTTTAGACAAGGTTATTACGCGAATCAAGACGCGTATGGATCTGCCTCAATTGAGTGTGTAACAGATAGTTCAATTCATCTGTATGCGATGTACAGGAATGGCGTAGATATAACCGCAAATACATCTATTAGTGTTAGATATAGATGAATGACTAACATTATAAATCTTGTGCAAATGAACTTTTAATATATATAATAGTGATTTCTATTAAAATTTTTGCCTGATTGGCTGCGTGATTGTTTCTAATTATAACTTGAGTGTCATTCCCATTTGCCTTTATGTTATAGCAATTGCATAAACTTGATAAAGTTCCATTCGAAGTTGCGTTTTCTAGATTAATTCTGTTGTTTAATCGATTATAGTCATTAATTATTGTATCTTTTAAAATAAAGGTTTTATTTGAATTCGCATCAATTGTCTGGTTATCAAATACAAATTTTTTAGTCATAATTAGAGGTTTCAAATCGGAATTGAACTGATTTAATCTGGAACTTAGCTGTGTAACAAAAATAAAAAAACCTAGAAAAAGTATATTTTCTAGGCCAAAAATAAATTTCATATAATTTTTTTTATTATATATAATTTTATTCTAAATTTCTAAAAGAATTTTCAATATAATCAACATAGTCTATATCGGCATTAGCATTTGTATTATTATAATATTCTCTTTGGGAAAGTGGAAATGAAAATACAAATTTTTTAGCAATATGATCCCCTGCAATACATTTTTGATAATAAAAGGTATCGGCAGATTCGTATGCTATAACATACCATCCTTTATTTTTTAGAGATCCCAGCTCTAGAACTTTATTTTGATTGTTGTGTTCTAAATAAGCTGATTCTATAGAAAAATCAGAAGGTACATCTGTATTATATTGTTTGGCGGAGATGGTAATGGATGCCTTCTTGTCTTTAGCAATCAAATGTACACTGTCTGGTTCATAGTATTCTACTTTAAAGTAATTTGGATATTCAATTTTATAGTTATATTCTGGTTCCTCTATTGATTCAAATTCAGCTTTAAGGTTATGTATTCCATTAAAAAAATATGATCCCCCAGATACGATTAATAATAGAAAGAGTATTATTAAAGTCCATTTAAGTAACTTAATTTTATCGCTAGGAACAAAGAAGTATCCGACAACACCGAATACTGTAGCAGAAATATCAAATGTAAAAAGCCATTTAGAGTTTTGAACATAATCTAAAAATTCAGAAAAATTAAACATATTTATCCCTCCCTCAATATGCCATAATTATATATAAAAATATTAATAATTGCAAATTTTTGTGGTTAATATTGGAAAGAAATTCTTTTTGTCATAAGAAGAATCATTAATTTGATTCTCTTTTTATGATTGCGCAAAATGCACAAGTTCCTTCCTTATAATAAAGAAAAACAAAAGCAAGGTGGTGTTGATTGCATTTATGGAGACAATAATTTCTGCTTGTATATCTGCTGCGGTTACACTTGTCGTTTGCATGATTAATCAATCGAAAGTTGTTGCTCTCATGGAATATAAGATTGAAGAATTAAAAAAGCATGTGGACAAACATAACTCAGTTGTTGAAAGGGTTTATGAGCTAGAAAAGCGTACTGATGTACAGGAAGAACAAATTAAAGTTGTAAACCACAGAATTAAAGATTTGGAGGGACTAAATCATGAATAAAAATATTGAAGTTAGCAAAGGAACAGTTATCAGAACAGCGGTATTAGGGTTAGCAATCGTAAACAATGCATTAGCAATTGCAGGAAAATCACCGTTACCGGTAGATGATGAAACTCTAGCAAGCGCAATCAGTTTTGGATTTACTACAGCGGCGTCTTTAGTAACATGGTGGAAAAATAACAGCTTTACATCCCCTGCAATCGAAGCTGACCACTTCAAAGATGAGTTGATAGAAGATGCAAGAGTTGAAAGAGAAGGTGAATAGATATGTCTAAAGTGATTGCAGATATTTCGCACTGGAAGCCTGTAACGAGTTGGAGCAAAGCGAAAGCGAACTGTTATTTTTTAATTTCTAAGGCAACGGAAGGGACATCGTTCGTTGACAGCACCCTGAAATCTTTTGTCAGCGGGTGTGAGAAAAATAAAATTCCTTTTTGGCTCTATGTTTACCTAAAAAAAGGCAATGAATTAAAACAAGCAGAATTTTTTGTTAAAACAGTGAAGCCGTTGATTAAGAACAGTAAATACTTTGTTGGTTATATCGTTGATGTCGAGACAAACAATACAGCCACAAATGCATACAAAGCTTTGCAGTACATCGAAAAACAAGGATATAAATGTATGTGGTATTCCATGTATACGCAGTACAGCAAGTACAAAAGTGTTATTGCAAAAAGAGGCAAAAACACGGCATATTGGGAAGCCAGATATGGCGCAAATAATGGGAAAGATACATCGAACAAATATCCTTGCCATTCTACATGCGAATTACATCAGTATACATCAGTTGCTAAAGTTGGCGGGCTGAGCGGAGCAATCGACTTGAATAAAGTTATGAACCGTAATGGAAAGGATTTAAGTTGGTTTATGACACCACTTGGAAATAGTACAACTGCGGAAACATATTATGACAAATATAGATTAAAAAATGACAGAGTAAAAGAGTGGCAGACTGCTATGAATGTTGGGTTTGACCTGACAGGCAGCAATAAACTGTCAGTAGACGGAGACTGGTATACAAAGAGCCAGGATTTCGCAGCGAGCCACTTACTTTGGAGTGGACAAGCACACAATTGTCCTACTGCTAATAAATGGTTACAGAAACGCCTTAATGAGTTAGGCTTTAAGGGGAAAGATGGAAAGAAACTTACCGTAGATGGGAAGATCGGAACAAATACAACTTATGCTATTAACCAGTTCAGAAAGGCACACGGATGGACGCAAGACGGCAAAATCGGACGTGTGAGCGTTTACTATTTGCTTAAATAAAATTTATAAAACCGGGAGAAATCCCGGCTTTTTTTGTGTAGAAAATTAATATAACGATTGACATTATACCGCAATTGCGGTATAATAAAAACATAGAAAGGAGGGAAGAGAAATGGAGAAGTTCCATAAAAAAATAAAAAAGCTCAACAAGTTGTGCGACCAACTTATCGAGCTGATGGTTAAGATAGTAGTTCTCATCTACTTAGTTCAACACTTAACCTAAGGGTAGGGCGAAAGCCCTTCCCTTAAAAATAATATAGCACAGAAAGGAAAGAAAAACAATGACAAAAGAATTTGTATTTGAAATAGTAAAATTGATAATAAATGTGGCGGTAATTATGGGTTTGATCGTATTATTTGCAGAAAAAATTTTATAGATCAGGAGAGAATAGAATGAGTAAACTAAAAGAAAGAAGAAATAGAAGTGGTCTTAGTCAGGCACAGCTGGCTGAAAAATCAGGTGTGTCTAAGAGGGCAATACAAGACTATGAACAAGGATATAGAGATATAAATGGGGCTAAAGCTATCTATATTTACAAATTATCAAAAGCACTTGATTGTAACATGGAAGATTTAATAGAGTTATAAAGGAAAAGAGCCAGTTCCACGCTAACTGGCTCCTTCTGTTAGGATTTTGTTGTATAATATTATATACAAAGATGAATGTCTTAATTATAACATAAAATGGATATTGTTACATAAAAAATATCATTCCCAATCGCTTCATATTATATTGTTATTAAAAGAAATAATTTAATTTTTTCCCGAAAAATTTAAAAAAAATAATTTAAAATGATAAGAAATCATATGCAGAATAATATATGTTGGACCTAAGGAAAAACGCATAAATAAAGCAAACTTTAACATTTATTTCAATATATTTGAATGAAAAAAAGTCGTCGAGCTATTTCCGCAGGTCGTGGGTTCAAGTCCTACTGCCCCTGTTAGAGAAAGCCTAAGAAATGTGATGTTTCTTAGGCTTTATTTTTTATTTCATAAGAAATTACGTTGTAATTTCCTATGAAATAAAAAACGCTCCGCGAGGATGCGACCA
>JAUNIX010000015.1 GCA_030523275.1 Lachnospiraceae bacterium
ATTACAACACGAAAGGGAGCACTTCGTGTTATGCCGACAAAAGAAGAAGTGGAAGATTTGATATGATTTGGCAAAAGGAGGAGAAGGTATGGAGTTATTTTATACACCAAAACATGCAAAAGTGGGAGATATTATTCCTTTTTATAATGAGGAGACAAAGCGATTCGAGAATTATTATTTAAAAAATTGGAATCCTGATGCACCAAAGGATGAAATCATCAAAGGGTGGCATCGGCTTGTAACAGATGATAACCGGAATTTTGAAGAAACACCAATGTACATTGATGGTGGAACAGGCAATGTACTTAAAGTAGGCGAAACTTATCATATGTTTTATTGTACCTTTGATTTTGATAAAAAACCAGTTTTGCAATGGACAAGACATGCCATCAGCAAAGATCTTATTAACTGGAAAGATATTCCAGAAGATAAATTTGGTCCCGATGGAAAAATATATCGTCTTCAATCTGATTGGCGAGATCCTCATGTTTTTTGGAACGAAGAAGAACAGCAATGGTGGATGCTGATCGCTGCCAATGAAAATGCTCCAACAAAAAGAAGCGGTTGTGTAGGACTTTGTGTATCGGATGATTTATCCCATTGGGAATATCGACCACCACTTTATGCGCCAAGAATGAATCAAGGGGCAAATGAATGTCCAGATTTATTTAAAATAGGAGACTGGTATTATTTAGTTTATTCTAATTATACAGATGGACTGCGCACCTATTATAGAATGAGCCATTCCACGAAAGGACCATGGATCAGACCCAAAATAGATACCTTTGATGGAAGAGCTTTTTATGCGGGGAAAACAGCGTTTGATGGAAAGAATCACTATATATATGGATGGAATCCAACGAAAGGTGAAAATAAAAAAGGATTTGATCCTGGAAAGGACTTTGGAAAGGATTACAAGAGCTGGAATTGGGGAGGTACATTGGTTGTTCACAAGATTCTTCAACACTCGGATGGTACACTTGGAGTATGTCCGATTGATAGCATTGTAAATGCTTTTAGCAAAACTGAAAAAGTGGAAATTAAAGGTTTGACTGGCAACTGGAAGGAAGAAAATGATATTGTAAGTTGTAGTTCCGAAGATGGATATTCTGCTTCGATTGCAAATAAAATTCCTTCACTGTGTTGCATTAAAGTAAAATGTAAATATCATGGAGAACCAACGCGATTTGGTGTAGCATTACAAATAAATGAAGATTTTGATTTTGGATATTATTTAATGTTTGAACCTGATTTTAATCGAATCGAGTTTCGATCTGGTCTGCGTATGTATGAACATGGCGGTCAGATGTTCCCATATGAAACAGAAATGGAGCGACCGCTGGTGATGGAAGCGGGTAAAGAGTATAATCTTGCTTTATACATTCAGGATGATATGGCAATTTTATATGTAGATAATGATCTCGCATTTGGATTTCGCATGTATAACTGGAAAGAACGGTATTTAGGATTCTTTATTTCGGAGGGAAATCTTGAAGTACGAGATGCGGTAATTATGACAGAATGATTACACAAAAGAAATGAAAAAAATGCTTCGCTAGGATGCAATCAGATGTATAAGGCAGGCTGCTTTAATAGCAGCCTACCTTTGGCGTGTAAAGCGAAGCAAAATTTTTATTTTGAATATGCCCATAGTGCTTTAATCTGCGGTATCAAACGTTCAATATCCCAACTTTGCTGACTGCGTTTTTTGCTGTTTGGATCATGAAGACGGATTGTCCCATCATCGTTTATACCGGTTAGGACGATAAAATGTCCCTCGGTTGTGAAATCACCGGGGCCAACAGAGCAAATGATTGGTTTTCCATCTTTTAAGGCGGATACAATACTTGATTTATTTGCTGAAATAGCCTCTGAGTGCAGACCGAGTAACTGTGCACCTTCTGTCATTAAGTTCCAAGAGGTTCCTTGTCCTTCAATATAAAAATCATGTTCTTCTGACATTTTTGCAACTTGATATGGATGATATGTTTTGTCTCCGGTAAGACCGCAGTATACCATGGATAGACAAGTTGGTCCACAACCGTTATATTTCATCGTATTATTGCCATATGCTCGGTGGCTCCAGCGGAGATCATATTGATAAAAAGATGGTATATCTCCAGTTAAATCGTTAGAAATATCAATTGTGTTTGATAAATAGCGGTAATGAGTCAGCACATTTTCGAATAGATTCTTTCCCATATGAATCACCAGTAATAAAATAAAAATGTAAAGTAAAACTCGACGGTGTCTTTGGTGTCGAATCGTTTTTGTGAATTTTTTTGTATGATTTTTGCTTGCTATCATCTTCTTATGCTCCCTTCTGATTTATATTCTACTTATGTTATATCAAAAGGAAGCTTTTTATGTTTGCGGTTCTTCTAACAAAATTTTAACGAAATTCTTACATTTCGATTTTTTCTGTGTCAGGATTTAATGGAAGGATTAAATGAAACGTAATTGTTTCATGTTCACTTTCACAACTGATCGTGCCCTGATGAAGTTCTGTTATTTGTTTGCTAATTGCGAGACCGAGTCCAGTACCGCCAGTACTTGAACTTCTCGAAGAGTCCAAACGAAAAAATTGTTCGAAAAGAAGTGCAAGTTTTTCATTTGGAATGGTTTTTCCATGATTTTTTATGATTAAATGCATATGATTCCGATTTTCAGAAAATAATGAAACTTCGAGAGTAGTATGTACATAGCTGTAATTAATGGCATTTTTGATTAAGTTATCAAATACACGTTCTATTTTATCAACATCACAGGATACCATAATATCAGGCATAATTTTAGGAATATAATCAAGTTCTTTTTCTTGAAAAAGAGGCTTAAATTCATAAAAAATTTGCTCCACCATCATGGACATATTGATTGTAGTATAATCAAGTGTCATCTGTGAGAGATTGAATCTGGTTATTTCAAAAAATTGATTGATTAAAGCTTCCAGCCGCTCCGCTTTGTTCCATGCGATTGTCAAATATTTTTGCCTGATTTCTTCTGAAATCTGAGGTTCGTCTTTTAATAAAGTCAGATAGCCAATGACTGAGGTCAGAGGTGTCTTTAAGTCATGTGCCATATAAACGATCATATCGTTTTTTCGTTGATTGGCTTCCTTCGCCGCTTGATTACTTTCTTTTATATTTGTCATAATTTGATTTAATTTTTTTTCAACTTCATGAAGTTCAGGAGATAATGTAATCGATTTAACACGGTCAGAATATAAATCATCCACTGCAAGAGTCATTTCTGACATAATGCGTGCAATCCGGTAAAAATTAATGCAACTGATGATAACACATCCCAATAATAGAAAAAATAGGAAGATACTAAACCAATGTATATGAAGAAAATGGATGATAGGATAGATGGGATCCCATGAGTACCAGATGCGCTGATTGCATAGTAGATAGCCTCCGGCAGAAATTGTGGTAAACAGCAAAGCATAAATGATTAATTGAATGAGAAATCGATATAAAAATTGTTTTGAGACTTCCTGTTGTACACTTCGATTCATTTTGGATTCCTCCCTATGATTTTGATTCAATCATATAGCCAATACCCCATACCGTTTTAATAAATTTAGGATTACGTCCATTTTCGTGGAGTTTTTCTCGTAGACGTGCAATATGTGCCATGACAGTATTGTTGCTATTTAAGTATTTTTCTTTCCAGACAGCTTCAAATAGTTCTTCTGAAGAAACAACTTTATCCATATGTTCAAACAGATAAGAAAGGATAGAAAATTCAATTGGAGTCAGGCTGATTTCTTCGTTGTATAAATGGCAGGAATGATTTTTTAAAGATAACTCTAAACCTCGTACAAAATAATCTTGATGTTCTGGTTCGGAATTGGATTCAGAATGTCCAAGAGAGCGGTTGTACATTTGTGCTCGTCTTAATTGTCCTTTTACACGGGCGATTACTTCTAAAGGATTGAAAGGTTTCGTAATGTAGTCATCCGCTCCCATAGTCAGACCGGTAATCTTATCAATATCTTCGATTTTTGCTGTTAACATAATAATTGGAAAATACCATTGTTGGCGAATTTGTTGGCATAATTCAAACCCATCTGTGCCTGGAAGCATGATGTCAAGAATTGCCAGGTCAATCGTGTGATTTTTTATACAATCAAGAACTCCATCGGAGTCATAAAATTTTAAAACATGAAAGTCTTCATTTTTTAAATAAATTTCTAATAGATTTGTAATTTCTTTTTCATCATCAACGATAAGAATTGTTTTCTGGTGCATAATATTACTCCCTTCCCATAAGAATTCAACTCTATTATAGCATCAAAAGGAAATGGAGATTCTTACGTTTTTCTGATATTATTATGAAGATTTTTCTGATTTTAATGAATGAATAGGTCGAGAATAGTATTTACATGCAATTGATTTATGGTAAAATTGTTTTAAAGATTTTATCAAGATTATTTATAGAAGGAGGTGCGATTATGAAAATAGAAGTGATTCAAGGAATTTTACTTCCTTTTCTTGGTACAACCCTAGGAGCCGGTTGTGTATTTTTTATGAAGAAATCTTTCAATATTATGATACAAAAGGGATTGACTGGCTTTGCAGCCGGAGTCATGGTGGCAGCATCAATATGGAGTTTGTTAATTCCGGCGATGGATCAGGCTGAATTTATGGGACAATGGGCATTTCTTCCAGCAGTTATTGGATTTTGGTTTGGAATCTTATTTTTATTAATCTTAGATCATGCTATTCCACATTTACATCAGGGAAGCGATGAACCGGAAGGTCCGAAAGTGAAGTTGGCCAAAACTACGATGTTAGTACTTGCTGTTACACTCCACAATATTCCAGAAGGGATGGCAGTTGGTGTTGTCTATGCAGGGTGGTTATCTGGAAATCAAACCATTACAATGGCTGGTGCATTGGCATTATCGCTCGGAATTGCGATTCAGAATTTTCCTGAAGGAGCCATTATCTCTATGCCATTAAAGGCAGAGGGCATGAAGAAATCGAGTGCATTTTTATATGGTACTGTGTCTGGTGCGGTGGAACCAATTGCCGCATTGATTACAATTATGTTATCGGGTTTGATTGTTCCATTACTGCCTTATTTACTCAGTTTTGCAGCTGGAGCGATGATGTATGTTGTTGTGGAAGAGTTAATTCCAGAAATGTCTACAGGTGAACATTCTAATCTTGGTACCGTCATGTTTGCGCTTGGGTTTACCGTAATGTTAGCACTTGATGTAGCACTTGGATAGAAAAATTGGGGGATGCATTTTTGGCCTATTGTGTTATAGTATACTTATAAATAAATGAGAAAAATTTGCAAAATAGGAGGTACGGATGAAAATTCAAAAGTCAGGTGAGGACTATCTGGAGGCAATATTGATGCTTCAAATACAAAAGGGAATGGTTCGTTCGATTGATCTAGCTCATCATATGGGTTTTAGCAAACCAAGTATCAGTCATGCGGTAGGCATTTTAAAAAAAGGTGATTATTTAACGGTAGATCAAGATGGTTACCTTCATTTGACTGACAAGGGACAGGAAGTAGCAGAGAATATTTATGAAAAGCATCGATTTTTTACTTCTTATTTTATCAATCTTGGTGTGGATCCAACGCAAGCGGAGACAGATGCCTGTTTAATCGAACATGCGATTAGTGATGAGAGTTTTCAGAAAATGAAAGCTTCTTTGCAAGACACGGATGAACATTGAAATTTGATATATAATAGAAGAGCATTTTTTGGAATTTGTGATATAAAAATCGCTCCGCAGGGATGCGGCTAAATGTATAGAAAAAACTGCTTGTAGCAGTTGACATCTGGTCGTGTCCTTGCAGAGCAAATACCTCAAAGATTGAGGAATTGAAAAACATAATAGTAATCTTAATTGAATTCATCAGGTGAAATATATTTATCTTCAGAACAAGCAAATCCATTATTACGTTTCACCGTCACATATAAAGTCTTTTTTCCGGCATCTATTTTGACATAACAGATATCACCATCAAATTTATCTGTAATATCAATTTTTTGATCTTGATAATATAGCCATACTGTTCCATCATTTTTATATTCGATATCTGGAGAATTTAGTTCTTCTTTTATTTCATCTTCTGTCAGTGGACGTTCACTGCCATCAGATCCGATCGCAATACCGCCACCTGCCTGTTCTCCTGTTGTTCCGTCTTTTTTCGGATAAGTTAAAGTGTAAGATCCATCTTCATCTATTTTTAATGTGGCATTTGTTTGATCACCGTGGATCCAAATCTGAACCGTTCTTTGAATTCCACCAACATTTGCTGCGTAAGCAGCGGTTCCGGTACCGCCAATTAAAATACATCCTGCGATTGTTGCTGCGATTGCTTTCATTTTATTTTTCTTTTTTAAGTTTGCCATGCGTTCTACCTCCCAAGATAAGCCATCAGAGATTTGTAACGCAGAAAATGCTTTTTTATATTTTTCTTTATTCGTCATTTTCCCATGTCTCCTTTAATTTTTCTTTAAGCAAGGATCTTCCTCGTGATAATCGAACTTTTACATTACTTTCTGAGAGTTTTAAGATGCCTGCGATTTCTCGGATTGAATAATCCTCATAATAAAATAAGTGAATTACAATACGATATTTATCTGGAAGATTCATAACTTCCTCAAATATCGTTTCCGATTCCTCATCTTCAAAAGTGAGTGTTCCCATATAATCTTCTAAGGAACATTTATTTTTTCTCCAAAAGGTACGATTGATATTTTTCGCCTTATTAATCACGATTCTTATAAGCCATGCCCGAATATGCTGCTTATCTTCAAATTCTTTTTTACTTGTGTAGTACTGAATAAATGCATCCTGAACAACATCTTCTGCATCCATTTGGTTTTTACATACGTTAAATGCGACTGCATAGAGATTGTTTTGATAGCATTGAATCAGTTCTTGAATCGGTTGTCTCATGAGTAAATCCTACTTTCAATAATATTTTGATGAAAGGTCCTTTCAACTATAATACAAATGAAAAGTTAAAAAGGTTACATCCTTTCAAAATTTTTTGAAAGGATGTAACATGCGAATAAAGATTTTCATAAAACTTTGCAGAAGAAAAACATATCGACATTTTTTTTCAAAAAAGTTGAAAAACCTTAATCTGTTTTTTGTGAAAAGTAAATAGTATACTTAAATTACAGATGAGGTGATGAAAATGAATAAGAGATCTCGAGAAATATTATCTCAACTAATAACAAAAACTGAATATGGACAAAAAATGTCAATTGACAATCTTGCAGATATGTTTCAAGTATCTACAAGAACAATTCGATATGATATTAATCAAATCAATGATTTCCTCAATGAAAATGATTTAAAACCATTAAAATTAAAAAAACATGGTGTGATTCAGGTATGCAAAGATATGTCTCAGGTAAAAGATTTGTTAAAACAGGAAGAGTTTTATTCCTTTAAACTTTCTAAACAAGAAAGAATCTATTTTTCTTCTGTACTTTTGATTTGTGCAGATAATTATATAACACTGATGGATATTGCCCAAAAATTATTTGTTAGCAGATCTACAATTGTACAGGATTTAGAGTATTTAAAGGATTATTTAAGAGAGCATCAATTATATTTGATGTCGTATTCTAATAAAGGTCTATTGTTGGAAGGGAAAGAGAGAAAACGGCGTGAATTGCTGTTTGAGATGATTCAGGAAGACAGCTCTGTATTTCGGGAATTACCAGTTTTTCAGCATTTATTAAATTGTGTATTTGATAAAGATAGAATAAATTTAGAGGATCAGAGTACAGTAGAGAAGATTATCAATGAAGCAGAAAACAGTTATGGGAGATTTCTAACAGATGAATCGTTTCGTTTTTTAACTATCTATATGGAGATATCAGTCGCTCGATTTGTAAAGGGACAGTATATTGATGAAATGTTAGAAGAGAATACGAAATATGAGATGGCATCAGGAATCATCACTCAAATGCAACAATATTTACTTTGTAAGATTCCAGAAGAAGAGATATATTATCTTGCTGAAATACTAAATAGAATGAAATATCTGAAAAAAACAACAAGTAATCATGAGATAGTAAAGATGCAGATTATTGTCAGAAATTTTATTGGAAGTATTTCAAAAAAAATAGGAAGAAATTTACAAGGAGATTATCTGTTTTATGAAAATTTGATTAACCATCTTGAGTCTACCTTTTCAACTGTAGGTGATTATCAGGGAATTAGTAACGTTGTGGAAGAGGTTTTGGAGCGTTATCCAAATGTATTAAAGATAGCTGCCGATAATGTTGGTGTTTTTGAAGATTATATCGGTCGAAAGCTCTCTAATACAGAAATAGCCTATATTGTTGTGCATATCTGTGCTGCAATTGAGCGAAACAAAAATGAAAATGCACGATATTCGGTCATGATTGTTTGCAATGGAGGAATTGGAACCTCACAATTATTATTGGCGAGATTAGAAAAATTTTTTCATTTGAATGTTGTGGATGTGATTCCAGCTCACAATTTGGAGCATGCAGATTTAAGCGAGGTAGATGTTATCATATCAACGATATCTTTACAAAACAAAGGAGTGGAGTATATACAGGTCGATCCGTTGTTGACAGATGAAGATTGCATTAAAGTTGGAAAACAACTTTCGGAAATTCAACCGAAAAAAGATTCTGAACAGAATTTTGTTCAATCAACAAAAGATGCAGTGGGAACATTAGAAAAGATACAAAGTGTTCTTGAAAAAGATTTACAGACGATAGAATCGTTAAATGAAATTAAGAAAATTGTATCGCAGTATTTCCATCAAGATAAGGAAAAGCTTTTGAGTGAAATGATTCCGGCAGGAGCCATTCAATTGAATGTTATCTGTGCAGATTGGAAAGAAGCTATTCGTAAATCAGCAAAATATCTGCTGGAGAACGATGCAATTACAGAACATTATATCGACGAAATGATTCGTAATGTGATGGAAAATGGTCCATATATTGTAGTTGCACCTGGATTTGCCCTTCCACATGAATCTTTAGATGCAGGGGCAAAAGAGGCGGGAATGAGCTTAATTCGGTTGGCGACACCTGTTCCTTTTGGAAGAGAAGAAATGGATCCGGTAGAATGGGTCTGTTGCTTAAGTGCAATTGACAAAGAGATTCATCTTAAAGCGATGTTTCATTTGGTGAATCTGTTTTATAATCAGTCATTCCGTAAGGAAATAAATCAATGTAAAACAGGTGAAGAAGTTTTTAATACAATAAAATACTTTGAATATGAAATGAGGTAGACATTATGATTTGGGAAGACTTGAATGAAAAGTTGATTATACCAAAGTTAGAGGTAAAAAATTCCTCGGATGTATTTCAAAAACTTGGAGGTCTATTGGTATCTGAGGGATATTGTAAAAATACATATGTACAGGCTTTGATTGACAGAGAAAAAGAATTTCCAACTGGTATTAATATGGGGGAAATCGGCATTGCAATTCCGCATACTGATCGCGGGCACGTAAATAAGGGTGCGGTTGCAATTGGAATCTTAAAGGAACCAGTACATTTTTATCAAATGGGATTTACTGATGTAGAAGTGAACGTAAAGATCGTATTTATGCTTGCGGTGGATGATCCAGAAGCGCATTTACCGTTTTTGCAAAGAGTGTTGCAGGTATTACAGGATCAGAATGTTTTGGAAAAATTAACACATGTAACAAAGAGTCAGGAAATCATTGAAATTGTAAAAGAAAAAGAACAAGAGCTAGAGTTGATAGCGTTATAAAGGAGAAGAATAATGACAGCAGTAAATATTTTATCTATATGTGGATCAGGAACGGTTACATCATCAATGGTAGCATCAAAATTAAAAGAAAGATTAAAAGATCGCGGTTATTCTGTGTCAACGACAGAGGCGAGACCAACAGAGGCACTAAATCTGGCACAATCAGGGAGATTTGATGTGATTACGCATACAAGTCCATTGCCAGAGGGCGATTATGGAATTCCAACAATCAATGCATTTGCCTGTTTGATTGGAATGGGAGAAGATCAGTTTTTTGACGATGTTGTTGCAGCGTTAAAAGCTGCTGGCAAATAAATGAGTCGTTCGGCATGATAGTTTTACAAATTGAAAAATTGAATACAAGAAAGAGAGGTTCTTATGGCTGTATTAGAATTATTAAAAGCGATTATTGATAACTTTGGTTCTGCCATCGTTGTTCCATTTATTATTTTCATTATCGCATTGATTTTCCGCGTTAAACCGGGGAAGGCATTTTTATCTGCTTTATACGCAGGCGTATCATTGGAAGGTTTCTCGTTGATCATTGGAGCATATACACCGATTATTACACCTTTGGTTCAAAATATGTCCGATGTTATGGGAGGAATTACCGGTGTTCAGTTAAATACATTTGATGTAGGATGGCAGGCCACTTCTGTAGTAGCCTTTGCAACAAGTGCGGGTATGATTTATCTGGGGCTTGGTATCGCATTGCAAACGATATTGTTTTTAGTGAAATGGACAAATATTTTTCAACCATCCGATTTATGGAATAATTATTCTTATATTGTTTGGGGCGCAATGGTAATTTTTAAGACTCATAACTTTGCATTAGGAATTGCATGTATGATTTTATTGAATCTTTACAGTTTATTGATTTCTGAATTAGTAGCAAAAAGATGGTCAAAATATTACAATTATCCAAACTGCACGATTATTGCAATGCATAATGTAGAACCTGCGATCTTTGCCGTTTTGATTGATCCATTATTAAATTTGATCGGTTTAAACAAAGTAAAATTAAATCCACAGTCCATTGAGAAAAAACTTGGTTTTATTGGGGAACCAATGACATTAGGATTTATTCTTGGTGGATTGATCGGAATTCTTGGTAACCTTGGTAATTTAGCTTCTATGGCAGGATGGGGAAGTGTATTCACTGCAGCCATTGCAACATCTGCAATTATGGCTATCTTTCCGAAAATCGCAAGCATGTTTGCACAAGCATTTGCACCGATTACTGAAGCAGCACGCATTTTTATGAAAAATTCAGGAGATAGAGAGTGGTATATTGCTGTCAATGATGCAGTAGGATATGGGGAACCAGCTACATTGACGAGTGGTTTATTATTAATTCCGATTATGGTAATCGTGGCTACTATTTTACCAGGAAACCAGGTTCTTCCGGTTGTTGATTTACTGGCAATTCCATATATGGTTCAGGGATTAGTAGCAGTATTTAAAGGAAACATGTCTAAGATTCTTGTAGCTGGAACCATTTGGTTTAGTTTAGGTTTGCTTATGTGTACTTATACGGCACCATTGTTTACAGAAGTGGCAAGAGGAGCAGGATTTGCGATTCCAGCAGGAGCGGCAATGATTACAAGTTTTAATATTCTTGGTAAGCCATTATTAGGATTTGTATTCCTTGCATTTTTGAGTGGCAAACCAGTATTCATTGCCATTGCAGTTATTGTTTATGCCATTGCCTTTGTTACTTTCAAAACAAAAAATGAACAGATTGTAGCATATCTTGACCGTCAGGCTGATAAAAATGATGCAGTAGCGACAGAAGTCTAGACATAGATGAATTGGAGTGAATAAAGTATGAAGATTGATGTAAATGATTTTTTAAAGCCTTGTAGCTGTGGACAGAAACATGAAATCGTTGTCGATGATATTATCATCGACAGCGGTGCCATAAAGAGACTTCCGGAAATTTTAAAAAGACCAGCTTATGCGGATAAAAAATCGTTGGTTATGATTTGTGACGAAAATACATATGAAGCGGCTGGCAAAGAAGTGGAATCGATGATTCCAAAGCTAAAAAAGGTAGTTTTAGACCCTGATAATTTACATGCAAATGAGCATGGTGTGGAAGCAGCAAAAATAGGATTAGAAAAAGCCGGACAGGTTGATCTTATGATTGCAGTCGGTTCAGGAACCATTCACGATATTACAAGATACCATGCTTATAATATGGGAATTCCATTCATATCAGTGCCGACAGCAGCAAGTGTAGATGGTTATGTATCGACGGTTGCAGCAATGACTTGGAATGGATGCAAAAAAAGTTTTACAGCAGTATCACCAGTTGTAGTAGTCGCTGATACAGATATTTATAAAAAAGCCCCTTTGATTCTTACTGCATCCGGTGTGTCGGATTTACTTGGGAAATATACCGCTTTAGCAGACTGGAAAATTTCACATGTATTAACCGATGAATATATTTGTGATGAAATTTGTGATATGGAATATAAAGCACTGGAAAGTCTGATTGCCAGTCTGGACGGCTTAACTACTGGTGATACAAAGGCTTATGAAGATTTGATGTATGGATTGTTATTATCTGGTCTTGCAATGCAGATGACAGGAAATTCAAGACCTGCGTCAGGAGCAGAACATCACATGTCTCATTTTTGGGAAATGGAAGTATTAAATGATCCGATTGATTTCTATCATGGTGAAAAAGTTGGAGTTGGTCTTGTTCTAGCTTCTAAAATTTATCATAAAGCGGCAGAAAAATTGGTGTCTGGAGATTTTACGGTCAAAGAATCGATGGAACTTGAAGTCGATCTGATTAAAAAGAGTTACTGTAAACCTGGCATGTTCGATACAATCATGGAAGAGAATACCCCAAACATTCTAGCCGATATTGATAGTAAAAAATTGGTTGACTGCAAAGATAAAATTGTAGAAATAATAAATGAAATTCCAACATCTGATGAACTGATTGCAATGATCGATAAAGTGCAGGGTGTCAAATCTTTAGCAGATTTAGGATTTGAAGATGATTTCCAGTCAAAAACAGCTCAGCTATCTCCTTATGTCAGACAGAGACTTACTTTTATGAGACTGTTGAAATTCTTTGATTTTTATGAGGAGGTTCTTTCATGCTAGAAGAATTAAAACAAAAAGTTTATGAGGCAAATATGGAATTGCCGGCACATGGGCTTGTGACATATACATGGGGAAATGTCAGTGGAATTGATCGCAAAACAAATTTATTTGTCATAAAGCCGAGCGGTGTGCCCTATGAAGATTTGAAACCATCGGATATGGTAGTTATGAATTTAAATGGTGAAAAAGTGGAAGGAGATTTCAATCCTTCTTCAGATACACCGACTCATTTGGAATTATATAAGCAATTTTGCGAAATTGGAGGTATTGTACATACTCATTCACCATGGGCAACATCATGGGCACAGGCATCTAGAGCGATTCCATGCTATGGAACAACACATGCAGATTATTTTTATGGAGAAATACCATGTGCCAGATCGTTGACAACAGCAGAAATAGAAGGCGAATATGAAAAGAATACTGGTCTAGCCATTATAGAAGCCTTCAAAGAGAAAAATCCAATCTATGTTCCTGGTGTTCTTTGTGCCAATCATGGTCCATTTGCATGGGGAACAGATGCAGCACAAGCGGTGCATAATGCGGTTGTATTAGAAGAGGTTGCAAAAATGGCATATCGCGCGGAACATTTACAATCGACCTTAAAAGCAGCACCGCAACATTTACAAGATAAACATTTTTTCCGTAAACATGGAGAAAATGCATATTATGGACAAGTATAAGTAAGAATGTATTTCTATGTGCTTTCATTTTAAATTATATATTTTTCAATAAAGATCTTTGTTTTTATAACAAAGGTCTTTTTGCATAGTGTGATATTTTTCATAAGGAAAACGGAGTATCGAAAAAAATTGTTTTATATGTTATAAGTCATATTTTTTTGTTATAATAGTTTTGTTGTTATAAAATTATGACTATTATGAACTAGGAAGGAATTGAGAATACATATGCAAGAGGAAACGAAAATAGAACTGTTTGAGCGTACACCGATTCCAAAAGCGGTGGCAAAATTAGCGATTCCAACGATTATCAGTTGTCTGGTGATGGTCATCTATAATTTGGCAGATACTTATTTTGTGGGGATGGTTGGTGACCCAATCCAAAATGCGGCAGTTACATTGGCAGCACCGGTACTTTTGGCATTTAATGCGGTGAATAATCTGTTTGGTGTTGGAAGTTCCAGTATGATGAGTCGTGCATTAGGAAGAAAAGATTTTGATACCGTATATCGTAGCTCGGCATTTGGTTTTTATTGTGCCTTGATTTGCGGAATTTTATTTTCTTTATTATATACAACTTTTCAAAACTCTTTTTTGGTGTTGCTAGGTGCTGATGCCCAGACAATAGAGGCAACTGCATCATACCTAAAATGGACGGTAGCATTTGGAGCAACACCGGCAATTTTAAATGTGGTACTGGCTTATTTGGTTCGTGCAGAAGGGGCAGCATTACATGCAAGTATCGGAACGATGAGTGGCTGTCTGTTAAATATTATCCTAGATCCATTTTTTATTTTACCTTGGGGACTGAATATGGGAGCAGCCGGAGCAGGGTGTGCAACATTTCTAGCCAATTGTGTTGCCTGTATCTATTTCTTCCTATTATTGTTGTTTAAACGTGGAAATACCTATGTATGCGTCAATCCAAAGATGTTTGGTTTTGGTAAGGAAGTGTTACTTGGAGTATTGGCAGTTGGAATTCCAGCTTCAATCCAAAATCTTTTAAATGTAACTGGTATGACAGTATTAAATAATTTTACATCTGCCTTTGGTTCGGATGCAGTGGCAGCAATGGGGATTTCACAAAAAATTAATATGGTGCCACTTTATGTAGCACTGGGAATTTCACAGGGAATTATGCCATTAGTCAGTTATAATTATTCTAGTGGTAATGTAAGACGTTTAAAAGAAAGTATTTCTTTTACTGCCAAAATTGCGCTCGGATTTATGATTTGTATGACAGTCTGCTATTATATTGGTGCTGATACATTTGTGCGTTTGTTTATGAAGAACAAGCAAATCATTGATTATGGAAGTCGGTTTTTGCATGGTATGTGCTTATCGTTGCCATTCTTATGCACGGATTTTTTGGCTGTTGGTGTTTTCCAGGCATGTGGAATGGGAAAAGAATCTTTGACATTTGCTATTTTACGTAAAATTGTATTGGAGATACCAGCATTGTTTCTTTTAAATGCATTGTTTCCATTATATGGATTGGCATATGCACAAACTTGTGCGGAAGTTGTGTTGGCGATAGCAGCAGTGATTGTATTATTGCGGATGTTTCGAAAGTTAGAGAGGAAGAGATAAAAATGAGCAAGAAAGTTGTTGAACGATTTTTAAAATATATACAAATAGAGACACCAAGTGATGAGAATTCTAAGACAGTACCGACGACAGATTGTCAGTTCCATCTGGCAAATAGATTGGTCGCAGAGATGAAACAATTGGGAATCCATGATGCTCATGTAGATGAGAAATGCTATGTTTATGGATGGATTCCAGCTACATCAGGATATGAAAATATTCCGGCAATCGGTTTTATTTCGCATATGGATACAGTATCTGATTTTGCTGATCATGCAGTCAAACCAGTTTTGCATGAAAATTATTCAGGAAAAGACGTGGAACTTGGAATCTCGAAAAGAGTTTTGAAAGTAAGTGATTATCCGCATTTATCAGACTTAAAAGGGAGAACGCTGATTACATCGGACGGAACGACAATTCTAGGTGCAGATGATAAGGCTGGAATTGCGGAAATTTTAACGATGGCCGAATGGGTAATCAAGAAAGAAATACCACACGGAAAAATTTGTATTGCTTTTACACCAGATGAAGAAGTGGGAGCTGGAGCGGATTATTTTGATGTGAAAAAGTTTGGTGCAAATTTTGCTTATACGGTGGATGGCGGAAAAGAGGGAGAAATTGAATACGAAAATTTCAATGCGGCTTTGGCAACATTTGAAGTGCATGGATATAATGTACATCCTGGTGATGCAAAAGATATTATGATTAATGCGGCTCTTGTTCTTATGGAGATTAATCAGATGCTGCCATCTGGGGAAACACCGCGTGATACGCAAGGTTACGAAGGATTTTATCATCTAACGAACATGAATGGAAGTATTGCTTATGCTGTTTCTTCCTATATAATAAGGGATCATGATGCAAAGCAATTTGCTAAGAGATTGGAAGTATTAAAAGAGATAGAAAGGAATCTCAATCAAAAATATGGAGAAGATACCGTTAAATTAACGATAAAGGAACAATATCGAAATATGGCAGAAAAGATTCGTCCTTGTTTTCATTTGGTTGAAAATGCCAAAAAGGCGACGCTTGAAGTGGGAGTCGAACCACATATCGTTCCAATTCGCGGAGGTACGGATGGCGCACGACTCAGCTTTATGGGATTGCCGTGTCCTAATTTGGGAACTGGAGGTTATGCATTTCACGGACCATATGAGCACATTACTGTGGAAGGAATGGAAGCAGTTGTGCAAATTTTAATTGAAATTATTAAAATTTATAGCAAATGGTTGGACAGAAAAAAATAGACAGCAATAGCCTGAAGATTTAAGAAAAACCCCAGAGCAGCCACTCTGGGGTTTTTCGTGTTCAATAATTGTGTTGTTAAATTGATTTTACTTATTAAAATACATATTTCTAACTACACATAATCAATAATTTCTTTAATTCTTTAGCCGCAAAGCTTAGTGGTCGATTTTCATTTTCTACAAGATAAATTTGTCTTTTTGGTATGGGTTCTTTGGGGTAGATTTGAAAAATATCTCCTTTTTCCAGTGCATCTTCAGCAAAAATTTCTGGAACAAATCCAATTCCAAGATTAAATTTTATCATTGGCACTAACTGAGCGGTTGTGGAGGCAACGGTATCTGGTTCTAATATGATATTATTGTCATAAAACACTTTTTCATAAAAAGAATAGGTAGTTGTTTGTTTCCCAAGGCATACAAAGGGATACTTTTTTAATTCTTTTAATGAAATTTCTTTTTCTTTTAAAAATTCGTAAGCATATCCACAGGCTAATATATCTCGAAATTCACGAAGTCTGTACGCGATGGCAGGTTTTTCAATGTCAACTGGGGAAGATGCCAGAGCGAAATCGATCAGACCATTTTTTACGGCGTCTATGGAACGTAAAGTAGAATTATTTAAAATTTGTATTCGGATAGAAGGATAGTTACGTCGAAAATGGTTCAGTACCGGAAAAAATGTCTGTAAAGCAGTTTCACTGCCACTGATGGAAATACTGCCCTGATCAAGCTCCACAGAGCGCATTAATTCATTTTCGGCAGTTTGTATCTGTTCGACAGCAAATTTGATATGAGAATATAATTGTGTTCCTTCTGCTGTCAGAGAGATGCCGCGATTGGATCGAATAATAAGTTCACATCCCAATTCATGTTCTAATAATTTGATTGTTCTTGAAACATTTGGCTGATTATTATGTAAGACTTTAGCAGCTCTGGTCAAATTTTTATAGCGCGCTACATAATAAAAAATTTTATAGTATTCGTAATTAATATCCATAAGTTATTACCTCATTGTTATTATTTTATGTTTTATCATATCATTTGTTATATCAAAAGTATATACCAAATATATGAATTATATATTTTGCATCTTATGAAAACGGGAGTATGATAAATGGCAGAAAATGAAAGGAGGTAAAAACGATGGATGCCCTTGTTGACAATCTGTTAGAAGAGTTGAATTGTGAAACGATTTTTACAATTCCGGTTGCGGGAGGGATACCAATTATGGAATCGGTTGTCGTTAGCTGGATTCTTATTGTAGCAGTGATTTTCATTTGTTTTTTGATCACGCGAAATTTAAAAGTGGAACATCCAGGGCGCGGGCAACTTGCATTAGAGACAGTCGTTTCAGGAGGTTATAATTTCTTTAAAAATAATCTTGGAGAAGAAGGTGTTTGTTATATCCCATACCTGATGGCAGTTATCGTGTATATAGGAATTTCAAATTTGATCGGTATC
This sequence comes from Lachnospiraceae bacterium, assembly GCA_030523275.1. Lineage (GTDB taxonomy): Bacteria > Bacillota > Clostridia > Lachnospirales > Lachnospiraceae > Fimousia. The sequence continues at coordinate 17,845 of JAUNIX010000015.1, forward strand.
ATCGGTTTTAAACCACCAACCAAAGATTTAAATGTAACAGCGGCTCTCGCTATCATGAGCATTGTCCTGATTGAAGTTTCAGGAATTCGCAAGAAGGGCTGCAAGGGATGGTTAAAGAGCTTTGCCGAACCAATGCCTGTGATTCTTCCGATTAATATTTTGGAAATCTTTATAAAACCATTATCACTGTGCATGCGATTATTCGGTAATGTACTTGGATCTTTTGTCATTATGGAATTGTTAAAATTGGTGGTGCCGATGGTATTACCAGCGGTATTTAGTTGTTATTTTGATATATTTGATGGCTTATTACAGGCATATGTCTTCGTATTTTTGACATCGCTATTTATGAAGGAAGCCATGGAGTAACTTACAGGTAACATCATTATGAAAAAGCATGATGAATCATAGATTTTAGAAAAAAGGAGAAAAAATTATGTCAACATTATTAGTAGCAGTAGGAGCAGGAATTGCAGTACTTACAGGTATCGGAGCAGGTTTAGGAATTGGGAAAGCAACAGCAGCATCTGTAGATGCAATTGCCAGACAGCCAGAAGCACAGGGTAAAATCAGTAGTACCTTACTTCTTGGATGTGCATTAGCAGAAGCAACTGCTATTTATGGTTTTGTCATTGCATTATTGATCATTTTACTTTTGAAATAATAGAAGGTTGGGTGACAGGATATGTTGAGCTTACAACCATGGACATTATTTTGGACTGTATTTAATGTTCTTGTTCTTTTCCTGGCAATGAAAAAGTTTCTTGTAAAGCCAGTGATGCAGGTAATCGAACAAAGAGAAAAACAGATTCAGGATGAGATGGATGAAGCAGCAGCGACGAGAGCAGAAGCAATTACATTAAAGAAGAATTATGAAGAACATCTGCGTGTTGCGAAACAAGAAGCAAACCAGATGATTGAGCAGGCGAAACATCAGGCAAAAGAAGAGCAAAAACGAATCTATGATGAAACGCAGGCAGAATCTGCAAAAATGATTTCTCGGGCGAAAAAAGAGATTGAAGATGAGAAAGAACAGGCACAAAAGGAACTAAAGAAAGAAATTGCGGTGCTTGCAGTAGCTGCAGCTAGAAAAATTTTAGAGACAGGTGATAGAAATGACACAGGAAGCAATCAATAACGGACAGGTTTTGTTATCGCTTAATTGTTACAGAGAAGCTGTGGAACAGTTTCAGGATATTTTAAACTGTACAGATTTACTGCTTGAAGTGTTATCAAGCCCTGTTGTATCGGAAAAACAGAAACGTAATATTATAAAAAAAATATTTGCAAAAAGTGATGTTCCTGACTGTCTCGTCAGATTTTTATATGTGATGTGCAAAAATGGAATGATGAATGAAATCAATGATATTTTTGAGTCATATTATCAGCAGTGGGATCAGGAGCAGAAGATTTTGAGAGTCAGCACTACATTTGCCAGTGAACCTTCGAAAAAGGAGATACAGGAAATTCACTCCTTTATTGAAGCAAAATACCCAGATTGGGAACATACATATGAATATAACATTGATCCACAATTGTTAGGTGGATATAAGATTCGATATGGCAATGTGGAGTATGATAAGAGCTATCAAAACCGATTATCAAATTTAGAGCGAGTCATCGGTAGTTAGTTGGATAGAAAGAGGTGAATGTCGTGAGCACAATTAGTGCAACAGATATTATATCAATTATAAAGAGTGAGATTGATGATTATCGCTGGGAGGAAGATGAACGAGAAATTGGTGAAGTCATCGAGATCAGTGATGGAATTGCGACCATTTACGGAATTGATCATGCCATGTATGGAGAAATTGTTGTATTCGAAAATGGTATGAAAGGAATGGTTCAAGATATTCGTAAAAATGAGATTGGTGTTATTTTATTTGGAAAGGATATCGGAATCCAGGAAGGAACCAAGGTACAGCGTACAAAGAAAAAAGCCGGTATTCCGGTTGGGGAAGGCTTTTTAGGTAGAGTTGTCAATGCCCTCGGTGAGCCAATCGATGGAAAAGGAGATATCAAAGCAGATGGATATCGTCCGATCGAAGAAGAAGCACCAAGTATTATTGACCGTAAATCTGTCGATACCCCATTAGAAACCGGTATTTTGGCAATTGACTCTATGTTCCCGATTGGGAGAGGACAAAGAGAATTGATCATCGGGGATCGTCAGACTGGTAAAACTTCGATTGCCACAGATACAATCATTCATCAAAAAGAAAAAGATGTAATCTGTATTTATGTTGCCATTGGTCAGAAGGCTTCTACAGTCGCAAAGATTGTTTCCACCTTAAAGAAACATGATGCGATGGAGTATTCCATTGTATTATCGTCGACGGCCAGTGATCCGGCATCGTTACAATACATTGCGCCATATGCAGGAACTGCACTTGCAGAGTATTTTATGTATCAGGGAAAAGATGTTTTGATCGTATATGATGATCTTAGTAAACACGCGGTTGCATACAGAGCTATTTCTCTGTTATTAGAACGTTCTCCAGGTCGTGAGGCTTATCCGGGAGATGTATTCTATTTACATTCCAGATTATTAGAGCGTTCTAGTCGTTTGAGTGACGAATTAGGTGGTGGTTCGATTACTGCATTACCAATCATTGAGACACAGGCAGGAGATGTATCTGCATATATTCCAACAAACGTCATTTCCATTACTGATGGACAGATTTTCCTGGAAAGTAGTTTATTTTTTGCCGGAACAAGACCAGCGGTTAATGTTGGTTTATCGGTATCTCGTGTTGGTGGAGCTGCCCAGACAAAAGCGATGAAAAAGGCAGCGGGAAGTATCCGTATTGATTTAGCACAATTTCGTGAATTAGAAGTATTTACTCAGTTTGCATCAGAATTAGATGATATGACAAAGAAGCAATTAGATCATGGAAATGCTTTAATGGAATTATTAAAGCAGCCATTGGAAAGTCCATTGGCCTTACATGCACAGGTCATTACCTTGTATCTTGCAAACCAAGGATTCTTTGATGCTGTTCCAGGGAAAAATGTAAAAGCATTGCAGAGAAAACTGTTGGAATCGTTTGAAATGCATTATCCTCAGATCTGCCATGAGATCGATGAACAGCAGGTATTAACGGATGAGTTGATGGAACAAATTAAATTTGTAGCCTCTGATATACTGAAAAGTCAGGAAATCTAAAGACAGGAGATGCGGATATGGCAAGTGTCAAAAAAATGAAAGACCGTATGGACAGTATACGTGATACGATGAAAATTACGAATGCCATGTATATGATTTCATCGGCCAAATTAAAAAAAGCAAGAAAAATGCTCGATGATACAGAACCGTATTTTGATACACTGCAATCTCAAATGGAGAGAATTTTAAGGCATATTCCAGATTTGGAATCGCCATATTTTGGGCAACGTAAAGTGAAAACACGTGGTTATATTGTAGTAACCGCTGACAAAGGAATGGCAGGTGCTTATAATCACAATGTTTTGAAGTTGACAGAAGAGCAGATGGCACGTGAAGATGGTGCTTCTCGTTTATATGTATTAGGAGAGTTGGGTAGACATTATTTTGAACAGAGAGGAACCAATATTGATGAGCAGTTCCATTATACTGTGCAAAATCCAACGTTAAGTCGTGCCAGAAACGTTGCAGAAAAGATGATAGAGGATTATCTTGAGCATAAGGTAGATGAAGTTTATCTTATCTACACAAGAATGATCAATTCCATGTCTGTAGAGCCAAAGATGGAACAGCTTTTACCATTAAAGCATTCCGATTTCCATACCGATAGTCCAATTCCAATGGATGTACATATGGAAAATCTGATGATGAAACCATCACCGGAAGCCGTTATGAATAAAATTGTACCAAACTATGTGATCGGATTTATCTATGGAGCACTTGTGGAATCTTTTTCCAGTGAGCAGAATTCAAGACTGATGGCAATGCAGGCAGCGACAGACAGTGCATCAAAGATGTTAAGTGAATTAGATGTAGTATATAACCGGGCAAGACAGGCTGCGATTACGCAGGAGATCACCGAGGTCATCGGTGGTGTTAAGGCCCTTAAGAAAAAGAAGCATTAGTATGGAGGAAATTCATGAAAAAAGGAAAAATTGTTCAGGTATCAGGACCTGTTGTGGATGTAGAATTTGATGACAGTTATCTTCCACAGATCAAAAATGCTCTTGAAGTCATGAATGGAGAAAAGAAATGTGTGATGGAAGTTGCACAGCATATCGGAAATAATATTGTAAGATGTATTATGCTTGCCTCCAGTGAAGGTCTTCATAGAGATATGGAAGTGACAGCAACCGGAGCTGGTATTAAAGTTCCGGTTGGAGAAAAGACATTAGGACGATTATTCAATGTATTAGGAGAAAGTGTCGATGGTGGGGAACAATTAGATAAAGAGCCACATTGGGTCATTCATCGTGATCCACCATCTTTTGAAGAACAAAATCCAGCCGTTGAAATTTTAGAGACAGGAATTAAAGTCATTGATTTGCTTGCACCTTACGCCAAAGGTGGTAAGATTGGTCTTTTTGGTGGTGCTGGAGTTGGTAAAACCGTTTTGATTCAGGAATTAATTCGTAATATTGCGACGGAGCATGGTGGATATTCCATCTTTACCGGAGTCGGGGAACGTTCTCGTGAGGGAAATGATTTATGGTCTGAAATGAAGGAATCTGGAGTTTTGGAAAAGACAGCTCTCGTATTTGGTCAGATGAATGAGCCACCTGGAGCCAGAATGAGAGTGGCTCAGACAGGACTTACGATGGCTGAATATTTCCGTGATGAAGAACATCAAAATGTATTGTTATTCATTGATAACATTTTCCGTTTTACACAGGCAGGTTCCGAAGTATCTGCATTGCTTGGGCGTATGCCGTCTGCAGTAGGATACCAGCCAACATTGGCAACGGAAATGGGCGAACTGCAAGAGAGAATCGCATCAACAAAGAAGGGCTCTGTTACATCTGTACAGGCAGTTTATGTACCGGCAGATGACTTGACTGACCCAGCACCGGCAACGACATTTGCTCACTTAGATGCGACAACGGTACTTTCAAGAAAAATTGTAGAACAGGGTATTTATCCGGCTGTTGATCCATTAGAATCTTCATCTAGAATTTTAGAGGCAGATATCGTTGGTCAGGAACACTATGAGACAGCCAGAAAAGTACAGGAGATTCTTCAGAAATATAAAGAATTACAGGATATTATCGCAATTCTTGGTATGGAAGAATTATCAGATGAGGATAAGTTAACCGTTTATCGTGCAAGAAAAATCCAGAAATTCCTCTCTCAGCCGTTCTATGTTGCGGAAAACTTTACTGGTGTTAAGGGTGTTTATGTACCATTAAAGGAAACGATTCGTGGATTTAAAGCCATTATCGACGGTGAAATGGATGAATATCCAGAAAATGCATTTTTTAATGTCGGAACGATGGAAGATGTAAAAAAAGCAGCCGAAAAGATGAAAGCTTAAAAATTAGGAGTGATTGTTATGAAATCATTTAGTCTGAAAATTATAGCGGCTGATAAAGTTTTTTTCTCAGGAAGATGTGAAGCGCTGATCATTCCAGCGGAAGATGGAGAGATGGAAATTCTTGCTCATCACGAAGCGATGGTCATCGCAGTCGAAGATGGTGCTATTCGTTTCCGTCCGGAAGGTGAGAGTGAATGGCGACATGCGATTACTGGAATTGGCTTTGTCCAGATTGCTTATAATCAAGTGACTTTGTTAGTTCAGACCGTGGAATTACCAGAGGAAATCGACATTGCACGAGCCAAAAAAGCAAAAGAACGTGCAGAAGAAAAGCTAAGACAAAAACAGAGTATTCAGGAGTACTATCACTCGAGTGCTTCTCTTGCAAGAGCAATGACGAGACTTCGAGAAGCAGGAAAACATGGAATGTAATAAGTGAACATATAGTATGTTCAAAATAAAAAACAATTTTGATTTTTCGATGCTTATATGATAAGATACAAAAGCAAAAACTGAAAACTTAATGGTAAGAACGACACATGTAGTGCTTTGCACGTAAAACTGATTACGGAACGTATATTCTATAATTGGTTATGTGTCGTTTTTATTATGAAAATTTGTATCAAAGGAGAGAAAAGATGCCAAGAAATCAATTTCAAAGAATGTTTTTTGCATTCGTAACAGTCATTATTACCGTTCACGCATATGTATTTTATAGTCTTTATGTTGTAAATGGAAACATTTTGATGGAAGTAAATCATACGACAAGTGTTTTAGGTGCAATTGCAAAACAAGGTGGAATTTATATGTTTGGTCAGTATATGCCCATCTATGTAGTTGTATTAACAGAATTTGTTTTTGCCTATGGATTAGAAATGTTAATGGGAAGTCCCTGTTCTTTTAAACTTGCTTCCAGAGTTTTTGATCCAAGACGAAATCATCCAATGATTTTTGAATCAGCAATTATTTGTGCAACCGTAGGTCTGATGTGTCCGACTATGAGCTTTATTGCGTCCCTTTTGTATTATCCATATTATGAGGGATTTCATGTAATCAATTTTTTTGCAAGTTGGTTAAAACTTGTTTGCTTTAATTTTCCATTTGCCTTTTTTACTCAGTTATTTTTCATACAGCCATTTGTAAGAGTAGTCTTTAAAGCTGTATTTTATAAAGATATCAAAGCAAGAGAACAGCTAATGCATGAAAAAGAGGGGCAGGGAGAAAAGATACGGCCAATTAATGAAACGGAAGCAATTAGTGATATTATTAAGCGCATGGATGAAATTAAAGAAGAATTAGTTGTGGAATACGAAAAAATGAAGAATTTGTAGAAAATTATGGTATAATAATGATACATTGAACAATATAAGAAGGAGATAAATGTTATGTATCATTTACCATATACTGGTTATGCATTGCTTTGGTTATTTCTCATATATTCACTGCTTGGTTGGATATTTGGTGTAGTCGTGGCAGCGTTTCGGCGAAAAAGTTTTGTCAATACAGGTGTGTTAAATATGCCGGTATGTCCGGTTTACGGTTGTTCGGCAGTTGCTTATAGTATTTTTTTGCTTGAGTTAAAACAGGTACCTATCTTTTTATTTATAGGCGGTATGGTCATTAGTGCTTGTATCATTGTTTTGACTGGTACAATATTAAGGCTTTTTTTCCATCGTAAATGGTGGAATTATAGTCAATTTCGGGTTGGGTTTGATGGTTACCTGACGATACCGATGTTGATGATTTTTGGATTGGCAGCCTTATTTGTGTTATTTTTTGGAAATGATCTATTATTAGATATTGTAAGCTTGATTCCATATCGTATTGGTAAAGTCATATTGATTATCAGCTACATATTATTGGCGATCGATCTCTTGGAAGTGTTGATTGTCGCTTTTCGAATTAGAGTGCATGTGAAACGAATTTATAAAGTATCTACAGATTTGGATCATATTTCGATTACGTTTGGCAATGCCATTACCCGTGCCGTTCAACACAGATTAGAAAAAGCATATCCGAATATTGAAGCTTCAAAAATCGTGAAAGGTTTTGGAAAGTATGTAGAGGAATCGAAAACAAAAAAACGATTTGCTGAAGGAAAGTGTTTTTATAAGTTATTCTGGTTATTTTTACTCGGCTCTTTGTTTGGTGATTTTTTTGAAACCATTTTTTGCCGTTTAAAAATGGGAGTATGGATGAGTAGGAGTAGTCTTGTCTATGGGCCATTTAGCATAGTCTGGGGAATCGGCTGTATGATGTTGACGGTATTTTTATACCAATACCGAGATAAAAATGATCGTTATATCTTTTTTTATGGAACCGTAGTCGGTGGTGCTTATGAATACGCATGTAGTGTGTTATCAGAATTAATGTTTGGTACTATTTTCTGGGATTATAGTAAAATGCCATTTAATTTAGGGGGAAGAATTAATCTTTTGTATTGTTTCTTTTGGGGCATTGTCGCTGTTTTTTGGTTAAAAATCATTTATCCACTATTGTCAGAGTGGATTGAGAAGATTCCAACCTGGATTGGTCCAATCTTAACATGGGCATTGATTATTTTTATGATCATCAATGCTGGAATCTCAGGTTTGGCAATGGACCGTTATGCGAAACGGCAAAGTGGCATAAAATCGAAAAATAATATTGAAAAGACTTTGGATCAGCGGTTTCCCGATGATCGGATGAAGAAAATTTATCCAAATGCTAAATTTGTAAGATAATCAGAAGAAAAAAGAATAAGTGTTTGTTCAATGTCATTAAGTTAAGACGCATTAAAGAATCTCAGTATTAGAAATAGTACTGGGATCTTTTTATTATGTACCAAATTTTGAAATTGCTTGACAATTAAAAAGAAAGGGATTATAGTTCATAAAGTGAACTAAATGATAGGAGGTATCGATGAAAGAGGAAAAGACGGTACAGGAAAATTTATTACGTGCATGGCTTGATATGGTAACTTGTATTCGAGCAAATCGCATTGTCTCGAAAATGTCATTTAATGAAATTTTGATTTGTAATATTTTATTTCGTCATCAAAAATCAGGAGATGAAATGCTTACTGCCACGGATTTATGTGAACATACAAAACTCCTAAAATCGCAAATAAATAAAATTTTAACTGCAATGGAGAAAAAAGGTCTGATTGAACGAATTCGCAGTACAAAAGATAAGAGAAAGATGTATATTAGACTGAGTGAGAAAGAGTTGTCATGTTATTTGAAAGAACATCAGCGAATCATGAATTTGTTTGATCAGATTGTCGATACTTTAGGAGAGGAAAAAACCACGGAGTTAATCGAAATGATGAATACATCAGTGGCAATCGCCAGTCAATTTCAGGAGGAGGAAAAATGAGTATTCGAATTATTGTAGATTCTGCCTGCGATATTACACAGGAAGAGGCAAAAAAATGGAATTTAGATATCTTGCCATTAAAAACAATTTTTGGTGATGAGGAATATTTGGATGGTGTGACAATGAGTCATACACAATTTTTTGAAAAGTTAGTAGAAACCGATGTGTTGCCGACGACAAGCCAGATTGCGCCTTATGAATATGAAGAAAAATTTGCCGAGATTGTAAACAATGGTGATACAGCAATTTGTATTACTTTATCGTCCAAGCTGTCTGGTTGTTATCAGAGTGCCAATATTGCGGTAGAAGGGTATGAGGATCAGATTATCGTTGTTGACAGTGAAAATGTCTGTATCGGGGAACGAATCTTAATTCAATTGGCAGATAAATTGCGAAAAGAAGGCAAAACAATTCAGCAGATAGCCGATATTCTAAATCAAAAGAAAAAAGATATTCGTTTAATTGCTTTATTAGATACATTGGAATATTTGAAAAAGGGTGGTCGTATTTCAAAAACAGTAGCAATGGCAGGAAAGCTTTTATCCATTAAGCCAGTCATTGCAGTGGAAAATGGAGAGGTAACAATTCTTGGAAAAGCCCGCGGTTCTAAAAGTGGGAAAAATATGTTGACGGAATTTGTAAAGAAGACAGGCGGTATTGATTTTGATTGTCCATATTGTCTTGCATATAGTGGTCTTTCTGACAAATTATTAAAGAAATATGTAGAGGATAGTGAAAATCTCTATAAAGGAAATGCCGAGGAATTTCCAATTAGTACCATTGGCAGTACGATTGGTACACATGTTGGTCCTGGTGCGATCGCAGCGGCATTCTTTGTAGTATAGGAAGTTTGTCATGAAAGGAATCCGCTGAAGCGGAGGATTAAAAGGATCTATCTGTATTATTTTCAAATAGAAATAGAGGGTTGATTATGAATATTGTTGATAAGTATATCGATTATGTAAAAGAAAAAACGGAAGCTGAGCCAGAAAAAGGCTGGAACAAAATTCTGCTTGGCTTTCAGGCAAACAAATGGAAAATGCAATTTTTCCCAAACAAAAATATCACAAAGGGTTATCAAAAATTAGAAAAAATGATGATGAAACTCGTTGCAGAGTCGTTGAGCAAAGAAGGAAGCTATGTTTGGGGAAATATTCTGGCACCATGTGAAATTATGCATGGCTTTGGACTGAATACTATTTCGATTGAATGTCTGGCATGCTACTTATCTGGTTATCATTTAGAAGATTTCTTTATTGATTTTGCGCAGAGTATTGGCATCGCCCCAACCTTATGTTCCTATCACAAAGCATTTGTTGGCGCAGTGAAAAGTGGTGTCATTCCGACGCCATCGTATGCTGTGACCACTTCTTTAACTTGTGATGGCAATTTAAATACATTTCGCTTTTTAAAAAAGAAAAATAATGTGCCATTTACTTTGCTGGACATTCCATATACCGATGATGAGGCTTCTGTTGCATATTTGGAAGAACAGTTAAAAGAATATGTCAAAGAAGTGGAAAAACATACTGGGCATTCGTTTGATCTGGAAAAGTTAAAAGAATCTCTTAGAATTGAAAATGAAACACAAAAAGAATTACTTAAATTTTATAAACTTGCTCAAGTCCATTATTATCCGGGAGAAATCATTCATCAAATGTATATGATGATGGGCACACATTTGCTGATGGGTACACAAGAGTTTTTAGACTTAGTTCGATTTATGAATGAAGAAATTGTTACCTATCCGAAATTCAACGGAAAACGAATTTTATGGGTGCATGTAATGCCATTTTATCAGGAAAGTCTGAAAAAATATTTCAATCATAATGAAAAATATCAGGTTTTGGCATCGGATATTGTCATTGATTCGGTAGAAATATTAGATGCAGAGCGCCCATTCCATGCTTTGGCTAAAAAATTGATCCGTAATTTGTTTAATGGATCGTATGATCATAAAGCAGAAATGATCGGCAACATTGCGGATGAATTAAAGCCGGATGCCGTGATTCACTTTTGCCATTGGGGCTGTAAGCAGGTATCTGGTGGAAGTGTCTTGTTAAAGGATGAGATGAAGAAAAAAGAAATCCCAATGTTGATTTTAGATGGTGATGGGATTGATAAACGAAATAGCCATGATGGACAGATTAAGACCAGATTAGAAGCGTTTTTGGAAATGATAGAGGAGGAAAAAGAGTCATGATTGGATATATATGCAAATACACACCGATAGAAATTTTTGAATCTATGGGTGAGGAAGTGAAGCGCATTGAGCCGGAAGTGACGAATTTCAATCAGGCAGATACTTTGATGCATCCCAATATCTGTAGTTTTGCCAAAGGACTTTTGGAAGAAGTATTGGATCAACAATATGACGGAATTGTGCTTACGACTTGTTGTGATAGTATCCGTCGAGTGTATGATGTCATAAAAGAAAAGTTGCCGGATACCTTTGTTTATATTTTGGACACACCACGTATTACAAAAGATGCAGGTATCAGATTATATGAGAAACGTATTCGTGAAATGATAAAAGCATATGAAGAATATAGTGGTAAGACATTTAATGAGAAAAAATTAGAACAGGTGTTAAAGCAGAAGAATGAACAGGCAGCATTGGCAATAAAGAAAGATAGTGTCAATATTGGAATTTTGGGAGCACGTGCAAATAAAAATATTCATAAAATTTTAGAAGATCATCATGTCAATGTTGCATTTGATCTGACTTGTACTGGACTTGGTCGTAAATTGCTTGTAGAGGGCGATGATCTGTTGTATGGATATACTAGAGGATTGCTTGGACAATTTCCTTGTATGCGTATGGAAATGGCATCTGGCAGAGATCAGTTGATCGAGCAATATGCCGGCAGTGTTGATGGAATTATTTATCATACGATTCAGTTTTGTGATAATTATTCTTATGAATATGCATGGCTTCAAGAGCGATTAAATCGTCCAATCCTTTTGTTAGAAACCGACAATACCAGACAAAGTCATGGACAGATTTTAACGAGAATGGAAGCTTTTTTAGAGTCTTTACATGCAGGGGATAGTCACGAAACAAAGCAGAAAATAAAAGACAGACAAAAGCGGGCAGGAGGAAAAGAAATGTATGTATTAGGAATTGACAGTGGATCAACTTCTACAAACGCAGTGATCATGGATGAAAATCGGGATATAAAAGCATTTTCTGTTGTGCGCACAGGTGCAAAATCTGGTGAGAGTGCGGATCGTATTCTCGATGAAGTCATCAAAAAGGCTAGCCTTACGAGAGAAGACATTGCGTGGATTGTTTCAACGGGATATGGGCGTGTCAGCATTCCATTTGCTGATGAAAATGTGACAGAAATCAGTTGTCATGGGCGTGGAGCACATTATTTTAATCCCAAAATCCGAACAATCTTGGATATTGGTGGTCAGGACAGTAAGGCAATCAAATTGGATGAAAACGGAGAAGTTACCGATTTTGTAATGAATGATAAATGTGCGGCTGGAACCGGTCGTTTCCTGGAGGCAATTGCAAGAACGTTGGAAATTGATATCAGTGAAGTCGGACCGGCGGCACTGACTTCTACAGAAGAGATTGAAATAACAAGTATGTGTACGGTATTTGCAGAATCAGAAGTTATTTCACTGATTGCAAATAACAAAGAAAAAGGCGATATTGCTAATGGTGTTTGCCATTCGATTGCGAATAAAGCGTATTCCCTGATGAAGCGTGTAGGGTTAGAGCCTGATTATATGATGACTGGTGGGGTTGCCAAGAATCCAGGGGTGGTACGTGCGGTAGAAGAAAAAATTGATGCCAAACTCTATATTTGTCCGGAACCAGAAATCGTTGGTGCCGTTGGAGCGGCATTATATGCATTAGATACTATAAATGACAAAAGAAAGTAATATAGCCAGCGGGTGCAGTTTGATGTGCATCCGCTTTTTTCCGTTTGTTTGTTATGGTATAATATTGGGAAAATGTATGATTAGGAAAGGATCGTTATGGAAAATCAGGAAAAGAAACATAAACGTCGTGTGCGTTATTCTGGCACACATCCACGTAGTTATAAAGAAAAATACAAAGAGCATAATCCGGAGAAATATGCGGATACGATTGAAAAGGTGATCAGTAAAGGCAGTACCCCCGCTGGTATGCATATTTCCATTATGGTACAAGAAATCCTTGATTTCTTGCAGATCAAACCAGGGCAACAAGGATTAGATGCGACACTTGGTTATGGTGGACATACAAAAAAGATGTTAGAGTGTCTACAAGGACAGGGGCACATGTATGCACTTGATGTTGATCTGATTGAATCGGCCAAGACGAAAGAAAGACTGTTAAAACAGGGATATGGAGAAGAAATATTAACCATTAAATTATTAAATTTTGCTAATATTGATCAAATAGCAAAAGAAGCTGGAAAATTTGATTTTGTTCTTGCAGATTTAGGAGTCTCTTCCATGCAGATTGATAATCCTGAACGAGGATTTACTTATAAGTTTGAAGGTCCGCTTGATCTGCGCATGAATCCACAAAAAGGCACAAGTGCAGCCGAGAGATTGACAGAAATAACAGAAGAGGAATTTGTCGGGATGATGATGGAAAATTCGGACGAACCATATGCTCAAGAGATTGCAAAAGTTGTCATGAAGAAGCTAAGACAAGGAAAGAAGATAGAAACGACCACGCAGTTAAAACATGCAATCGAAGAAGCACTTGCTTTTATTCCAGAAAAAGAGAGAAAAGATGCGGTGAAAAAGTCTTGTCAGAGAGTGTTTCAGGCACTTCGAATCGATGTCAACAGTGAATTTGAAGTATTGTATGAGTTTTTAGATAAATTACCGGATGTATTGGCGCCCGGCGGAAGAGTGGCCATTTTAACCTTCCATTCAGGAGAAGACCGATTGGTTAAGAAATCTTTCAAACAGTTAAAACGTGCTGGTATCTATGCTGATGTTTCTCGAGATGTCATTCGCCCTTCTGCCAAAGAGTGCAGACGAAATGGACGTGCGAGATCGACAAAAATGCGGTGGGCGATCAGAGCTTAATTTACAAAAAGATGTTTGTTGATAAAGATTTCTCATCAATGGTGAATAAATAGAAAAGCCTTATTGTTTATTGTATACTGATTAAGATATACAAGGAAAATAATAAGGAGGAATATTTATGTTAGATTGTTTGAAATCAGTATCTTTGAAACATTCAGGTATTTTTGCAGCAGGTGTAATGTTTGGAACTGCTGGTATTAAGATTTTATCCAGTAAAGATGCAAAGAAATTATATACAAATGGAACCGCAGCCGTACTTCGTGCAAAAGATTGTGTATTAAAGACGGCAGCAACCGTACAGGAAAATGCTGAAGATATTTATGCAGAAGCACAGCAGATAAATGAAGAACGTGCAGCAGCAGAAGCAATGGTGGATGATGCTGAGGAAGCTTGTGAATAAAAATGAAGTTTGTAATAAAACATCAAATGAAAGGCCGTATGCGGGTGCATTTACAGCAAAAAAGGATGAGTTATCAGCAGGCGGACATTTTACAATATTATCTTGAAAGCAAAGAAAACATTGTAAAAGTTAAAGTTTATGAGCGCACACAGGATGTCGCGATTACTTATCGTTGCGACAGAGAAGAAATCATCGAACGACTCAGACAGTTCCACTATGATACGGTGAAAGTACCAGACGATGTACTTGCTAATTCAGGACGTGAGCTAAATCGCCAATATTGGGATCAATTGATCATGACAACAGTGGTTCGCTACAGTGGGAAATTACTGCTTCCATCTCCAATTTGGTCAGGTGTGACAGTATTTAAATCCTTAAAATATATTTGGAAAGGCATAAAGACTCTGGTACAGGGTAAAATAGAGGTTGCGGTTTTAGATGGCACAGCAATTGGTGTTTCTATATTAACGGGTGATATTGATACTGCGGGATCCGTGATGTATCTGCTTGAGATTGGTGAGATATTAGAAGAATGGACGCATAAAAAATCTGTGGGTGATCTTGCAAGAAGCATGTCTTTAAATGTTAGCAAAGTTTGGTTGATGAAAGACGGACAACAAGTGCTGGTTCCAGTTTCTGAAATTCGGGAAAATGATCAGATTGTCGTTAGTATGGGTAATCAGATTCCATTCGATGGAATAGTAGAATCAGGAGAAGCGATGGTCAATCAGGCTTCGTTAACCGGAGAATCATTGCCAGTACGTAAATGTGCTGGGGGATATGCTTATGCAGGAACCGTTGTGGAAGAAGGCGAATTGGTCGTTTGTGTAAAAGAGATGAATGGTTCTAGCAAATTCGAAAAGATTGTGACGATGATCGAGGAGTCTGAGAAATTAAAATCATCTTTGGAGGGAAAAGCGGCCCATTTGGCAGATAAATTAGTTCCATACACTTTGGCTGGTTCTATTCTTACTGGATTGATTACGCGAAATGTAACAAAAGCAATTTCTGTCTTGATGGTGGATTTTTCCTGTGCATTAAAACTCGCGATGCCAATTTCTGTTTTATCTGCAATCCGTGAATCGAGTCATTACAGTATTACGGTAAAAGGTGGTAAATATTTAGAGGCGATGGCAGATGCAGATATGATTGTCTTTGATAAAACTGGAACTCTTACCAAAGCTAAGCCAACAGTTGCCGATGTCGTATCGTTTAATGGAAGTCATCCGGATGAGTTGTTACGAATTGCAGCCTGCCTTGAGGAACATTTTCCACATTCAATGGCAAAAGCGGTCGTAGATGCGGCACGTGATAAAAAATTGGTTCATGAAGAAATGCATTCAAAGGTTGAATATATTGTTGCACATGGTATTTCGACAATGATTGATGATCGAAAAGTGATTATCGGTAGCTATCATTTTGTATTTGAAGATGAGAAGTGTACAATACCCAAGGGAATGCAAGAACAATTTGATGTTTTACCATCTGAGTATTCTCATTTATACCTGGCAATCGACGATGTACTTGCAGCAGTCATTTGTATTGAAGATCCACTTCGTGAAGAGGCAGCACAAGTGATTCAGTTGTTAAAGAAAGAGGGTATTGAGCAGGTTGTTATGATGACAGGCGATAGTGATCGTACTGCTAGGGCGATTGCCCAAAGAGTTGGTGTGGACAGGTATTATTCCGAAGTTTTGCCGGAAGATAAGGCAAGATTTGTCGAGGCAGCAAAGACAAGCGGTCATAAAGTGATTATGATCGGTGATGGAATGAATGATTCACCGGCATTGTCAGCTTCTGACGTTGGAATTGCAATCAGTGACGGAGCAGAGATTGCCCGTGAGATTGCAGATGTAACGATTGCAGCAGATAATTTATATGAAATTGTGACCTTAAAGAAAATCAGCAATGCACTCATGAAACGAATTCATTGCAACTATCGTACGATTGTTGGTTTTAATTCAGGATTGATTGTATTAGGGGTACTTGGTATACTTGGTATACTGCCACCAGCTACCTCTGCTTTATTACACAATACGTCGACGTTGTTGATTAGTCTTAGAAGTATGCAGGATTTATTAGATTAAGATAGAAAATCGTAAAATAAGGTGCTTACAAGATTACATTCTTGTGGCATCTTATTTTTTATTTCATAGGAAATTACGTTGTAATTTCCATGAAATAAAAAACGCTCCGCGAGGATGCGACCAGATGCATAAGGTAATGTGACTGCTTACAGCAGTCTGCATCTGGCGCACAAAGCGAAGCAAGTCCCTCAGGGACTGAGGGATTTAGGGAGTTCGAGGCGGACTTGTCCGCTTTTGTTCTTTCATAGGAAATTACGTTGTAAAAAAATTAGCACTCAAGTATTGACAGTGCTAACAACTAGTGTTATATTACGAATAGAACATAAAGAAAATGATTTTTAAGCAGATACTAGAAAAGGAGGTACGCTTATGAATATCAATAAATTTACAACCAAGTCAATGGAAACGATTCAGAATTGTGAAAAATTAGCTTATGATTATGGCAATCAGGAAATTACGCAGGAGCATTTTTTATATAGTATATTAACAATCGAAGATAGCTTGATTTTAAAATTAATCGATAAGATGGGTGTGAATAAAGAAGCATTCTTATCTCAGGTACAGGAAATGCTGGGGAAATGTCCAAAGGTTTCTGGCGGACAGGTTTATATCAGCAACGATTTAAATAAAGTACTGATCAGTGCCGAAGATGAAATGAAAGCAATGGGCGATGAATATGTTTCTGTGGAACATTTATTCTTAAGTCTGTTAAAACATCCAAGTAAGACAGTCAAAGAGTTACTTCGTGGTTATGGTATTACCAGAGAGCGTTTTTTGCAGGCATTGCAGGAAGTAAGAGGAAATCAGAAAGTAACGAGTGACAATCCGGAAGCTACGTATGAAACATTAGAAAAATATGGATACGATCTTGTGGAACGTGCGAGAGAACAAAAATTAGATCCGGTCATTGGACGTGACAGTGAGATTCGAAATGTAGTTCGTATCCTCTCACGTAAATCAAAAAATAATCCGGTGTTAATCGGTGAGCCTGGTGTTGGTAAAACAGCCGTTGTAGAAGGCTTGGCACAGCGAATCGTCCGAGGCGATGTACCAGAACAATTAAAAGATAAGAAAATTTTTGCTCTTGATATGGGTTCTTTAGTAGCAGGTGCAAAATATCGTGGAGAATTTGAGGAACGTTTAAAAGCGGTATTAGAAGAAGTAAAACAAAGCGAAGGACAGATTATTCTTTTTATCGATGAGTTGCATACGATTGTAGGTGCCGGCAAGACGGAAGGTGCAATGGATGCCGGAAATATGTTAAAACCAATGCTTGCCAGAGGAGAGTTGCATTGTATTGGAGCTACAACGTTAGATGAATATCGTATGTATATTGAAAAAGATCAGGCATTAGAACGTCGTTTTCAGCCTGTTACGGTGGATGAGCCGACGGTTGAAGATACGATTTCGATTCTTCGTGGAATCAAAGAACGTTATGAAGTTTATCATGGGGTGAAGATCACAGATAGCTCTTTAGTAGCCGCTGCAACTTTATCGAATCGTTATATTTCAGATCGTTTTTTGCCAGATAAAGCAATCGACCTTGTCGATGAGGCATGTGCATTGATTAAGACAGAGATGAACTCTTTGCCGACAGAATTGGATGAGATTCAGAGAAAAATCATGCAGTTAGAGATTGAAGAGGCGGCACTAAAAAAAGAAGATGATAATTTAAGCAAAGACCGTTTACAGAATATACAAAAAGAGTTGGCGGAATTAAAGGACGATTTTAATTCTCGTATGGCAACATGGAATAATGAAAAAGCATCGGTGGAAAAGGTACAGAAATTAAGAGAAGAAATCGAATCTGTCAATAGTGAGATTCAGATTGCACAGAGAAATTATAACTTAAATCGTGCCGCAGAGCTTCAATATGGACAGTTGCCACAATTACAAAAGCAATTGCAGGAAGAGGAAGAAAAAGTCAAAAAAGATGAGCGTTCTATGGTAAGAGAACGTGTAACAGAGGAAGAAATCGCAAAGATTATTTCTCGCTGGACGGGAATTCCGGTAGCCAAATTGACAGAAAGTGAACGTAATAAAGTATTAAATCTGGATAAAGTACTGCATCAGAGAGTCATTGGTCAGGATGAGGGTGTGGATTTGGTAACAGAAGCAATCATTCGTTCAAAGGCGGGAATCAAAGATCCAAGTAAACCAATTGGTTCGTTCTTATTCCTAGGACCGACGGGTGTTGGTAAGACGGAACTTGCTAAAGCATTAGCAGAAAGCTTGTTTGATAATGAAAATAACATTGTCCGTATTGATATGAGTGAATATATGGAGAAATACTCTGTATCTCGTTTGATTGGAGCGCCTCCGGGATATGTTGGATACGAAGAAGGTGGTCAGTTGACAGAAGCGGTCAGAAGAAAGCCATATTCTGTTGTATTATTTGATGAAATTGAAAAAGCACATCCGGATGTCTTTAATGTGTTGTTACAAGTATTAGATGATGGACGTGTGACAGACTCCAAGGGTAAAACCGTAGACTTTAAAAATACGATTATCATTATGACTTCTAATATCGGTTCGACGTATCTGTTAGAAGGTATCAATGAATCGGGCGAGATCAGTGAGGAAGCAAAATCGATGGTTATGCATGATTTGAGAGGACATTTCCGTCCAGAGTTTTTAAATCGTTTGGATGAGACAATTCTCTTTAAGCCATTGACAAAAGAAAATATTACCAATATCATTGATCTACTTGTCAAAGATTTAAATCGTCGTCTGGAAGATAAAGAGTTGACCGTAGAATTGACTCAGGAGGCAAAAGAATATGTTGCCGATCATGGATATGAACCAATGTATGGTGCAAGACCATTGAAACGTTATTTGCAAAAGAATGTAGAAACACTCGCTGCCCGTTTGATTTTAGAAGATGGGGTAAGATCAGAAGACACGATTTTGATTGATGTTGAACATGGCGTGTTGATTGCAAAATGCAAGGCATAAGTTTCGCTGCCGATGATTATTATATATGAAGAGAGTAATCATAACGAAAAAATTGTGGTATAATGAGTTATAATATGATACAAAGGAGAAAGATTATGCCACCAATTAGTAATGACTGGGCGAAATATTTACAGCCAGAATATAAAAAGCCTTATTATAGAGATTTATATTTAAAAATCAATGAAGAATATCGTACCAGAAAAATTTTTCCACCGGCAGATGACATATTTAACGCGTTTCATTTGACGCCACTTGCAAATGTAAAGGCAGTCATTTTGGGTCAGGATCCATATCACAATGATGGGCAGGCACACGGACTTTGTTTTTCTGTGAAACCACCAGTAGCACCGCCTCCATCTTTGGTTAATATTTATCAGGAATTGCATGATGATCTGGGATGTTATATACCAAACAATGGATATTTAAATAAATGGGCGGAACAAGGTGTATTGATGTTAAACACGGTTTTGACAGTGCGTGCTCATCAGGCAAATTCTCACCGTGGGATTGGCTGGGAAGAATTTACGGATGCGGCAATCCGAATTTTAAATGAGCAAAATCGACCGATTGTCTTTATTTTATGGGGAAGGCCGGCGCAGATGAAAGAAAAGATGTTGACAAATCCGAATCACTTGATTCTAAAAGCGCCACATCCAAGTCCGTTGTCTGCTTATCGTGGATTTTTTGGAAGCAAACCATTTAGCAAGACAAATGATTTTTTAAAGGCACATGGTGTGGAACCGATTGACTGGCAAATTGAGAATATATAATTTAGGAGAAAGAATATGAGTGTTTTATTTTTAGAATATCCAAAGTGTACGACATGTAAAAAAGCAAAAAAATGGTTGGATGAGAACAGCATTTCTTATGAAGATCGTCATATTGTAGAAGAAAATCCAACTGTAGAAGAATTAAAAGAATGGCATCAAAAGAGTGGACTTCCATTAAAACGTTTTTTTAATACAAGTGGAATGGTCTATCGACAAGAAGGATTAAAGGATAAATTGCCAACAATGACTGAAGAAGAACAATATGCATTATTGGCAACGAATGGGATGCTTGTGAAACGCCCGTTAGTAATTGGCGACGATTTTGTACTTGTTGGATTTAAGGAAGCTCAGTGGAGCGAAACATTGGCATGAATATTCGAGAGCAAAAAAAGAAGCTTCGAATGCAAGTGAAAGCCGAAATAGAACCGTATTCGCAAGGATGGATTTTAGAGCAGAGCAAAATCATTGTACAGCATATCTTAAACAGTACAGATTATCAAAATGCAAATGTTATTTTTTGTTATGTAAGTTTCGGAAAAGAAGTAAATACAATTCCGATTTTGAAACATGCATTGAAAACAGGAAAACGTGTAGGTGTCCCACTTTGTACCGGAAAAGGAATCATGGAAGTAAGAGAAATCCATTCTCTGAAAGATTTGAAATCAGGAGCCTATGGGATTTTAGAACCCAAAAAGCAAACAACACGGATGGAAAAGGCGGATATTGATTATGGAATCATTCCGTGTGTAAGTGCCGACCGACAAGGGCGACGACTTGGGCATGGAGCAGGATTTTATGATCGTTATCTCGAGGGGGCACATTTTACAAAAGTAATTTTATGTTTTGAAGAAATTATGACTTTAGAAGTACCTGTCGATGAGCATGATATTGAAATGGACCAGGTAGTAAGTCAGACGGGAATCCTAACATGTTCAGGGTAAATGGCGGTTAGTGTATCCACTTGTCTTATGCCTTTGCGTAAATAAAAATAAGACGAAACCATTATTATGTGTTTCGTCTTGCTTTTGTTAATTGGATAATCGTAACTAGTGAGCCCGGTAAAGCTTTTTTAATAAAGTGATACGTTCATTTTCTGACATCATGCTTAAATTACTGTTTTGAAATTTCGGATCATTTGTGACTTCATGATTGAGCCATATTGGTGGTACAAAGTGTTCTGCTGTTTCCCGATCAGGAAACTCTACTTCTGCAATGATCAATCCATCAAAGCCATCATGAAATTCATCAATTTCAACTGTTAATCCAGATTCCAGTGGAAGATAATAGCGTGTTTTGGCAATAATATTTCCATCGCATTTTTTTAATAAATGTTCAAAGCTTGTCTGATTTAATGGAACTTCGACTTCTTCACGTTCCATTAATCCAGCGGATTTGTATGTAAGGATATAGTGATTATTCTTTTTACGAATACGGATAACTGGATCTGTACAAAGATATGCCTGTTTTAAATTGGCACTCTCATAATGAGACATTTGCTGTGGTAATCTTTTTAGTAAAAATTTGCGTTCGATTTCCATGATTAACCTCCTCTCTTTTGAAGCTTTTGCTTCGATATAATGCAAGTAGCTTGCCAAAAGTTAATTCTATGAAGTATAATATAACCTAAGTCGGAAGATTGTCAAGAAAATATTGTCCGATTTAGAACAAAGAATGATTCATTTTGACAGGAGGAATAATCGAATGGGAGTTTTTATATTTTTAGCAGATGGTTTTGAAGAAATTGAAGGTTTGACAGTTGTAGATTTATTAAGACGTGTAGATATTGATATCACAACGGTTTCTATTCAGGATACATGTGATGTTATGGGTGCGCATGGCATACCGGTCAAAGCAGATGTTACATTTGATCAGATTAAAGATAAAAAAGCTGACATGGTAATCTTACCGGGAGGAATGCCGGGCACATTAAATTTAAAAGCACATAAGGGTGTGGAATCTATGATTTTGAACCATTATCAAGATGGAAGTTATATTGCAGCCATCTGTGCCGCACCAAGTGTTTTTGCAGAACTTGGACTGTTAGAGGGCAAAACTGCTACTAGTTATCCAAGTTTTGAGGATGTATTAACAGAACATAAATGTCATTATGTTTATGATCAGGTAGCGGTTGATGGAAATGTGATTACCAGCCGTGGCATGGGAACTGCAATTGCATTTGCAGGTAAAATAATTGAAATTTTAAAAGATAAAAAAACAGCGGATGATGTATTAGAGAGTATTGTATATTAGAAGCTGGATGTAGGAGAACAATATGGAACAGAAAGAAAAAATCGGCTTATTTCAAATGGTGCAAATTGCTGTTGCGAAGCCGAGCAATTACCGTCAGGTATTAAATGCAAAAAAAAGAACGATCGTGCTGTTTGTTATGTTTGTTTCTTTTTTGCTTCTGTTTTTAGGCTCAATTGTACCGATGCTAGGTTTTGCAGCTAGTATTGGTGGTCCTGAGCACTTTATCACAGAGACTTTGCCAAAGTTTCAGTACAAAGATGGTACTTTTTATGTGGAGCATAGGATAGAAATTGATAATGATGGATTTCGTCTGATTGCAGATAGTGATGTAGATAAATTTACAAAAAATGATCTGAAAGATGATTCGAGTACGGAGCTGCTAGTCGCTAAAAATAATATGCAGGTTAAAGATGCGATAACCGGACAGACTTTTGCATTGGATTTCTCAGATACAGGAAAAGAGTCATTTAACAATAAAGATTTAGTCGAAATGCTTCCGCTTTTCTATATGGCAACGGCGATTGTTTTTGCCTTTGCGTATGTCTCCGGTATTATTGGTTATGTACTTGGTGCATTGGTCATTGCTTTATTTGGTAGAAGCATAGGGAAATCAATGAAGAAAGAATATTCCTATAGTGAAATCTTTATTTTTGCGTTGATGGCACGAATGACAGCCGGTATCATTAATACTATGGGAGTTGCGGCGGATATTTCGTTCTTCCATTCACCAATTTGGATGTTTCTAGAATTTGCAATCATAATGTTGTATTTGTATTTTGGAATCAAAGGTCCAGAGAAATTAGATGCAATTGGATTATAATGCAATATAATGAAGGAGATGATCATATGGGAAGATTAATTCTTGTGACAGGTGGTAGCAGAAGCGGCAAAAGTCAATTGGCAGAGCAGAAAGCAACCATATTAGGTGGTGATGATGTTTTGTATATGGCGACTGGAATTGCAACTGATGAAGATATGAAAGAACGTATCCAAATTCATAAATTGCGCAGAAATCCAAACTGGGGAACTTTTGAAGGATATCGAGATTTGGCAGATGCTGTTTGCGAAACTTCTCATCAGACACTGTTATTGGATTGTGTGACTGTTTTGATCACAAATTTTTTAGTGGAAGAAGAACGCGATTTTGATGAGCTGACAAAAGAGGAAATCTCTTATATCGAAGAGGATATTTTGACGGAAATTCAATCTTTGATTCAGACAGTGAAAGACACAGATAAGAATCTGATTGTTGTGACAAATGAAGTTGGAATGTCCGTTGTGTCAGCCTATCGCATGGGAAGGATTTTTTCTGATATAACTGGTAAAGTCAATCAGATGTTGGCAGGAGTCAGCGATGAAGTGTATCTGAGTGTATCAGGAATCCCATTACAAATTAAATAAATGAAAAACAATAAAAAAAGCCTGCTTATACTTATTTTGCTCTATTCTCTTTTGCAGAGAACTTAACCGGATAGGGACTGAATGATTGCATTTAGAGGTTAAGTTATAAAAAGGAGAAAGTAATATGAAGAAAATTTGTCAAGAATTAAAAAAAGAGCACAAACTGGTTGGTTTCTACTGTGACAGAGACGATCTGCAATTTTGTTATCATGGATATATTATCGATGTACGTGGAGATTATATTTTATTTTCCAGATTTACGGACGATGGAATTGCGGATGGTTATATGCTAAAACACATCTGTGACATTTTGCATATTGAGGTAGGCGGTAAATATCAAGAAAGAGTAAAGGTACTTTATCATGCGCATAAGCAGACACATCCGTCTTTGGAAATTGAGAGAAACAAAAGTTTGAAAAAAGATGTGTTAAAAGCATGTGAAGATATGCATCTTGTGGCATCATTAAATGTCGTTGACGATGATGATGAATATCCGATTGTCGGTTTTATATCAACACTAGGGAGTATTGTAAAAGTAGAGGAACTTGATCAATACGGGAAATATGTATGCACCTCTTATGTAAAAAGAAGGTGGATCGAATCGATAGAGATAGAAGGAATTTATGAACAAAATCGTCATATTCTCTATGACAATAATAGAAATTAAAAAATAAAATGGAATAAGCAGACTTTTGAGGGCCGTTTAGAATGAAATTCTAAGCGGTCCTTTTGTGAAAAATTTTATGCAGTAGTCGCATCTTTACACATCTTTTCTATCCCTTTATAATGAAAGGAGAATCTACCATGAATCAAAGAAAATGTTAAAAAGAGTGCGTGATATTCAAAACAATGTGGAAGCGAGCGTGAAATATATGCAGGAATTGGAAAAAGCGAAAGAATATGTAGATCATAAGAAACAACAAATGAAACTGAAATCATAATTGGATTTATTAAGTGTGTAGGAGAAAAACACCTACACATTTTTTATGATATATTGATTTGTAAGAAAAAAGTCAGAATTAGATAAATTTTTTATTAAGATTCCTTTGCTATTATAATAACAGGAACAAGGAGGAGTGAATATATGAGCCAGGAAACTATTTTAGTTGCAGATGACGACAGAGAGATTGTAAGAGCAATAAAAAGATTATTAGAGATGGAAGGATATCATGTGCTAAGCGCTTATAACGGGTTGGATGCCTTAGAGCAGTTAGTTGAAAATGAAGTACATTTGATTATTTTGGATATTATGATGCCAAAACTTGATGGTTTATCTGCAATGATGAAAATTAGGGAAAATAAAAATATCCCAATTCTATTATTGTCAGCGAAAACAGAAGAAAGTGACAAGGTGCTTGGGTTATCAATGGGAGCGGATGATTATATCTCTAAGCCGTATCAGCCGGCAGAATTAGTGGCAAGGGTAAAATCTTCTCTTCGTCGATATTTATATTGGAGTAACCGTGGAAATGATATGCAACAACAAAATATCATTGAAAACGGAAGTTTGAGTTTAAATCTCGATGAAAAGCAGATTTATGTGGATGGAGAAGCAGTAAAACTTACCGCGACGGAATATCGTATTGTAGAATTACTCATGAAAAATCGTGGCAGAGTCTTTTCAGCGGAAGAAATCTATGAAAGAGTCTGGAAAGAGCAGGCATTTGCAACTGAAAACACAGTTATGGTTCATATTCGTCGAATCCGGGAAAAAATAGAAATCAATCCAAAAGTTCCGAAATATTTAAAGGTGGTGTGGGGAATTGGATACAAAATGGAAAAATATTAGTAGATATGTAGTGATGTGGATTTCTGTGGTCATAATTTTGATCATGACATTTGAATTGGTAGAAGAAGTAAAATCTGTTGTGAATTATCAGCAGCAAACATCACAACATGCTTATTTGGGCGATTATTTTAGTGCATGTGAATATGAGGAAAGTGGCAGTTACCACTATTATGTGCGAGATTTGCTACGTGAACAACTAAGATCTTATTTAAAGACGGGTGAGTTTAATCAAATTCAATCTGAAAACAGTGATAGGTATCAGATGAATGTTGAGGGGACGATTACTCATAAAACAGGCAAGAAGAAAAAGCAAAAAGTCGATAAGATCAAACAGGGAGATAATATTACACAAGACGCAAAAGACAAAGAAGTTGGAATTTTAGATGTAATGATTCATATCGATAGAGAATTTATATCAGATGATGGAGATGCAGAATATATTTGTGACATGTATGCAACTCCAATGAATAAAAGTCTTTCGGCTCATGCCATTATCGAAGAAGAATATTATGCAACCAGTTTGGTTAATCAAGAAGACTGGAAGGTTACTCTTGATCAAATAGATCAGATGGAGTTATATGTTCAAATTCCTGAGAAAGTTTATCAAAAAAATATGCATCAGTGGGAGACGCAAGTTGGAATGTTTGGAAGTTCTGTCGAGCGAGGAACTGCTTATATTGCGATTTTACTCGTGGCATTGATTGCATTATCCATTGCAGTATCGCCAAAAAATCGTACAAAATTTGGTGCCTGGGTGGATCGTTGGTGGTTAGAAGTGTTATTGTGTATATTTGGTTTGTCTGTATTGGGAGCTTTACTTTGTGCCGCTGCAGAAATTTCGTTTGAATTGGATAGTATTTCTGATTATATAACAAATTGGTTATATTGTGGAATGCTTGTTTGCGAACTTGTCATTATATATATGTATATATCAATTGTTCGCAGAATGAAAGAGCGAAAATTCATAAAGAGCAGTCTTTGTTACAAAATTTGTCATAAATTGAAAGTTGGTATCTGTAAATATAGAGATGAGTGGAATTATTGGAGAGATAAGCAGGCAAGTACTTTATCGCAAAGAGAAAAAGCAATGCATCGAAAACGTATTAGTATATTTGTTGTAATGATTGCAGCAGTGTTACTTACCTGTTTCACACTTGTATTTTTCTTCCCACTTGGTATCATTGTTGGTGGTTTGATGATTGTTTTTTGTAAACAACTGTTTCAGGATTATAAACGAGATATTCAGGATTTGCTGGATCTTGAAAAAGTATTACAGCAAGTTTATGAGATTAGCAATGGGAATTTGCGGGCGACAACAGATATCAGTGAAAGTTCTCTCTATTATAAGGCGACCAATGATCTTGCGAAAATTGGAACTGGTATGGAAAAAAGTGTTGAGGAGCAGTTAAAAGGAGAGCGGATGAAAATTGATCTGATTACCAATGTATCTCATGATCTGAAAACTCCATTGACTTCAATCATCAGTTATATTGATTTGCTCTCAAAAGATGAAACATTATCTGCAGAATCGAGAGATTATGTATTGATTCTTGGAAAGAAAGCGGATAGACTTAAAAATATCGTGATTGATCTTTTTGATCTTGCAAAATCAACCAGCGGTAATGCAAAGGTTGAGTATTCTATCTTAGATATGAAAAAACTAGTGGAACAGACAATGATCGAGATGGAAGATAAGATCCAAAAAAGTGGATTTGAAATTATTGTAGATTATCAGACGGAACAGGCTCATTTTGAGGGTGATGCGAATCGAATGTATCGTGTGGTGCAAAATATATTAGAAAACGCATTAAAATATTCTCTGATGGGTTCTAGAATTTTTATTAGTGTTGTAGATGATCAGAATAAATGGAAATTAGCAGTAAAAAATACAGCATCCTATCGTATGGAATTTACAGAAGAAGAAATTTTAGAGCGATTTACCAGAGGTGATAAATCCAGAACCACAGAGGGGAATGGATTAGGACTTTCAATTGCCGATAGTTTTACCAGAATTTGTGGTGGAGAGTTGCATGTGAGAATCGATGGTGATCAATTTACGGTGGAAATATTGTTTCCAAAATACAAAATGAAAACAATCAATAATAAATAAAAATGGTTGTTGTGCAAAATGAAAAAATATGTTACTATTGAATTGCTAAATGAAAACAAATGAAAATGAGGTTGGGAAATTGTTTGCAGAAGAACGAAAAGAACAGATCATATCCTATTTACGGACAAATAAACGTGCTAATATCCATGAATTGATTGACAAATTTCAGGTTTCTGGAGCGACCATTCGTGCAGATTTGCGAGAGCTGGAAAGCTTTGGATATATAAAACGAACACATGGTGGTGCGATGTATCGAGAAGATATGCTCTCGGATCAGGATGGGATTGCATCAAGAGACTCTTATGGTCAAGAAAAGCAATGGATTGCAGACAAAGCATTGCAGTTTATCCAGAATGGTGAAACGATTATACTGGATGCTGGTACAACCAATATGCATTTAGCAAGACAACTGAAAGAATATGAAAATTTGACAGTTGTCACAAATGATATTGTGGTTGCTGGAGAAATCTACCAGTGCCCCAATATAAAAATTATATTTTGTGGTGGTGAAATGCGCCCAATGTATGGATGTACAGCCGGAGCAGGAACGATGTCGTTTATACAGAGATTATCGGTAGATCGAGCATTTATCTCCCCAAATGCCTTATCGGTTTCTCAGGGTGCGTTCACTCCCAATTTTGACCTTGCAGAGACAAAGCGAGCATTTATGCAATCAGCAGAAAAAAACTATTTGCTCTGTACAAGTAATAAGATTGGTAAGAAAGCAATGTGTCAAGTAGCCCGGATTGAGGAATTCGACGCAATATTTACTGATATACATATTCGTAATCATGATCTTGAAGCATTAAAACTTGCGGAAATACCGATTTATGTTTGTGGTGAGGAATAGAAAATAAAAACCCCAAAGAGTAGCCGCTCTTTGGGGTTTTACTATCTGAATCTTTATATCACAAAACTTTCCATATCATCGGGTACCATCAGATTTCCATGGTAGTAGTCTTGTCCTTCGTCCATGTATAATTTCTTTCGGTTTTCCAAATTTTTCTCTTCTGTATGATACAAAAGCAAGTTTGGAATCTGCAGTTGTTCTGCCAAGATACAGGCATCTTTGACTGTACTGTGATGTTTTTCATATGGTTTGAATTCTTCTGCCTCTGAATATAGACAAAAAGCTTCATGAAGAAGCCAGTCGCTTCCCGCAACAAACTCTGCATCCGCTTCATTGTAAGGTTCATCGCCAACACAAGTAAATTTTGTACCGTGGATATCCATGGTAAAGCCAAACTGTTTAGCTTTTGTGGAAAAAATGTCAAATACTTGTACCGGATGGTCGATAATTTCAAGTTTCTGTCCATGTTCCACAATCACAAATTGGATACGACCTCCAAAATGTTTCCATACTTTTTTTTGTACAGTCATTTCTACAATTGATTGAATCTTTTGTGCAAGTTCTTCAAAACAATAGATACGTAAATTACCATTATATTTGCCTTGATTTATTTTTTGTCCAATCATGCGAATTAGCCAGACAACGCCAAGAATATGATCAACATGTTCGTGGGTAACGAATATATCATGGATCTCTGTAAATGGGGTATGGTTCTTTTCCAAAAGTCCGATGATTTGGTTCCCACCTCCAGCATCAACCAATAAGTGTTTTTGATCTTCTGTTAAAATAAAACAAGTATTATAGCATCTTGATACCGTTGCATTTCCGGTTCCTAACATTGTAAGTCTCATAAGTATCCTCCACTCATTTTTACTGGTAGTACAAAAAAATATTGAGTTGCATTACCAGATACGATAATAGCACATTTTTTGATAAGATGAAATGTGAATCCGTGACGAATATCTTGAATTCTGTATGATTTTACGGTATTCTATAAATTAAGGTATTATCGCTATCAAGCATTATCGTGATACCAAAGATTATAGTAGGAGGAAGTTTTAATGAGTAAAAGCCGAGTATGGAAATTTCATAATGATGTAGATACAGACCAGATTATCGCATCTCAGTACTTATTATTACCTAATATTGATGAGATGAAAGGTTATACATTTGAATCCTTAGATCCTGATTTTGCAAAAAAAGCGCAGCCAGGAGATATTATTGTAGCAGCAGAAAATTTCGGATGTGGTTCTTCAAGAGAACAGGCACCAAGTGTATTAAAAGCACTGGGAATCAAAGCTGTGGTTGCAAAATCGTTTGCCCGTATTTTCTACCGCAATGCGATCAATGTCGGACTGCCGGTTATTGTATGTAAAGATTTATATGATGATGTAGAAGAATTAGATGAAGTGAAACTTGATCTTGCAGATGGAAGCATTTCATTTGGTGAGAAGAGCTATACCTGTACAAAGTTGCCAGAGTTAATGCAGACAATCTTAAATACAGGTGGATTAATCAATTATTTAAATAACGGTGAGGTGTAAGCAGATGGGAATGACAATTGGTGAAAAGATTATTGCCAAAGCTGCTGGCGTAAAAGAAGTCAAAGCTGGTGATATTCATACAGTAACATTAGACCGTATGATGTCTAACGATGGAACAACACATTTGACGATCGATATGTATCATAATCAATTAAAAAATCCTAAAATCGCGGATAAAGATAAAATTGTGTTTATCATGGATCACAACGTTCCTGCAGAAAATCCAAAAACAGCGCAGGCACATAAGAAAATGCGTGATTTCGCAAAGGAAAATGGCATTGCACTATATGAAGGTAAAGGGGTATGCCATCAGATTATGTTAGAAGACTATGTATGTCCGGGAGAATTGATTTTTGGAGCAGATTCTCATACTTGTAGTTATGGTGCCTTAGGTGCATTTGGTACAGGTGTCGGTTGTACGGATCTTTTATATGGAATCGTTACCGGCAATTCATGGGTGTTAGTGCCGGAAACCATTCGCTTTAATTTAACCGGAAAGCTTCCAGAAGGTGTTTATCCAAGAGATTTGATTTTGACGATTATTGGAGATATCGGTGCCAATGGAGCAAACTATAAAATTATGGAATTTGCCGGTGAGGGTGCTCATCATTTAAGCATCAACGATCGTATGGTTCTTTGTAATCTTTGTGTAGAAGCGGGTGCAAAGACCGGTATCGTAGAGCCGGATGAGAAAGTTGTAGAATATGTAAAAGAACACGGCAGAAAAGTAGAGCATATGTTTATCAGCGACGATGATGCAGTATTTGAGAAAGTGTATCATTATGATTTAAGTAAAATCAAACCGGTTGTTGCCCGTCCAGACTTTGTTGATGATGTGATTCCATTAGAAGATCTTGGAAAAGTAAAGATCGATCAGGCATTTTTAGGCTCCTGTAACAATGGTCGAATCGATGAACTTCGTGTAGCTGCGAAATTGCTAAAAGGCAAAAAGGTGAAAGAAGATGTACGTTTTATTGTAGCACCAGCATCTAATGCTGTTTATTTACAGGCATTAGAAGAAGGAATTATGGATATTTTAATGGAAGCCGGTGCACAGGTTATGAATGCAAACTGTAGTGTTTGCTGGGGAAGTTGTCAAGGTGTCATTGGTGAAAACGAAGTATTGGTATCAACAGGAACTCGTAATTTTAAAGGACGTGCCGGTCATCCGAGCTCAAAAGTTTATCTTGCATCAGCAGAGACAGTGACACGTGCAGCCATTACAGGATATATTCAGGCATAAGGAGGTAACATTATGGAAAAATTTACAGGAAAAGTCTGGGTTCTTGGCGATGACATCGACACAGATATTATTATTCCAACCGAATATCTGGCTTTGCCAACGGTAGAAGATATGAAGCCATATGGTTTTTCTCCTCTCCGCCCGGAACTCGCTGGACAGATAAATGAAGGTGACATTATTGTTGCCGGTAAGAATTTTGGATGTGGCTCTTCCAGAGAGCAAGCACCGGAAATTATCAAAGCGTTAAAGGTAAGTTGTGTGATCGCAAAATCATATGCACGTATTTTTTTCCGCAATTCGATCAATAACGGATTACTCCTAATTGAAAATGATCAGATTCAGGATGTTGTCAAGGAGGGAGACACTCTGACTGTGACATTAGGAGAATCCATTGAACATAATGGTGAAAAATATCCGATCCATTCTTTACCAGATAATTTGATGGATATCATTAATGCTGGTGGATTAGTAAAGGCGATGCAAAAACGCAATGGTGTGATATAGGAGGAATGGATCATGGGAAATACATTAATTGAAAAGATTATTATGAAAAATATCGGAGCAGATCATATCACTCCGGGAGAAATCGTAACCGTAAATGTAGATCGTGTTATGATTCATGATATTTTTATTCCATTTGTGGCAGAAAAATTTAAAGAAATGGGATTTACAAAAATCTGGGATCCGGAAAAAGTAGTTTTAATTTACGATCATTTAGTGCCAACAAGTGCTGTCGAAGATGTTCGTCATTTTAAGATTGGTGATCAGTTTGTAAAAGAGTATGGATTGACACACGTACATCGAAGCGATGGAATCTGCCATCAGTTAATGCCGGAAATGGGTTATGCTAAACCGGGAAATATAGTATTTGGTACAGATTCTCATACAACAACATATGGTGGGGTTGGCTGTTTCTCTTCTGGAATCGGATATACAGAAATGGCATCGATTCTTGGTACTGGTGAAATGTGGATTCGTGTGCCAGAGACGATCAAAGTGGTTGTCAATGGCGAATTACCATCAAATGTAACTTCTAAGGATGTCATCTTACGTTTGATCGGTGATTTAAGAGCGGATGGGGCAACTTATAAAGCGTTAGAATTCCACGGTTCTACCTTTGAAAATATGACGATTGCATCCAGACTTACAATGTCCAATATGTCAATTGAAGCAGGTGCAAAAGCAGCAATTTTTGCTCCAGACGAAAAGACAGCTGAATTTTCTGGTGTAAATCTTGCAGATGTTGACTGGGTATATGGTGATGAAGATGCGAATTACTGTCGCGTAATGGAATATAATGCAAGCGATTTTGTACCAGTGACTGCATGTCCATCTCAGGTTGATAAGATCAAAGATGTGAAAGAAGTGGCAGGGACAAAATTAAATCAGGTATTTATTGGCTCTTGTACGAACGGTCGTCTGGAAGATTTAGCAATTGCAGCAAAAATTTTAGAAGGCAAGAAGGTAGCCGATTATGTGAAGTTAATTGTGACTCCAGCCAGTCGTCAGGTTTATTTAGATGCGAGCAAAGCGGGATATCTGACAACTCTTATTAAGGCAGGCGCAATCGTAACACAGCCAGGATGTGGATTATGCTGCGGACGTGCAGGCGGTATCTTATCGGATGACGAAGTCGTACTTGCTACCAACAATCGAAATTTCTTAGGACGTATGGGAACTTCCAAAGTACAGATTTATCTTGGCTCACCGGCAACAGCAGCAGCGTCTGCAATCACAGGTGAGATTACGGTACCAGAAATTTAAAAATAAATATAATTGATGAAAAAATGCTTCAAACTTAAAAAGTTTGGAGCATTTTTTTTAAACTTTTTGTCACATTCTGTATAGAAAATGCGTTTTATATATAGAATGAGATTATGATGAAAAAGAGAAAGGGAAAATGATATGTGGAATCGAGCAGAATTAAAGAAAAAAGGAAAAGCGGCATTTAAACGAAATTATTGGGTTTGTGTATTGGTTGCCCTCATTATCATACTGATTTCTGGAGATGTAGATTTTCAGTTTTATCAAGACTTTTTTGATGATGATACAACTTATGATAGTCAAATCGATGATAGTCTGTACGATGAAGAGGATGATGACTATTTTGAAAATTTTGCGTTTGATGAAGATGAGCAAGAATCGGTTGTAGACCGTGTGACAAATGGAATTGTTGGAAATAATAAAAATGGCAACTTTTTATCGAATCTTTTATTGACAAAAGCATTTTCAAGTTTTTTTGGGATTGCAGGTATCGTGTTTTTTGTAGCTTTTGCGATTTCTTTTGCGATTTCATTGGCACTTTCTATTTTTGTTTTTAATGTACTGTTGGTTGGTGGCAATCGATTTTTTATTCAAAATGCAGAGAAACCAGCGAAAGTGAAAGAATTGCTATATGGATTTCATAGTAATCATTATAAAAATATTGTTAAAATACAATTTTTTAAAGCTTTGTATACATTTTTATGGACCTTATTGCTTATTATACCAGGGATTGTAAAATCTTATGAGTATTATATGGTTTCCTATTTGATTGCAGAGCACCCGGAAATGGAGATGGATGAGGCATTTGCCAGAAGTAAAGAAATGATGGATGGAAACAAATGGGATACGTTTGTTTTACATTTATCTTTTATACTGTGGCAAACTCTTAGTATTTTAACACTTAACATTTTAGGAGTACTTTATGTAAAGCCATATGTGGAAGCAACAAGAGCCGAATTATATCTTGTTCTAAAAGAAAAACAGTAAAATAACTTTTGGTATTTTGTAAGTAATTTGTAATATTTGGATCATATAATGAAAGTAGCATATTAGAAGGTGAGGAAACGATTATGATAAAAATATGTAATATCCAGAATTCAATGCAAATTCAAGAATATATGGATTTGTTACAATATTACCATATTCCGTGTTATGTAAAGGAAAGTGGTAGTGGGGAGTATTTAAAAATAACAACTGGGCTTTCATTATATGGTACCGATTTTTATGTACAGGAAAAGGATCAGAAAAAAGCCAAGCAGGCACTTGATGTTATGCGTCAAAAATGGGATTTGAGAGAAATGCAGGCAGGATGGTCAGACAATGAAGAAGAGAAAATGGAAGTGAAAATTCCTTGGTATAAAAATAGAGTGGTAACGGCAAGACTGATTCTTATTGTGTTTTTATTTATATTTGTGTTTGTGGGTGTAAGTGGAATATTTTTTTAGTGTGTTTATTATGCTAAAATATTCGATACATAATTTTTAGATTATGGGGGATATATATATATTAGATTTAGATACACGGAGATAAATTATGGGAAAGATAATTATTATTATACTCGATATAACAGGATTGTTATATCTTAGTCTCGGTTTATTGAAAAAATGTGAAGAGCAATTCTTTTATTTGTGAAAAAAACAACATGCTCTTGAAATAAAAGGGGGTTTTCGTTTATAATAGATATGATTTTGATGTTAAAATTTGAAAGGAATTTTCTCATGGATCAGAATTATATTTATGTCGTGCTCTCAAAAACGCCTTCAAAATTTGCAAGAGTCATTCGTAAGGCGATGCATATTGAATATAATCATGCTTCGCTGGCGTTAGATGAGAATCTAGACGAGATTTATGCATTTGCGAGATATAAAAATCGAGTACCAGTGGTGGCAGGTTTAGTGCGTGAGAATGCAGCTCGATTTACTTTGTGTGAATATGATGATGTAAAAATCAAGATATTTAAAGTTCCGGTTACAGAAGCACAGTTCATTCAGATTTATCAAACGATACATCAGATTTTAATGGACAGTGAATATCACTATAATTTATTTTCAGCGTTGACATTTCCGGTTTTAAAAGGATTTCAGACTTATAAAGCTTATACTTGTATCGAGTTTGTTATGAATATGCTTGTGGAAGCAGGAATAGAATTAGAAAAACCGACCTGGTCCTATCATCCGGAAGAAGTTGTGGATATATTAGCAGAATATGAATGTTATAGTGGAAAACTTCTAGAATATCGGGAGTTTGAGCTGGACTCGGAACAAGAATTTTTTGAAAAATCAAAACGTATCATTGCATGGAAAGCAACGATTGCTGTTTTGGTAATCTTACTATATCGAAATGTGAGTGGATTTTGTTATAATATTGCAAATATGATGATATAAAACATTTTTTTCTTAATGTAAAGAAAAAAATGTTTTTTTGTTTTGTTAGCAAACTTTTTTTATGATTTTTATAAAAACTGTCAAGAATTACGAATCAGTTGCGAAGTATATAGTGAAAGATAAGGAACGTTCTAATTATTGATCTTTTGCAGGAGGTGAAATATGAGAGCAACGGAGGATAATTTTATCAACCTTATAAAACAGAAACAAGAAAAGGGACTTTTATACGTCGTGGATGAATATGGATGGATTATTCAGTCAGTGTTGCGAAAATATTTGTTTCGGATGCCAGACAGGGAAGAAGAATGTATGAATGATGTGTTGTTGGCAGTCTGGGAGCATATTGGTGATTATGAGCCGCAAAAAGGAAGTTTCAAAAACTGGATAGCCGGTGTTTCCAGGTACAAAGCCTTGGATTGTAAGCGAAAATATTTAAGTGACACCTTGCATGTTTCGGTGGATCAGTTATTGGTGCCGATCAAAGATACGGGAGCAGAGCAAGAATTATTAAAAATCGAGTTACAGGAGGAAATACAGGAAATTCTGGATTCTTTAGAAGAGGAAGATCGAGAAATTTTTATACAGGTATTTTTGGATGAGAAATCGGTTGATCATGTATCACAGACAATGGGGAAGAAAAAGGATACCGTATATCAAAGAATTCATCGCGGACGGAAAAAGCTTCGTCGTATATTTCGGGAAGGAGAATTATCATGAGTCGTATTTATAAAGTATTAAATCATATGAAGACACAGATTCCAGAAGAGAATTTTTCAGAATTAGATCATAAAAAAATGAGAAAAGCAGCCCTTAACATTACACGCAATCACAAAGAAAAACGAAGAAAAAAATTGGCAGCAGTAGCTGCATGCTTCGCATTAATCTGTGCACTTGCCTTATCAAATCAGACCGTGAGTGCCTACGTGAGAGAGAAAATAACCGGTGTTTTAGCATATCTAAATCAAAATGAAGGTTACCAGGCAGAACAAATTGGAGACAGTGGGCTTTTAAAACCACTTACGCAGACAAAAAATGGATTTACAGTAACATTAAATCAGTTTGTATGCTCCGATAGTGAGGTGTTCATTGATTATAGTTTGAGTGCACAAAATTTAAGAAAACACTATGGTGTTGATGAGAGTGGTCAAGATTATATCGATGCGTCAATACAGATTCAGCATGATGGAAAGAATGTCACAGAACAGTTATTTTCTAAAAGTGGAGGTGGCATGATGACAAATGATGTCGACAATCCTCAATTGGCAAAGAATACTGGAAGTGATACAAATACAGTAGAAATCATTGATTACACATATGGAGAAGGATTTTTATTTGAAAATAAGGATTTAGATGTAGAAGTCAATCTTTATCAGCATGGAGAAAAAATAGGAACCTATCATTTTCCGGTTACAGTAAAACAATTATTTGATCAAAAAAAATTACAGATGCATAAAGAAATCGCAGATATGTCATTTACAAAAGCAACTAGCTCTGTTTATCGCATGCATGTTTATGGAACCTATAAAATAAATAAGAAGAAATATTATGATGCAGTTAGAGTGCAGGTGTACGATGAAGATGGAAAACAATTGCTAAATTCGTCTTCTACGGTAGACGACAACGGTGTATTTGAGGAAGAATTCATTCGTAATCGAAGTGATGATTCTGGTAAATATACAATTCAAGTCAATGATGAACATGGAAAGATGATTGATTCCTTTGAAATTGAATTAAACTAATCCTCAAAATCAGGTGAGTGCCATCAATGGCATTCACCTGATTTTGGTTTTGTTTGTTTATATTTTTTTCATTTTATTTTAGATATAGTTCATTTACACTTTTCCTATTTGTGGTAAAGTATTCTTTATGATATCAAAGTTGAGGCAGAATGATTTGCTTTATAATAAAGAATAGGATATTTGATGGAGGAATACAAAGATGGGAAAAGTAATTGGAATTGATCTGGGAACAACCAATAGTTGTGTGTCAGTCTTAGAAGGGGATCAGCCGATTGTCATTGTTAATACAGAAGGAAATCGTACGACTCCTTCTGTCGTATCTTATAGTAAAAGAGGAGAGCGTTTGGTTGGAGAGATGGCGAAACGCCAGGCAGCAGTCAATGCCGACGAGACGATTTTATCGATCAAGAGAGATATGGGAACGGATAAAAAGCACAAACTAAATGGAAAATACTATTCTCCACAGGAAATTTCAGCGATGATTTTACAAAAATTACGCAAGGATGCAGAAAGTTATCTTGGAGAATCGGTGGATGAAGCGGTGATTACCGTACCGGCATATTTTAATGATGCACAAAGACAGGCAACCAAAGATGCGGGAAGGATTGCAGGTCTTACGGTGAAACGTATTATCAACGAGCCGACTGCTGCAGCATTGGCATATGGACTTGATCATGGTCAGGCACAAAAGATTCTCGTCTATGATCTAGGTGGAGGTACTTTTGATGTATCTGTAATCGAAATTGGAGATGGGTTGATCGAAGTATTGGCGACGGCAGGGGATAATCGCCTTGGTGGGGATGATTTTGATGAAAAATTGTGTGATTATATTATCACTGAATTCCAGAAAGTAGAAGGTGTAAATCTTCGAAAAGACATCACAGCCATGCAAAGAGTTCGTGAAGAAGCAGAGCGTGTGAAAAAAGAATTATCTTTTGCTCAGAGTGTGCATGTTAATCTTCCATTTATCATTGTGGATAAAAGTGGGCCTAAGCATATTGATATGACGATAACAAGAGAACTCTTTGATCGCCTGACCTATGATTTGGTTGATCGTACGGCCGGACCAGTGCAAATGGCTTTAACCGATGCAGGGATTACAACAAGAGAACTCAGTAAAGTATTGTTAGTAGGTGGTTCAACAAGAATCCCAGCTGTCCAGGCGAAAGTACGTCAGT
This sequence comes from Lachnospiraceae bacterium, assembly GCA_030523275.1. GTDB lineage: Bacteria > Bacillota > Clostridia > Lachnospirales > Lachnospiraceae > Fimousia. Next base: position 56,183 of record JAUNIX010000015.1, read on the forward strand.
TGACAGGAATTGAACCTTCGAAAAATATGAATCCAGATGAATGTGTAGCGATGGGTGCTGCGGTTCAGGGTGGTAAACTTGGTGGAAACGTATCCGTTGGCAGTGCAGCAGCCGATCTGATTTTAATGGATGTCACTCCACTTTCTCTGTCAATTGAAACGGTTGGCGGTGTCTGCAATCGAATCATTGAGCGTAATACGACAATTCCAACCAGACAGAGTAAAATTTTCTCAACAGCGATGAATTTTCAAACAGCGGTTGATATTAAAGTATATCAGGGAGAGCGTCAATTTGCCAAAGACAATAAACTACTTGGAAATTTTCGTTTAAAAGGAATAAAAAGAGCAATGGCTGGACAACCTCAGATTGAGGTTACCTTTGATATTGATGTCAACGGAATTGTCAAGGTATCTGCAAAAGATTTGGGAACTGGTAAAGAACAGGAAATTACGATTACTTCCAGCAACAATATGTCAGAAGAGGAAATTGAACGTGCAAGAAGAGATGCGGCTATGTACGAAAATGAGGACGAAGAACATAAAGAGTGGCTTGATATTCGTTTTGAATCAGAGAATTTAGTTAATCGTATTGAATATCTTTTGCGAGAACATAAAAAAGAAATTGACCGCGGACAGCGTTCTGCGATAAAATCAGATAAGAACAAGTTACGTAAACTGGTAGCAAAGACAAAACCAGAGACGATTACAAAAGAACAAGCAGAAGAGATGAAACTGGCGAAAGAGCAGTTAGAATCGAGTGCTGCAGTTTTATTAAATCTTATGTAAAGAAGGAAAAAAGATGGATCCATATCAGGTACTAGGATTGCCTTCAACGGCAACAGATGAAGAAGTAAAAAAAGCATATCGAAAACTGAGTCGAAAATATCATCCGGATGCAAATATAAACAATCCGAACAAAGCACAAGCAGAGGAAAAGTTTAAGCAAATTCAGTCTGCTTATCAGATGATTATGAACAAAGATAAGAGCAGTTCTGCATATGGAGGAAGCTATGGTCAAAGTAATACGTATGGTCAGGGTGGTTCTTATCGCGGTTATAGTAGCTCTTACGGTGGTCAGGGACAGACGTATCATGGACGAGAGACGGGAAATCAATATTTGCAGACAGCAATGCTCTATATTCGTATGGGACAGTATCAGGCTGCATTGCAAGCACTAAATGAGATTGGTCCAGCAATACGTGATGGACAGTGGTATTATTTAAGCTCAGTGACCAATGCTTATCTTGGAAACTATGCAACTGCAATGTCTCATATACAAACAGCCATGGAAAAAGAACCAGGGAATGCAATTTATGCCCAATTTTACCAACAGCTTACGAGTGGTGGCGAGGATTACATGAACAGAGGACGTAATTATGGCAATCCAATGGCAAGTATGAATACCTGGTGTTGTACGATCTGTGCGATGAATATGTGTTGTAACATGTGTTGTGCCCCAGGTGGTGGTGTGTATTGCTAACTTGCCTGATACTTTATAATGAAAGTAGATTAGAATAAAATATGACGCTAGGAGAGCGTTTCCTTTGCATCTCCTAGCGTCATATTTTATTCTATATTTTTAAGTGCAGTATCCATTGGTACTTTTTGTATTTTGCGAAATTCTAACAAGGCTACCATTCCATAGGTGCATATCCCTAATACAAACATTTTTACATAAATCATAGGACTAATATAATAAGTAATCCAGCCAGTCATACTTTCGAGCATGATTGTCCGGAATAAATATTCCATGATCATTGATTCAATTGGTAAACTCAGCAATAAAAACAGTATTACCATGATTGAGGTAGACATAATGTATAGTTGGCTGATTTCTTTGTTATTGTATCCAAGAATTTTCACCATGGAAATTGACTGCTCATTCTTCTCAATAATCATCTTGGACAAAAGATAGATTAAAACGATAAAAATCAAGATTGCAAATCCATCCACAAGGTACATCATCTGTCCCATGGATACATTAAGTTGTCTGGATATTTTTGTCAGATCATCGAGTGTAATAGTAGAACCAATATATTTTTCATCAATATCTGTAATTTCTGAGTTGGAAAAATATCCGCTAAAAGTGTCTTCGTCAAAATCAAAGGTATGATTGAGCTTTTTTTGTTTCATAAAAAGGCATAATCCGCCTTCATATGGATAAATACCAGTAATTTTAAATTGATATTTTGCATCTTCATACGATTCTTTTAAAGAAATGATATCGCCGATTTCTAACTGGTATTTTTCTGCATAAGCAGAGGAAATATATACATCATTCTTTTTTAAATTTAAATCGATATAACGACTATTCGTGTTAATACCATAGAGAAGGATTTCTTCACTTTTATACTTTGTATCTAAGGTTTTTAAAGAGTAGGCACTAAATTTCTCTGCATCTGAATTTGTTGTTTCGACAGAATATTTGAAGAACATAGCCGGTAGCAGGCTGGATGTAGATAAATTCATAATATCGAAATCTTTATCAGTAGTATCAAAAGATGCAAGTTCGATTGGCATCTGCAGCATATATTGGTATTTGCATAACAGATTTTTTTCAATTTCTGTTTGATAATGATTTAAAACAGCCGGTAGGGCAAGTCCAAAAATCAATAAAAGATTGGCAAACAAAATACCGATGAATAAAATGCAGTAATTACTTATATTCTGGAATAAAATACGCAGTCGAAATCGTGAAAAAAATGGTAGTCGATGGTTCAGATGAACAACACGCTGTTGTTTTGTTCGACTCAAATCTCGTCTTAAAAATTTAAGTGGAGAGAGTGCTAATTTTCGACTTAGAATTATAAGATTGATCACTAGCATGAATAATAGGGGAACGACTGTTGTCAATAAAAATGCTTCTGCGTTCCATAAAGTGACATAAGTTGGCAGACTATAGCTTCCATAGTACATATTGACACAAACATGTTTCATGATCGTATATCCGATGATATTACCAATGACAGCACCAGTAAACGAAACTAGCATTGGCATTGTTAGGTAATGTCTTAGTAATTCCTGTTTGGTGTAACCGGAAGCACGTAACGTTCCAATCACATTTGCCTCTTTGACAATCGTATTATTCGTTGTAATAGCAAATACAAAGGCCATGATTGTCATAATAATATAAAGTAGTATGATCATCATTGCACGGTCACTTCCCATATCTTCACCAGTAAATTGGATTGCCTGATTTTGATACTGTGGAACAAAAGAGTTTAGAGTTACTTCTTTATTGACAACTTTCATCAAATCTTCGGATACTTTTTTTTCTTCTATTTCATTCGCTGGTTTGTGTTCATATTTCCATGAATAGCAGTACTGAAGTTGTTTTTTCCCTAGATTATTAAATTCCTTTTTGGTGACAATTGCAACGCCAAATTTAACAGCATCAAACATGGAATCATTATTGTCAGAAAATAAAGCACTATAATCAGATAAGGCAACCAATCCGGTGACGGTCCACACTGTATCCTCTGATTCTAAAGTGTCTCCAATTGTTATCTTTTGATTGTCTGCATACATGCGATCAATTGCGATTTCATGTTCTTTTGTTGGTAGTTTACCTTCCATGAGACAAACTTTATTAATTTTATCGCGATTCGAAAATATGCGAAGGATGCTATCATTTGTCAGTTCTTTTTCCACATAGAAATTATCATATAAAGTAATGTCTGATTTTTCTATGCTGTCCTGTTCGTAATTGCTTAATTTATTGGTAGTGATAAAATGTCCATCTTCAATATTATATTTTGTAAAACTGCTCCGATAAGCATTCATCAGGCTTCCGTCAGCAACCAAAAAACCAGATACAAACCCAATAGTAGCTGTAATAAGAAGAAAAATAACAAAATATTTTCCGAATTCGCTTTTTAAATCTCGAAGAAGACGCTTTCTTAATGGATTTTTCATATATGCCACCTACCAATCAAGCTTTTGCGCAGAAACTTTTCTTTGATTGCAATAATTATCTCGAATCATGCCATCGCGAAGTCGTACAACTCGGTCGGCCATATTCTTAATCGCATCATTGTGAGTGACCATGATAACGGTATTGCCATATGTTTGATTTACAGTTTCGATTAAGTTTAAGATTTCTTTTGAAGTGTTATAATCGAGAGCACCAGTTGGCTCATCACATAGTAGAATATCGGGGTTTTTTACGATGGCACGACCGATTGCAGTTCGTTGTTGTTGACCGCCGGATAATTGATTTGGCAATTTATTGCGATGTTCAAATAATCCTAGTGTATGTAACAATTCATCAATTGAAAGTGGCTGATTTCCGAGATAGGCACCGACTTCAATATTTTCCCGTACAGTCAGATTTGGAATTAGGTTATACATTTGAAAAATGTACCCTAGGTGCTTTCTGCGATAAGCGGTTAACTGTCTTTCTTTCATTTGAGACATGTGTTTGTTGTTAATGCAGATATCACCACTATCTGCACTGTCAATGCCGCCAATGATATTTAGGAGTGTAGATTTGCCAGATCCAGATGGACCAAGCAATACACAAAATTCCCCTTTTTCTACTTTTAGATCAATGCCTTTTAAAACATCAATGCGATTGTGTCCTTCTCCGAATGTCTTAGTTATATTATGTATTTCAAGAAACATGAAACTCTCCTTTTTGATTAAGATAATCATTATCAATTCATATATAAACATTATGGCATAGAGAAGAGAAGAAGGCAAAGAAAAAAATTATCAATTAGATACAACATGTTAGGATTGTTTGTTTATAGATTCTAAATTTTGATACTTCAAATGAAAAAAATATGACGCGTAGAGACCGTTTCCTCCGTGTCTCCTAGCGTCATATTTTTTAGTATGCCTTCACCTTTGTCCAAAGTTCTGAGCAGTATTTTCTGATTGAATTTTTTTGATAATGAAATACTTGGTCTTTTTTGTAATTAGTTCGAGGAATGTATGCATCAATTCCTTCATAATCATGATCGCGCATCATATCATTGGCCGCTGTTACCGCTGAATTGTAGCCAATGTATTGGGTGTTGATATAAGCGTTATCAGCATCGCACATAAAATTCATGAATTCGTGAGCCAGTTCCGTATTCTTGCAGTCTTTGGTCATGACCATACAATCAGTCCACTTATTGGTTCCTTCTTCTGGTTCGAAGAAATCCATATCTTTATTTTCATTTATAATCATTGCGGCATCTCCGGAATATACTACGGCGATGGATTTATTACCGGAAATCATATTATCGATGACCTCATCAGTTGCATACACGGGATCCATCGTATTACGTTGTTTGACAAGCCAGTTATATGCCTTTTTTAAATGCTTTTCATTGGTTGTATTCATAGAGTAACCAAGAGATTTTAAAGCAATCATAAACGAATCACGTTCGGAATCAATCATATAAATATCGCCGGCATATTTTTTATTTCGAAGTAATTTCCAACCTTTTGTGAGATCTTCTTTGTCAACTACTTTTTTGTTGTATAGAATACCGACAGTTCCATAATAATAAGGAACGGTATATTTATTTTCTGGATCGAAATCCTGTCCCATAACGTCTGGATTTAAGTTATCTTTATTGGTTATTTGATTCCAATCTATTTCTGCCAGATAATCTTCTTTGATCAGGCGTTCGATCATATAATCGGATGGAACCAGAATATCATACACTTCGCCGCTGCGAAGCTTCGTATACATAGTTTCATTCGAATCAAATGTTTCATAAATAATTTTGCAGCCATAAGCTTTTTCAAATTCCGTCAGGAGCGATTTATCGATATATTCTCCTGCGTTAAATATTTTTAATGTTGGTTTGTCTTTGCTTTTTTGTCCACAACCGGTCAATGTCAGTGCGAGTATCAAAACGAGAACGGACAAAACGCTAACTAACTTTCTCATGTAAGACACGTTCCTTTCTTTTTTTCTGTATCAAATATGGTACAAATTTTACAATTAGCATTGTCAGGAAGATAACTGCAATCACGATTGCAGACAGTGCATTAATTGTCGGATTTGTCCTTTTAGTCATATTATATACGATTATTGAAATATTCGAAACCCCATTTCCGGTAACAAAATAAGAAATTACAAAATCGTCAAATGACATCGTAAAAGCAAGAAGTGCTCCGGCAAAAATTCCTTCTTTTAACATTGGTAGTATGACTTTATACAAAGCCTGAAACGGAGTGGCACCTAAATCCATAGCCGCATCTGCAAGGTTTGGATCCAAAGTGCGGATTTTTGGATAAACACTGGTGATTACATATGGAGTACAAAATGTAATATGCGCAAAAAGCATTGTATAATACCCTTTTGGAATTCGCAGAGACGAAAATAAAATCATAAATCCAATGGCAGTCACGATATCAGGGTTCATCATTGGAACGTTGTTGATATTCATTAATAATTCACGAATCACTTTTCTACATTTTGAAAGTCCGATTGAAGTCAAGGTTCCCAATATGGTAGAAATTAAAGTTGCAAATATGGCAATCGAAATCGAAACCGAAACAGCAGACATGATTTCGCTATCATGAATCAAGTTTGCATACCAGCGCAACGAAAATCCAGTAAAATGTGTTAAGGATTTTGAGTCATTAAATGAGAAAAACATGGTTACCGCAATTGGAAAATAGAAAAATACAAAAATGATAGCGATATAAATACTATACCATATTTTGGAAGTTGCAATTTTTTTCATTGTTTTCCTCCTCTATACTTCATCATCGGGATCAATTCGTTTTAAGAAGGAAATCGTGAGCAGAATGATGACTGCCAAAATAAAGGAAATTGCACTTCCGAAATTCCAGTTTCCGACGGAGACAAATTGATTTTCGATTAAGTTTCCAAGTAACGTATATTGTCCGCCTCCGAGTAATTTTGGAATAACGAATGCGGAAATTGCCATTAAAAAGGTTATGATTACACCATTTAATACTCCGGGAATGGAATATTTAAATACAACCTTTATAAAAGCCTGAACTTTATTAGCACCTAGATCATAAGCTGCTTCTAATAATGCCGGGTCCATCTTGCTCAAAGAGGTATAAATTGGCAATATCATAAAAGGAAGAAAATTACATACTAAGCCAATATTTACAGCGACTCCAGTGTACATAATCGACACTGTCGGTAAACTTAGTTTCTTTAATAGCATATTTAAGATTCCGTTGTCGGAAAGAATTCCAATCCAAGCGTACGTACGCAATAAAAGATTGATCCATGTCGGAATCGTTGTCAGCAAGATGAGAAGTGGTTGGATTTTTTCATCTAATTTACTAATAAAATATGCCATTGGATAGCCAAATAGGAAACAGAGTGCGGTTGTGATCAGTCCTGTTTCAAAGGATCGCATAAATACTGTAAAATAAAGGGAATCCATCATATCACGGAAACTGTCTAGAGAAAATCCGGCATCCGTCAGTGACAGACCACCATCAGTAAAGGCGTATATGATAATCAATATGAATGGAGCAACAATAAAAAGTAGTGCCCACAAAATATAAGGAAAAATCATATTTCGAAAATGTTTCATTTATCTTCCTCCTACATTTTATGCATGACATGAATGTTATCAGGAATAACGGATATACCTAATGTTGTTCCTGGTTCATGATAATGGGTCGTCTGTACTTTATAATCACGATAATTACTTTTCAGGATAATTTCATAGTGTACACCTTTAAAGGTTATATTAGTTACTGTACCGGTTAACAGGCCTTGTTCTGGCGCACTTAGTATCAGATCTTCTGGGCGTAATACAACCTCAACCTCTTCATTTGGTGCAAAACCTTTATCTACACAGACAAAATCATGATGATCAAAGGAAACCAAATAATCTTTTTTCATGATACCCGGAATGATATTTGACTCACCGATAAAATCGGCGACAAAGCGATTCTTTGGTTCGTTGTAAATATCAATTGGAGCACCAATTTGTTGGATTTCACCTTCATTCATGACGACAACCGTATCCGACATGGAAAGTGCCTCCTCCTGATCATGTGTAACAAAGATAAAGGTGATGCCGACCTCTTGTTGGATTTTTTTCAACTCAATCTGCATATCTTTGCGCAATTTCGCATCAAGTGCACCCAAAGGTTCATCTAATAAAAGTACTTTTGGCTCATTGACTAAAGCTCTGGCAATTGCCACTCGTTGCTGCTGCCCGCCAGAAAGTTGGTTGATATTTCTTTTTTCAAATCCTTTTAGACCGACTAATTCCAGCATACGGGATACTTTTTCTTTGATTAATTTTTTTTCTAATTTTTTGATTGATAGCCCAAAGGCTACATTTTCATATACATTTAAAAATGGAAATAACGCGTATTTTTGAAATACTGTATTGACTTCTCTTTTATAGGAAGGAAGTTTTGCGATATCTTTTCCATCAAAAATTAGTTCTCCACTATCAGCATCTTCAAAACCACCGATAATACGTAATATTGTCGTTTTTCCACAACCACTTGGTCCTAATAAGGTTAGAAATTCATTTTCATATATGGTGAGATGAATTCCTTTTAAAACCGGTTGATTGTCAAAGGCTTTCGTAATATTTTTTAATTCGATCAACTTTTTTTTCATGAAATTATCCTCTTTCTCTCATATCATAAATTAAAAACTAGGTGGGGAACTTACCCACAAAATAACAGCGCCTGTTTTTGAAGATAAAAAATGAGTTTTATCTGGAATATAATAAAAAGATTCTCCTCGTTTGGCCTGAAATTTTTGTTTGCCAATGTGGATTGTGACAGAACCAGATAAAACAAAGCCAAATTCTTCTCCTTCATGGGGATTATCTGGAATTGTGGAACCTCCTGCTTTTAGTGTCAAGCGAACCGGTTCCATAATATTTTTTTGTGCATTGGGAATGATCCATTCGATTTTATTGTTGTATTCCGTATCAATTTTTTCAAAATAATCCTCTTTGTGAAATACAATCTGTTCAAGATTTTCTTCCTGAAAAAATTCGCCTAACGTAGTTCCCAAAGCCTGTAAAATATCGACCAGAGTTGCTATAGAAGGAGAGGTCAAATCTCGTTCTACCTGTGAAATAAAACCTTTGGTAAGTTCACTGCGGTCTGCAAGTTCGCTTTGTGTTAATCCGTTTAAAATTCGTAATTCTTTGATTTTATGTCCTATTTTCATAAAAAACTCCTAACGAAAAATAGTAAAAATCTACTTTTTATAGTTTTGTTAAAATAAACTCACTGTTTAGAAAAACTAAACCACTAACCAATATTATACTTAGGAATGAGTCAGTGTCAAGAATAAAAAAGTGACAAAAATAAAAAGAATAAAAAATGTGTTTGATTCATTATTTTTTCTCAATTACATGAATTTATAAAAGAAATATATGATGATAGAAATTGCAAAATAAAGAAAGTTTTTACCAAAAATATAGCTAATTTTGAAGGTAAAATTGTTAAATTATTCAGAAAATTAAAAAAACACTTGTATTGAGATAGAAACTATGCTATTCTTACGACTAGACAAACAAGGGTGTTTGAGATGAATTAATCATTTCAAGCACCCTTTTTTCTTTCATTGAATTTCAATGAAAGAAAAAAGCCTTCCAGGCGGGATTGCACTTCGGCAACAAAGAAGTTTGTCACTAAAGTGACTCGCCGAAGGCATAGAATCTCGTAAACGAGATTCTATCTTAATTATTTTGAAAAAGAGGAGGAATGTATCATGAACACAGGAGATACAGCTTTTATGCTGATTTCAACAGCATTTGTATTCTTTATGACACCAGGTTTGGCATTTTTTTATGGAGGACTGGTAAGACGAAAAAACGTATGTAACACAATGATGGCATGTGTCGCAATTATGGGATTGTCTGTAGTTATGTGGACACTGTTTGGTTATTCTTTATCCTTTGGTGGAAATCATGGAGGAATCATTGGTGATTTTCGTTGGTTTGGATTAAATGGTGTAGGTATGGAGCCTGGACCTTATGCAGAAACGATTCCGCATTTAGTCTTCTGTGCATTTCAGATGATGTTTGCGATGATCACACCAGCGTTGATTACTGGTTCTTTAGTAGGAAGAATGAGATTTAAAGCGTTGTTCATTTTTGTTGCGCTTTGGACGTTGATCGTATATTATCCATTGGCACATATGGTATGGGGTGATGGTGGATTGTTAGCAGCCCTTGGTTCTGTTGATTTTGCTGGTGGTGATGTTGTACATATTAGTTCTGGTATTACAGGTCTTGTACTTGCAATTATTTTAGGAAGAAGACGCGGATATGAATATACGACTTATCGTATTCATAACATTCCATTTGTTGTTCTTGGAGCAACGATTCTTTGGTTCGGATGGTTTGGATTTAATGCCGGCAGTGCATTAGGAGCAAATGGTTTGGCAGCACATGCATTTATGACTTCTGGAATTTCTGCTGCGTCTGCTTTATTGTCATGGATGTTGCTTGATGTACTCAATGAAGGTCAGGTAACATTGGTTGGTGCTTCTACAGGACTTGTCATTGGTTTGGTAGCGATTACACCGGGTGCCGGTTTTGTACCAATTTGGGCATCTTTTATCATTGGTGCTTTAGTAAGTCCAATCTGCTACTATGGTGTTCGTCTTGTGAAAAAGAAATTACAGATTGATGATGCATTAGATGCATTTGGATGTCATGGTATTGGCGGTATCTGGGGCGGAATCGCAACTGGTATTTTTGCTCAGAAATCGATCAATAGTGTTGCACGCTGGGATGGTTTAGTTTTTGGTGACTACCACTTGTTTGTTGCTCAGATCCTTGGTATTGTAATTACGATTGCTGTTGCAGTTGTTGGAACACTGATTTGTGTAGCGGTTGTCAGAGTATTCACACCACTTCGTGTTACAGAAAAAGAAGAGCAGCGTGGACTTGATATTACGCAACATGGTGAAAGTGCATATCCAAGTTTCAATGGTTTAGATCAGTAGGAGGGCAGACATCATGATGATAAAAATTGATGCAATTATAAGAGAAGAAAAATTTGAAGACGTAAAGGATGCGTTAAATGAAATCGGAGTAAACGGACTGACCGCATATCAGGTAATGGGCTATGGTGCGCAAAGAGGTTATAAAGAGATTGTTCGTGGTATGGAAGTTATGGTCCAGATGCAACCAAAGATCAAATTTGAAATTGTCGTTTCCTCTGAAGAATGGGAACAAAAAGTAATCGATACGATTCAGAAAGCCGCATTTACCGGAGATCCGGGAGATGGTAAGATTTTTAGCTTTGAAATCCGTAAAGCATTAAAAATCCGTACTGGAGAGAAAGATTACGAGGCAATTCGATAATATATTGAGTATGTAGAGAACAGGTTATAATGATAAATGGTTAAGTAAAAACGGTAGACAATAATTTTCAAATTTATTGTCTACCGTTTTTTATTCTCTTATTATTTGTCCTTGGATAATATCACGCACTGCTTTATATAAATAAAATTTATAATCTTCTATATTTAAAGGTTCTTCATACAAAATAATGCTGTGGCACGTAGAACCGACCAGTTCGATCAGCATGAATAGCAACACTTCCGGATTATGAAATTGATAAGGTGATTCCTCGATCATTCGTTCATAAACGGAATAAAAGTCCAGAGTTTGTTCTGCCTCAGGGTGAGTCAGAGCAGATTTAAAAACTCCCCATCCAAGATTCTTGGCGATGAATGTCATGAGTTTATGATCTTTAGAAAGTAAATTTAGTATGTAATCGATGATAAAGACAAATTTATCTTCAAAATCAGTAATATCTGTTCGCTTTAAAGCATCATCTGCCTGTCGAAACAATCGGCTGGATTCAATCGAGATAAGTTGATTACGCACATCAAATTTATCTTTAAAATACAGATAAAAAGTTCCTTTAGCAAGACCGGCTTTTCTTGTAATATTAGAAATAGATGTATCGTGAAAGCCTTTCGTTGTAAATAACTCTAGAGCCGCATCAAATATTTTTTTCTGTTTTTTTCTCTTGTTTTCTTCTAATTTTCCCATAAAATTACCTCTCTTATTGAATCAAGTTTATCATACAAGAAAAAAAATTGCAAACATTATTGACTGATGGTCATTTTTGTGTTATAACTACTAATGAAAATATGACTCATAGTCATTTACTTAAGGAGTGAAAAGATGAAGATAGGACATTTTATTGCAAAACACAAAAAGTTAATTGCTTTATTATGCATCCTTCTTTTAATACCTTCCGCATTTGGATATGTAAAGACCCGCATTAATTATGATGTATTAAGCTATCTGCCAAACAGTCTGGATACTGTGAGTGGTCAGGATGTGATGGTGGATGAATTTGGCATGGGTGCCTTCTCTATGGTGATAGTGGAAGGAATGGAACCAAAAGATGTGGTTGCATTAAAAGAAGATATGCTTGAGGTTGATCATGTAGAGGATATCCTGTGGTATGACAGTTTTGCAGATATTTCTCTTCCAATGGAAATGTTGCCAGATGATCTAAGAGATGCTTTTAATCATGGTGATGCGACGATGATGGTTGCCTTATTTGATGGTACGACATCGTCGGATGATACGATGGAGGCAGTCACAGAACTTCGAAAGATTGCATCGAAAGATTGTTTTATCAGTGGTATGTCTGGTATTGTAACAGATATTAAGGATGTATTTTTACAGGAGATGGCCATTTACGTTGTGATTGCAGCAGTATTATCCTTAGTCGTATTACTGTTATCAATGGAATCTTTTGTTGTTCCGTTCTTATTTTTATTTAGTATTGGAGCGGCAATTGTTTATAATCTGGGAAGTAACATTTTCTTAGGAGAGATTTCATACATAACGCAGGCGTTGGTGGCTGTATTACAGTTGGGAGTTACAATGGATTATTCCATTTTCCTTTTGAACAGCTATGAAGCACATAAGAAACAATATGGCGATGACAAAGAAGAAGCAATGGCACAGGCAATCAGCGAAACCTTTAAGTCAGTAATTGGCAGCTCCGTTACGACCGTAGCCGGATTTATCGCTTTATTGTTTATGACCTTTGCGTTGGGACGTGACATTGGTATTGTTATGGCAAAAGGTGTTATTATCGGAGTGTTATGTTGTGTAACCTTGTTGCCGTCTTTGATATTAATCTTTGATAAATGGATTGATAAGACGACACATAAGCCTCTGATTCCAGATTTATCGGGAATTTCACACTTCTTGACTAAACATTATCGAGTATTCATTCTTTTGTTTGTAATTATTTTGCCAGTCGCGTATTATGGAAATAAGAATGTCGACATTTATTATAATTTAGATAAGCATTTACCGGCAGACTTAGCAAGTTCGCAGGCGAATAAAAAATTAGACAAAGATTTTCATATGAATAATGTGTTTATTGCGATGCTGGATAAAGATATTTCATCAAAAGATAAAGCTGATCTGATGGATGATCTTGATAAGGTAGAAGGAGTAAAATCTTCTTTGGGGCTTTCATCTATGATAGGTGCTGCGATTCCAGATAGTATGATTCCAGGTGAAGCAACGGAAATGCTTCGAAGCGATAAACATGAATTAGTTTTTATCATATCAGATTATAAAACAGCAACGGATCAGATCAATACACAGATTGATCAGATAACGAAAATTGTAAAATCACATGATAAGTCAGCAATCCTTGTTGGGGAAGCACCGCTGACAAAGGATTTACAGGATATCACAGATGTTGACTTGGCAAATGTAAATACAATATCAGTATTAGCAATTTTTGTTATTGTTATGCTTGTATTTAAATCCATCTCTTTACCGGCAATTTTAGTATCGGTTATTGAGTTTGCAATTTTTATCAATATGGCGATTCCATATTATATGGGAACAGAATTGCCATTCGTTGCAAGTATTATCATTGGAACGATTCAGCTTGGAGCGACGGTTGACTATGCAATCCTAATGACAAGTAAGTATCAAGATGCAAGATTGGCAGGAGTACCAAAGAAAGAGGCGATTGTTGATGCACACAACAGTTCGATTAAGTCAGTTATTGTCAGTGGATGTAGCTTATTTGCTGCGACATTTGGTGTAGGATGTTATTCCAGAATTGACATCATTGGTTCTATCTGTACCTTGTTATCAAGAGGGGCACTTATCAGTATGATTGTTGTATTAACCGTCCTTCCAGCAATGTTTATGGTATTTGATAAATTAATTTGTATGACAACATTAGAATTCAGGAGGAAAAAATCATGAGATATAAAAAAGTAGCAACAAGTGTCATGAGTGTGGCATTAGCAGCATCAATGATTGTTCCGGCTCAAGCAGCACAAGATCAGGGTGTTGTAAAAACAGAAACAGTTTATGTAAAAGCTGATAAAACAGGAAATGTAAAAGAAACGATCGTTAGTGACTGGTTGCAGAATGCTTCTGGTAGCAAGACGATCGAAGATACATCAACATTAAATAATATTAAAAATGTCAAGGGTGATGAGTCATTTAAAACAGGAAAGAAAAATTCTGTAAAATGGAATGCAAACGGCAAAGACATTTATTATCAGGGAACGACAGATCAGGAAACACCGGTTCAATTAAAAGCAACTTATTATTTAGATGGCAAAGAAACAGATCCGGAAAAGTTAGATGGTAAAAGTGGTGAATTAAAGATTAAATTGACTTCTACAAATAGTACAGATACCGCATTTACTGTGATGTCGATGCTAACAATCCCAACGGAACAATGTTCTAATGTCAGTGTTACAAACGGTAAAGTAATCTCTGATGGTAAGAATGAAATTGTAGTCGGAGTAATGATGCCTGGATTGATTGATCAGCTTGATTTAGACGATTATAATGGAGATGACTATGCATCTGTAACAATCAAGTGTGACATTAAAGATTTTGAACCAGTTTCTATCTATAATATTGCGATGAATGGCTTATTAAATGATATTAACTTAGATGACACGGACGAATTAACAGATATGTTAGATGAGTTAAAAGATTCTTCTGAAAAGCTAGTGGATGGAAGCAAAGAATTATCTGATGGTATGAGTACATTGTCTGATAAGGCGAAAGAATATACCGATGGTATTGCAGAATATATCAAAGGTGTGAATAAATATACAACTGGTGTATCAAAGGTATCTTCTGGTTTAAATAAATTAGCAGCCGGCGGTAATACATTAGTAAAAGGTAGCGATGATTTAGCAACTGGAGCAAAAAAAGTAGATGCGGGAGCAGGTGAATTAGCTTCTAATATGCCAACTATCGCAGCAGGTGCAAAAAGTGTATCCGATGGAGCAGGCGCTCTTTACGCAGGATTAAAACAAGTACAGGATCAGTTAAGCGCTCAGCCGGATAGTTTAGATCTTGGCGTTAGTGAGGCACAGTTAAATGGATTGATGAATGGATTAAGCCAGTTAAAAGAATTAAGCTCAACTGCTGAGGATTTAGGTAAATTAATTCAGGCTCAGCAACAGGTAATTGCTACAACAAAAGATGAAAATGCGAAAGCTGTATTGGAAAAAACAGTTGCGGCAGAACAACAGTTATTAAGCAAAATTGCAGGTATGAGTTCCATCGTAGAACAGGCAAACAGCTTAGCACCAAAACTACAACAGTTACCTCAGCTGGCAAATACGTATAGTACTAGCATGAAACAGTTAAAGGGTGGTATTGCCCAGTTAACAAAAGGAGCTGAGACATTATCTTCTGGTTCTAAGAGCTTAGCGGCAGGTGCTGCAACAGCTTCCAAAGGTTCAAAAACCTTAAAAGAAGGTACTAAGACATTGGCCGATGGTGCAAAGGCAATATCTAGTGGTGCTAGTACATTAAATTCTGGTTTGGGTGAAGCCAAAAAAGGTACCGATCAGTTGACTGCAAACAATAAGGCATTGACAGAAAATGGTGAGAAAATCAATTCTGCCAGTGGTGCAGTAAAAGAGGGAATTGGAGAGTTAGAAGAAGGTTCCAAGACTTTAGCAGATGGTATGTTTAAATTCAACGAAGAAGGTATCAAAAAAGGAACCGATACTGCCAGTGATCTCTTTGATAAAATGGATGATTTAATCGACAAAGATGCAGATTATAAAAACTTCTCTGGAATTTCAAAAGATATGGAAGGTGAAGTAAAATTTGTGATTGAATTACAGTAATTTGTATTTTAAATGTAATACCTCAACCGAATGAAACACGCTCTGCGAGTTTCATTCGGTTCGCGTGCGACGGCAAATAGAAATGCAAGTATTTCCGCTTGCCTTATGCCTCCGCGGAAATATAAAAAGCAGCAGGAGTAAAAATACTCTTGCTGCTTTTCTTTTTCATTCATTTTTTTAAAAATAGAATTTGTTTCTTTCAACAAATTTAACTATTTATTCTTCAGAAGTATTTTCTGTAGTTTCTTCTTCCGAAATCTCATCTTCGCTTTCTTCGTCAGATGTTTCATCCTTTTCATCGCCAATATTGATGCTTACATATTCGCGATCAGATTTGTCTTCAACAATTTCATCATCAAAGTCATCAAAATCATCATCAAAGTCGTCAAAATCATCTTTTGTCGTAAATTTTTCTTTTAACTTAGAAATCGTATTAGCAATGGAATCTTTGAATATAAATAAAACTCCACAGATAGAAGCAATTACTGCAACTAATGTAACTAGCTTTGTAATAAAGCAACGATTCTTTTTCATTTCATTCACCTTCCTCTTTTTTTATAAAAATATTGTAATGCATTTATATAAAAAAATCAATTATAACTGTTTAGAGATGCGTAAAATTTCATAAAAAATGTGACAAATATATATACATTTCATGATGACTCTATAAAATGAAAACTTTATATAAAGTACATAAAACTATATACA
>JAUNIX010000016.1 GCA_030523275.1 Lachnospiraceae bacterium
GCAATCCATAACTGTCTGAACTGACGTTTTCTCTGTTTTCTTCCTGCATAAGAACTTGTTAATGCTCTCATAACAGACTGTTTTGCAACTCTATACTGTTTAGATCTAGCACCTCTATAACCTTTTGCTAGTTTTAATACTCTATTATGTTTTTTCTTTGCGTTCATTCCGCCTTTAACTCTTGCCATGTCCTATGTTCCTCCTTACAATCAATTCTATTACAGATATGGTAAAATTTTCTTCATTACTTTTTCATTTGTAGCATCTGTCATAGTTGCTTTTCTAAGATTACGTTTTCTCTTAGTTGTTTTCTTGGTTAAGATATGGCTCTTGTAAGCTTTATTTCTTTTTAATTTTCCGCTACCTGTAGTTTTAAATCTCTTTGCAGCAGCTCTTTTTGTTTTTAATTTTGGCATGATATTTCCTCCTTAACTCTATCTGTATCTACTCTTATTATCGTTTTTCACCTAAAAACATGATCATACTTCTTCCTTCGAATTTTGCTGGCTTTTCGATGACTGCACAGTCAGACAACGCCTCTGCAAAACGATCCAGAATCACTTTGCTTGAATTCACATGAGCAAGCTCTCTACCTCTGAAACGAAGTGTGACTTTTACACGGTCACCTTTCTTTAGGAACTTACGTGCATGATTTACTTTCGTATTTAAATCATTCGTATCAATGTTTGGAGAAAGTCGAATCTCTTTTACATCAATTGTTCTTTGTTTCTTCTTTGCTTCTTTTTCTCTACGAGCCATATCATATTTGTATTTACCATAGTTGATAATCTTACAAACTGGTGGTTTCGCCTGTGGAGCAACTTTTACTAAATCAAGTTCTGCTTCTCTGGCAAGCTTCATTGCTTCTTTTGCAGACATAATTCCAAGCTGCTTACCGTCATTTCCAATTACACGGACTTCCCTGTCTCTGATCTGCTCGTTAATCATTAAATCGCTGATAGTAGTACACCTCCATAAAAAAAGTGGATAGTTATAGACTATCCACTGTCAAATTCAAGCATAATGAATGTATCATTTCTTAAATATTAACCCGAGTCACTTATCTGTGCTAAGGTGAGAGTGGATACTCTTCTTTCTTGTTCACGGTTTTATAACCTAGTATAAGATACCATAGACTTTTTTATTTGTCAATGGATTTTTTAATCTTTATCAAATTCAATCAATTCCAAACCTTCATTTCGTTCTAATACAAAACGAATACTCCATTCATTTTTAAATAACAGCAATGGATTTCCTTTCATATCGCGTACTTTCTTGACTTCTGAAACTCCTTTTAATTTATTCATGTCCGTTTCTTTATCTTTGATCCAACGGATTGATTCATATGGCAATGGTTCCAAGCGAATATCACAGCCATATTCATTTTTTAAACGGAATTTCAAAACATCAAATTGCAATGTTCCGACTACACCAACAATAATTTCCGCATAACCAGCTTCGTGCTCTTGGAAAATCTGGATTGCTCCTTCCTGCGCAATCTGATTGACGCCTTTTACAAATTGTTTTCTTTTCATTGTATCAAGCTGTACAATCCTTGCAAAATGCTCTGGAGCAAAGGTTGGAATCCCTTCATAAACAAAACCGTCTTTTCCCAAACATACCGTATCTCCTATTGAGAAAATACCCGGATCAAAGACCCCAATGATATCTCCTGCATAAGCTTCCTCGACAATCTTTCGATCCTGAGCCATAATCTGCTGAGGCTGAGATAAACGCATTTTCTTGCCACTTTGCATATGCTTCACTTCCATACCGGCTTCAAATTTACCAGAACAAATTCTCATAAAGGCAATTCTGTCTCGATGTGCTTTATTCATATTGGCCTGAATTTTAAACACGAAGGCAGAGAAGTTATTCTCAACCGGATCTACAACAGTGCCATTCGATACACGCGGTAATGGAGAAGTTGTCATTTTCAAGAAATGTTTTAAAAATGTTTCTACACCAAAGTTCGTTAAAGCAGAACCAAAGAATACTGGTGTTAATTTTCCTTCTCGTACTTCATCAAGATCAAATTCGTGGGCGGCACCATCTAACAATTCAATTTCATCCATTAACTGTTCATATCGATCCTCACCAATAATATCCAGAACTTCATCAGACTCAACATCAACACGAGTCGTTTTTGCTTCCTTGGCTCCCCCAGTTGAAATCGCCTCAAAAGTAGAAATCTGTTTGGCATCGCGTTCATAGACACCTTTAAACTCTTTCCCGGATCCGATTGGCCAGTTGATCGGACAAGTTTCAATTCCTAAAACTTGTTCGATATCATCCAATAAATCAAATGTATCATTTGCTTCTCGGTCCATCTTATTAATAAAAGTAAAAATTGGAATATTACGCATTGTACAAACCTTAAATAACTTAATTGTCTGTTTTTCGACCCCTTTGGAGGCATCGATAACCATAACTGCGGAATCTGCCGCCATCAAAGTCCGATACGTATCTTCTGAGAAATCTTCATGTCCCGGAGTATCCAAAATATTAATACAAAAATCGTCGTATTCAAACTGTAACACGGAAGAAGTAACAGAAATACCTCTTTGTTTTTCGATTTCCATCCAGTCAGAAACCGCATGTTTGGAATTTGCTTTTCCTTTTACGGAACCTGCTGTATTAATCGCACCTCCATATAATAAAAACTTTTCCGTCAATGTTGTTTTTCCTGCATCTGGATGCGATATAATCGCAAATGTTCGACGTTTTTTAATTTCATCTTTTATCTGAGCCATAATGTTCCTCCATTTATTTTTATTCTAATCCCATCTGATTGAGCTATTTTTACTTTGCTTCGGTAAATTGGGGCTGTTCGCGTCTATATACAACAATCTAATTGCCTTTTTGCGTCACTCAATCAAAATAATACCATTTTAAGAACCTCTACGCAACCAAAGATTTTTTATTCTCATTGATACATGGTATTCTCCTGTCGAATCGATTGCATTTTATCTGGAAAACACTTATAATATTATAATACGAAAATAATTTTCAATAGAAAGCAAATATATAGGAGAGGTATCATATATTATGAATCCATTACAAAAAGGGGTAGCCGTGTTTGTCATTTTCATTATGAGTATCACACTGTTACAGACACCAATCAATACATATTCAGACACCATCAGTCCAAGAGAAACCACTTTAGATCTATCCGCAGTTCAATCTGATCTTTCTGATATACATTCCGATCTTTCTGATATTCAGGATAAAATCAAAAAAATGGATCCTGATACTCCATCTGTTCCGTCGACAGTGCCAACAAAGGAATCTAATTTAGCTGCAAAGAAATTAAAAGGGGCATCCCGTGCTGAATTTATCCGTGCCATTGGACCGATTGCACAAAAAGATTACCAAAAAAATGGAGTTCTAGCCTCTGTAACGATTGCTCAAGCCATTTTGGAAAGCGGTGGCGGTCAGTCATCTTTGGCTCAAAATGCCAACAATCTATTTGGCATGAAAAAAAATTTATCTGGCAATTCATGGTCTGATTCAACCTGGACTGGATCTGTCTATAAAAAAAGAACCGCAGAATACACAAAAAAAGGAAAGAAATATTATATAACTGCATCTTTCCGCAAATATAAAGGAATCAGTCAGTCAATCGGTGATCATTCCGCTTACTTGATCGGAGCAAAAAACGGAAAGAAAAAACGTTATGCAGGATTGACAAAAACCAAAAGCTATGCAAAACAAATTGATATTATTCAAAAGGGTGGTTATGCCACGTCTTCTTCCTATGGAAATAGCTTAAAGAATCTGATCAAAAAATATGACTTAACAAAATATGATGTAAAATAAAAAAAGTAAGGAGTAAGAAAATGAAAAATAATATCCAATCTGAACTGTTAACTGTAACTTTGGATTCTGCAGGTGCTGGCATTACCTCAATTAAACGTGATGGAATTGAATATTTATGGCAGGCTGATCCAGAATACTGGTCAGGACAAGCACCAGTCATGTTTCCTATCTGCGGATGTTTAAGAAATGGAAAAGCAACTTTGTTAAATGGCAAAACAGTCGAACTCTCCCGCCATGGATTTGCAAGAAACCGAGATTTTATTGTAAAAAATGTATCTGAAAATGAAGTTACTTATGAATTAGTGTCTGATGAAGAAACATTAAAAGCATACCCATTCCCATTTATTTTCCAGATGAACTATAAAGTCGAAGATAATCATCTTTTTATCAACCACATTGTAACCAATACTGGTGATGAGACAATGCCTTATTTTGTTGGTGGTCATCCGGCATTTAACTGTCCTGCAAAAGAGGGAGAGAAATTTGAAGATTACGTTGTCGAGATGGAAACCACAGAATATGCAAACTGTCCTACCATCAGCGATTCTGGAGTTTTATTGGATGAAGATCGTACCATAAGATTTGACAATACATCTATTTTACCGGCACAGCATGATTTATTTTATCACGATGCCCTTTGCTTAGAATATCCAAAATCAAATTATGCAATCTTAAGACATAAAGATTCCCAGCATGGCGTTCGTGTTGACTTTGATGCTTTTGATTTCTTCCAAATCTGGAGTAGTGCCAATGACGGCCCATTTATCGCTTTAGAACCATGGACTGGCACAGCCACCACATCAGCAGAAGATGATATTTTTGAACATAAACGTGGCGTAAAACTTCTAGAACCAGGAAAAACAGAAACGACAACTTATACAATTTCTATTATTTAACCAAAACCGGATAACATACGCTCTGAAAGTTTCACTGATTCGCGTGTGGCGATACATACACATTTAAAAAGAAAGAATCTCGCAAAATGAGATTCTTTCTTTTCTTATATTTCTTTTAAATTCTCTAAAATATGTTCCCTCATGCTGTTGACTGCTGGTGAAACAATGACTTCCTTTTTCGTACAAATGCCGATCACACGATATTCCGGAGGCTCAATCGGATAAATATCAACATCACTACGCATCGTTTTCATTAGCAATGAGGGCATAATGCAGACACCGAGTCCACTTTCTACCATTGCAATCGTCGATTGATCATCTACCACATGACAATTTGACTGAACCTCAACATCATATTTTTTTAACAGATTTTGAATATCAGCATCCGTACTTTCTCGCTGAGATACAAAACCTTTTCCTCTCAGTTCTTCTACACGTACATAATCTTTGGAACCGATATCCGTTCCTTTTGGCATGACAGATACTAAACGATCTTTAAATAACGGGATAATCGGTAATCCTTCTGAACTAGAAATAGACAAAAATCCCATATCAACTGTTCCATTTTTAATCCATCGACGTACATCATCATAGGTTCCCTGATAAACTTCAATTTCAATTGCCGGATGTAATTTCCGAAAAGATTTGATCAACTGCGGCATCAACGTCGTACAAATACTATTAAATGCTCCAATCTTTACCGTTCCTTTTTCTAATCCATTCATTTGGGCAATTGCTTCCTGTAAAGAGTCTTCACTTTGTAACACATTATAAATATACGGTCTCAAACTTTCACCATAACCGGTAAGTTGCACCCCCTGTTTACTGCGTACAAACAACGGAAAACCTAATTCTTTTTCCATCGAAGAGATTGTATGGCTGATTGCTGACGGAGTCAGATTTAGAGATTCTGCTGCCTTTTGAAAACTTCTCTCTTTTACAACTGCATCAAACACCTGATATGCCAGTATCGTCATAAAATAACTCCTTCCCATGCAAAAACAGCACCTGCTAAAATACAGGTGCCATTTCATAAATCGATTACTCTTCTACTTCAATCTTACGAATTTCTTTTGTGCGGATTTCTCTACAAATATCGTTAATAAATACCTGTAAATCTTTCATTCCTTCATCACCGGCAAAACGGCTTCTCACGGATACTTGTCCAGCTTCTTCTTCTTTCGCACCAACAACTAGCATATATGGAATTCTATTCAATCTTGCATCACGAATCTTATAACCGATTTTCTCAGAACGTTTATCTGTTGTTGCAAGAACACCATTTGCTTTTAATTCTTTTTCCACTTTTTGCGCATAATCAATATATTTTTCAGAAATAGGAAGAATACGAACCTGTTCTGGGCATAACCATGTTGGGAATTTACCCTCATATTTTTCAATTAACCATGCAAGTGTTCTTTCATAGCATCCCATACTGGTTCTATGGATAATGTAAGGACGCACTTTATCACCATTTTCATCAATGTAATACATATCAAATTGTTCTGCCAATAATGCATCCCATTGAATTGTAATCATCGTGTCTTCTTTTCCATATACGTTTTTGGCATTGATATCAACCTTTGGTCCATAGAAAGCAGCTTCTCCTACATCCTCTGTAAACTCGATTCCAAGTTCAATTAAAATCTGACGGATACTTTCTTCTGTCTGATCCCAAACTTCCGGTTCACCAATGTATTTTTCCTTATTGTCTGGATCCCATTTCGAAAGATGATAAGTAACATCCTCTTCTACACCAAGCACTGTTAAACAATGTTTTGCCAGTGCAAGACACTGTTTGAATTCTTCTACCATCTGGTCTGGACGAACAATTAAATGTCCCTCGGAAATCGTAAACTGACGTACACGAGTCAAACCATGCATTTCTCCAGAATCTTCATTTCTAAATAATGTAGAAGTTTCTCCATAACGGATTGGAAGATCTCGGTAAGAATGTTGAGTATTCTTATAGCAATAATACTGGAATGGACATGTCATCGGGCGAAGTGCCATTACTTCTTTACCAGTACCTTCTTCTCCCATAATGAACATACCATCTGTATAGTGATCCCAATGTCCGGAAATCTTATATAAATCAGATTTCGCCATCAATGGAGTTTTCGTTCTCACATAACCCCATTCATTATCTTCCAAATCTTCAATCCAGCGCTGCATTGTCTGAATCATTTTTGCTCCCTTTGGAAGCAACAATGGAAGTCCCTGACCAATGACGTCAACCGTTGTAAACAATTCCATCTCACGACCTAATTTATTGTGATCACGATTTTTGATGTTTTCCAAATATTCCAAACGTTCATTTAAGTCTGCTTTCTTTGTATAAGCGGTACCATAAATACGTGTCAGCATCTTATTCTTTTCACTTCCACGCCAGTAAGCTCCAGAAGCAGAAGTTAATTTAAACGCTTTGATTGCTTTTGTACTCATTAGATGAGGTCCGGCACACAAGTCTGTAAATTCTCCCTGTTTATAGAAAGAAATGGTTGCATCTTCTGGAAGATCTTCAATCAACTCTACTTTGTAAGGTTCTTCTCTTTCCTCCATCAGTTTGATTGCTTCTTCTCTTGGCAGAGTAAAACATTCAATTTTATGATTTTCTTTGATCACTTTTTTCATTTCTTTTTCGATTTTGTCCAAATCTTCTCTATTTAAAGAAGGCATATCAAAATCATAATAAAATCCATTTTCAATGGATGGTCCAATTGCACATTTTGCATCCGGATATAAACGTTTTACTGCCTGAGCAAGTACATGAGATGCTGTATGGCGATACGCATCTTTTCCTTTATCACTGTTGTCAAATGTCAAAATATTTAATTCACAGTCTTTGTCGATCACAGTTCTTAAATCAACAACTTTTCCATCTACTTCACCGGCACATGCCATTCTGCCAAGACCAGCACTGATATCTGTTGCAATCTCTAACACAGACATTGCAGATTCATATTCTTTTTGTGATCCATCTTTTAATGTAATAATCATCTTTGTTCTCTCCTTCGCATAAAATAAAAAACACCCCTTATGACAAATTATCATAAGGGGCGAGTCATATCAATCAACCCGCGGTTCCACCCTGATTGTTTCAGAAGATGTTTGCACATCGTAAAACCACTTCATTTGACGATAACGGTGTCAGCCGGGCTTTTTTAGAGCCACTCCGAGGTAGTTTTCCGTAAAATTTCACTAGGAGGCGCTTCCAGCCCATGACGCCTGTTCTCTGGTAGTTTCCTTAAACGTACTCGTCTCATCAACGTATTTAAAATATAGACTTATTATAACATTCTAAACATAGTTGTCAACATTTAATATTTGAAAAAGTCTCTCTATTCAAAGACAGATTTATTTACTATTTGTCTAAGATTTCTTTCAAAATCTTATTAACCATTCCCGGATCAGCTTTTCCTTTGGTTGCACGCATTGTCTGTCCAACTAAGAATCCAATGGCTTTTTTCTTACCAGCATTATAATCTTCTACTGATTTTGGATTGTTTGCAACAATTTCTTCAATCGTTGTTCGCAATGCCCCTTCATCGTTCATGGATTTCAAGCCATGTTCTTCTACGTATGCGGCTGGTTCAATATCTTCTTTAAAGACTTCTTCAAACACCTGTTTTGCCACTTTACGGTTAATCTCACCTTTATCAATCATTTGGATCAACTCTGCTAAATGTTTTGGTGAGAATGAAATATCCTCAATATCCATTTCCTGCTCTTTGACAAGACGCATCGTCTCACCCATTAACCAATTGGATACTTCTTTTGGCTTACCTACAATCTCATTGGTCGCCTCAAATAAATCTGCCAAATGTTTTGTACCAGTCAAAATTTCAATATCATATTCTGGAAGACCAAATTCTTCTTCGTAACGAATCATCTTGTCATCACGTAATTCCGGCTGACGAGATTTGACTTCATTTAGCCATTCATCGCTGATGATGACAGGCACCAAATCTGGATCTGGGAAGTAACGATAATCCTGTGCATCTTCCTTTGAACGCATTGGATAGGAATATTCTTCGTCATCATCCCATCTTCTCGTTTCCTGGATGACCTGTTTACCATCTTCTAATAAATCAATCTGACGTTCGGTTTCTCCCTCGATCGCTCTGGCAATCGCTTTAAAAGAGTTTAAGTTTTTCATCTCTGTTCTTGTTCCAAATTCTTTTGAACCATATTCGCGAACAGATAAGTTGACATCCGCTCTCATAGAACCTTCCTGTAATTTACAGTCAGAAGCTCCAAGATACTGAATAATCAGACGAAGTTTTTCCAAATAAGCAATGACTTCATCGGCAGAACGCATATCTGGTTCAGATACGATTTCGATCAATGGTACTCCGGAACGGTTAAAATCAACAAGAGAACAATCAGTAATCGGATCATGAATTAATTTCCCAGCATCTTCCTCCATATGGATCTCATGGATACGGATTGCTTTTTCTTTTCCATCTACTTCAATATCAACATGTCCATCGCGACAGATTGGAAGATATAACTGAGAAATCTGATAGTTCTGTGGATTATCCGGATAAAAATAATTTTTTCGATCAAATTTACAATTCTGTGTAATCTTACAGTTTGTTGCCAAACCAACTGCCATTGCATATTCTACTACCTGTTTGTTTAAAACTGGTAAAGAACCTGGCATACCAGTACAAACCGGACAAGTATGTGTATTTGGCTCTCCTCCAAATTCCGTACTACAAGAACAGAAAATTTTTGTTTTCGTCGCTAATTCCACATGGACTTCCAGTCCAATAACAGTTTCGTAATGTTTTGCCATCTTAGTTCGCTCCCTTCTGTGCAGGGCAGACATCAAATGCACCTCTTGCCTGTTCATAAGAATATGCTGCACGAATCAAAGTTTTTTCTTTAAAGCAGTCCGCAATCATCTGTACACCGATTGGAAGCCCCTGTTTATCTCTTCCACAAGGCAGACTGATACCAGGCAGACCAGCAAGGTTCACCGAAATCGTATAAATATCACCTAAATACATTTTTAATGGATCACTTAAGCTGTCTCCAAGTTTTGGAGCTGTCGTTGGAGCTGCCGGTCCAATGATAATATCGTACTTTTCAAATGCCTGATCAAATTCCTTTTTAATCAATGCCTTTGTACGCAGTGCTTTTAAATAATATGCATCATAATACCCAGAACTTAACACGAAAGAACCTAACATAATTCGACGTTTTACTTCTGGACCAAAGCCTTCGGAACGAGTCTTTTTATACATATTGTGAAGACCTTCAAATTCATCTGCACGATAGCCATATTTTACGCCATCAAATCTGGATAAGTTTGAACTTGCTTCCGCTGATGCAATGACATAATATGCTGGAATTGCATATGGAACCATTTTCAGGTCAAATTCTTCAACGATTGCACCTTTTTCTTCTAATTGTTTGACTGCACCAAGGACTGCATCTTTTACTTCCGGGTCAAGACCTTCTCCAAAGTAATCTTTTGGAATACCAATTTTTAAACCTTTTACGTCATCTACAAGTGCTGATGTAAAATCATAATCATCTCTTTTAAAAGAAGTTGAATCCTTGGCATCATAGGAAGCAATCGCTTCTAATACAGTCGCACAGTCTGTCACATCTTTTGTCATTGGACCAATCTGATCCAAAGAAGAACCATAGGCAATCAAGCCATAACGAGATACGGTACTGTAAGTCGGTTTCATGCCGACAATTCCACAAAAAGATGCTGGCTGGCGAATCGATCCACCAGTATCAGAACCAAGCGCATAAAAACATTCTCCAGATGCAACTGCCGCCGCAGAACCGCCAGAAGAACCACCTGGTACATGTTCGGTATTCCATGGATTTTTCGTCTCACCAAAGAAGGAGGTCTCCGTTGTACTTCCCATTGCAAACTCATCCATGTTTGTTTTTCCTATGATGACTGCCCCGACTTTTTCGAGATTCAAAACTGCCTCTGAACTAAAGGTTGGGTTAAAATTATATAAAATCTTCGAACTACAAGTTGTTGTAATCCCTTCTGTACACATATTATCTTTGATTGCAACTGGTACTCCGGCCAATGGTCCGGTAAGTTCACCAGAATCAATACGTGCCTGCACCTGTGCAGCGCGTTCCAAAATGACTTCTTCATCGAGTACCTGCACATAACAATTTAATTCTTTTTCTGTTGCTTTTATTTGTTCTAAGGCAGCTTTGCAAGCGTCTGCTACAGTCACTTCACCGGCCTTGATTTTTTTACCAAGCTCTACTGCCGTCACATTTGAAAGGCTCATCTTGCTCTCCTCCTAATCCACTGTCTTTGGAACCATAAAGGAACCTTCTTTTTTCTCTGGTGCATTTTTTAAAATCTTTTCTCTCGTATCACCATTTGTAACAACGTCTTCTCTGAATACATTGTGTACCGGAAATACATGTGACATCGGTTCTACACCACTTGTATCCAATTCATTTAACATATCAATATAATCTAGCATGTTGGCCATGTCTTTTTTCGCCTGCTCTTTTTCCTCATCAGAAAGTTCGAGCTTTGCTAAAATGCCAACATAATCAATGGTTTCATCAGTAATTATGTTTGCCATATTCTTTGTTCCTTTCTTTTATCGGTCATACTTATCATTGAATCTAGCATAAATTTACATATTTATCAAGCATTTAAATCAATCTCTGGATTCTATCACGATCAATTCCCCTGTTTTCATTTCAATCGTACCTATTTCATCCACCAGCTCATTTGAAATTCCAAGACTGATTCCAAGCGTTAATTCGGCATCACAAAGTGGATAATAAAAACCGGTCAATGTAATTCCCGTCACTTTTTCTGTATATGGAATCAAAGAAATAAACTCACCAAATATTTCTGATTTTCTCAATTCCAAATTATTATTCCACATAGAGATACGATTATGTTTATCAACAATCCACGCTTGAATCCCATGTTTCATCGCAATTTCCAACAAGCCAATATTTGCCCATGTATGGTCTAGTCTCGTACCGGTTGCTCCGATCAATGTCATTTCATCAGCTCCCATTGCAATTGCCTCTTCCATAGCTAAATGCGTATCTGTATAGTCTTTCTCTGGCGGAAATGTTTGAATCGGAACATTCCATTCCCTCATCTTTATTTGCATTTCTTGGTCTAGGGAATCAAAATCTCCTAAAATCAGATCTGGAACAATTCCCAATCTGATTGCATATTGCACCCCTTTGTCTGCTGCAATCGTTTTGTCAAATTTATGTTCTTTTATATAAGAATCGGTGAAGGGTATATCAATCCCTCCACCAGTTATAATTAAAATATGCATGTTACCACTTTTTCTTTCTTTGCCTTACTTCTTCATAAATTAATTTATAATTATCATAACGAACCTGACTGATTTTACCTTCTGCCAAAGCTTCTTTTACTGCACAATCCGGTTCACTCATATGCATACACCCTTGAAATCTGCAAAAATCATCGTATTGTCGGAATTCATAGAAATAATCCTTGATTTCTTCCTTTTCAAACATATGTGTAAATAAGGAACTAAATCCCGGGGTATCCATCACATAGGTATCATCCTCAATATGAATCAATTCGGAATGTCTGGTTGTATGTCTTCCACGGCGAATTTTCTCACTGACCAGTCCGGTCTCCATTTTGACATCCGGATCTAGACAATTCAACAAGGAAGATTTGCCGACACCAGATGGCCCTGCAAGTGCTGTTGTTTTTCCATGTATCAGCTCTTGAATTGTCTCAATACCACTTTGGGTATATGTACTGGTAAATATGAGTTCACATCCGCAATTTTGATAAATGTCACGCAAATTCTGTTGATCTGCTTCATTAACAATATCCGATTTATTAAAACAGATCATCGTGGGAACATTTTGTTTCAACATCATCATCAAAAATCGATCTAACAAATTCAGATTTGGTTTCGGATCTTTCATTGCAAAAACCAACAATGCCTGATCAACATTTGCAACTGCTGGTCGCAATAATTCATTATTTCGTGGAAAAATCTCTGTCATATTACCAGTCATTTGTTCTTCACTGATGACTGAAATCTCTACATTGTCGCCAACAAGAGGCTTTTGCTTTTTGTTGCGAAATACTCCCTTCGCCTTACATTCAAACAATCCATAACCATTGACATATACATAATAAAATCCGGCAATTCCTTTTATAATTTTTCCCTGCAATTTATTCATCCACATCTTCCTCTGTCGTTGTCTCCGTTGGTGTTGCAGTCGTTGTTGGTGCTGCTGTCGTCGTTGCTTTGGTTGTTTTTGGTCCAAGACTAATGACGATACTAACAACAGTACCCTTATTTACACGCTTTTTGGCAGGAATCCCCTGTCCCATGACATAACCTTTTTTGATTTTATCACTATATTCTTTTGTAACTGTTCCCAATTTTAAGTTCATATTAGCCAACTGTTTTTTGGCTTCATTTTGCGTATAGTTTGTTAAACTTGGAACTACGACTGTTCCACTTCCTTTGCTAACAACGATCGTAATTGTAGACTCTTTCGCCATCTTTGTTCCAGCAGTTGGATTTTGTGAAATCACATACCCAGATGCCACCTTATCATTGTATTCCTCTTTAACAGCTACCTTAAATGGAACATTTCGAAGCGTTTTTGTCGCTACAGATTGAGAATCTCCCTTCACATCTGGAACACTTTTTTTCACCTTACCAGAATTTACAGTAATCGTAACTGTTGTTCCCTCTTCTACCTCACGTTCTGCTTCAATGTTCTGACGAATCACACATCCTAAATTATAGGCATCGTTTTCCTCATAATCTACGTGACATTTTAGATTCTCTGCTTCTAATTTTTCCTTTGCCGCTTCTTTTGTCAGTGTAACAACATTGGGCACTTTTGTCACTTTATAGTCTGTCCGTGTTGCTGTTGTATTTTCCGTTGTCTTCTCAGTCGTAGTTTCGTCTTTCGCAATCTTGAATAATCCAGACGTCTTACCGACAAGTGAAAAAATACCAATTGCTATGATAATCGCTACAACGATTGCAAGTATAATGATCAATTTTTCCATTTTTCCACTAACAGAATCTTCATCATCATCGTCATCACCATCAACCATCCCTTCCGGTTCTGGTTCTTCTTGTTCTTCCACTTCTTCTTTTTTATCGCTCTCCAAAGAACGGTCAGCAATTTCTGATTTAATCTGATTGATTGCCTGTTCCCCAATCATCTGCGTTGGTGAATCATCAACAAACACTGGCATAACTACAAATTCACCATCCGGATCATCAAATACCTGTTTTAAATCAATCACTAATTCCTGTGCATTTTGATATCGTTCTTCTGGTTTTTTTGCTAAACATTTTAATATAATTTTTTCCAGACTTTTGGGAATTTCACTATTAATCTCCTGTGGTGGAATAACATCATTCTGCAAATGCATCAATGCAATCGTCACTCCATTTTCATGATCAAATGGTACTCTTCCCGTTACCATTTCATACATTGTAATCCCTAAGGCATAGATATCACTACGAGAATCCGAAAATCCACCTCTCGCCTGTTCCGGTGAAAGATAATGTACAGATCCAATGGCCGTTGCAGTCATTGTATTTGAGTTTGCCGCTTTCGCAATTCCAAAATCTGTTACTTTGATTGCCCCATGACTTGACACAAGAATATTCTGAGGCTTGATATCTCGATGTATAATTTTATGGTCGTGTGCACATCCGATCGCTTCCGCTATCTGAATCGAAAAATCGACTGTTTCCGCCGCTGTCAGACGTCTCTTATTTTTGATATATTCTTTTAATGTTATTCCATCCCCAAGCTCCATAACAATATAATGGATATCCCCTTCAACACCTACGTCAAATACATTGATAATATTGGGATGGATCAAACCAGCTACGGCCTGCGCTTCTTTATCAAACTTCCTCAAAAAACCATCATCGGAACTAAATTCTTCTTTTAGTACCTTAATCGCTACAAAGCGACTGAGCCTTTCGTCTTTTGCCATATAAACATCCGCCATGCCGCCAGCACCGATTCTCTTCATAATTTCATAACGATCGCCTAATATGGTTCCCGCTTTTAGCATGTTTTTTCACCTCGGCTTCCCATTTTCATCAGAACAACTGCAATGTTGTCTTTTCCGCCTTTTTGCTTTGCCTTCTCGATCAAGGCATTCGTTTTATCTTCTAATGTCTGATTCTCTATCAAAATTAGTTCTTTTATTTCCTCATCTTCTAACATTCCATGTAATCCATCTGAACATAAAAGGACATAATCCCCATCCTCAAGTGGCACAATGAAATGATCTACATTTAATAATTGTGGAGCTCCAACTGCTCTTGTAATCATATTTTTATTTGGATGATTTTTTCCTTCTTCTTTTTTGATTACTCCGGCTGAGATCAATTCCTGAACATAAGAATGATCCACCGTAATCTGTTTCATCTCACCATGATGAATATGATACAAACGACTATCGCCTACATTTACCACATACAATACTCCATCTTTTTCAGATGCAGCAACCGCCGTAGTACCCATACCTGCATAGGCACTTTCATTTGCACCTTTTCGTAAAAGTTCTGCATTTAATTGTTTTAATACATTTTCCAAAAATGCCACTACATCCCATCCCTGAGATTTCCTCGCATTTTCAACAAGTTCATCCGTTACAAAACTGGAAGCATAGGCACCTGCATTATGTCCTCCCATGCCATCAGCTACGATATATAAATTTCTTAACATTCCAATTGGTTCATCCGTAAAAAATATACTATCCTGATTTTCTGATCGGACACATCCAATATCTTTCTTTCCATAGGATTCCATACTATACCCCCTTTTTCTCTATATAACGTTTTCTCAACTGCCCACATGCTGCCTGAATGTCTCTGCCCATTTCCCTGCGAACAGTTGCCCGTATATGCTGTTTCTCCAACAAATGTTGAAATTCATAGATAGATTCTTTCGTTGACTGCTGATAGTCCCTTTCTTCTATCGGATTGACCGGAATCAAATTTACATGGCATAACTTTCCACGTAAAAGCTGAATTAACATTCTGGCATGTTCCGGCTGATCATTAACTCCTTTTACTAAACTATACTCAAATGTAATACGACGATTTGTCGCAGCAACATATGCATCACAGGCATCCATGATTTCTTGTATCGAATATTTATTTGCAATTGGCATTAATTCCTTACGCATCTCATCATTAGGCGCATGCAAAGAAATTGCCAATGTTATCTGCAACTTTTTTTCAGCTAATTCATAAATCTTTGGCACGATACCACAAGTAGAAACTGTAATATTTCTTTGGCTGATATGAAGCCCTTTCTCATTCGTCAAAAGATCCAGAAACCGGATCAAATGATCAAAGTTATCAAATGGTTCTCCCGTTCCCATGACAACAACATTAGACACCCGTTCTCCTGTCTCATGCTGGATATGATAAATCTGATCAAGCATTTCCGAAGGCTCTAAGCATCTTGTTAAACCACCAATTGTAGAAGCACAAAAACGACAGCCCATCCGACAACCTGCCTGAGAAGAGATACACACAGAATTTCCATGTTTGTATCTCATAAGTACACTCTCGATAATGCTTCCATCGTATAGTTCAAAAATAAATTTCTCTGTTCCATCTATATCAGATGTCAAGTGCGCGACTTCCTTAACAGAACACATTCCTGCGTCATCCTTTATCTTTTGTTTTAAGTTTTTCGGAATATTTGACATTTCATCAAAGTTTCTGGCAAGTTTTTTATGCATCCAGTCATAAAGCTGTTTAGCGCGAAATTTCTTTTCACCAAGACTCTCTATATAATTTTCTAATTCGAAAAATGTCATCGACTTTATATCTGTCATCTTTTCCTCCTTAACTTTGCGATAAAGAATCCATCGCATGGATGGATTCCCGGAAGAAGTTGAATATATCCATCCTTTGCCGTTTCAATGAATAAACTTTCTGGCATCAGTTCATCAAAACCAATTAATTCTAAGCCAAGATGATCTATCATCCACTGTACATTTCTTATATTTTCTTTTTTGCTGATCGTACAGGTACTGTACATCAAAACTCCATCTTGTTTTAAATATTTTGTGACAACAGCTAAAATCTGTCTTTGTAATATCACCAAATCCTCAATTTTTTCCTTTGTCACATTATATTTAATATCATGTTTTTTTCCAATAATACCAAGCCCAGAACAAGGAAGATCAGCAATCACCAGATCCACTTTTCCAATCAAATCCTGATCCTCGTCTAATGCATCAAATACCTGTACGCTAAGATTGTTGCATTGAAGACGTTCTCTATTTTCTTCAATCAAATCTACTTTGTATTCTGTCAGATCACGAGAAATGACAGAGCCAGTGCCATGCAATTTATCAGCGATATGCAAGGCTTTTCCACCTGGTGCACTACAAACATCGAGTACAAGCATTCCTTCTTTTGGGTCAGCTAGTTGTCCGACTAACATAGAACTCTCATCTTGTACAACAATTTTTCCCTCTTGAAAAGGTTTTAGGTCTTCCAAATAATCATATCCTGATATTTGTAATGCCTCTGGCATAAAATTACCTGGTAATACCCGAATTTGTTCTTTTTGCAAAGAATCCTTCACTTCCGTAATCGAAGCATTTTGTCTCTGCACACGAATTGTTGTTGGTGAAACTTTCAAAAAACTTTGCAAGATTTTTTTTATTGTTTCTATATCATACTCTTTTAGCCATTCAGAAATCAGCCACTCAGGCATAGAATACTGAATCGATAATGATTTTATCGGTTCTTTTTTCTCATCCGGATAGACAATTTGATCTATATTTCTGGCAATATTTCGCAAGACTCCATTGACAAAACCGGCTAAATTATAAAAACCTCTTTTTTTGGCAAGTTTTACTGCTTCATTGCATACTGCAGAATTCGGAACATGATCCATATATTTTAGCTGATAAACGCCCATCCGAAGAATCGCCCGAATCACTGGCTTACATTTTGTTATTTTCACTTTTGAAAATTGATTGATAATATAATCAATCTGAATCTGATTTTCGAGTGTTCCCTGACAGATTCTTGTCAAAAATGCCCGATCCTGCTTTTCCATAAATTGATAATTCCGCAGTGTATCTGACAATGCCAAATGGCTGAAACTCTTTTTCTTATCAATATCTACCAAAATATCCAGTGCAAGCTCTCTTGTTTGGCTCATGTTATTCCCCTAACTTTTCTCCGACATGCACTTTATATCCTAATAAAAATGCATCCGTCTTCACTCTCTTTTTACCGGCAAGCTGAATTTCTTTTAATGCCAAGGCTCCATCACCCGTCTGAACAACAATTGCTGTCTTCGTGACATCTATGATCGTACCTGGCTCATCATCTGCATTTCGATTCTCTACATCTGCATCCCATATTTTCAGACTTTTTCCATTCCATTTTGTATAGGCACTTGGCCATGGATTTAATCCGCGAATCAGACATTCAATCTCTTTTGCTGATTTCGTAAAATCAATGTTTCCCATTTTTTTATTTAACATTGGTGCATAACAGGTCTTTCCATCCCCCTGCGGTGTAAAGACAGCAGTTCCATTTTCTAGTTTCTCCAATGTAGAAATCATTAATGTTCCACTTAAATCTTTTAATTTATCAAACAGGCTTCCACCAGTCTCTTTTGCATCAATTGGAATTCGAGTAATTTCGATCATATCGCCAGTATCAAGCCCTTCATCCATTTTCATTGTTGTGATACCAGTTTCCGTTTCTCCATTGATCACAACCCATTGAATTGGACCAGCGCCTCGGTACATTGGCAAAATAGATGCATGTCCATTGATACATCCATATTTTGGAATTTCCAGTATCTCTTTTGACAGAATCTGTCCAAATGCAACTACAACAATCACATCAGGATTTAGTTCTTTTAAAATCTGAACAAATTCAGGTTCTCTCGCCTTTACCGGCTGATAAACAGGAATCTGATATTCTAGAGCTTTTTCCTTTACAGGCGAAAATACCATTTGTTTTCCTCTTCCTTTTGGTTTATCCGGCTGAGTTACCACTGCAATCACATCATGATGATCGATCATTGCCTGCAGAGTTGGCACAGAAAAATCCGGAGTTCCCATAAATACAACCCGCATTGGTCTCCTCCTATTCTTCTATTTCTTCTGCATCTTCCATAACATCTGACACATCCATCAATGGACCATTTGCTACATCAGGATATAAAATACCATCCAAATGATCACACTCATGACAAATAGCTCTTGCCAATAAGCCTTCCGCTTCTACTGTAAAAGGCTTCATTTCTTCATCTAACGCTTCACAAACAACATAGTTTGGTCTTGTGACCTCTGCCACTTTATTCGGTACACTCAGGCATCCTTCATCACCAGTCTGCTCACCATCTGTTTTCGTAATAACTGGATTGATCAGTGTCAATGGATTATCATCACCTACATCAATGACAACCACTCTTTTTAAAATACCAATCTGTGGTGCCGCAAGACCTACTCCTTGTGCTTCATACATTGTTTCAAACATATCATCAATCATGATTTTGGTTCTTTCTGTTACTTTTTTAACAGGTTTTGATGTCTTTCTTAAAAGTTCATCACCCATCTCACGAATTTTTCTAGTCGCCATCTCTATTTCCTTTCCTTGCATGCGAAGCATGATCATCCATAGGATGATATCCTGGTATGCTCGCAGAGTTTTTCCTTGCATGCGAAGCATGATCATCCATAGGATGATATATTGGTATGCTCGCAGAACGCTTCTTTACATTCTTTTACTTATCTATCTTATCATAAATTAATATCCAATCATAGGGTTAAAGTCAAATGTCACCATGACTTTTTCATAGATCTTTTGATTTTCCATGTAGAATTCCAAATCATCTTTCACTTCGACAAGCTTTGCATATTCTACATGTTTGATATAAATGACATAGCGATATGTGTCTTTTATTTTTGTAATTGCCGCTTGGCTTGGACCAATAATCGAAAGACCTTCCATATTCATATATTTTTGTCGCATTTTTTGAGCAAGCATATCTGTTGCTTTTTTACCAATATCGAATTCTGAACACCCGACAAATACGACCAACATCTGACAAACCGGTGGATACATTAACAGTTTCCGATATTCATATTCTTGTTCATAAAACAATTTGTAATCCTGCTTTGCAGCTGTCACAATGCTATAATGTTCTGGATTATACGTCTGAATAACCACATCACCAGCAAGATTACCTCTGCCAGCTCTTCCAGCTGCCTGTGTCAACAGTTGAAAGGTTCGTTCACTGGCACGAAAATCATTACTATATAATGACATATCAGCAGCAAGAATTCCCACTAATGTTGTATTGGCAAAGTCATGTCCTTTGACAATCATCTGCGTACCAATTAATATATCAGCTTCCCCATTAGAGAATGCAGATAAAATTTCTTCGTGGCTATGTTTTTTTCGTGTTGTATCCATGTCCATACGCAAAGTTCTTGCCTCTGGAAACTCTTTTTTAACTAGATATTCAACCTTTTGAGTACCAATCCCAAACGCACCAATGTATGGACTTCCACAATCTGGACAAATCTTTGGTGCTACGATTTGATAACCACAATAGTGGCAAACTAGTTTCTGTCCACGATGAGCTGTCAGTGACACATCACAATGTGGACATTTTAGAACATGTCCACAACTCCGGCAAGAGACAAATCCCGCATATCCTCGACGGTTTAAGAATAACATAATCTGTTGTCCTTTCTCCAATCGTTCCTCTATCATCATTCTTAATTTTCGGCTAAATAAGCTGCGATTAGCTTCCTTTAATTCCAGACGCATATCCTCGATATGAACATTTGCCATCATACTTCCCGGAGCCGCCCGGTCAAAAAGCTCCCATAATTGATACTTTCCTTCTCGGGCATAGGTATAGGATTCAATACTCGGTGTTGCAGAACCCAATATAACGGATGCTCCCTCTAACGAAGCGCGAGCAATCGCTGTCTCCCGAGCATGATATTTGGGTACACTCTCACTTTTATAACTACTTTCATGTTCCTCATCGATCACGATCAGACCTAAATCACGAAATGGAGTAAATAATGCAGAACGAGGTCCGATCATAATATCTACTTCACCATTTTTTGCTCTCAGCATCTGATCATAACGCTCCCCCTGAGATAATTTAGAATTCATGATTGAAATCCGATCTCCAAATCGTTCATAAAAACGTTTGACAGTCTGGTACGTAAGTGCAATCTCTGGTATCAAAACAATTGCTTGCTTTCCCTGTGATAAAACGGTTTCAATTGCTGCCATATAAACTTCCGTCTTTCCGCTACCGGTCACGCCATGTAACAGATACGTTTTATAATTCTTTGCTAAAAAATCATGTTTAAATTCATCAGAAATCATCTGCTGCCTAAGATTTAATCTCTTCGGTGTCTGCTTTTGAACTTGAAACGCAATCGGATTGCGATATAAATTCTGACTTTCCACAGTGATCACTTTTTGCTCTTCCAGACGTTTTAGCGTTGTCCGTGGAATTTTTAGTTGTTTCGTCACTATTTCCCATGAGAGTTGCGAATGCTCCATTAATTCTTCCAGTAATCGTGCCTGAGCCCTCCTGCTTTTTGCCTTTGCCTGTTCCAAAAAAAATTCTGCTTCCGGTCTATTTAATGCCAAGCGAACCGTTTTTACTAGTCTTTGTTCCACCTTTTTTTCCATTGGCAAAACAGTTTTCAAAGCCTGAATCATCGTTGACCCATATTGTTCACGAATCCAGTATGCCAACTGAATCTGTTTTCCTTCAATCGAAACTCCTTTTTCCGAAATCCGTAAAATTTCTTTGATTTTATTTTCTTCATAATCGGCATGATCTGACAACCGAATCACATATCCCGTCTGCTCTTTATTCCAACGTCCAAATGGTACAACTACCTGCATACCGGTAGAAATTTTTTTTTGCAACGCAAAAGGCACTTCATATTGAAATACCTTATCAAGTGCCTCATGCGATATATTTATAATAATGTCTGCGTATTGTTTTGACATTTTTTGCTCCTGTTATACAGCCATTTTCTGTGAAAATTATTCCACAACATGTCCATTGGCAATCAGAACATCCACAACCTCTTTCACATGCTTCTGACAAATTTCATCAGTCTTAGCTTCTACCATAACACGAATCAGTGGTTCTGTACCACTCTGTCTTACTAAGATTCTTCCATCATCTCCCAAAGCTTTTTCTACAGACTGAACTGCTGCAATTACATCTGGATCTTCCTGTGCTGTCTGTTTATCTTTCACACGTACATTTTGTAATAGCTGTGGGTAAATCGTAACTGGTTCCACTAATTTACTAAGCGGCTGTTTTTGTTCAAGCATTGCTTCCATAATTTTTAAAGAAGTCAGGATGCCATCACCAGTTGTAGCATGTTTGCTAAAAATAATATGTCCAGACTGTTCTCCACCTAGACTATGACCATTGGTTGTCATGTTTTCATTTACATATTTATCTCCGACAGCCGTCTTTTCATAACGGATTCCAGCTCTATCAAGTGCTTTATACAATCCCAGATTAGACATGACTGTTGTTACAATTGTATTATTATTTAACGCTCCGCAGTCTTTCATATATGTACCACAGGCATATAAAATCAAATCACCATCTACAATATTTCCCTGATCATCGACAGCAATACAACGATCTGCATCCCCATCAAAAGCAAATCCAACATCAAGACTGTTTTCTTTTACAAACTTCTGTAATACTTCAATATGAGTAGAACCACAATCCGTATTAATATTCAGTCCATCTGGATTATTATTAATTGCATAAGTATGTGCACCTAACGCATTAAATACATTTTTGGCAATTGCA
Organism: Lachnospiraceae bacterium; assembly: GCA_030523275.1. Classification (GTDB taxonomy): domain Bacteria; phylum Bacillota; class Clostridia; order Lachnospirales; family Lachnospiraceae; genus Fimousia. The sequence continues at coordinate 22,593 of JAUNIX010000016.1, forward strand.
TATGCACTTCCGTTTGCACAATCTAATCCGACTCTCATATGTTTAAAAGAACGTGTTGCAAGAGAAATCAAATAAGCAATATAGCGATTACGTCCCATAGAATAATCAGTTGTCGCACCGATACTTTCTTTTTTTGCAAGAGGAATTTCCTCTGTCTTCCCATCAATATATGCTTCGATTTTTTCTTCTACTTCTGCTTCCATCTTATGACCTCTGCCATTGATGATCTTAATTCCATTGTCATAATATGGATTATGGCTGGCTGAAATCATAATTCCACAATCAAATCCTTCTGTACGAACAACATAAGATACACTTGGTGTAGTCGTAACATGAAGAAGATATACATCTGCACCAGATGCTGTAAGACCGGCAACCAGAGAATATTCAAACATATAACTACTTCTTCTGGTATCTTTTCCAATTACGATCTGAGGACGATGTCCCTCGCTTCTAAAATACCATCCCAGATATCGTCCTACTTTATATGCATGATCAACAGTTAAGGTGACATTTGCTTCTCCACGGAATCCATCCGTACCAAAATATTTACCCATACTAACAAATCTCCTATTCTTTCTATTGTAATTATTATTTATTTTTCTTTTGTACAATGACATACAATGTCAGTATTTAAATTATAGCATCTTTCTCTTTTTTCTTCAATTCATATCCTTGACTTCATAAAAAAATCATTTTATCATATTTTTAGAAAATATGTTCATCTATGCACAAATATGCAAATCAATTTTTTTATAAAAGAATTTTTTCGCACAAAAGATTTACAATGGATATCAGAAACCTATCCCCCTAATCTAGAAAGGAACAGAATATGAAACGTAGAGACGAACGCTTTTTGATGAAAGTTGCTGACATGTATTATCGCGATGAACTGTCACAACATGTTATCGCCACCAAATTAAATATATCAAGAACAACGGTATCCCGTGCTTTGACTGCTGCTAAAAAGGCAGGCTACATCAAGGTCATTTTTGATTTTCCTACGGAATCATCTGTAGAAATTGAAAAAAAGCTGGAAAAGAAATATCAGATTAAAGAAGCTGGTGTCGCATTGAGCAAAGAAGACACAAGCATAGAATATGAAGTGTCAAAGACTGCTGCCCGTTATCTGGCAAGAGTTTTAAAAAATGATCTGGTCATAGGACTTACATGGGGCACGACAATGAAACACTGGATTGATGCTTTTGATGCAGAAAATCTAGGAAAAACAATCAAGACCAAAGGCGTACGGGTTGTTCCTTTTCTTGGCACAAATTCACCAGCTTCACAGACGAAAGATTATTTGCGTCTAACTTACTCGAGTTTACTTTCCTCCAGACTTTCCGAACTCATTCGTGGAATCAATTACAGTCTTCCCGCTCCAATGTATAGTAATAATCCCGAATTAAAGCAATTGCTTTTGCAGGAACCAGAAATAGCATTAACATTAGAGAAAGCAAAAGCATGTGACATCGCTTTTTTCAGCATTGGAGATTTAAGTGAACGATCTGCCATTGGATGTCTGGCAGAAGAAAAAGCACAAATGTTAAAAGAACTAAAACTTGCCGGTGGAATTGGTGAAATCATGGGACGAGTATTTGACCAAAATGGCAACACGATCGAAAGTGCCTTTAATGATCGGCTGATTGGAATTTCTTTGGACGATCTAAAAAAGATTCCAACAAAGGTTGCCATCATTTATGACGATTATAAAATAGAAGCCACCAAGGTTGCCCTAAAAACTGGTCTTGTGGATGTATTGATCACAAGCGATCTGATTGCTGAACAATTATTACAGCATTAATCATTGCTTATTAAAACATAGTTTTCAAATCCCCTGAAAAAATCTATGAAAATAAAACCGCTCTCTTTTAAGTAACAGATTTTTATTCAATCACCTTATTACTTAAAAGAGAGCATACTCTACTAATATGACATACTGTTCTATTTTAATAAATTTTGACAATATTCCACATCGATATCTGCATAGCGTTCAAATACCGTATCTGCTTCTTTCATGTCACTCATTGGGAAGTCTGCATTTCGAAATCCAAGACAATACATCCCCGCTGCTTTTGCTCCAATTGCTCCATTTGGAGCATCTTCAATGACAATGCAATTTTCGGGTGCTACCCCAAGCTTTTTGGCCGCATTTAAAAATACATCTGGTGCCGGTTTACTATGTTCTACTTCCCAGCCAGATGACAGAGCATCGAATTGTTCCAATATACCAAGTGAACGAAGCATATTCGTGATTTCCTCTAATGTGCCAGAGGAAGCAACGGCAATTGGATACCCTGCATCTTTTAAATCATGGATAAATTCAATAACTCCACAAATCGGTCCCACTCCAGCTTCTGTAAAAACCCGTTCTTTTGTTGCATATAAAAACTCTAAATATTCATCTACAGAAACATCTTCTCTATGAAAATCTTTACGCATCACTTTCCATTGATGAGCATGTGTTGTGCCCATAAACTGCATGTGATATTCATAGGGAACATTGATAATTCCAAAGTGTGCAAGCACTTCATTTTTAATTCCCACATACAACCGCTCAGAGTCTGAAATAACCCCATCCATATCAAAAATAACTGCCTCTAACATATGTACTTCTCCTTACAGGAATCTTATAATTGTCTCAAAATTTCTTTCATTTTCTTCAAAACTGCATCTTCTTTCATTGGACCAATGACTTCAGAAGCAACCTTTTTTAAATTGTCGCTGGCATTTTCAACTGCATAACTATATTTAGCTTGTAAAAGCATTGGAATATCATTATCCGCATTACCAAATGCCACTGTTTCTTCTGGTTTAATTCCATAATGATCTTGGATTACTGAAAGTCCTTTACCTTTATTACACCCTTTGCCCATAAAATCTAAATACCAAAGACCAGCAATACAAACATCCATTCTATCATCCCAAAGTTCATGCATGCTTCGTTCTACTTCTGAATCAATACCATTTTTGTTATATAGTGAAACTTTGCAAATACCGTCCAAATTGATAATATCTGATACTTTCTGTGCAGAGTAACCATAATTCTGTGTCATGCGATTATAATACTCTTCTGCTGATTCTTCAATATAAGAAATATTGGGTTTGCATGCCATAATTTCGTATCCATTACCGAGTTTTTTTAAATCTTTTGCTAATTTTTCATAATCACCATCAGCAAAAGGAATAGATGATATAAAATCAGGTGTCTCTATATCTGTTCCATTGTCAGCCAAATACATAATCTCATCATTCACAGGTATAAATGTTTTCTTAACGCTCGGTTTTTGTCGTCCACTGGCAACGACAAAAATAACACCTTTTTTACGAAACTCACGTATTACATCGAAATATTCTGGATTTAAATCTGTATGACTTTCTTCAATGATTGTATCATCGACATCTGTTACAATTAATTTTATCATAAATTCTCCTCACTTTCGATAAGAATACTATCATAAAAAAAATGTTTGTTCAACTAATTTTTATTTGTGATTTTTCTTTTCTTTTTTGTGAATCAAGACAAATGCGATCATACCCGCAATCAACAGCACCAACATATAAGGTACCATCGTCACATAATCACCTGTTTTGGGAACGGAAAATCCTGTTTTGTTATTATTTTTCTTTTCTGCCGATATAGAATTTATTTTTGGCACTTTGACGGCAGCTTCCGTTTGAGCCGCTTCTATATTAGTACCTGTCACAGATACTTTATTGATCAGAGTTTTACCAAGAGCAGAAGACAGAACTTTCGCCTGATAGTAAACACTCACATTCTCTCCATATTTTAGTTCGCCGATATGAAGAGTCAATACATTATCTTTTATCACAAAGGTATATCTTCCCGTTGCCAATCCTTTGACACGAACAGTACTTGTTAAAAATTCTAATCCATCCGGAAGTATATCTTTCATTACGACATCTTTGCAGACTGTATTTTTCTTTTTTAACGAGAACGCCACTTTATAGTTTACAATATCACCAATTTTATAAGATTTCTTATCTGCCCCCTTGAGAAGCGTTACATCTAGTGAATGCACTTGCACAGTATTTCCTGTTTGGGCTTTTTCTGTATTGTCGGCGTTTGCTTCCGCTATATTCGTGTATTTATTAGAAGCCGAAAATTTCACCTGATAAATAACAGTCATCTGCTCATTCGATCCAAGATTTTTTCCTGTCTCAATCATAAATCCATTCTCTTTGACCGTAATATTACAATCTTTTGTAATATCTTCATTTTCAAGCTTAACAACTACACTGTCAGCAATAATCGAAACACCTTCCTTTTGAGTAAATGCATCCTCAATGACAACATTTTTTGCAAAGATACCATCTTTTAACTGTCTCATCGTCAAAGTATAAGTACCAGTATCTCCAGTGTTATATTCTGATCTGTTGGCCACTTTTTTGATTGTAAGTTCTGGTTTTAATACTTCCACTTCGTGTTCTTCTTTTTGTTCCCCTGCATTATCCGCTTTCGCCACAACTACATTTTTATAATTTCCTTTTTTACTAAATATTGTATGATAGGTGATAATCAGTTCGTCATCTGTGGAAAGATCATTTTCTGTTTCAATCGTAAACATACTACCCTGAACTGTAATCTTACAGTCGTTCGTGATATTTTTACCATTGCGTTTTACCCGAATGGAATCCTCATCAACCATCGCACCATCCGTCTGCTCAAAAGCATCTGTGATGACAACATTTTTTGCTGTTGCTCCGGCCGTCATCTGTCTGACCATAAGCGTGTAGATTACATCATCCCCGATTGCATAAGCCTTCTGCTCAGTACTTTTTTCAACTTCCAATACCGGTGGTTCGGCTATATCAACAATGTGTTCGATTTCTTTTTTATTTGCATTGTCTGCTTCTGTAGATGCTATATTCATAAAGTTTCCGGAAGCGTTAAAGACAACAGCATAGCTTACCGTTAGTTCATCACTCGCAGACAAACTTTTCCCTGTGGCAATTGTAAAACTGTTTTCTTTTGTCTCTACTTTGCATTCTTGCGTAATGTTTTTATTGTTTAATTTTATAACAAGCGAATCTGCATTAAGTTTCATTCCCTTCTGCTTATCAAAACAATCTGTAACAACAACATTTTCTGCATCCACTTCATCTTTTGTTTGTTTGATAATTAACGTATAGTATCCTGTATCTCCAATTGTGTACTGTTCTTGATCTGATGATTTTTCAATTTTTAAGGATGGATATGCTTCTGCTATTACCTCTATCTCGTTCACCGCTTGATCCTCTTTGGTATTCTCAGAAGATACCACTGCTGTATTGGTGTATTGCCCGGTAAGAACAAACAAAACATCATACGTTACCGTTATCTCATCTTCATCCGTCATATTTTTTCCTGTTTCAATCCGAAAACCTTCAGAATCCGCCTTTATTTTACATTCCTTAGTAATATCACTGCCATTTTTCTTAACAATCATTGTATCTGGAATGATTTCTGCACCTTTTTTCTTATCAAAAGAATCCGTGATTGTAAGATTTTTTGCTGTTGTCTCCTCCTTTGTCTGCTTTACCACCAATGTATAATGTCCAGTATCACCGACTTTATAAGACTGCTTATTCGACTTCTTGATAATATCCAATGCAGGCGATTTTAGGGATATGTCCTCCGTCGATTTCCCACCTCCACTTGGGATTTCAGGATCATCTTTAATTTTATCTCCATTGGTGTTTTCGGTCGCTGGAACAGTAACTACATTTTCTAATACACTATCGTCCGCAAACGATTTGACAATTGTTGCTTCGTAAGTGATTAAAACCTTAGATACCCATTCTTGCATATCTTTATATGGGGAAAGCCCTATACATGGGACATCACCATTCCTCATATTATAGGATGTCAGTATATCAAATCCTTTTCCATCTTCTTGATAAACAATTTCTACCTGATCAGTTACATTTTTACCATCGATCATGACAGCTAGTGTACCTTCTTTGATTGCCAAACCGTCTGTTTGCACAAGATCATGCAATTCAATATTTCTCATAAACGTTCCAGGATTACGGTTCACGACTGTCACTTTGTAGCCAACAGTATCACCAATTTTGTAGTTACGCTCAGGTGCTGTCTTTTCAACATCAATCTTTGGCGAATTAATATATACCTGCTTTTTGTCCTTCTTTTCTGGAACTCCGACAGCAATAGCAGATGCTTCATTATTAATGATTGTTCCATTGGATGCTTTCATGGCCACGGCATCAAAAGAAATTGAAATTGCCTTGCCGTAAGGAAGCACATAATCATTTTTGGATGCCAGAATCCATCCATTTCCTGACCGTGACAAAGTATAATAATCAGCGTTAATTCCATCTACTTTGATTGAATCCATGTTGATAGCAAGAGAATCTGGTAAAGAAATATCTTTGATAACAAGATAGGTCACATCTGCCTCCTTATTATTTTGATCCACTTTTACTGTATAATGTACCTTATCACCAACCTGCCATTCATAATGATCTACCACTTTTTTTATCGTAAGCCCTGGTTCATTTTCAGAAGTCTTTGGTAACTGAATATCGGTAGTGGCTGTATTCGTGATATCATTTATACCATTGATCCTCGTATATGCACGGTTGTTTTCTACAATCTTTGTCTTAGTCTCATTATAATGCCCATGGCTACTCCATTTGGTCTTTAATGCCTCAATTTGGTCTTCCGTTGGATTATCTGGAATATCCATCTTAACACTAATTTCCAATATATAAGCTGCGTGTTGATAAAATGCCTCAGCTTTCGGATTTTTTAAAGCTGCAATGACACTATTGTCATGATTACTAAGATTAAACCATTCTGAAACATCAGTACCATCATCAGTTTTTACTTTGATAGTTCCAATTTTTAAACACTTTTCCATCTCATCCTTAAAAGAAAAACTATCATAATAATCCTCTGCATTTGCTCCTTTTGAGATTGGCTGCGTAATCTTATACGTCCAACTCTGTGCTAAATGGCGAATCGAATTCTGTCTTACCTCAGTTTCATCTGAATCACTGACCGTCTTTACCGGTTGTACTTTTATGGTTGTCTTTGCGTCGTTAGATGGACGAGCAGTTCCATCAATAATTGTCTTTGCACGGTTTATTTCTGTTATTATCCGCTTTTCTTCGTTGTAATGACTATGTGCTTTCCATTTTTGCTTTAAATCTGCAAGCTGTGCTTCACTCGCATTCTCTGGAACATCCATTTTTACCTTAATTTTTAAAGTATAGACCGTATTCTGATAAAAAGCAGCTGCTTTTGGATTCTTAGCTGTTGCTTTTATATTGTTTCCACTACGACTGATCATAAAGAGAGATGTTGCATCTTTTTCAGAAGTTCCCGTAGAAGCTGTCACTTTTACATCCAGGATTTTCATACATTCCTCGATCGTATCCTCAAAGACAAAGCTGTCATAATAAAATTTTTCAGATACTGCCGGAATACCCTGACTGACATTATAAGTCCATGACTCCCCTAAATGATTTATCGTATTTTCCTCTGTCTTTGCTTCATCAGCGTCAGTTACCGTCTTAACCGGAGACCCTGGTTCAAAATTCACCATACTCTGTCCGGAACCGACAAACTGAATGACTTTATTTGCGTGTCCATCTCCATCGCCTACTCTTCCCATATCCTTGCCAAAGCAATAAGAAAAAGAGATAGTTTCAAAAGTAAATCCTACCGCAGAAAAGGCTTCCTGATCATACTTCTCATATGGAGAGCAATAATACTCTTTACCACCAGATTCCATATATAATAATTTTGTATCGGCAGATACATAGCTTCCAGTGACTTTGTCAGCTTTTATACTGACATACTGTGCGGCATCAATGTCTGTCAAGGTCAGATTAGATTTTAAAGATATGTTCTCATCAGTCCCGCCTTTATAAAAATTGGTTGTGACTGTGATTTCATCCAGCCCGACATAACAACAATCCGCAATACCCGCGCCGATTGCCACATAGCCATCCCCATACACATCTACAATTTTCGGAGAAGAAATCGTACGTACAATATCAACGTCAATCCACTTTCCATCTTGCCAGATTGTCATGCCGGTAATCTTTACCCGGAAAGAATCTTTGGCACTATCTGCATAAAACCAGTGATATCCGGCCAAACGTTCATTAGTATCCGCATTTAAATCCTTTCCATGAAATTTATCTGGTGCATTTATCTCTTTTCCTGTCAAAACAGTAAATTTTACAAGGCTTTTTCCTCTAGCATCTTTCTTCTCTTCCAAACGAAATCCATAATCATCCTTTACTTTCATAGCTTTTGATTTGTCATCATCATAGCCGGAATAATGATGGATCGAAGATTCCCACTTACTGCCTTTAATCGCCTTGGCATCCTTTGTATTCAGTGAAGCTGCATAGATCAAATTGCCATTCCCAATGATCAAGCAACAAAATATCATCAGAAATTTCAATATTATACAGAAACTATATTTTATGAATGTTTTTATTTCCATCGTTTCTCCTTTAATATTTTACTTTTAATAGTATGTCTTCCATGTATTTACAATCATATCATATTTCTTACATTTGTCAACTAATTTGTTTATATTTTACAGTTTCAAAGAAAACAAAAAGAGATATTCTGTTCGTTTGAATATCTCTTTTTATCACGACAATACAATTACAATATTTATTTTACATTTCCGAGATCATACGGAGTCAACTGATATACGTAATAATTAAGCCAATTCGTGTACATCATATTGGCATGACAACGCCAAGACTTGATTGGCCCTTTTTCCGGGTCATCATCAATATAATAATTTTGCGGAATATCAATATCCAATCCTTTGGCAATATCACGTTTATACTCGTAATCCAAGGTCATCACATCATATTCCGGATGCCCTGTTACAAAAATCTGGCTACCCGTTTCATTTTTAATCAAATATGGTCCTGCCTCATCTGATTCACCGAGAATGATCAAATCCTTACAATTTCTGATTTCATCCATATCACTCGCTGTATATCTAGAATGTGGCACACAAAAGATATCATCAAATCCACGTACCAATGGCGTCTTTTTATGTATCGTACGATGTTTATAGACTCCAGATAATTTTTTATCTAAAAATATCTTTTTGATTCCATAGTGATAATACAGCGCTGCTTGAGCACCCCAGCAAATATGGAGAGTCGAAGTCACATTTGTCTTCGTCCATTCCATAATTTCTGTCAATTCCTTCCAATACTCTACCTGCTCAAATTCAATTTTTTCCAAAGGCGCACCTGTAATGATCATACCATCAAATTTTTTATGTTTGATTTTTGAGAAAAATGTGTAAAACTTTTCCATATGAGATTTTGATACGTGCGTTGGACGATAACTTTCCGTTTGTAAAAAAGTAACATCTATCTGTAACGGTGTGTTGGAAAGGCTCCGCAGCAGATGAAGTTCCGTAGCCTGTTTCGTCGGCATCAAATTTAAAATGACAATCTCTAACGGACGTATATCCTGCGCAATCGCACGTTCCATATCCATTACAAATACATTTTCCCTCTCGAGTATTTTTTTCGCCGGCAATTCTCCATCAATTCTAATCGGCATTTTTATCACCTTCCTAACATGTTTACTTTATCATCTCTAAAAATTGTTCTTCCGTAATAATCGGAACCCCAAGCTCTTTTGCCTTTTTATTTTTAGAGGAACTACTATTGATATCATTATTAATTAAATAATTTGTTTTTGAAGTAACCGAACCGGTAACTTTACCACCTAATTCTTCTACTTTTTCTTTCACTTCCTTGCGGTTTTTAAAATGATGTACCGAACCGGTGACCACAAAATGAACACCCTCTAATAACGCTTCCTGAACACTTTCTTCTATTTTAATGAATGTCAATATGCTCTCTAAGTGTTGTAACAACCCCTGATTATGCTCATTCTCAAAATAATGCACAAGAGAATCTGCGATTACTTGTCCAATTCCATCAATCTCTACGAAGTCTTTTGCTGCTGCCTGTTTTATCTTCTTCCAGTCAGAATGAAAATGTTTACAGATTAATTTGGCATTTGAAAGTCCTACATTCATAATACCCAATGCATAAAGAAAATTGGGTAACATCACTTCCTTTGATTTTTCAATCGAAGCAATCAAATTATTGTAAGATTTCTCACCAAATCCTTCCATCTCAACAATAGCATCATGATACTGATGAAGAGAATAAATATCATATAACTCCGCCAAAAATCCTTTTTCAATCATTTTATTTAGCGTTGCCTCCGACATACCATCAATATTCATTGCATCTCGTGAAACAAAATGAGTAAACAATTTCAATTTTTTTGCACTGCAAAATTCATTTGAACAATAGAGAGATTTTACTCCGTTTTCTTCCTTTATCGCTGTCTGTGCTCCACAGGCAGGACAAAACTCAATTGGTTTGATCGTATGACTGCGTGTATGATTTTCAGCAACCTGAGGAATAATCATATTCGCTTTATAAACAGTAATTTCATCACCCGTACCAAGTTCTAAATTCTCAACAATACTAATGTTATGGAGACTTGCACGACTGACCGTCGATCCCTCCAATTCTACTGGTTCAAAAACTGCAACTGGATTGATCAATCCGGTTCTTGACGGACTCCATTCAATATAAGAAAGCTTTGTTACTGCCGTCTCGTCTTTCCATTTAAAAGCAATGGAATTACGTGGAAACTTTGCGGTACTTCCAAGTCCTTCTCCATATACCAGATCATCATAAATTAAAACCAACCCATCCGACGGCTCATCAATCGTTTTGATTCTCTTGGCAAAATCTGAGACCACATCTGAAATCGTATTGCTTGTTACTCTTTGATATTCTACCACTTGAAAACCTAGTTCATCCAACCATTGAAATCTCTGCTCTACGGAATCCGAAAGATTTTTCCCATCTGCACTTACAAGAGCAAAAGCATAAAAATGAACATTACGTTGTGCTGTTATTTCATTATTAAGCTGTCGAACGGAGCCACTACATAAATTTCGCGGATTCTTATACTTGGCATCCATCTCCTGTATGCTTTCATTCATTTTTTTAAAATCGGAATACTTAATAATAGCTTCACCACGAATCACTAATTTCCCCTGAAAATCAATTTTGGCAGGCAAATTTACAAACGTCTTGGCATTATTTGTAATAACCTCTCCAATCTGTCCATTTCCTCTGGTAACTGCCTTTATTAGTTCTCCACCCTCATATGTGAGCACGATAGTAAGACCATCCAATTTCCAAGATAAAATTCCTTCCTGTTCCCCCAACCAATCTTCTAATACAGAAACCTCTTTGGTCTTATCAAGAGATAACATCGGAGAATCATGTGGTTCTTTTACCAGTTCCGATAATAACTCATAGCCAACATGGATTGTTGGACTATTCGAAAATACAGTATTGGTTTCTTTCTCAAGAGCAACTAATTCATCATATAATTGATCATACTCGTAGTTGCTCATAATCTCTCTATTTTCCTGATAATAAGCTTTCCCAGCTTCATTCAGCTGATCAATCAACTGCTTCATTCTAGTCTTCTGACTCATCAAAAAGCTCCTTCTTTAATTTATTCACTTCATTTCTGGTTAATTTACGATAAGTACCAGTTTTTAGTTTTCCCAACTCAATATCCATAATACGTACACGTTTTAAATTTAATACTCGATATCCAAAATATTCGCACATACGACGAATCTGACGATTCAATCCCTGTGTTAATATAATCGAAAACTGATTCCTACTCAACTTTTTCACTTTGCAGCGACGCGTAACTGTATCTAAAATCGGAACTCCATTACGCATACCATATAAAAACTCAAAGGTAATCGGACGATCTACCGTCACAATATATTCTTTTTCATGATAATATCGTGCTTTTTGAATCCTATTTGAAATTTCTCCATCATTCGTAAGTAAGATTAATCCCTCTGAATCTTTATCTAATCTTCCGATTGGATAAATCTTTGTATGATAATCGATAAAATCAATAATATTGTCTTTTTCCTTTTTTTGTGCTGTGCAGACAATTCCACGTGGTTTGTTAAATGCGATTAGTTCCAATTCATCAATCAACTCGACCGACTTTCCCTGAAATCGTACATCCTGTTTTCGTGTCACCTTCATTCCGGGAACTGCAATCTTTCCATCTACCGTTACCAAGCCCTGATTTATATAAACATCCGCCTGTCTTCTGGAACAGATCCCCGCATCACTCAGGTACTTATTTAATCTTATCACATCGAGTTTAAATTTCTTTTTCATAAGCATCCCCCAATTGAGTTTATAACTAACCATGTGTACTATTTTTTCTTTTTCAACCGTTTAAATCCATGAAATTTTATTTTTCTTTCTCTGCCTTTTCTGCCTTTTCTTATTCTTCGTTCACCTTTTTCCCTCATAAAAAGACTATAAATACAAGGAATGACAATTAATGTTAACAGAGTACCATAAATCAATCCACCAATTGTTACAATTGCCATCGGTTGAGTCATTTCAGAACCAGTACCAAGACCAATTGCCATGGTTGACAATCCAAGGATTGTCGTAAGTGCCGTCATAAAGATTGGACGAATTCTCATAGAACCAGCTGTAATAATCGCTTCTTGCAGTCCATAGCCCTGTTCGCGCAACTGATTGATTGTATCAACCAAGACAATACCATTGTTTACAATAATACCTGCCAACATGACAAAACCGATCATCGCAATCACACTTAAATCCATACCACAAATTAACAGACCAAACAGACCACCCGTAAATGCCAATGGAATAGTAAACAAAATGATAAATGGCGATAACAACGACTGGAACTGAGCAACCATGATTAGATACATAAATGCAATTGCTAGTACGAGCATCAACACAAGCTGTTCCATCATCTCATAAATAGATTCTGCTTCTCCACCAGTTTCAATGCTGTAACCTTTTGGTAAATCAATCTTCTTTATTTTCTTTTCAATCTGACTGTTCAATTTTGTTGCATTATATCCATCTTTTACATTCGCACTGACTGTAATATATCTAGTCTGATTTTCACGCGAGATACTAGATAAACTATCTGTACTTTTAATTTTAGCTATTTGCTGCAGTGTAACCTCTTTTTCATTATTTCCTACTTTTCCTGTCAATTTCAGATTTTTTAATTTGGCTCTAGAAGATGCATATTTTGAATTTTTCTCCAAAACCACATCATAGCTAGTATCATTCTGTGTCACAGAAGTGGCTTTTGTTCCCTCTGCCAATTCTGCAGAAACAGCCTGATAAACCTGTGCAACTGTTAATCCATTTTTGATTGCTTTTTCTTTATCAACAACAACGTGCATTTCTTCTGTTGTTTCTTCCTGTCCATCCGAAACATCAACAGTACCTTTCGTATTTTCCATAATGTCAGCAACCTGATCTGCAATATCACGGATCTTATTCATATCCGTACCTTTCACACTCGCTGCAACACCGGATCCAGACATACTTCCCATATCCATCGTGCTGGTATTGACTTTAAGTTCACAATCAAAATCTTTTGTCTTGTCTTCAAGTTTTTTCTTAATCTGTTTGTTAGTCAGTTTTTTATCTTCTTTTAACATGACATACATTGTTACCGATAAGTCATTAGAAGAACCACCTAAAGACATCACGCTATTGCCGTTACTTTGCATACTTCCAACGGTCTCAATATCACTAATCTCCAACGCTTTTACAACAACTGTGTTTGCCATATCCTCTAATTCTTCTTGACTAGAACCTTTTGGCATTGTCAAAGTCATACTCATCTGCGTACTTTCCATATTAGGGAACAAAGAAAATCCTTTCTGAGCGATTCCATAAATACTTCCTGCAAACAACGCCAATGCAAGTAAGAGTACAAGAATTCTCTTTCCTAATATTTTATCCATAATATTCAAATAAAAATCACGAATTCGATTGATCAGTTTATTTTCCTTCGACGATACTTTACTTAATAAACCAGAGGACATCATCGGTACGACAGTCACGGCAACGATCAAACTGGCAAGTAATGAGAATCCAATTGTTAATGCCATATCCGTAAACATCTGACGAGTCAGTCCTGTTGTAAATACAATCGGTAAAAAGACAGATACTGTTGTCAATGTAGAAGCTGTAATTGCTCCTGCAACGCCATGAGCACCCTCAACTGCAGCTTCTTTTACATCCATGCCGTCTTTTCGCAATCGATATATGTTTTCAATTACAACAATCGAGTTGTCTACCAACATACCAACACCGAGAGCCAAACCTGATAATGAAATAATATTTAATGTAATACCAGTAAAATACATCAAAACAAGTGCAAAGACAACACTGATTGGTATGGATAATGAAACAACCAACGTTGGACGAAGGTCTTTCAGGAACAGGAATAAAACAATAATCGCAAAAATAGCTCCATAGATTAAATTCTGTAAAACAGAATCAACAATCATGTTAATGTATACACCTTGATCCATCAAATTCGTATAATGTAATCCTTTTTTTGAAGCTTTTAACTGGTCTAATTTTTTTGTGATCGAATCAGAAACTTCCGCAGAAGAATAGGTTGACTGCTTCTGAATTGAAAGGATAATACCTTCATTTCCATTTACCTTACAATAAGATGCATCATCATCATTTACAACTGCCACATCCGCTACATCACGCAGACGAATCGGATTGATACCATCAACGCCAATATCCATCAAGACCATCTTTTCCAGTTCTTTTTGGCTTGTCGCTTCATCACCAACGCGTACTAAATATTTAACATTATCTTCAGTCACATAACCTGCTGGCATTTCAAAGTTTTGTGCCTGCAACAAACTTTTTACTGTGTCAACTGTGATTGTTTTGGACACATTTGCTGCCTCAATGGCTGTTTCCTTAGCAGTATCTAAATCTTTCTGACTATCTTCAATTTTACTTTTATTGTTTGTAATTGTAATTTGTGCATTTGTAAGCGAACTTTGTGCATTTGCTGACTGTTCGTCTAACGTCTCAACATTCGCTACAACCTTTTTCTGTCCGGATTTAATCTGCTTCAAAGCTGAAGTCATCTGACTATCCTGACTTTGTAACTTTTTAATTGTCGATTTTAACGTTTTAATATTACTTTCATAACCCGAAATTTGAGTCTGTAAAGCTTTCGCCTGTGTTTTTAACTCCGTAATCTGAGCTTTTTGTTCATCAGTCAACATTCCTGCCGCTTCTGCTTTCTCTAACTGCTTCTGCGTATCTTGCAGTTTCTTTAACTGACTCTTCATAGTTTTGACAGTCGCTTCTAACTGCTTTTGTTGTGCCTGTGCTTCCTGTATTTTTGTCTTTAAGGTTACCTGAGCACTCGTTACCTGAATTTCTTTTTCCGTCAAACTCATCTGGGCATCATTTAACGCACTCTTTGCTTTTGCCAACTGTTTGTTTGCAGAAGTTCGCTGAGAATCAAGTTTTGACTGTGCATCTTCCAACTTATCTTTTGCATCTTGTATTTGATCGGAGGCATCCTTAAATTCTCCATCAATCGCTTTTTTAATTTTAGAATTTAATTTATCAATTTTCTTTTCGTTAATAACAACATTAATATTTTCATTTAACAATCCAGCAGTTGATACAGACGCCACACCGTTGACTGATTCAACCGCCGGGCTTAAAGTACCTTCCACATAATCGGAAAGTTCCTGACCATCCATCTCATCCGAATCGATCGCTGTAACCAATACCGGCATCATATCCATACTAATTTTCATAATTGTTGGATTTCCAACTTCTTCCGGAAAATAATCTTCTATCAAATCAAGACTTTCCCTAATGTCTAATGTAACCGAATCCATATTGGTATCATCTTCAAATTCCATCATGACAATTGATACATTTTCTTTCGACTGCGAAGTCATCGTATCAAGACCACTGACACTCGCCATACTCTGTTCAATCGGCTTTGTGACCGAAGATTCCACTTCCTCTGGAGAAGCCCCACCATAAGTAGTCATAACTAACACATAAGGCAGATTCATGTTTGGAAGTAAATCTGTCTGCATTTTGGTAAATGATACAACACCGAGTATCAATACCAAAATAACGGCTACGATCACGGTAAAAGGTTTCCGCACGCTAAATTTCTCTATCATCTTATTCTCCTCATTCAACCTTTTCGCTATATTTTTTCATTATTTCCCCATCATTTATGATGAAATCTCATCAACTTCTGCTCATATAAATTTAACATATTTTGTTCACATAATCAACTTAATTACTCTGTATTGTAAAATCCTTTCAAACCCTTTTACAATATAAAAAATCTTTTTTGTATCATAAAAGCCTCATGAAAAATCATGAGGCTTTCTATTATAATCAAATGATATAAAGTCTTATTCCTATCCAATACTATAGTTTGGTGCTTCTTTTGTAATTTGGATATCATGTGGATGACTTTCTTTTAAAGAAGCAGCAGAAATCTTGACGAATTCTCCTTTTTCTTGTAATTCCGGAATTGTAGCAGCACCACAATAGCCCATACCAGAACGAAGACCACCGATCAACTGGAAGATTTCGTCTTCTACGCTACCTTTATAAGCAACTCGTCCTTCTACACCTTCTGGAACTAATTTTTTAGCGTTTGCCTGGAAATAACGATCGCCACTTCCATGTTCCATTGCTGCAATTGATCCCATACCACGATATACTTTAAACTTACGTCCCTGATATAATTCGAAATCTCCAGGGCTTTCATCACAACCAGCTAACATACTTCCTAACATGCATACGCTTGCACCTGCTGCAATCGCTTTTGTAATATCGCCTGAGAATTTAATACCACCATCAGCGATAATTGGTACATCATATTTTTTAGCAACTTCATATGCATTCATAACTGCTGTGATCTGAGGAACACCAATACCTGCAACTACACGTGTTGTACAGATAGAACCAGGTCCAATACCAATCTTAACTGCATCAGCTCCAGCTTTAATCAGCGCTTCTGTAGCAGCAGCAGTTGCTACATTACCTGCAATTACCTGAAGTTCTGGATATTTTTCTTTGATCATCTTGATCGTTCTAATAATATTTGCAGAATGTCCATGTGCAGAGTCAACAACAACAACATCGACATTGACAGCAACCAATGCATCAATACGTTTTAAGATATCTGGTGTTGCACCAACACCTGCTCCACAAAGAAGTCTTCCCTGAGCATCTTTCGCTGCATTTGGATATTTAATCTGTTTTTCGATATCTTTAATCGTAATCAATCCTTTTAAGTTGAAATCATCATCAACAATCGGAAGTTTTTCTACTCGAGCTTTACCCAAAATCGCCTTCGCTTCTTCTAATGTAACGCCTTCCTTTGCTGTAATCAAATTCTTTGATGTCATGGAATTTTTAATTGGCTGGGAAAAATCAGTTTCAAATTTCAAATCACGGTTTGTAATAATACCAACTAATTTTCCATTTTCAGTAATTGGCACACCAGAAATACGATATTTTGCCATTAAATCTTCTGCTTCCTGAATTGTATTTTCCGGAGCTAAAGAAAACGGATCCGTAATAACCCCATTTTCAGAACGTTTTACTTTATCGACTTCTTCTGCCTGTTGCTGAATAGACATGCTCTTGTGGATAATACCGATACCACCCTGTCTTGCCATCGCAATCGCCATTCTGTGTTCCGTAACAGTATCCATGCAGGCACTCATTAATGGCACATTCAGATTAATCTTCTTTGTAAGTCTTGTCTGTAATTTTACGTCGTTTGGAATTACTTCAGAATAAGCTGGAACTAATAATACGTCATCAAATGTAATTCCTTCACCAATAATTTTTCCCATTGGGGGTCTACCTCACTTTCTTTAATTTCAACTTTTTGTGTATATTGTCATTTACTATAACAAAAACATATGTGCTTGTCAACGACAAAAATCGGAATTTTTGATAAAACCGAATGAAACACGCTCTGCGAGTTTCATCGGTTCGCAATGCATCTGATTGCATCCTCGCGGAGCGTTTTTTATTTCATAGGAAATTACAACGTAATTTCCTATGAAATAAAAAAAGAAGAATTGTCAAATAACAATCCTTCTATAAATTATCTACCTATTCTTCAATAGAAATTTCACTACCCACTACTAAGGTTGGTACCGGTTTTGCTTCCACACAGATGCTTCCAGGAAGACCTGCTTCCGACGCTTCATTAAAAACGACTGTCAGATGACCCAGCGCTTCCAAATTCTTCTGGGCAAGACTTCCAACTGCTGTAATTTCATAAGAAACATCATCAATAATCAGTTTTTGTCCAGCAGTCAAAGTTCCATTGACTGGATTCACACTCATCATATAGCAAAATTCCCGAAGTGCATCTGGAGCATCCTCACCAAATAAAATAAACATGCCTTCATCCATAAAGGCTTCTACTTGATTTCCTAAACCAGTTACTTTATTTTCATATATCATGCCCATATCTTATCTTCCCTTCTTTTCTCTTAAACCAGACGAAATTATGCCATATGAATTTCGCCAGTTTGCGTGCAGCGGCAAATGGAAATACTAAGATTTCCGCTCGCATTGCGCCTTTGCATAAAGGCACAAGAAGCAGACATCCCCTGTCTGCTTCCTTATTGTACTATATTTTATTTTATTTTGCAACCAACGAAATTCATTCCAGATTGGAAATGTTGCGCACGACTAAACTACTATATTATTACTTACATCATGCCCATGCCACCTGGTGCCATACCCATACCTGCACCAGCTGCTGCAGCACCTGCTTCGTCTTTGATATCAGCAACAACAGATTCTGTTGTCAACAATGTAGATGCTACAGAGGTTGCATTCTGTAATGCACTTCTTGTAACTTTAGCCGGATCAATGATACCAGCTTCAACCATATCTACATATTCTCCATTTAATGCATCGAATCCTGTGCCAACTTCAGATTCTTTTACTTTATTAATAATAACAGCACCTTCTAATCCGGCATTTGCTGCAATGTGATATAATGGAGCTTCTAATGCTTTTAAGATGATAGAAACGCCTGTCTTTTCATCTCCTTCTAATGTATCTGCTAATGCAGCTACTTTTTTAGATGCATGAATATATGCAGATCCACCACCAGAGATAATACCTTCTTCAACAGCTGCTTTTGTAGCTGCCAAAGCATCTTCTAAACGTAATTTACTTTCTTTCATTTCTGTTTCTGTGGCAGCACCAACACGGATAACAGCAACACCACCAGATAATTTTGCTAATCTTTCCTGTAATTTTTCTGTATCAAATTCAGAAGTTGTTTCTTCCATCTGAGCTTTGATCTGACCAATACGAGCTGCAATATTATCTTTATCACCAGCACCATCTACGATAACTGTAGTTTCTTTTTCAATCTTAACAGATTTTGCTGTTCCTAACATATCTGGAGTCACTTCTTTTAAGTCCATACCAGCTTCATCAGAAATCATAACACCACCTGTCAAAATTGCGATATCTTCTAACATTGCTTTTCTTCTATCGCCATAACCAGGAGCTTTTACAGCTGCAACAGAGAATGTACCACGAAGTTTATTCACGATTAAAGTAGTTAATGCTTCACCATCTACATCATCTGCGATGATTAATAATTTTTTACCAGCCTGAACGATCTGTTCTAATAATGGTAAAATATCCTGGATAACTGAAATTTTCTTATCTGTGATCAAGATGTATGGATCTTCCATTTCACAAACCATTTTTTCCATATCTGTGCAGAAATAAGCAGATAAATATCCACGATCAAACTGCATACCTTCTACTAAATCTAATTCTGTCTTCATTGTTTTAGATTCTTCGATTGTAATAACACCGTCATTTGATACTTTATCCATTGCTTCTGCAACTAATTTTCCAACTTCTTCGTCTCCACCAGAAATTGCTGCAACTTTTGCAATCTGTTCACTACCTGTTACCACACTGCTCATATCAGCAATTGCTTCTACAGCAACATCTGTTGCTTTTTTCATTCCTTTTCTTAAGATAATTGGATTTGCACCAGCAGCAAGGTTTTTCATTCCTTCGTTTACCATAGCCTGTGCTAATACGGTAGCTGTTGTTGTACCATCACCAGCAACATCATTTGTTTTTGTTGCAACTTCTTTTACAATCTGTGCACCCATATTTTCAAATGCATCTTCTAATTCAATATCTTTGGCAATTGTAACACCATCATTTGTAATCAATGGAGTACCAAATGCTTTATCTAATACAACATTACGTCCTTTTGGTCCTAATGTAACTCTAACTGTGTCAGCTAACTGATTGACACCTGCTTCTAATGCTTTTCTTGCTTCAATTCCGTATTTAATTTCTTTTGCCATATCAATAACCTCCAATTAAGCTTTCAAATTTAAGCTTCAACAATTGCTAAAATATCGCTCTGTTTTAAAATAATGTATTCTACGCCATCATATTTTACTTCGGTGCCGGCATATTTAGAATAAATAACTTTCTGACCAACACTTACTTCCATTTTTACATCAGCAGTACCAGGTCCAACTGCAATAACTTCTGCTTCTTGTGGTTTTTCCTGACTAGAACTTGCTAATACAATTCCTGATTTTGTCGTTGTCTCTGCCTCACACTGTTTGATTACAACTCTGTCACCTAATGGTACTAATTTCATGTTGTTGCCTCCTTTATATTCGCCTTGATTGTTTTCTCCCTTAACCCTGTTAGCACTCTTTTTATTTGAGTGCTAACAACTATCCTTATATTAGTTAATTTATCCAGATAACGCAACTTTTATAACTTTTAAATACCTTCTAATTTTTGTTATTTTCTTTATATAACTCTTTCATACTCTTTTTTTCTCATTTTATCTCATTATTTTCCATACTTATTTAATTTAAATCAAATAGAATCTCTGGCAATTAAATTACAAAAAAATTCTCCGTAAGCGGCATGTGCAAAAACTTAAAACAACTTACTGTCTGGTTTCTTTTGTCACCTTAACGCAAGCGGAGAATTTTTTTGTTAATTTATTTTAGAATCCCACTCTCATCGACAACCTGAACAACTTCTCTTAATTTTTCAGGAGGTAATACAAGGGCAAAACGAACATACCCTTCTCCGAGTGAACCAAAAGACGTTCCTGGTGTGCAGATGACTCCGGTACGCTCCATTAATTCCACACAAAATTCTTCCGATGATCTAAAATTCTCTGGAATTGGAGCCCATACAAACATCGTTCCCTGACTATCCGGCACATTCCAACCAATTTCACGAAAACCGCCACACAATGCATCACGACGTTTCTCATATTCTTTACATTGATCTTTCACCATATCAAGTGGTCCGTCTAAAGCCGCGATCGCCGCCTTTTGAATCATAATCGGCATACCAAAATCTATCTGAGAACGCAAAAGTTTCAATGCATCAATAATCTCTTTCTTGCCAACAGCAAAAGAAATTCGAAGCCCAGTCACATTAAAGGATTTTGATAAGGAAAAGAATTCAACTCCTACCTCTTTGGCTCCTTCATATGATAAGAAAGATTTTCCTTCTTTGCCATCATAAATAATATCTGAATAGGCATTATCATGTATGATCAAAATATCATACTTCTTTGCAAATGCAATCGCTTTTTCATATACAGAATCGTCGGCAACCGAACACACTGGATTGTATGGATAAGAAAGAATCATAAATTTTGCCTTTTGAGCAACTTCTTCCGGAATTGCATCAAAATCTGGCAAAAAATTATTTTCGGCTAATAAAGGATAAAAATACATCTCTCCATCGCCAAGATAAGCACCAACTTCAAAAATTGGGTATCCTGGATTTGGCAGTAATGCGTAATCACCTTTGCTAAGTAATGACATACCAATATGACCGATTCCTTCCTGTGTTCCGTGAACAGCAGTGATTTCATCAATCAATACATCAACACCAAAACGCTTTTTATAATAACGCTGCACCGCCTCCAACGTTTCCTTAAAATCTCTTAATGCATATACATAATTTTCTGCATGTTTACATGCTTCCGTCATTGCCTCCATAACGTGAGGTGCCGGCTTAAAGTCTGGGGTTCCCACTGACAGATTGTACACTTTTCTTCCAGATGCTAATAATTCTTCTTTCTTCTCATCTAAGGCTGCAAAAATCCCGGTTTGAAAATGGGATAATCGATCTGCTTGTTCCATCATATTTTTTACTCCTTTCCATCCCTAATCACAATTCCGATACCACAGAAAATGCCCTGTCCAGTGACAGGGCACATCTCTTATTTATTTGTAATTACTTATTTCTTTTTTGGCTTATAAGAACTCTTTAATGATACAATACGGTTGAACACCAAATGATCTTCTATAGAATCCTTAGAATCCACATTAAAATATCCATTTCTTACAAATTGGAAGCTGTCAAGTGGTTTTGCATCTTTTAATGCAGGTTCCACATAACAATTCTCTAATACTGTCAAAGAATTTGGATTTAAATTCAGACTTCCGTCCTCATTATAAACACCTTTTTCCTCATCCACAATATTTTCATATAAACGTACTTCTGCTTTTACTGCATGAGCTGCTGATACCCAATGAATCGTTCCTTTTACTTTACGACCAGTGAATCCTGAACCACTCTTTGTTTCCGGGTCATATGTGCAGTACACTTCTGTCACATTGCCATTTTCATCTGTTTTATAATCATGACATTTTACAAAATATGCATTCATCAGACGCACTTCATTTCCTGGATATAAACGGAAATATTTTCTTGGCGGATCGATCATAAAGTCATCACGTTCAATATAAAGTTCACGGCTAAATGGCACTTCTCTCGTACCCATCTCAGGATTTTCCATGTTATTTTTAACAGGAAGGTATTCTACCTGATCTTCTGGATAGTTTGTGATTACCAATTTAATTGGATCTGTTACAGCATACATACGAGGTTTTGTAAGTTTTAAATCATCTCGTAAGAAATGTTCTAACATCGCATAATCAACAGAACTATGGCTCTTAGATACACCGACTTGTTCCATGAAAGTCTTGATTGCACTTGGTGTAAATCCACGGCGTTTTAAAGCACTCAAAGATACAAGACGTGGATCATCCCATCCGTCCACAATTCCATCTTCTACTAATTTTTTAATATAACGTTTACCAGTAATGACATTTGTCAGATATAATTTCGCAAATTCAATCTGTTTTGGTGGATTTTCGAATTCACATTCTTCAACAACCCAGTCATATAATGGACGATGATCTTCAAATTCTAATGTACAAATAGAATGTGTCACTCCTTCAATCGCATCTTCAATCGGATGAGCAAAATCGTACATTGGATAAATACACCATTTATCGCCCGTATTATGATGGTGCATGCGCGCAATACGATAAATAATCGGATCTCTCATGTTGATATTACCAGATGTCATATCAATCTTTGCACGCAGAACCTTACTTCCATCTGGGAATTCACCATTTTTCATTGCTTCAAATAAACTTAAGTTTTCTTCAATCGAACGATCTCTATATGGACTGTTCTTACCCGGTTCTGTCAATGTTCCACGATACTCGCGAATTTCTTCCGGTGTCAGATCACAGACATAAGCTTTTCCTTTTTTGATCAGTTTGATCGCACATTCATACATCTGATCAAAATAATCGGATGCATAAAAATATTCATCACCGTAGTCCGCTCCCAACCACTGAACATCTTCTAAAATTGACTGGACAAATTCTGTCTTCTCTTTTGTTGGGTTTGTATCATCAAATCTTAAGTTAAACTTTCCATTATATTTCTGTGCTAATCCGTAATTTAATAAAATAGATTTTGCATGTCCAATATGAAGGTACCCATTTGGCTCTGGTGGAAAACGAGTTACCACTTTTACACATTTTCCTTCTTCAATATCTTTGTCAATTATCTGTTCAATAAAATTTTTAGAAACGGTTTCTTCCATTATACTTCCTCCCAAATTCTTGTCACTCTTATGAGATTTTATATTATCATAAACGTATTTTGAATTCAAGTCTCTGATTACCGTCACAAAACCGAATTCCAAACTTATTTTTAGAGAGTTGCAATCATAACTGCCATATTACCATTGAAAATGGTTTCTTTCTGGTCAGAACAAATAATAAAATGATCGCCTTTTTTCACCTCGATATCCCCAATGATACCAGAACCTTCAATGACACTGACTAACTGGAATGGTTTATCATTTACGATTGTATTTTTACCTGTTAACTGATAACGATCTACAGCGAAAAACTCACTTTCGATCATCGTTGTTTTTGTACCGTTTTCAAGTTCCGCTTTAACAAATTCTTTATTTTGATCAACATTAGCTGGAACTCTTGTCACATCAATCGACTGTTTTACATGTAACTGCCTTTCATTTCCGTCTTTATCCTTACGGTGATAATCATAAACACGATATGTAATATCAGATGACTGCTGCGCCTCATAAATGAGCGAACCACTACAGATCGCATGTAATGTTCCAGAAGGAATGTAAAAGAAATCTCCCTCTGATATTGCAAATGAGTTCAATAAATGATCATAGTCGTCTTCTTCGATTGCTTTAACAAATTCTTCTTTTGTCTTGGCATGATGTCCCATAACCATTTTCGTATTTTCATCTGCCTGCAATACATACCAACATTCTGTTTTGCCAAGAGAATTTTCATATTTTTTTGCATATGCATCATCTGGATGTACCTGAACAGATAAGTTATCATTGGCATCGATAATTTTTACAAGCAATGGAAACTCATTACCTTCAATATTTCCAAATAATTCTCGATGCTCATCAAACAATTGTGCCAATGTTGTTCCAGCATATTCACTATTTTCAATCGTACAATTACCATTTTTGTGTGCTGAAATTGCCCACGCCTCACCAGTATGATCACTTGGAATGTCATATCCATAGACATCACGAAGTTTATGTCCACCCCAGATCATTTCTTTAAATACCGGCTTCATTTTTAAAATGTGTCCCATAATTTCTTCTCCTTTTATTTATGACATTTTGCTTGGATTCTAACAATTATATTTTATGATAACAAATCCAATGCTTCCCTGACATTGGACACCCCTATTAATTTCATATCCGTCTTAATACGAATTGTCTCTAAATTAGCTTTTGGTAAAATACAGGTATGAAATCCCATTTTCTCGGCCTCTAAAATTCTTTGTTCAGATTGTGAAACACCACGAATCTCTCCAACTAGTCCAACTTCTCCAAAAATAATCGTGTCTGCTGCTAAAGCAATATTTTTATAACTAGACGCAATTGCCAAGACAACTCCTAGATCGATCGCTGGCTCTCCCAGGCGCATACCTCCAGCTAGATTGACATAGGCATCGCAGCCTCCAAGCTGCATACCAACTCGTTTTTCTAATACCGCCATCAGTAGGTTGATGCGGTTATAATCTATTCCCACTGCCGTTCTTCTTGGCATATTGAAGTTTGTCGGCGATACCAATGCTTGAATTTCAATCAAGACTGGTCTAGTTCCCTCCAAAGAACATACCACAACAGAACCAGCTGCATCAAGCGGTCGTCCATTTAACATAATCTGAGATGGATTTTCCACTTCGGTAAGTCCGTCCTGGCGCATTTCAAAAACTCCAATCTCATTGGTAGATCCAAATCGATTTTTTACTGTACGCAGGATACGATATACCGCCTGCCTTTCTCCCTCAAAATAAAGAACCGTATCAACCATATGCTCAAGCGTCCTTGGTCCAGCCACAACACCTTCTTTTGTCACATGTCCAACAATAAAAATGGCAATATTATGTTCTTTGGCAATTCGCATTAGGCGACTTGTCACCTCGCGTACCTGAGAAACACTTCCTGCAGCGGAAGAAACCGCATCGGAATACATTGTCTGAATCGAATCCACAACTAAAAATTCTGGTTTTGCTTTTAAAATTCCATCAGCAATCGTGTCCATATCTGTCTCACAAAGTAATAACAATTCACCTTGAAAGACTCCAATCCTCGATGCACGCATTTTAATCTGATGCATGGATTCTTCTCCTGAAACATACAGTACCTTTCGTCCTGCATTTGCCAGATTCCGACATACTTGTAACAGAAGTGTTGATTTTCCAATCCCCGGATCGCCACCAACTAATGATAATGAACCTTTGACAATGCCACCTCCAAGGACACGGTCCAGTTCCGTAATATTGGTCGGAATCCGTTCTTCTTCTTTTGTTGAAACATCCACAATATTCATAAGAGAGGCTAAAGCTTTTTTATCTTTAGCCCCTCTTTTATGTGTTGTTTCTAGTCGTTCTTCAACAAATGTATTCCAAGTCTTGCATGCAGGGCACTGTCCCATCCATTTTGCGGACTCATATCCACATTCCTGACAAAAATAAATGGTCTTACTCTTTGCCATGCTTTTCTCCTATCTTTTTATAATCTTGATGATACAAGAACTCCTATCATCCTAATTACTGTTTTACAATTTTGACAGAAACAACTTGTTCTGGATTCATCTCAATACTGATATTTAATTTCCCGCCAAGATTTGTTTTCATTCTTCCTACATTTGTATCAT
This sequence comes from Lachnospiraceae bacterium, assembly GCA_030523275.1. Taxonomy (GTDB): domain Bacteria; phylum Bacillota; class Clostridia; order Lachnospirales; family Lachnospiraceae; genus Fimousia. The sequence continues at coordinate 49,133 of JAUNIX010000016.1, forward strand.
CTACAAATACTTTATAATCCATCTCTGGTTCTAATTCTAATGTAATCTGTGCATCATTCGGTCCCTCTACTTGAAACGATACTGCTGCATCCGTCGCAGAAAAATTATGTACCGTTGTTCCCGGAACTGATTCATACACCATCATTCCATTTTTTTCTAATTTTGTAATTGTATGATATGTTTTTACTTTATATAAATCGCCTTCGAACTGAAAATCGGTTTTTTTCGTCTTTTGGGTCAGAGAATAATCCCCAAAACTTAATGTATGATTATCTGTAACCGTAATCAAATCTTTTACTACTGCCATCGCTATATCCTCCTAAATTGTAAGTAATAAGTAACTGTTCTGAGCTGTGCAAAATTCGCTCAGAACAAGTTACGTAGTTTATTATACCATATTTCACAGCAAAAGCTATCTCTCGTTTTGAGAAAAAATAAGCTTTTCTCCTTTTTTTCGCAATTTCACGACACAGCCCTGTGAAATTGTTCCATTTAAAATTTCATCCGCCATTACATCCTCAATCTCCGTCTGAATCACTCTTCGAAGTGGTCTTGCTCCATATTTCTCATCATAGCCTTTTTCCGCCAGATAATCATACACATAGCGAGAGACATCCAGGGTAATATTAAGATTTTTTGATACCCTGTTACTTAATTCTTCCATCATCAGTTTTGCAATTTCGCGTACTTCTTCTTTTGTCAGAGAATGGAATACCATAATTTCATCAATTCGATTAAGAAATTCTGGTTTAAACATTTGACGCACTTCTTGCATAACTGCCTGCTTCATCTGTTCATGATCTTTTTTCGCATCGGCTACCGCACCAAATCCCAGTCTTTTCGGTGAAATAATACGACTGGCACCGGCATTGGAAGTCATGATAATAATTGTATTTTTAAAATCAACTTTTCTTCCCTGTGAATCTGTAATATGCCCATCATCTAAAACTTGTAATAAAATATTAAATACATCCGGATGCGCCTTTTCAATTTCATCAAATAATAAAACGGCATATGGTTTTCTGCGAACTTTTTCACTTAGCTGTCCACCCTCTTCAAAACCAACATATCCTGGTGGAGAACCAATCAATTTTGATACACTATGCTTTTCCATATATTCTGACATATCAACGCGTATGATTTCTTCTTCACTACCAAACACTGCTTCGGCAAGTGCTTTCGACAATTCTGTCTTACCAACACCAGTTGGCCCAAGAAATAAAAAGGAACCAATTGGTCTGTTTGGTGCTTTTAAACCTACACGGTTTCTTTTGACTGCTTTTGCAACTGCCTCCACTGCTTCTGCCTGCCCGATCACTCTCTTATGAAGAATTTTTTCCATATCACGCAGACGTTTTCTCTCACTTGACTGCAATTGCTTCACTGGTATATTCGTCCACATTGTAACAACTTCAGCAATATCCTCAGGAGTAACGACCATTCGATTCTTGTCACTTTTCTTGTCCCATGCTTCTAATTTTTTATGATACTGCTCGTGTTTCTCATCAAATTCTCGTTTCGTCTCACGTGCTTCTTTGATCTTGCCATCAATCAGCTTTTGTTCAAAAGATTGTGCCATCCGATCAAGAGATTCCTCCATATCCTTTAGCTCCTGCGGTTTAAAATGGAGTCCCATCGTCTTTCTCGATCCCGCTTCATCAATCAAATCAATTGCCTTATCAGGTAAACAACGATCATGCACATAACGTTTGGATAGCTGCGCGGCTGCCTGTACACTTTCCTCTGGTATTTCTACTTTATGATGCTCTTCAAAACGACTCTTTAATCCGTTTAAGATAGCAATCGTTTCCTCAATACTCGGTTCTAGGACTTCAATCGGCTGAAAGCGTCTTTCCAATGCTGCATCTTTTTCGATATATTTTGTATATTCTGCTCTAGTAGTCGCACCAATTAACTGAATCTCGCCTCTAGCAAGAGATGGCTTTAATATATTGGATGCATCAATCGCACCTTCTGCTCCACCGGCACCTATAATCGTGTGAATTTCATCTATAAATAAAATCACATCTCCCGAAGTTTTTACTTCCTGAATAATCTTCTTGATCCTCTCCTCAAACTCACCTCGGTACTTTGAACCAGCAACAACCCCCGAAAGATCAAGGCTAACTAATCGCTTTCCTTTCATTTGTTCTGGTACTGCCTGATCAGCCAATAGTTGAGCAAAACCTTCTACAACGGCAGTTTTACCAACTCCTGGATCACCGACAAAACATGGATTGTTTTTGGTACGACGACTTAAAATCTGGATCAAACGTTCTAATTCTCTTTGTCTGCCAATCACAGGATCTAATTTCCCTTCCTGAGCAAGCTGCGTAAGGTCTGTACTATATTGACTTAAAATACCTGCTTGAACAGAAGCTTTTTGTGCTTTTCCCTGTAATTCTGCCTTCGCTGCCGAAGGATCCAACCCTGCGGCTAACAGACAGTCCATAAAAACTCGTTTGATATCTACTCCTAATTCCAGTAGAATCTGATATGCTAAACATTCTGGATCTGCCAAAAGGCTACATAAAATATGTTCTGTTCCAATTACTGGAAATCCGTATCTTGCTGCAAGTTGCTCACTTTGCTCTAAAAGATACATCAATCGTGGTGTAAAATCAGTTCCAGGATCAGCCGTGTCATCAGCAAACACATCATCTCGATGAATAATCGTGATCACATCATCCTCTTTCACACCATGACTTATCAGAACATTCGCTGCAACTCCCTCTCTCGCCCATAAAAGTCCAAGCAAAAGATGTTCCGTGCCGACATATTCATGTCCTAATTCTTCAACTGCCAGTTTTGCATGCTCAAGCGCACACTCAGCTGTCACGGTAAATGGTAAACCCATTTTATTTATTCCTCCTGATTATTTATAATTTCATCATATAACTGATCTATGAGATTATGCATCTCATTTTTTGAAATGCCTTTACAAATTGCCTGAGCAATCGTCATTCGCAATTTCATATAGACCGCTTCCATCTCTTTATTTTTCTCTTGAGTCTGGACACATATAACCGCACCCTTTCTGCGATCTAACGTCAAATAACCTTCCTGACGTAAAATACCATACGCTTTATTTACTGTATGCATGTTCACACCAAGATGATTGGCAAGCTGACGGACAGATGGCAAAGACTCTCCACTTTGAAGTCCTTCCGTCGCAATACCCATTACAATTTGATTTCGAAGCTGTATATAGATTGCCTCATCGCTATTAAAATCAATCTCTATGATCATGCCGCTACCTTCTTCCTTTATGTATTTCAAACAGTTTTGTATATTTTGTTCCTCCTGTTATACAAAGAATAGCACATAGAGCCATTTTTCTCAACTATTTTTTGAATAAATCCCTATATCAGATATGAGATGACTCCCACCTCTACAGGTGGTGAGTAACAAGTTTTTATCAGTGGGAGTTCAATCTCCCATCTGATATACGCTCCGCGAGGATGCGCAGGGATTCGGATATGTATTATGTCAGTGAAAACTGACCCGAATCCCGCGCCAAGACTCGCAAGTCTTGAATACAAAAAGGTATGTCCAGTCGATTCCGGACATACCTTTTTCAGCATTTTTTATAATTGGTAAAATCAATTATGCAAGTAAATTGTCTGCTAACTCTTCCATTGCTTTTACTGTGTCATCATTCATTGTAGATTTGATCGTAACAACAGGATCAACTGTAGTAATATCTTTCAGACCTTCTACGAACGCTTTCATCTGTCTTCCAGCAGTTGGAGCCCATGTACCATTTTCCATGAAAGCAACGGTACGTTTCTGATAACTCTTAGATTTTAAATGATGTAAGAAATCTTCCATACATGGGAAAATGCCTCCATCATATGTTGCTGCTGCTAAAACCATCTTGTCATAACGGAATGCATCTTCCACTGCTTCTGCCATATCATCTCTAGATAAGTCTGTAATAGCAACTTTCTTTGCACCTTTTGCTTCTAAGATCTCTGCAAGCTTCTTCGCTGCTTTTGCTGTATTTCCATGGATAGAAGCATATGCAACTAAGATACCTTCATCTTCTGGTTCGTATTTGCTCCATGTATCATAAAGTCCGATATAATAACCCAGATTTTCTTTTAAGATTGGTCCATGTAAAGGACAGATCATCTGGATGTCTAATGTTGCAGCTTTCTTTAATAAAGCCTGTACTTGTTTACCGTATTTTCCAACAATGTTGAAGTAGTAACGTCTTGCTTCACAAGCCCAATCTTCGTCTGTATCTAATGCACCGAATTTACCGAATCCATCAGCAGCAAATAAGATCTTTTCAGACTGTTCATATTCAACCATAACTTCTGGCCAATGAACCATTGGTGCCATAAAGAACTGTAATGTATGTTCTCCAAGAGATAATGTTTCACCTTCTTTTACGACTACTTTTCTATCTGTCAGATCAAAATCAAAGAACTGTGGAATCATATTAAATGTTTTTGCGTTTCCAACAATTTTTGCTTCTGGATATTTTTCTGCTAATACCTGAAGGCTTGCTGCATGGTCTGGTTCCATATGAGATACTACGATGTAATCTACATTACGTCCAGCTAATGCCTCTTCCAGATTTGTTAACCATTCGTCTGTTTTTCTCTTATCAACTGTATCCATAACAGCTACTTTTTCGTCCAAAATTACATATGAATTATAAGAAACTCCATTTGGAACTATGTACTGGCTTTCAAATAAATCAATTGTCTTATCATCTACCCCAATATACTTGATAGATTCTGTAATTGTGATATCTTTCATTCTTAACCTCCAAATTAGAATCATTATGTTTGTAGTTATTTGTGACTACTATAACATACTTTTCCAGTAGATTCCAGCAAAAATAAGTTCTATTTTTAATACAATTTGTCTATAACAGACGAAAGTTAGATGTTTTATTTCATAATTTTAATTTTATTGATTAAAAATACGCTTTCGCATATGTTTTAAACGTTCCATTCTTGACATAACCCTTTTTACCCTTGCTATTTTTTACCTTAATATAGTAAGTATTTTTATTCTTCCAGTAAAATCCGATTACACTGAATTTTTCTTTATTTTTTAGTTTAAACGCAACTTTTTTACTTCCTGGGCTTTTGTAAACTTTATTTGTACCTTTACATTTGTATTTTGTTCCATATTCTTCAATTGAAAATGATTTATTCGTTGATGTGACAAATTTCCCTTTTTTAAATACAACAGTATCATAAATACTTTTTATTCCTAATCCATTTTTTAAATTAAGATTTACTCCTACAGATAATTTACCATTTTTTACAGGGAAATATGCTGTCTCCTCTCCGGCAACTGATATATATTTTACACTTGAATATTTTTGCTTAATGACTGATTTGATATCCTGTACTTTTGCAAATTTTCCATTTTTAAAGGTATAATAGTTTAAATTAACAGAACTAAATATATCCTCTAGCCCTTTCCCTGATGCAATGAAAATCTCCATCTGCTTATCCGACTGATCCATATCAGCTACGGCAATTTCTGCATATTGACTTTTCGTACTAAATACTTTCTTTCCATTGATTGTTAACTGCTTATTATAACCGCTCCCTGTAAAATTATATAAGAGTTTTTCTTTTGCTCCATCTTTGTCTAAATCATATGTATATGTTTTTCCAGTTTGTAACCATTTTGGTTTTGCAGATTTTGCCGACACATCTGTTTTACCAAAAAGAATCAAACAGAACATCACACTACATAAAATCAATAACTTCTTTTTCATCTTTCTTGCCCTCCATGACTCCGTTTATTATGAATTATACTCTCCCTTATTCACATTCTCTTCAAATGCTTCCTTAACTTGACTACTCCTTTCTCTCATGTTATTTTTAACTATACTATAAATATTTTAACAACCAAATTATATTCTAACAATATGGGCTACCTATTGGGCAAAAATATTTTTGGTTTTTATACAGGGGAGGGAATGTTCCATATGGACAAATTAACGAATTATTGTAATGAATTATTTATAGCAGAAAATACCAGTTTATATCGTTTTTGTAAAAATCACAATCTGGAAAGAACATGCATTCGAAGATTATTAAAGGGTGAGAGACTTCCAAAAGAAGATGTTTTTGAGGAATTTGCAAATGCGCTGACATTGACACCACAAGAATCAATAAAACTTCATGAATTATATCAACGTCAGAAATTAGGTCCTGTCCGCTATGAAAACAGAATTTTTATAAAAGATCTTTTAGAATACATTGGAAATGGACATCAATTCCATTTTTCACAAAGTATTACCTCTCATTATAATCCTATAGCATTTGAGAAAAAAACGATAAAAATTGATAATCCACTTGATCTATCTTATATATTTCAACAAATATTGACTACGGAAAAACATAGTGTTTACAGCAATATTTCTGCAAACACTCCATTCTTTTTTCAATCTTTTCAGCAAAGTTTTGGCAAAAGAAAATCGTCCGTTCCATTTTTTCATATTTTAACGTTGTTAAAAAACACAGAAATACAAAAAGATGTAAATTATAATCTGAAAGTATTGAAAAATATTACCTCATTTTCTTTTCAAAATCATTTTCATTATCAACCATTTTATTTTTATGGAAATCCAACGAATGAAAATGCGACTGTTTCATTTCCATATTATTTATTGACGTCAAAATATATTTTATTTTTATCAGAAAATTGCAAAGAAGGTCTTTTTTCCACAGATGCTGAATTAATTCAGATTTACCATCAACAATGTAAAAAGATGATTGAGAATGCACAACCTTTTATTTATTACGCTCTCGATCCTACACAAATGTTGGAACGTTTTCATTCTGCTTTGAATACAACGGAAGCACCTGCACATCCATTGTATACATTTGACTTTTTCCCATGCTTGTTTAAAGTTTATTCCCATGATCTATTTATACCGCAATTAACAGACGAGTATAAACATAATACTGAACTAATACAGACAATTGACTCTTTATCCAAGGTCACGGCCAACTTTCCTTTATATGAAGCGTTTATATCATATGAAGGTTTGTTGCACTTTACAAAGACAGGGGAACTTGGTAAATGCTGCAGTCATGTATTAAACCCTTTTGCTCCGGCAGAACGAAAACTTATTTTAGAAAAAGTACAATCTTATTGTGCCGATGGTACTTATCTTCTACATATTTTACCAAAACATTATTTTCATAACTCTCCTGAAATCAGTTTGGAATTATACAGCGATCATAGAGTATCGTTGCTTTCTATGAATCAGGAGAATCTGTTTTCCTCTTTTTATTTGAGAGAAAACAGTATTTATGATGCTATTTTGGATTATTTTGAAAGCCTCTTAGAAAATCCAGAGGTGAGTTCAGTGGAAGAAAGTGCGAAGATAATACAAGAAATGATCGATGAATATCTTGGTTGATGCAATGTTGGGGAAAATAAAGGGTACAATCAGGATCTCTTTAAACGCAAGATAATAAAGTGGAGCAGATTCCCCATTATGGATTATCTGCTCCTTGTCACCAATCATTTACAATTTTTCTATTTCATCCAATTCTAATTCTGTTGCTTCTTTTATTTCCTCTTTGGTCATCCCCTTCTGTTTCATCCACAAAGCAATTTTTAAATTAGCTCGATGCTCCCCAACTTCCTCATGATATTCTGCTTCTCTTCTCTTATGTAATTCTTCGTCATAGCATATGGTGATCATATCCTCAATCTCTCCTTTCTCCTTCAATAAAATATCTTTCAAAATTCCTTTTTTCAAACATTTCTCCACCGTTTTATGCGCTGCCTGCTGAATCTTCATGCCTCTATCCAGATTTTTTCTTATCATATCTACAAAGATCGCATACTCTTTTAATGGTCTGCATCGCTCCATTAACTCTTTGTTATGCCCGTAATTGATGTTTAACATGACCGCTTTAAAATCCAAAAAGTCACTATATGGTAGTTCTGTTTCCCTAAAAGCATCTTTCAAATAAATTTCTTCATAATCCGGCTGTTCCTCTGTTCCATTGTAAAAAACTAAATAAATTGGTTTTGGAAGTTGAATTCTCTGATTTCCATAAATATCCAGTTCATTTTCCCGAATATAATCTTTATATAATTCTGCAAGATACAATAATCCCCGGATTGGCATATTTCTATTTTGAGTGCTTTGATGTTCGTAGATATTCAAAATATCATCTATGATAAACGAAACATCATTTTCCATTCCCAAAAATACAACCCGATCGATCGTATTTACATGAACTGCTTCTGCATTTGTATAATGCGTTTTTCTGATCGCATTATACAGATTCAAAATGGCTTGTTTATCTTTAAATACCTTTTTAAACAATGCATCTTTATAGGTACGGTTTACATAACTGTTTTTCTCCAATCTTTTACCTCCAGTATAACATTTGTATCTTTATCATACAATATAGGGTTTTGAACCTTGCCGATGAACCTCGGTATCTTTGAAATGAATTAGAATTTTAGATTTCAATAGATTGTCTATATTATAACATATTTGTAATTTATTTACAATTCTGTTTTAATAAATTTATGCAAAGAAATGGCACTATCAAAGCGATTTGTTCTTTGACAATGCCATTTTTCGATCATGCTAAGTTTTTATTATTTAATCTTAACCGTCACGCTCTTCTTCTTTCCACTTCCATCGGTTGCCATCGCTGTAATTTTCACACTCTTACCTTTTCCAGCTTTTAATGTCGTAACTTTTCCCGCTGAATTTACTTTCGCATATTTTGTATTCGAAGAAGTCCATTTCAGTGCTTTATTGGCACCTTTAGAAGCAGTTACTTTCGCTTTTAACTTCAAACTCTTTCCGGCATTGACTGGTTTATTTCCTGAAACTGCAACCTTTGTTACCTCCCCTTTCATAACTGAAATCTTATAAGTTGCTTTTTTCTTGCTGCCATCCTGTGCTGTTGCTGTGATTGTCACTGTCTTACCACCAGTTTTCTTCTTAATTGTGACAACACCTTTACTGCTGACTGTAGCTACTTTTGTATTCGAAGAAGTCCATTTTATTTTCTTGTTTGAAACATCAGACGGTGAAATGACTGTTGTTAATGTAATCTTTTTACCTGCTGCAATCTTTTTCGAAATTCCTGACAATGTTATCTTACTAATACCATAAATAGATAGGTTATAAGTACCTTTTATTCCACTTCCATCCTGTGCCGTTGCTGTGATCGTCACACTCTTACCGGCTGCATTACTTTTTGTCGTGACTACACCCTTTTGATCTACCGTTGCATAAGATGTATTGCTGGATTTCCATGTCACTTTTTTATTTGTCGCATTGCTCGGAGTTATGGTTGCTTTTAACGTAATCTTCTTGCATGCAGCAACTTTCGAAATACCAGATATTGCAATTTTTTTCACTTTTACTGTTTTATTTACTGTCGTATTGCTATTCTGAGTGCTATTATTTCCCCCTGACTGGCTATTATTGCCCGGCTGATTATTTGTATCGGGCTTAGTGTTTCCGTTATCACCATTATTGATTGTGTTTCCTGCTACAATCTTAAAAGATGCTTTTTTATTCCTATATAATGATTGATTCCTGTTAACACAACAATTGCAGTACCCACATTTATATTATTCTGATAAGAAATCGTATAGTCCTTATCTTTTTCTAAAAGCTGATTTCCGTCTTTTACCTCAACTTTTGGCATAATTGCTGCTCCTGTATAAATATGATCCCCAATATTAGAAGTCGTGACATTTTCCATATTTCTTGGTTTAATTTCAAAAGATTTTTGTACCTCACCAGCATAGTTGCCAATTCCCGTTACAGTAATCGTTACCGATGCACTTCCTGCATTTGTATTATCTTTATAGGTAATTATGTAGTCCTTATCTTTTGTTAAAGTAGTATCCCCATCTTTAACCGTAATCTCTGGTTTCTTTTCTGTGCCAGAATACTCTTGATCGTCCACTTTGATGGATACGTTTTCTACACTTTTCGGAACAATTTCATAAGTCAATTTTTTTGTTCCTTCATAATAATCTCCTTTTAAAGTAATTGTTACCTTATGTGTTCCTACATCTTTACAGTTTTCATCATAAGTAATTTCATACTCAGATGATGGAAGCTCCTTGTCCTTTTCATCCCTTACAGAAACATCTGGCTTTTGCATCGTTCCATTATATGTATACTGTTTTTCTGCTAATGTCGGTTCCACAATTGCAGGTATCTCAGTCTTCTTAGAAGCATCACCTCTGACACATTTTTGCTCTATTGTACCTTTCTGACCAAATGAAGCTTTTTGCGTAATTTGGGATTTTTCATATTCATGTCCCAATGCTGCAATTGCTTCGGTCTTTGTTTTCCCGCAATCAATACAAGTTTTTATCTTTTTACCAGGTTTTTCACATTCTGGTTCTTCACTAACTTTCCATTCGTTCCAAATATGTTCCTTATAATCTGTATCTGCCATCGGATAATCACGATAAAATTCTTCACTTGTATAACCCCAACGGTCATCTTCACGAACATGATCCTTAGAAAAATCTGTTTCATTTTTTAAGAAATAACGATATGGTTGATTTGAAGAAACATATGTTGCATCCCATGTAGCATCTGCATCATAATATAGGTCATCATCTAATTTGACAATATTCCAGGCATGCGCACCCCCTCCGGTACTAGTAATACCTGTTCCCGATATGACTCGCGCATCAATTCCCAGTTCTAATGCCATTCGATATAATAACACAGCATACCCCTGACATACAGAAGTACCATTGCATAAAGCCGCATAGGCAGTATATTTTAATTTATAATTTTCAACATCTAAATTTTTATAATCGTATATAACATTTTTGCAAATATAATCATATACTGCTTTTATCTTTTCATAATCCGATTTTCCTTCTATATCCAGATTCGCAATCGTTTCCTGTATCTTTGTATCCATTTCCGATTCCTGATTAGCATCTGTATAATAAACTACTGCATAATTATACGTTGCATTGCAAATGGAACCAGATACAGAATAACCAACGCTCGCTTCCCAACCCCCATATTGATAGGATAAATAATCACCTTCCACAGGATTTCCAGTATGCTTGATTGCTTCAGAAGCGATTAAGTTTGAATAACTCTTAACACGATCATCTTCATAAGGAAACGACATATTTATTGTAATTTTTGTCTGACGCTTCTTCATACATTCCCGCATATACTTCCCTGCCTCGGAGAAATCCGTAAAGTAAGTCGATGATGCAACAACTCTTCTACTTGCTTTTTTTGAAGTATTTTCGATCTGAGCAACTTGCTTTTCTATGTCTGACTCACTCGTCACATCCCGATACAACGGATTAACATAAATTTCTTTCACTTCTTGTACTGGATTCTCTTCGTAATTTTCAGCAAAAGATGTAAAAGGTAAACCAAATGTCAGCACAATGGTTAGTAAAACTGAAATTATTTTTTTCATATTATTTTTTTCCCTTCCAACAAAAAACTGCAGGCAACTAAATTTTTGAGTTCATTGCCTACAGTCTTTATAAAGTAGTATAAATCTACCTTTATTCAATAAATCATGAATTTATGTAACTTAAACTGAGTTATTTAATGTATTATTATACATTTCATTTCTATTCATAATACCAATAATAAAAATCCATTACATCATCATTAATGCCAATCGTTCCTTTTATTTTTGATTTCTTATTTTGATATTTAATAACAAAACCTGTAGTATCTGACTTTAATTTACTGTTATTTTTTACAGTATAGGAAGCACCATTTTCCCGAAAAGCAGTAATTTTTGTTATTTTATAACCTGATTTTGCTTTATAAGATAATTTTCCTTTAAAATATGTTGTTTTAATATCTGCATTTTCACCTTTATTCAACTTCGAGGTATATTTTTTATTACCTATTTTAAATGAAGAAAATGGATTTTTATATTTTTCAAATACATAGGTACAAGATTTTTTATATGTTTTTCCATTTACTTGTGCCGTTACTTTTATTATTGCCTTACCAGGTTTTTTACATTTAATACTATACCCTGCAGAATACATATTATCTTCATGAAATTTATGTACTTTTACTGTGGCAACTTTTTTATTACTGCTCGTCGCTTTCAAATCTATTTTACTTTTATAGTCAGGTGTATAAAAATTAACGTATGGCGTATGAACAATTTTAAGATATTCCTGAGTATTTACAATTGTTTTCTTGGTTTTTGGCATTTTTGCCAATGGATTCTTGGTAGCTGCTTGAATATTTGTTGGCAATACGCCTAATAGCAGCGTTAATACTATCATTACTATACTAAATGACTTTATTGTTTTTTTCATATTCTCTTTCCCCTTTTCTATTTAATCTTAACCGTCACACTCGTTTTCTTACCACTTCCGTCTGTCGCCATCGCCGTAATCTTAACGCTCTTGCCTTTTCCAGCTTTTAATGTCGTAACTTTTCCCGCTGAATTTACTTTCGCATATTTTGTATTACTTGAAGTCCATTTCAATGTCTTATTGGCTCCTTTGGAAGCGGTTACTTTTGCTTTTAAGGTCAATGCCTTACCAGCCTTCACAGATTTATTTCCTGAAATAGCAATCTTTTGTACCACTCCTTTCATAACTGAAATCTTATAAGTTGCTTTTTTCTTGCTGCCATCCTGTGCGGTTGCTGTAATCGTTACACTCTTACCGCCAGTTTTCTTCTTAATTGTGACTACACCTTTTTGATCTACCGTTGCCACTTTTGTATTCGAAGAAGTCCATTTTAATTTCTTGTTTGAAACATCAGACGGTGAAATGGTCGGTGTTAATGTAATCTTTTTACCTGTTGCAATCTTTTTCGAAATTCCTGACAATGTTATCTTACTAATGCCATAAATAGATAAGTTATAAGTACTCTTTATTCCACTTCCATCCTGTGCCGTTGCTGTGATCGTCACACTCTTACCAGCCGCATTACTTTTTGTCGTGACTACACCTTTTTGATCTACTGTTGCATAAGATGTATTACTGGATTTCCAAGACAACTTTTTATTGGTTGCATTGTTTGGAGATACGGTTGCTGTTAAAGTCATTTTCTTTCCAGCTGCAACTTTCTTGGATTTTGCAGAAATAGAAATCTTGGAAACTTTGACTGGTTTTGAAGTATCTGTAGTTGTCGGTTTTGTTGTCGATGTATTGCTTCCTGTTTGATTATTATCGCCACTATTATCATTTGAGGAATCTTTTACAATATGATATTCTAAAGTTCCTTTCTTTGTATTATCTACTACTGATGTAGCAATAATGGTAATGTGCTCTGCAGTTTCTTCTTTTGCAATCGTAAGAATTCCGTTATTGGAAATTGTTGTCTTTGAACTAGTATTTCCTTTTAAACTCCAAGTTACTTTTTGATCTGGGCTATTTGTTCCTGTCACTATTGCAGAAAATTTCTTTTCACTGGCATTTTGCAATATAACAATTACTTTGTCCACTGTTGGTGTATTGACTCCAGAAATGACACTGATTTCTGCCTGAGCATATTTCTTATTATCCACTACTGATGTAGCGACAACTTTAATTTTGTCTGCTATTTCATCTTTCCCAACCGTTAATGTTCCATTTTGATCAATGGTCGTTTTTGCTGATCGATTATCCTTCACAGACCAAACAATATCCTGTGATGGATTATTCGTACCATAGACCTTTGCAGTGAATTTTTGTTCATCTCCTGCTTCTACTACCGCACTACTTGGAGATATTGTTACCTTTGTTACAGTCGTCTTTTCATCTTCATCCGTTTCTCCTGTATCGCCTGGATCAGTCGAATTTTCTAGAGTAACCCAACACTTATCTGGTGTAAACTCATAGTTATCTCTACTTTGTGTAAGCACCAATTTATTAAAGTGGGATTTATCATTATCAAAAGAAACCGTTTGTTTCTTTGTACCGTTTAAAATTACTTCATGGGTTCCAGAAGCATCAAAGTTATAATTGCTTCCTGAAATCTGCTTAAAATTACCTGCAACTTTCATTGTTCCTGCTGTTAAATAGGAAGAATGGGAATTAGAGGAATACATAACAAAGTCACCCTTAACCTCTACCATATCTTTTGCAGATGTCATTTTCAATGTACCATTAGAACTAGTCAATGCATTCACTGATTTTCCGTTTGCAATATAATAATTTTTCTCTACTGAAAGTGTCCCGTTGTTTGGCACAATCGTTGCATTTGATTGATATAGATTTTCATTTACCAAAAGGGTTCCAGACTGTAAATTTATGGTCCCACTATTAGACAATGTTAAATCACCGTTAATTGTAATATCCTGTTCATTAGCAATAACGTCTCCAAGATTACTTACATTTCCAGAGACAGTTACATCTCCTCCACAGCTATTGTAAATGCTTAATCCAGCATCACCGTTTATATTTAAATTTCCAGTCGTTGTTCCGATTTTTAGCTTCGCATTATCACTGATGATATCCACATCACCGTTCAATGTGCCAAAGCTTACTCCTCCTTCCACTGTGATCTTTCGGTCTTTCGCATTCTCAATGCTTACATTCCCTGCTCTTATCTCTGAAGTTTCTTTGTTTCGAATTTCTAAATCACGATTCCCTTTGAATATCATCTTGAACTCTTCGCTGGTTGTTCCAAAATAAGAGCCATTCCATCTTTTCCCATGAATCCAGTTTCCACCTATCTCCATTGTTCCTGCAGATGCAGAATCTAACCAAACACCATAACTGTTAAAATCCTTTCCTACTTTTATCTTCCCCTTGTCTTTCAAAGTAAAAAAGGTGCTGCTTATTTCCGCATAATCTCCTGAACTATTGATATATCCTATCTGATAGTCTCCTGCAATGTCCAGTGTTCCTCCACTGACTGTTACAGATCCACCTTTTTGAACATGCGAACCATGCACGGTCATTGTTCCTTTATCTATTGTAACTCCTCCGTTTGTCTGGGTATAATCTCCTCCTATAGATACCGATCCGTTTCCTGTTTTTAATGTTCCACCTGTATGAGTTGTGCTCTCTGATACTGTCAAGTTATATCCTGACAGCATAATATCGTCTACGACTTCCATCTTTCCTGTAACAGTAATATCTCCTGTACAATTATTATAAATACTCAGCCCTGCTGCATTGGCTATATGTAATTTCCCGGTTGTCGTCCCAATCTTTAGCTTCGCATTATCACTGATGATATCCATGTCTCCGCCGTTTAATGTACCAAAGTTTACTCCTCCTTCTACTGTGATCTTTCGGTCTTTCGCATTCTCAATGCTTACATTCCCTGCTCTTATCTCTGAAGTTTCTTTGTTTCGAATTTCTAAATCACGATTCCCTTTGAATATCATCTTGAACTCTTCGCTGGTTGTTCCAAAATAAGAGCCATTCCATCTTTTCCCATGAATCCAGTTTCCACCTATCTCCATTGTTCCTGCAGATGCAGAATCTAACCAAACACCATAACTGTTAAAATCCTTTCCTACTTTTATCTTCCCCTTGTCTTTCAAAGTAAAAAAGGTGCTGCTTATTTCCGCATAATCTCCTGAACTATTGATATATCCTATCTGATAGTCTCCTGCAATGTCCAGTGTTCCTCCACTGACTGTTACAGAACCACCTTTTTGAATATAATCTCCTCCTACTGTAAATGTTCCGTTATCAATTGTAACCTTTCCTTCATCCTGTAGATAATTTCCACTTACCTGTAAAGTTCCTCCATTTTTAAGAAGAGTACCACCAGTCTGATTCAACCCTCCATAAACCGTCAGCTTATGACCATTAAGATCCAATTTTCCATTTTTTAAATTAACACTACCATACACAGTTTGATCTTGAGTTAGTGCATAATCATTTGATATCTCTAAATAAAACTCATCTGCATCTTGCACTACAATATTTTTAAATGTGTCATATTCTTCCTTAGTTGTATCAGTCAATTGTTCTGGATAATCAATGGAATTAACTAATGGTTTATTTTCCTCAATTAATAAATCTCCATAACACTCTATCGCATAACTTTCATCATAATCAAGGCAAAGTTTGATATGAGTTTCAAGAGATTTTAAAGTCTGTTTAAAATGTTCATAATCTTCATCCGGCATACCAACAAACCATTGATTTAACAAACCTTCCCTGTCCGTTTTATCAACAAAATCTTTATAAATATCAAGTCCTTCCAAATACACTTTATATAATGTTTTGATTGATTCATTAAAAATACGCGCATTCTTAGGTGTTGGATTACTGGTAAATGATCGCTCATAAGATTCTACATTCTTCTTTAAAGTCTTCTCCAATTCACAAACTGCTTCCAATTTGTAATATGCAGCGATAGAATCACTTGTATTAAATAATGTATTTGTTAAAATTTTTCCACCTGCCTGTCCACCAGAAACAGCTATACCATAAACTCCCGCAGATTTTTTTACAGCAGACCAGATTTGCTCAGTAATTTCTTTAGCACCATCTCTGGCAACTGTTTTACTTGTCATTAATTTTGTTATTGTTTCTTCATCCATATTTTCCCCAAGATAATCACTATAATGATCCAATGCTTTTGCAAATGCCGGATTGACAAGAGTGGATGTATCTTTATTCATATCAGAGAAAATTTGTTTCATTTCATCTGAGGCATCTAAAATTGCCTCTAGCTGTGACAATTTATCGATTAGATCCAAACCATCTTTACAATAACCTATAATTTTTGTAATATTACTTATTTTCCCCGCAACTTTTTCCAGCGAATTACATGCTTGTATACTTTTCCAAAAAAACTCTCCATCTTCCATTAAATCGGCTTTTGTTGTACTTGCTACTTCAACTCCAAGTTTAGCCAATTCTTTACAAGAGGAAGCTTCGATTTTCTTCGCTATGCTATGTATCCCTTCCATGTCTTCAGTAGATTCACTAATAAAAGACGAAAATATTGTTTTTGTATTTTCATCGCAAATCAAATCATACAATAAACATTCATAATAACCAATTTCTTTATTTGCAAACTCTACTTCACTAGAAAGATTAAAGGTCGATTTTCTATAATTTCGTAAAAGTTCCTGATACAATAAACTTTTTTGTCTGTCTTCTATTATAGTTATATACGGGCTCTGATATTTATGTATCATATAATCATAATTTGAATAATTTAAATTATACCAAGCAGTGTATACATCGCTTCCTTTCTGAAATGCATCTTCTTCTTTTAAACCAGCTGCTTTTGTTATCGCACTTCCAGTACCTATACAGACAAGCAACACAATACATGTCACAATTTTTAAAACTTTTTTGAGATTTTTCTTTTTCAATCCCTTTCTCATCTTCTCTCTCCTTTTCACTTCTAAACCCCTTTCACATGTTACATAAATTATCTCATTGAAATTTTAATGAAAATTCCTATGTAATAAAAAGACACCCGAAAAACATTTGCAGCGAACTCCTTCACGACCCCTGTAAATGTTTTTTCAGATGTCTTTTAAATGACTTTAAATTTGTAGAAATTCCCCTAAAATACTTATACTACCCTTCCGGCAAAACTCACAAAGTATGTTTCATCCGTTTTAAAATGACTTACGAAACTTTAATGTATATTCTTTATATGATTTTGAAGTTCCTAAATCAAGTGAGCCTGATATTGACTTCACATCTTTTAATGCCCCCTCAGTCAATATATAGACATTGGCACTTGATTTTGGCGCAACTAAAGCATCCGAACTTCCTTTTGCATCATATATCCTTTGTTCAACCGATTTATCATTCACACGTAAATCAATAACATCTCCATATAAGCCTTCTTTCGTCTTATTTTCCAGACGAAGAACAATCAGGTTACTTCCCTCTATTTTGTAATAATATAATTTTGCTACACTGTTTTCAGCCAGTACCTTCAGAGCAGAATAATTATTATCCGGCTGATAACGACTTCCTATTGCCTTATTCGTAACGGAAATATCATATGTATCCATATAATCAGAATAGTATAATCCATATATGGCATATAAAGATAAGTTTTTATGGGATAGTTTTTTGATTCCCTTGCTATAATTTAGCGTAAAGACTTTCACTTTTCCCGGAGTGATAGATCCTTCCCAAGTTCCACTTCTTTTGCCTTCTGGTGTTTGTCCATCTAAAGCATAGTTATAAATTGTTAAGATCATTTTTGCTTTTTTACTTTTGCTCATTTTATTTCTGGCAAAAATAGAAATTCCCTTTTTGGTTGTTTTCATGTAATAAACAGAAATATTTTTATTATTCACCAGTTGTTTTTGTCCAACATATACTTTACACGTATATTTCTTTTTTCCAATCTTGGCAGTGATCGTTGTATTTCCAACTCCCTTGGCTGTCACTTTCCCTTTTTTATTGACAGTCGCAACTTTTTTATTTCCAGTTGTCCACTTGGCTTTCTTTTTCGTACCTTTTATTTTTAATTGATACGTCTTTTTCACTGTCGTTGTAACTAAATTTGTATTTAGTTTTACACTGGCAGCCTTAACCGTTTCATGTGGCATCCATGCAAAAAACATGCATAGAAATAAAACACAAAATACTATTTTCTTTCTCATGAATCATATCTCCTCTCTAGATTATCACCCTATTTGATAACTGTTTTACTCGTACCATCACTGTATACATAATGCCAAATGACAGTTCCATCGCAATCGACTTCTTTCCATTTTTTAACAATCCTTTTTCCATCCTTTGTTCCTGATTTTATGATTTTATTCACTGGACTTTTGACTGTCTTAGAAGAAATAATCCTTCTCGATTCTTCTTTGCCATCTACATAAGTAACTTTGTAAGTAACCTTCTTTTCCCCATTGACACCACTTTGAACAACTCTCGTACTCCCTTTTTTCATAGAGCTGTCTTTTCTTGTTGTTGTCGAATATGGAATTGATTCCGTTCTGGTCTCCTTTTTATAAGTGACTCTTTTTAATGTCAGTGTACTGCCATCTTTTAACTTATCCGATTTTGCCATGGATAATCGGTCATCTTTTCCAACTTTTACTTTTTCCTTTGTTAAAAGTTCTTTTACCGTTGTGGCATCTGTCAGAATTTTCTTTGTATTTCCATCAGCAGTAAATTTAACTGATACCATACGCACAACATTGATATCCATGCCATCTGTTAAATAGGCTTTTTGATCATGGTTGATTACATCTTTTTTGGATAACGTGACATCCGCTTTTTTTAGAGCATCCTCCACTTTTCCTCCTGTCATCTCCAAATCATATTGTTTTTTATCTGCTTTTAAAGTAACCGTGGCATGTCTTTTGATTTCTATTTTTGTATCATCTGTTATTTTTTGCGATAGAGGTGGTATGACCTCATCCTGTTTTCCTAATACAATTTCCGCATCTGACAATGTGTCTTTGACACTTTCATTTTTGTTGACATCTAATTGCGTCTCGACGTTACAGTCTTCAATTCTAACAGAACACGTTTCTTTTCTCTGACCACAACCGGTAAAGAAACATACAACAAAGAGAAAGGAAAGGGTTAACAAGATTTGTTTTTTATGATTTATCAACATCTTTCTTTCCTCCTACTTAAGTTCTAACGTTTTCGTTGCAACAGATGTGTATTGATTACCATCTTTTAGAATAATCTCGATTTTTAAAGACGGTGATTTTACATTTGTTTTTTTCATATACATACAATACAAATCATTGGACTTATCATCCGTTAATGTAAATGCTTCGTATACATGTTTCTCTTTTCCATCTGTAATTTTCACATAAACATCCGATGTATCAGCGATAACAGAATGATCAATCTTCCCTGAAATTTCATAATAATCGGCATCTGTTTCACTTTCTCCATAAGCAATCGTCGTATTACTTTCTTTTGTTTTGATTGAGCTGTCATCGACAATCCGCTCAGGAGCTGACATCACAGCTGGTGTTTTCGCATATTCGCTGATATTTCTCTCAACCTTTTCTGCAATCACATATTCCGGTGAATATTTGTCCAGCAATTCTTCAATATTGTAAGTAGCATCCTTTGAATAATAAGCCTTACCAAACGCATTTGACATTAATGGAATCAAGGTATTTCCAAAAGAATCTCTAAACATTAATAAAGACTTCTTTGCAGTTTTATTTTCTGTCGCTAACCATTCATCTTCCACGTCATCGCTCTTACTAGTAAAAGAATAGTTCTTTTTATACTGGTAATCATAATTCCAATCTGTTTTATCTTTTGCCGATTCCGGAAACATCATTTCATTTAAATCACCAATATTTGTTTTCGTACGAATTGCTTTTGTCGTCTCATATGGCTCATGCCCAAATTCAATATTGGTTAATAATGTATGATATGCTAACATGGCACCTTTATTGTTCCAATGAGAATCTCTTTTTAAATATAATGTTTCTCCCTGATTTTTAAAAACATCATATAAGCTGCAATATTTTACATTGCTTTTTGCGAGTCGTTTTTCTAATTTCGCTAAATTATTAATGGAAGATGCTTTTTTTTGATAATAGGATGGCATATTTTCTCCATATAAAGAATTTTTATTGGGCGAAATGGTAAATAAAAATGTCACGCCTCTTGATTCAATGTACTCTTCCAACAAAGAGACATTATTTTCTATATTATATACTCCCCTATCAGACAAAACATTTTGTCCCAAATAATCATCTAAAGATGAAGCATAATATAGCCATCCATGCTTACCAGCAATTACAGAATCGTTATTGGATACCTTAAATATATCACTCTGAATTTTAGCATCCACATCTATATAGGAACTTCTAAGGGCAAACGAATTTTCAAAATATACCCCAAGCTCCGACAAATAATGAATATTTATTTTTCCATTTTCTGTTACAACCGGAAAAGTGACATGTTCTTCTTTTTTTGTGTTTCCAGCATGAAAAATCAATAATCCGACGGAAGGAATGATGCAAATCAGAAAACATAAAATAATAAAAATCATATTTATTTTTTTCACTTTCTTCATATTCTCCCCTCCTAAAATCGAAAATAAATAAACGGATTATAGGTGCTGGACGCTAAACGGAACATGCACCAGACAAAAATTAATATTGTCACTATGTAACTCATACAAATTCCAATAGAACCAACGATACTTGTAGAATTATGCATTTCTTTTAACTTATTTAACACTATTTTGATCGGACCCATACCAATCAATGCAATTACCAAAATAAAGAGATTCCATGGATTTAATAACTGTGTAGTCAGACTTTCTGTCTGAGCGTTTGCAAACACTCCTGTAAACATTTTCGAAATCATCATGCCTGCCTGACCTACCGTATCTGCCCTAAATAAGACAAATCCGATTACGATCACCAATAATGCATAAACTCTTCCAAGTGTTTTCTGTATCAAGTTCGGTACTTTAGGAATCATTTCTTCAAGCATTAAAAATGCTCCATGGTACAATCCCCATAATATAAAAGTAAAGGATGCACCATGCCACAAGCCGGTACAGAAAAATACAATGAATTTATTCACAATCGTTCTAATTTTTCCTTTTCGATTTCCACCGAGTGGAATATAGAGATATTCTTTAAACCAAGTTGATAAAGAAATATGCCATCTCCTCCAGAAATCTTTCATGCTTGTTGCCGCATAGGGATATAAAAAGTTTTCCTTAAATCGAAAACCGAACATACAGCCAAGACCAATTGCCATATCAGAATATCCACTAAAATCATAATAAATCTGAAATGCATAGGCGATGGCTCCGATCCATGCAAGTCCCGAATTCATATTTCCACTTTCTAAAGCAAAAATCGTATCGGCAATGCTACCAACTGTATTCGCAATGAGAACTTTTTTTCCCAGTCCAATTACAAACCTTTTCCATCCTGTGATCATTAATTCCATTGATTCTTCACGATGATCCAACTGATCACTGATGTCATGATATTTGACAATTGGTCCTGCGATCAACTGAGGGAAAAAGGAGATGTATAACAATACTTTCCCAAAGTTTTTTTGAACTTTTACGTCTTCACGGTAAACATCGATCACATATGACAATGCCTGAAAGGTAAAAAATGAAATACCAATCGGCAAAGAAATTGCCGGAACGGGAATGTGGATTCCACAAACAGAATTTATCGTTTCTACTAGAAATCCTAAATATTTAAAAACACCTAAAACGCCCAAGTTGACAATGACCGCACCGCTAAGAATCAATTTTCTCGCTTTTATATTTTGTCTCTCTTTGTCAATAAAATAGGCAAAGAGATAATTAAATAATGCACTTGCCAGCATCAAAAGAACATATACCGGCTCACCGTACGCATAAAATAAGATACTGACAACTGTCAATACTATATTTTTTACTTTTAACGAAGGTGAAACAAAATTTAAAAGGCATGTAACTGGCAAAAATATGCATATAAATACGAATGAACTAAATACCATTTTGTTACAATACAAATATTAGCTATGAATAATCATACACTAATACTGCTCCTTTCTTATAATTTTTTCCAAGTTGCTTTTCCATTTTTAGCAGTCAGACTAAAATATGTTTTTGACTTACCAATTTTGAATGGGTAATTTTTATATGTTTTCATATAACTATTACTTTGATAGTGCATGTTAGCATCACAGATTTTCCAAGAACCATTATATTTCACCATTGTCCAACCATGAGGTCCCATACCACCACTTCTTAATCTGGTCGTACCTTTGCAAACTCTTGCCTCATATCCTAAAACTTTAGCAATATACGCATAAGCAGATGCCCATCCAAAGCAATTTCCTTTCCCTTTGTTTGGATTTTTCAACATTTTATTCGCTGCTTTTGGAAGACCACTCGTCGTACATAATTTTGCCGTATGGTCAGAATCATGAGAATAATGCTTTCTACTTGCTAAATAGGTAAAACATTTTTTTAATTTTGCGGAACGCTTATTTTTGCTGCCACCATGTTTCTTTACAAAAGTAACTGCCTGTTTGATCTGCGTATCTGTATTGCGTACTCCGGCAGTATCATAATAATAGCTGCCAATGATCTGATTTTTATACATAACGCTGCTACCATTAAATGCATATGTTTTTCCGCTGATTTTATATGTAAAATATTTAATATTTTTGTTATCCATGCTCTTTACTGATTTTAATTTACCAACATACTTTTTGCCCTTTACATAGCAATAGCTTTTAGCGGAGTTTGTGTATAAACCTGTATATAATACACCTTTTTTAATTAAATATGCAGTGTCTTTTCCCTTATAATAAATTTTAACAGAAGTTAAACTTGTTCCTGTATATTTTGTAGCAACACCGTTGTTGTCTGTGATGTATAGAGTTGCTCCCTTGGTTCCCGGAGCCACAATTTTATAATTACCTGCACTCCCTGTTAAATAAACATACTTCTTTTTCAGTATTTTATTTCCATCTTTAATCACATTTTTATTGACTTCTGTACTTGCTGTTGTACTTGTTGCGGTAATTGATGTCTTGATTGCCGCTGTACTTGCTTCGGTGCTTGAAGCTGTACTTTTTTCTTGATCTCTGTTTTTTGAATACGATTCATAAGTAATG
>JAUNIX010000060.1:0-630 GCA_030523275.1 Lachnospiraceae bacterium
CTGATCCTTTGCACATACCACCAATTGTAGCAGAAACGCCATTTATTTCAAATGTATATGCAATTTCTTTCTTGACGGTATCAGTCGTCAAAATAGCATGTGCTGCATCATCAGCCGCTTCTTTTGTATCAGCTAATGCCTCTACTAGCATTTCAACGCCATCTAACATTGCATCCATTGGTAACTGCGCACCGATCACTCCAGTGGAAGCCACCAATACTTTTTCTGTATCTGTATTCAATAATTTTGCTGCTTTCGCTGCTGTTGCTTTCGCATTTTCTATTCCCTTTAATCCAGTACAGGCGTTTGCAACACCACTGTTCACAACTACTGCTTTTGCAGTTTCATTTTCGTCAACAATCTGTTTATCCCATTTAACAGGTGCCGCTTTTACTTTATTTTTTGTAAATGTGCCTGCACAAACTGCATCACAAGCACTGACGATCATCGCCATATCTTTATTGGATTTTCCGTCTTTGATACCAGCACGTAATCCTGCTGCCTGAAATCCTTTTGGAGAAGTTACGCCTCCATCTATTTTATTCATTGCTATCGTCCTTTCCTTCTAAATTCAGCTTCGGCTCGGATTCATTAAGTGTTCCCTAACCTGGTAGTTACACTGCACTAGCG
>JAUNIX010000060.1:730-4099 GCA_030523275.1 Lachnospiraceae bacterium
ACGGCTTTCTCACTAAATTCATCCTTCGCCTTCGGCTCGGATTCATTAAGTGTTCCCTAACCTGGTAGTTACACTGCACTAGCGTTCGTACTGCGTCTTCGACTTGTTCTCACTGAGTGCAGGTAACGGCTTTCTCACTAAATTCATCCTTCGCCTTCGGCTCGGATTCATTAAGTGTTCAATGCCTATGGGAACATTGGAACTTGCATTAATCCTTTGTTTTCTGGAAGTCCAAAGATTAAGTTCATGTTCTGAACAGCTTGTCCTGCTGCTCCTTTAACAAGATTGTCCATCGCACCCATCATGATCACACGATTTGTTCTTGGATCGATTTTAAAGTTTACATCGACATAATTGCTGCCTTCCACCCATCTTGTTTCTGGAGTTACGTCTTTATCAAGCACCCTGACAAATGTTTCTTCCTTATAATATGAGTCATAAATAGCTTTTATTTCTTCATATGTTACTTCTTTTGTCAAATTTGCATAAGCCGTCACCAGGATTCCTCTGTTCATAGGTACAAGGTGCGGTGTAAAGTTTAATTTTACTTCTTTACCAGATGCATAAGATAATTGTTCTTCAATCTCTGGTGTATGTCTATGAGTTGCAACTCCATACGCTTTTATGTTTTCATTTACTTCACAATATAAATTGGCTACTTTTGCACCACGTCCAGCACCAGATGTACCAGATTTGGCATCGATAATAAGTGTATCCATATCGATCAGACCTTCTTTTGCCAATGGATAAATGGACAATGTCGAACAGGTTGGATAACATCCCGGATTCGCAATCAATCTTGCTCCCTTGATCATTTCACGGTTTATTTCACAAAGTCCGTAAACCGCTTCCTCAATGAATTGTGGACTCGCATGTTTAATGCCATACCATTCTTCATAAATGTTTACATCTTTAATACGAAAATCCGCACTCAAATCTATAATTTTTACTTTTGATAAAATATCCTCATTCACCAGATTTGCACAGAGTCCCTGTGGTGTCGCTGTAAAGATAACATCCACCTGAGAAGCCAGCTCTTCCATATTATCGTCCATACATGTTTCATCTACGATTTCAAACATATTATGGAATACATCATAATATTTCTGATCAATATAACTTCTGGAACCATACCATTTGATTTCTACATCTCCATGTTGCAGAAGGAGTCTGACAAGTTCCTGTCCTGCATAACCTGTAGAGCCAATAATACCTGCTTTTATCATCATAATCTCCTCTATATTAATGTATTCGTTCACAACGTTTTATAATTATACAACCCTTTTTCTTTCTATGCAACCTATTTTTCATGTTTCCAAATATTTTTTACATAATTATGCATTATATTCACATATTTATGCATAAAATGTGTGAAAAATCCAAAAAAGTACTTGCATAATATTCATATTTGACGTATATTTATATTCGACAATAATCATGAAAATAATCTATTTAGGAGGATATAGAGATTATGAAAGAAAAAGTAGTTTTGGCATATTCCGGTGGATTAGATACAACCGCTGTCATTCCTTGGTTAAAAGAAACCTTTGATTACGAAGTTATTTGCTGCTGTATCGATTGTGGACAAGGGGAAGAATTAGATGGCTTAGATGAAAGAGCAAAATTATCTGGAGCTAGCAAATTATATATTGAAGATATCGTTGATGAATTTTGTGATGAATATATTGTACCTTGTGTTCAGGCAAATGCTATTTATGAAAATAAATATTTATTAGGTACTTCTATGGCTCGTCCGGTCATCGCAAAACGTTTAGTAGAAATCGCACGTAAAGAAAATGCCGTTGCAATCTGCCATGGTGCAACTGGTAAAGGAAACGACCAAATTCGTTTTGAATTAGCAATCAAAGCATTAGCTCCTGATATTAAAATCATCGCTCCTTGGAGAATGACTGATTTATGGCAAATGCAGTCTCGTGAAGATGAAATTGAATACTGTAAACAGCACGGCATTGATTTACCATTTTCTCATGACTCTAGCTACAGCCGTGACCGTAATTTATGGCATATCAGCCATGAAGGTTTAGAATTAGAAGATCCTTCTTTAGAACCAAACTTCGAGCATATGTTAGTTTTAGGGGTTACTCCTGAGAAAGCTCCTGATGAAGGAGAATATGTAACCATGACATTTGAACAGGGTATTCCAAAATCTATCAACGGCGAAGAAATGAAAGTTTCTGATATCATTCGCAAATTAAATCAGTTAGGTGGTAAACATGGCATTGGTATCGTTGATATCGTTGAAAACCGTGTTGTAGGTATGAAATCTCGTGGTGTATATGAAACTCCTGGTGGAACCATTTTAATGGAAGCACACCAACAGTTAGAAGAATTAGTATTAGACCGCGATACTTATCGCACTAAAAAGGATATGGGTGCTTTATTATCTCAGATTGTATATGAAGGTAAATGGTTTACTCCATTACGCGAAGCAGTTCAGGCATTTATTGAAAAAACACAGGAATGTGTAACCGGTGAAGTAAAATTTAAACTTTATAAAGGTAACATCATTAAAGCTGGAACAACTTCTCCATATTCTTTATATAGCGAATCTTTAGCAAGCTTTACAACTGGTGATTTGTACGATCACAACGATGCAAGTGGATTTATCAATCTGTTTGGATTACCATTAAAAGTTCGTGCTATGAAAGAATTAGAAAGAAAAAATACGAAATAACGAAAACTGCTATTAGGCAGGAAGTGATCATACTTCCTGCCTATAATATTTTATAATGAGGTTTCTCCTCATCAAATAGTTTATACCGCAAATAATCATCTAAAAAAATTGCAACCAAAGACAAAAAGAACCATACAATAGAAAATTGTAAACAAATTTGTCCTTTAAAATTATAAGGCAGTCTTGAATAATCCCATACATGCCAGCCAAGCCATAGATTGACAATACATCCTGTTATCAATTCCAACAAGGTAATAATTCCGGCTGATAACACCATCTGACTGATCAAGCTCATTTTTATACCGATAAATTCATTTAGTAATCCGCAACCAATGAAACATAAACCACCACAGATAAACATGGAAAAATGAGAAAATCCACGTGTCAAAATTTCCAGACAATAATATGCAGAACCTCCAACAAAAAATAGGAATAAATATTTTTCAAATGTCATCCATTTACTCATAATTTACCTCATTCATTTCAATACTATCAGTATACACAAATCAATATAAAGTATTCGCGAAAGAATTTTGACTTGACTACCATATTATAGTAAAATGGAAATGTTTCGAGAAAAATATAAATAGAAAAGAGGAAATTATTATGGCACAATTATGGGGCGGACGCTTCACAAAAGAAACCGATCAATTAGTATATAATTTTAATGCTTC
>JAUNIX010000040.1 GCA_030523275.1 Lachnospiraceae bacterium
CCTTTTATATTCTTATGTATAAATGGTTGTACTTGTTGCCTATTACATACCCCCAGCGGACGGTAACATCTGTTATAGCAGTAACATTAATAACTTCTAGGAGAGTAAAATGATTTATTATGGCATCGTTACCGCCCTGTAGGGATACGTAATTTTGTTTTAATCTCATTACCTGCATTCGCAGAATGATAATGCATTTAATTGTCTATTTTACAAAACTATCTAATCCAAACAGATTATTGCTGCTTCCATTGACTGCTGGAAGTTTTCCATCCCACTTATCAATCAATTTTTGCTTTAAAACCTCTTCCGTTAGACTTTTTTCTTTCAGCTTATTTGCTTCTGCCTCTGCCTCAGCCTTTTTGATTTTCACTTTGGCTTCATTCTCAGCTTCAATCAACTTTGTTTCCGCTTCTACTTTTACAGTTTCCTGCTCTGCTTTTGCTTGTTGTTTTTTCTGTAAAGCAGTAATACGATTCTTAATTGATTTCTCTAACTGCTCATCTGGATGTACGTCGATGATCGAGGCATCAATAACCTCAATCCCATACTTCTCCTGGAATGACTTGTTAAGATAATCGGTTATTTTATTATTAATTTCAGCCCGATTACCGCTGTAAATATCCATCATTTCAAAATCCGTTGTCACTTCGGAAACTTCTGATTTCAACACAGTTTTTACTCTCTGCTCAACAATGTCCTCTCCATTCATTCCCTTAAATTTCTTATATGTATCTACTACCCTATCGGGTAAAAATCTATAAGACATCTGGAAAGAAATGCGGATGTTTGCATTATCTGCTGTTGCCACTTGAAAGCTATCGTTTCCTTTGCTGCCTTCCCGTTTATCTTTTGTCATTACAATCTGTTCATTTCCGATTGTAAATTCCTTCACTTTTTTAAATGGGCCAACAAAATGAACACCCTGATCTAATGTTTTATCTTCCACACCCTTCGACATGGAATAGACAACTCCCACTTTTCCAGTACCAATAAATTCGAGATGGGTTACTGTATAAAGCCCACAGATTATCGCTAGGATGATAATGATAACTCTCTTCATTCTTCTTCGTTCTCCTTTTTGTCTTTCTTTTTTAAAATCTTCTCACTCACTTTACATGCCACGCTAAAAATCACCATTAATCCTGCGGTCGTGAGTAAAAATATTAAAATATTTGCCATAATCGCCTCCAAAATTTGAACGCATTATCATCCTGTGAAAACAGGTAATAAGATATTTAGTTTTTGTTGCGATCTGTTATTTTTGTCTTGTTTTAGTTGTTTCTAGCTTTAAGCTAGATTTTCAATCAAAAAAATATCAGATATATTTACTCCATATAATTCACATAATTTCATCAACTGAGGAGCAGTGGGCGCGGTAATACCCCTCTCCCAATTTGATATAGTTTCTCTTGTGACACCCATCGCGTCTCCTGATTGCTGTTGGGTCATACCTTTTTCCACTCTTGCTCCCTTAATAGATATTTTCATTTTATCACCTCCTTGTTAGCTTTAAGCTAGTTATAATTATACTCGCTTTTAGCTAGTTGTCAAGCTTAAAGTTTAATTATTTTTTATTTTTTCTAACTTTTTTTCGTTTTAAGCTTGATATATTTCGCTTTGAGTTATATAATTCAACTAAAGTAATTTTTAGAAAGGAGACCATTTTTATGGCAGATGAAACTTTGCGCAAGATATTTGCAAAGAAATTAAATTACTATTTGACTATGTCTGGGAAAAATCAATCAGATTTATGTAAATATATGAAGGTTTCCTCCGCAACTGCCTCTGATTGGTGTAACGCTAATAAAATGCCGCGTGCTGACAAAATCCAACGAATTGCAAAATGGTTAGGAGTTGGAATTGGAGATTTAATGGAGGATAATCCAACAAAAAAAGAACTTACTTCCCGAGACACAAAGCAGATAGAAAAAATACTTGAAGAAACTAGAGAAAAACTTACTTCACAAGAAGGACTTATGTTCGATGGTGATCCCGCTTCCCCAGAGGCAATTGATTCTATTTTAAATGCTATGGAAATTGGCATGGAGATAGCTAAGAAAAAGAATAAAGAAAAATACACACCGAAAAAGTATAAAAAGGACTGATATGAATGGATATAAAAAAATTAGCTAATAAGTTAGCTAAACAGCATGATTCAAGAAATCCTTTTGAAATCATAAAGGGGCTGAATGTAATCCTTCTATTCGTTCCTTTGAACGGCGTGAGGGGTTTTTATCAATATTTTCAAAGAAACAATATAATTTATATAGATGAATCGTTGCCACAGCATGAGCAACTATGGGTATGTGCCCATGAGTTAGGACATATGTTTCTGCATAAAAAAGCAAATACAATTTTCATGGATACATATACACAGTTTAATACGGATAAGTATGAAATTGAAGCAAATAAATTCGCTGCAGAACTTCTTATCCCAGATGAATTTCTGATTGAGAATCAGGAATATACAACTGGACAAATTGCAAGAATGTTAGGTTATAGCGAAGAATTTATTAAATTAAAATTGAAAAGCGTGGATAGTCATAGATAAAATAAATCTAACATAAATCAAAATTTACAAATGAGAAAGAGAGGAAATTATGGGCTTTTTTGATTTTTTTAAAAAGCAAGAACCTGATGATTTTATTTCACTTCAAAGAGATCTTGAAATAATTAATGATTGTGCTGAATTAATAGAAAAAACAGCAAATCCTGATACTTTTTTCAATCGATATGACTTGTACATGAAAAAACTCTCTATATTAGCAGATGCTCAGGCATCTCATCGAGTAACAATCAAAGGGGATAATCTTACTCAAAAATATAAAAGAATGAATAACGAGGAACAAAGAATTGAAACAATAAATGCTTTTATTGATAGAATGTGGACCGATACGTGTCAAAAAGCTGAAAAATTGAAAACTGAAAAAGGGAAAGCTAATAGATTCAATAGATTCATAGAGATTTTAACGACCTATAATGATTGTATGCCTGCACAATGCATAGAGTATTATAATTATTTGTTTTCAAATGCTCCTCGCACAACATCAATCAAAAGAAATCAAATACCTTCTGATAAAATAGACAAAATGCAAAAAATTGAAGCTAGCGAAAATTATAAGAAGAAAATATATAACATGTATTATTCTGACTATCCTGAAAAGCCTTTTATATCTCAAGATAGAGAATTAAATACAAATTGGATAGAACAATCAATGATGTTTCCTGAGCATAGTATCATTCCAAAGTCAATGATGAGACGCTATTCAGATGGATTATTACCAGGTCATGTCTACATGCTTTACTGGCTTGAAAAATATACAAACAAAAGAATTCCTGCATATTTCGAATATAAATATGGGATTGATTTTAATAAAGAAAAAATATTTCTGACTGAAAATGGATATTTGAAAGATGATAAGCCGACAGAGAAAGGTAAATTAGCAATTTCAGAGCATTATGAAATCATCGAAGATCAACATCCCACTCCAAAGTATACTGGTGGACAGTCCCACATGGCTCCGATAACACCGAAAAGGTCTTTTTCAGATTGCCTAAAGGAAGAAGAAGTTTTAATTCCTGAGCGGGATAAAAAAATCATTGCCGACGAAATAAGCTACATAAATAAATTAATTGATCAAGCATTAGCTCTTGCTCATGTAAAAAAACGACTTCAAATTAACGAAAAAAAATTTTTATATGGAATAGGATATACCTATTACAGTTATACCCCCTTCACTCCAACCAAAAGGCTTTCAAAATCGCCTTTAACTATGTACTATGCATATACAAGTCACAAAAAAACTGCGCCCACCCAAGACTATTTTGGGAATATCTGTTTTCTCAGAAACGGAACAATAGGATCAGCTAGACTAATATTCTGGGATCATGACGATGGATATATTATAAATCTTGGAATTATTGATGGAATTCTTTCTGTAAAAAAAGTTGAACATAACGTTAATTTTAATTGGGTACCATTATATAAAGCATAAAAGCCACAGATAATCCGCTCAGCTTTCCGAGCGAGGATACAATTAAATAATGTATTTAATATCACGTGTCAAACACATATACAAATAGAAACGTGGATAGTCAAAAAGAAGGGAGGATAGTTTGTTGTAACTTATTAACTCATGAATACATATTTGGAGGAAACAAATGAGAAAGAAAATATTAACATTAGCACTTGCAACAATGATGGCTGTATCATTCACAGCTTGCGGAGGAAGTTCTGATACAAAGAAAGAGGAAACTACAACCACGGAAGCAAAAAAAGAAGTTACTTACCAAAGTATCTTGGATGATTATTCACAAAAATTAAAAGATGCCACTCCTGGACTTGTAAAAGAATATAAGGATGAAGCTAAAGATCATAAAGGCGACGTTGAAAAATTAGCCGAAATCTCCAATGACAAAGTTGAAGAATTAGCTAAGATTTGTAATGATGGTGTCGAAGAAATGGCTGAATTACAGCTTAAAAATGACGACGAATATGAAACGTATGAAGATTGGGCTGGAAAATTACAAGATGTTTATCAAGATGAAGCTAAAACCATCACCGATGCTTATATGGATTCTGCAAAATAAAGAAAGAAAAGCCCGCCCATTTTTTCGGGCGGGGATACAACTAAATAATATATTTACCAAGGGAGTTGTTGGGGCGATATGTCAGCGCCAGACTTTTACGAAAGGGGCCGGTGCCAATGGTTACATATAGTGATCTATTTACATTTGTAATTATGCTTTGTGCTGTTATCACTCTTGTCAGACACAAAAAGTAGCGCCCTCGTCCTGGTAAGATAAGGCGCTACTCTGTAGAAACTAATCTTAGCCGGCGACTAGGCTTCATCTAGTCAACAGCTGTTTTGTTAAATATATTATATGTAAAATTTATGGATCTATCAATAAAACAGATACTAAATTTTCCAAAAAAAATAATAAAATAATATACTTTATTAATAAAATGAGGTGATTTTGTGACAACCAATAACTCCAATGAAAAAAATTTTCTTACATATAATCAACAAATGAGAAAATTACGTGATGACAAACAAATTATTTGTAATGGTTCTATACACAAACGGACATTGGTCCGTGCTGGATATTTTAATTTAATAAATGGATATAAAAACCCTTTTATAAGTGGAGTAGACACCAATGGAAATCATATTTATATTCCTAATACAAGTATTGATCAGATACTCTCTGTAAAATTATTTGATGAATCATTGCGTTCATTCTTACTAAAATATATAACACAAGTTGAGGAGGAGGTTCGTACCTTAACAGGATATAAATTTGATGATTGTAATGACGGCGGTAAAATTCCTTGGTACGATACTGCTGCCTTTTCAAGCAAAAGTTCATTACAACAAAAAATGGGAACAATTTCAAAAGCATATACAGAATTAAGTAGAAGCAAATTAGAATATGTAGAATTCTACAAAAATAATCACTCTAAAATTCCAACTTGGATTATGTTAAAAGTTGTTAATTTTTCTACTTTTATTAATGTTTTGGCATATAGCAAAACATCAGTTAAACATTCTATTTGTGAATTATATGGACTTACCCAGACAAGAAATTCAAAGACATTTCCTAATGTTAAACTTTTAATAGGAAGTTTACACTGGATGAGAAAAATACGTAATGCATGTGCCCATAATGAACGTATATATTGCCTCTCAAGACCTAAAGGAAGAATTTTAGAAACATATCTTCGCCAATTACGCCGTACATATTCTCGTAATAAAGACCAAAAATTATTTGATCTAATTGTATATTTTAAATATTATCTTCCTCACAAAGAATATCAAAGTTTTATATCTGAACTTAAATCAATGATTTTTGCCTTAAAAAGTGATATTGATCCAATTGCATTTGACAACATCCGAGGACAAATGGGAATTGTAAATCTTAGTGATTTAGATACTTTAGTAGCTTTATCAAAAGATGACATCGAATATAATAAATTCGATAAAAAATAGAAATTTTTGCAGTTTTTATTTCTTGCAATATTTTTTAACTTTCATATTTTTCTTGTAATATTTTACGTTATATGGTATTATACTTATACAGAGAAAACCGTACGGATTACGGTTGAAAGGCACTCGTGTATTTTTGTAATACCGGGTGCTTTTTAATTTTAATGTTATTTTACAAAACAAAAACAGCCCCATCTCTGAGACTGTTTTCATAGAACTATTACCAGGTACCACCTGATATAATTCTGACTTAAGCACTTAGATTATATCATTTTTCCTAGGCACCTGGCAATAGGTGTATTTTTTATACTCATTTTTAATAAAAATTGAATAGGAGGATGATACCATGAAGGCATATTGCATGTATTTAAGGAAGTCTCGTGCTGATCGTGACTCGGAACTTTACAGCACAGTAGATGTTTTAAAACGCCACGAAGAAATGCTCCTTAAATTAGCACATGATCGAAAACTAAATGTCGTAAAAATCTATCGTGAAGTTGTTTCCGGCGATTCGATTTCTGCCAGACCAGAGATGCAAAAGTTATTACGTGAAGTAGAAAATGGTACATACGAAGGTGTCCTTGTCATGGAAGTGGAACGTTTGGCCAGAGGTGATACCAAAGATCAGGGGATTGTATCTGATACGTTCAAATACAGTAAAACTAAGATCATCACTCCAGTCAAAACATATGATCCGAACAATGAATTTGATGAAGAATATTTTGAGTTTGGTTTATTTATGAGCCGACGTGAGTACAAAACGATCAACCGCCGATTGCAGCGTGGAAGATTGAAATCTGCTTCTGAAGGAAAATGGATTGCTGCTGAAGCTCCATACGGTTACACGAAAGTAAAACTAGCACATGATAAGGGATATTCTCTTAAAATCAATCCAAGCGAAGCAAGAATTGTAAAACTAATTTTTGATCTGTACGTAAATGGTGAAGTACAAGATACTGCTGCCATTCCAATGGGTATGACCGCAATCGCAAGAAAGTTAGATCATTTACTGATCAAGCCAAGACGGACGGACAAATGGTCCAGAGCAAGTATCCATGATATTCTAATCAACCCAGTTTATATCGGTATGATTCGCTGGCAATTCCGGAAGTACAAAAAAGATATGGTAAATGGCTCCATCGTCAAAACCCGACCAAAGTCAGATGATTATCTGTTATATGAAGGGCTGCATGAACCAATCATTGATGAGATCACATTCCGAAAAGCGCAGATCATCATGAAACAGAATGTTCGTACTCCTACTTCTTCTACCAAAACATTGCGAAATCAATTGGCTGGTATCGTGTACTGCGAAAAGTGTGGGCACCTTATGACGAGGCTTGGACCAAACAACCATACAAAATATGATTCCTTAAAATGCCCAAATCGATATTGTGATAACATATCCTCTCCGATTTTCTTGGTGGAAGATAAGATTATCGAGGCATTATCAAACTGGCTTAGGAATTATGAGTTGGAATGCGCCCCACTTTTTACAGATGAAAAGTCACTTGAAACCACGGAATCATTGATTAAAAATTTGGAATCAGAAAAAGAAAAACTGAATCGACAATTAGAAAAAACATATGCTTTACTGGAACAAGAAATATATACAACTGAAGTATTCTTACAGCGAAATCAATCATTGAATCAACAAATCACGAAGATTCAGAAGCAATTAGATCATTTAAACACTGTTTATCAACATGATCTACAAATAAAAGAGAAACAAAGCACAATTATTCCGGAAATAAAACATGTCATTGAGATTTATAATTCATTAGAAAATCCGGAATTAAAAAATCACCTCTTGAAATCTGTCGTAGAACGTGTTACATATAAGAAAACAGAACGTAACACAAGAGGAAAATTGTTAAATGCAAACTTTGAGATAGTCATATATCCAAAGCTTCCGGAAATGTAGTATAACGATTACTTTATATCTTGTATGGTTTTATACGTATGGTCCTGCGATGGCAGTCGCACCAATCAACAAAGTACTCGAAGTGCTGAACTATGCATTAACTGTTATTCCAGCTCAAAAAATACATCTCGGAATTCCAAATTATGGATATGATTGGACACTTCCTTTCATACAGGGCGAATCAAAAGCCACCACGTTGGGAAATGTGCAAGCTGTACAGATTGCTATTGAAAATCATGCCGAAATATTATTCGATCAAACTGCACAGTCCCCTTATTTTCATTACACAAAAAATGATTTATTGCATGAAGTCTGGTTTGAGGATGTTCGTAGTATGAATGCAAAATTTGACTTAATTGAAAATTATAGACTTCGTGGTTGTAGTTATTGGAATATTATGCAACTTTTTCGTGCAAATTGGCTACTCTTAAATAATCGTTTTATCATTGCTAAACAAAGATAATATAAACAAAGTGCAATTTATTTTAAAATTTTTCAATTTTGTATAACAAAAAAATCCAGAACATCATATGCCCTGGATTTTTTTGTTTTCGTTTGTTTTAATTATGCAAATAATGGTTTTAAAGCTTCTGCAAGTTCATCTTTCTGAGCCTGTGCTTCAGCTAAATCTTTGCCTAATGTTGTAAAGTATGTTTTAATCTTAGGTTCTGTACCGGATGGACGAACAACAACTGTTGCGCCACCTTCTAATGCATACATTAATACGTTTGCAGGTGGAAGTCCTGTTTCATCAGGATTCTTGTAATCTGTAGCTTTCACTACTTTATATCCAGCAATCTCTACAGGTGGTTTATCACGAAGACTCTGCATGATGCCAGCCATTGTATCCATACCTGTAAGTCCTGGGAATTCAAAACTATCAACTTTGTTCAAATAACGTCCATATTCAGCATAGATTTCTTCTAAACGTTCTTTGATCGAACTTCCGATGCTACGATAATATGCAGCCATTTCACAGATTAACATAGAACTGATAACAGCATCTTTATCACGAACATATGGTCCAGCAAGATATCCGTAACTTTCTTCAAAACCGAAGATAAAACGATCTACTTCGCCTGCATCTTCAAGACCTGCGATTTGGTCACCAATCCATTTAAATCCAGTTAATACACTTCTTAATTCAACACCATAATGTTTCGCAACTGCATCTGCAAGTGGAGTAGATACAATAGATTTTACAGCAACTGGATTTTCTGGCATAGTACCTTTTTCAATACGTCCTGCACAGATATAATCTAAAAGAAGTACACCCATTTCGTTACCACTTACCAATTCATAAGAACCGTCTGGACACTTCATAGCGATACCAACACGGTCAGCATCTGGGTCTGTAGCGAGCATTAAATCAGCACCACTTTCCTTTGCTAATTCTAATCCCTGTTCCAGTGCTTCAAAAATTTCTGGGTTTGGATAGCTACATGTTGTAAAGTATCCATTTGGATATTCCTGATCAGGAACAATTGTAATATCTGTAACACCGATATCTTTTAATACCTGTGTAACAGGAACAAGTCCAGAACCATTTAATGGGCTGTATACAAGTTTTAAACCAGCAGTTTTACATAAACCTGGACGAACCTGACGTGCTTCGATTGCATCATAAAATGCTTTTTTACAATCATCGCCAACGAAACGAATCATGCCATTTTCTACACCTTCAGCAAAAGAAACATATTTTGCGCCTGTTAAAATATCTGTCTTTTGGATTTCATCATAAACGATTGCTGCAGCATCATCTGTCATCTGACATCCATCAGGGCCATATGCTTTATAACCATTATATTTTGCAGGGTTGTGGGATGCTGTAACCATGATACCTGCATTACATTCATAATAGCGTGTTGCAAAAGAAAGTGCTGGAACAGGCATCAAAGCATCATAAATACGTACTTTAATTCCATTTGCAGCAAGTACTCCTGCTGCTGTTTTTGCAAATAAATCACTCTTTAAACGGCTATCATAACTGATTGCTACTGTTTGATTACCGCCCTGTGTTTTTACCCAGTTTGCAAGTCCCTGTGTAGCCTGACGTACAACATAAATATTCATACGGTTTGTGCCGGCACCTAAAACTCCACGAAGACCAGCTGTACCAAACGCTAAAGCTACAGCAAAGCGATCTTTGATTTCCTCATCGTTACCTTCGATTTTTGCAAGCTCCGGTTTCAGATCAGCATCTTCTAAATCCGCAGCAAGCCAACGTTCATACTCTTTTTGATACATTCTTACTCTCCTATTTTTGTAATTTTTTGTGGACAATTTTAACGAAAATCCTACTTATAATATAAACTAATTTGACATATATGTCAATTCTGATTACTATTTTTGCATACATCTAAACAGAAGAATTCTTTTGTATCAACATCAAATAACTCTTTTTCATCTTGAATCTCCACATATTTACATATGTGATTGCGAATGACTGTTCTTCCTCCCTCATCTCCAGTCAAATTTAACAATTCAGGAATCAATGATACCGAGAATATGGTTGGATTTCCTGGTTGCCCATTACAGACTATCGATGCCGTCTCTGTATTTTTGTTTACACTGTCCAACAATTTACATATCGTCTCACAAGTCAAAAAAGGTTGATCTGCAACCTGAAACATAAGAAAGTCATCTTTTTCACACTCTATTAATGATTTAATCGCTGCTTTCATACTATAAGACATCCCTTTTACACTATCCGGGCTGATTACTACTTTTATACTATGTTCTTTTGCATAATGTACAATTTCTTCATATTGAGTAACGATTGTTAAAGTACAATCATCTCGCTTTTGTACAACTTTTTGTAAGCATTGAAGTCCATAAGTAAATAAAGGTTTTCCATTCCATGGATATAAAAGTTTATTTTCACCAAAACGGCGGCTGTTCCCAGCCGCCATATAAAAAATATGTTTATTCATCCGCCAACTCCATAAGGATTTTTTCCGCAGTAATGGGAAGTGTTCGATGCCATACCCCTGTTGCACAATAAATAGCATGTGCCAATGCAGGAGCTGGTGTGTTAATTACAATTTCTCCAATTGATTTTGCCCCAAATGGACCTGTTGGCTCATAACTGCTCTCAAACTCTACTCGCAGGCGTCCAATATCAAGACGAGTTGGAATCTTATACTGCATAAATGAATTTTCGATGATTCCACCATTTGGACGATACGTTACATTTTCATATAATGCCATACCAATTCCCTGCGAAAGTCCACCTTCTACCTGAACTCTTGCCAGATTTGGATTGATTGGAGTACCACAATCAACGACTGCTACATAATCTAGGATTTCCACATTACCAGTTTCTTTATCCAGTTCAATCTCAACCATGGCACACATATATGGTGGTGGTGAAACTGGAGAAGAATGAGTTGCTGTTACTTGTGTTGCTACCTTATTGTAACACATTGATTTCGTTGCAATATCAAAACGTGATACAAATCCATCACCTTCCAATTGTCTGACACCATCGCCGGTAAATTCCACTTCTTCAAGGGTACATCCCAGCATTTGAGTAGCAATCTTACACATATTTATTTTTAAATCTTCACAAGCTTTTTCCACCGCTTTTCCCGTTACATAAGTGGTGGAAGACGCATAAGAACCAGAATCATACGGAGATGCATCTGTATCGGCTCCAAATACCTCAATATTTTCCACTGGACATTCCAGACATTCTGCTGCCATTTGCGCTAAAATCGTATCACACCCGGTTCCCATATCTGCTGCACCAATGATCAAATTATAGAATCCTTCGTCACCAAGCTTTATCGTAGCAGAACCAACATCTACAGATGAGATACCAGAGCCCTGCATTGCTAAAGCCATACCAGATGAACGAACTTTTCCATTTCCAATCTCGCGTACAGGAAATCTCTGATCCCAATCAAAGATTGCTTTACATTTTTCCATACAACGATCTAATGCACAAGCATTTGCCTGTTCATAGTAATAGGCTGGCATTGTCATACCTTCTCGTACGATATTCATTTCACGAAGCTTATACGGATCCATATGCAAGCGCGCTGCTAATTCATTGACGGCACTTTCCACGGCGAATAATCCCTGCGTTGCACCATATCCACGATAAGCACCCGCCGCCTGCACATTTGTATAGACAA
Organism: Lachnospiraceae bacterium; assembly: GCA_030523275.1. Lineage (GTDB taxonomy): Bacteria > Bacillota > Clostridia > Lachnospirales > Lachnospiraceae > Fimousia. The sequence goes on from JAUNIX010000040.1 coordinate 12,054, forward strand.
CATCATAAGAAAAACGATGCGCTTCTAATCCACCAGTATAAAGTGGAATCGATTTATGACCGGATAATCCAACGGTTGTCGGACCATGTTCGCCAAAAGCTCCCGTATTCGACAATGTATAAACATCTAATGCACGAATTTTTCCATCTTTTGAAGCGCCAAGTTTCACTCTGACTTCCATTTCATGTCTCGGAGAACCACCAATCTGACATTCTTCTCTTGTATAAATCATCTTTGCCGGACGTTTTGTTTTCCATGTTACAAATGCAGGATACACTTCTGCCACAACGGTCTGCTTGGCTCCAAAACCACCACCGATTCGTGGCTTTTCCACACGCACTTTTGATTTCGGAATATCTAAGGCGTTAGCGATGATACGTCTACAATGAAATACGATTTGAGTAGAACTAATCACATGAAGACGTCCATAGCGGTCAATTTCTGTATAAGTGCGAAAGGTTTCCATCATTGCCTGTTGACAGGCTTTTACATGATAAGTATGTTCAAATACTTCATCACACTCAGCAAACACTGCATCCACGTCACCTTCTTCTGATACATCATGGGCACAAAGATTTCGTTTGTTGTCAGCCCCTACTGGGCAAAGTGATTTCCAGTTATCTTCCGGATGAACTAAAATATCATTATCTTTTGCTGTTCGGAAATCAAGGACTGGTTCTAATATCTGGTATTTCACTTTCAACATTTTTAGTGCTCGATTAACTGCTGCTTCTGTTTCACCAGCCACAATGGCAACCGGATCCCCGACAAAGCGGACTCTTTGATCTAAAAGTAAACGATCATATGGCGATGGCTCAGGGTAAGTTTGTCCAGCCATCGTAAAACGTTTCTGGGGTACATCTTTATAAGTATAAATCCCGACAATTCCTGGTACTTTTAATGCAGCTGCCATTTTAACATCTTCAATCAAAGCATGTGCATGAGGACTTCTAAGTACTTTTACGACCAAAGCATCTTTTGGGGTAATATCATCTACATAGGCTGGTTTTCCGAGTAAAAGTTGCATTGCATCTTTCTTACGAACTCCTTTTCCAACAGCCTTCAAATTTTGTTCCATAAATTTATACCCCCTTTTTCCAATCTAAGAATGCGCGAATTCCTCTAAGTTGTCCTTCATAGCCAGAACATCTACACAAATTACCAGCAAGAAACATGCGAATATCGTCATCGGTAGGTTCTGGATTCTCACGCAACAATGCAATTGTATTCATAACAAATCCAGGATTACAAAAGCCACATTGCTCCGCTCCCTGGTCTGCAATGAATCCAACAAACTCTTCTGCTTCTTCCTGCAAACCTTCCAATGTCTGAATTTGATGTCCATCTGCTCTCGCAGCCAAAACACTACAGGACAAAACAGGAATTCCATCCATGAAAACAGTACACAATCCACAATTTGCCGTTTCACATCCTCTTTTCACAGAATAACATCCCTGAGACCGCACAAAATCAATCAAAAGCATATCTGGATCAATGGTTGCAAAAACGGATTTCCCATTCAATGTCATTTTAATATTCATTATTCCCGTCCCTCCTCTAATGCCAATACAGCTCTGCGTACGAGTACCTCACAGATTCTTTTACGGTACTCGGCACCGCCACGCACGTTACTGCCAAATGTTGCTCTATTTGCAATATCATTTGCAAAAGCGGATGCAGATTCCATCGTAATTCCATTCGTAAGGATTTCTTTGTCGTCCTCATAATATTTTGCTTTGAATGGTCTGGCACCAATCGAACAAATGACTTTATCTTCCGTCTTAGAAACGGCACAAGTAAGAACTGGAAAATCGGTTGCTGTATTTCTCATAGAAAAATACGTATACCTTCCGTTTCGCTTTGGTACAATCACACGAACTAAAATATCGTGCTGATCGCGAGGTAGTTTCGAAAAATCATTAATTGATAGAATACCTGTATGATAAAGTTCCACTTTGGCATCTAACGCCATGAACATCGTTAAAACATCAGAAAATCCAAAGCGTCCATAAATACTACCTCCAATCGTAGCAACATTACGAAACTGAACACCTACAATATGCTTTACAGATTCTCGAACTGCCCCTTGTGTCAATGCATTCAATCCTTCATATGTTTCTAATGTACGCAAAGATACCATCGCTCCAATCGAAATCTCATTTTCTGTCTCCTCGATTTGATCCAAACCAAGATCACATAAATCAATGACTGTATTTACATTTCGATCCTGCATTTTGAGCCATAACATTCCACCCAAAACAATGTTATTTCGTTTTTGACAAAGCTGATATGCTTCATCAAGACTTTGAACTCGAACATAATTTTTAAAAGAAAGCATTGTTTCATCCCCCACTCATACATTAATCTTCTTTTGGAAGTACAATATTTAAAATAATTGCCACAAAAGCTGCCGGTACAATACCAGAACCGCCAAAAATTAAGGAAACAAAGTTTGGAAGTCCTGAAAGTACAGCACTATTGGCACCAATACCATATCCTAAACCTAATGCAACCGATACAATTGTCATATTACGTGCGGTTAATGGCTCTTTTGTCACAAGCTGAATACCACTCATTACGATAGACGAGAACATAATAACCGCTGCTCCACCTAATACACTTTGTGGCATAATCGAAACAACTGCCGCAAGTTTTGGCAATAACCCACATAAAATTAAGAAGATTGCTCCAATCGATAATGCAAAACGGTTTACAATTTTTGTCATCGTAACCAGACCTACGTTCTGGCTAAAAGATGTATTTGGTAGTACACCAAATAATGCTGCAATCGTAGATCCAATACCATCACACATAACGCCACCAGAAAGTTCTGAATCTGTTGCTTCACGTCCCATACCACCTTCAATACATCCGGAAATATCACCAACAGTTTCTACTGCCGTTACAATAAACATAATCATAACTGGTACGATTGCACGCATATCAAACACTGGTTTTACTGGCATAAATTTTGGAATTGCAAACCATTTTGCCTGAGCAACTTTGTCCCAGTTCAACACCCACGCTTTTGTATATTCTACTCCGTCAGCACCAACTGCCGTCGTCGGAAGAATAAAACCAAGCACTGCACAAATAATATATCCGGCAATAATACCAAACAAAATACAAGAATAACTTGTAAGTCCTTTTGTGCCATGTTTTAAAGCAAGAATAATAATCATGACAACAAGAGCAATCGCAAGATTTTCAAGAGAACCATAATCTGGAGCAGAAGAGCCACCACCAAAGGAAGCGACCCCGACACTAATCAAAGAAAGACCAATGGCAAGTACAACTGTTCCAGTGACAACCGCTGGGAAGAAACGACGAAGTGGTTTTAAAAATGCCCCGAGTACTGTTTCAAATAAACCACCAATGATAGAGGCTCCCATAATCGCACCATATCCGATAATACCTCCACCCATAATATTGGCAACGCTCTGGAATACACCGATAAATCCGGAACTGGTACCCATAATGATCGGCACTTTACCACCAATCGGTCCAACTGCATATAACTGAATTAAGGTGACAACCCCTGCGATAATCATTGCATTTTGCAATAAAGTAACCTGAACATCTGCAAAATTTTCAGCGCCACAAACTCCAGTAATAATCAAAATTGGAGTCAGGTTACCGACAAACATTGCCAAAACATGCTGTAAACCAAGTGGAATTGCCTGTTTTAACGGAATTTTGCCCTCAAATTGATATGGGCTTCCCATCTGAGAATCCGTATGTAATTTTTCGTTTTTCATAAATTTTCCTCCTTATGTGTAAAATTTAACAAAATCGTTTTTCATTATATCATAAAACAATCATCTATTTGAGAAATATTGTATAAATATCTTATATTTTAAAAAATATATACCCATTTTCGTATGAAATTTAATTTTTTACTACGAAAAATACTGTGGAACAATCACTTCGAGAACACTTCCTGCAATACACCTTGCTTTATCGGAAATTGTAAAACAATTGGCTAACTCCTCTTTTCGTGGATCAATATCCGCAATCTTAAACCCTTTTGGAATCGGATATCCATCTCTTAATAGTCCGCGAATCATTCCTGTGATTGTCGCAGTGACTGGTATAAATTCTCCACTATCTGTTTTAATCTTAGCAATCACCTCTCCTTCTTCTACAATATCACCTATTTTATGAATATTATAAAAAATTCCTTTTTCGATTCCGTGAATCACTCGTTCTGCTGCATAACCGCCAATATTTCCTGGGATTCCTGTATTGGGAATCGCCATTCCCCTTCGGATAATCCGACCAAGGTTGTGACCTCTTTTTGTTTCAATGACAACATGTACATCTTTTCCAGCTTCAAATCCCGGACCTAAGGCAATCGTAAGCGGTGCCATAGACATATTCGTTCCAAGATTTTTCTTTGCCAAAATAGCATCTACCACAATCTCCGGCTTTAACTGTTTGATTGCATTTCCTTTAGGATCAACTAATACTGGAACATTTCCCGTTTCGATTACTGCATCTGCCTGATCTGCTGTTTTAATCTTTATAGCAGTCATTTCCTCTACCGTCGCCATCCCATCATAAACCGCTTCACATACAGAAACCTGGCGACGGATTGCTGCTGGATATTCTGCTTCTAATACAAGAACTCGAAGTCCTGCCGACCATAATCTGTGAATGGTTCCTGTGGCTAAATCGCCACCGCCACGTACAATGATTAGCTTCTGATTCATATTTAGCTCCTTCTTTCCAAATACACTTCCATGATTCCACCACAGACCATGCCTTCTTCTTCTGCTTCCTGCCCTGTCATATCGACTTTGATCAATTGGGCATCTTCCTTTAATTCCAACATCAATTGAGCTCTTCGTATCACCTTACTTTCCATACATCCCCCACCAATTGTACCAACGGTATGTCCGTCTGGATAAATCAACATTTTTGTTCCTATCTTTCGTGGAGCCGATCCTTTTCTGGAAATAATGGACGCAATCACGATTTCATCCGATGATGTTATCAATGCTTCTAACAGTTCCCCGGCATAACCAGCCGTTTGTTTCTTTTGACTTCTAATTTGAATGATTTCTGCCAAAATAGAAATCGCTATCTCCTCTGGTGTTTCCGATCCAATGTCAAGACCAATCGGCGCATGTATCTGATCCAATTGCTCTTTCGACACACCTTTTTTTTCGAGTTCCTGTTTTATCATTGAAACTCTCTTTTTACTTCCCATCATACCAATATATGCACGTTCTTTTTCCAACACCCTTTCTAAACATAATATATCGTATCGATGCCCTCTTGTTACAATAATAAAATAGGTTCCATCCCCACCAACGATTTTTTCCATGCCATCCGAAAAATTATCACAGAGAACTTCATCCGCTCCCGCATTGATCGCACGATTTGCAAAAAATGGACGATCTTCTAAAACTGTTACGTGAAATCCAAGCTTTTTTCCAATCTCAATAATTGGTATCGACACATGACCAGCACCACAGATAACTAATTGGCTGCTTCCGCTAAGGCATTCACAAAATATTCTGTTACTAGCTATTTCTATCATCTGAGTCTGATTTATCGACAAAAGTAAATTTTGATTTATCGACAAAAATCCAAGTTCCTCAGATTTCCATACAATCTCTTTATCACAAAATAAAATCTGTTCCCTCTGATAAATACCATCAACGACAGTACAAAGTAAACAATTTCCTTTTTTTATGTATAAATTTATATTTTGATATAAATCTTTATCCATCTGTCTTCCAATCCTTACATCATAAGTTCCACAATGTTTTCGTATTCAACATGCGAAAATAGCTCTTTGTATTCTTCATACTCTTGTTTTTCCATACGCCAGCAAATTCCACATCCTGCGGATATTTCTCTTGGGACTGGTATTAGGCGTCCGGGAATTTTATGATCAAAACAATATTTTTCCATTCCCATTGCACTAGTCGTTGTCGAAAAAGTCAAAATTTTATATGTTTTCTTTACTCTCATTGTTATTTGCCTCTTCACTGTCTTCCGCAATTTCTTTTACTGCTAAAATAGCCTTTTCAACTTCTTCTATCGTATTAAAATAAGAAAAACTAAATCGAACTGCTCCCTGATCAACTGTTCCAAAACATTCATGCATCAAGGGGGCACAGTGTGCACCTGCCCGAACACATATCTCATAATCTTCCCATAATCGATCGCTGATCACAGCAGAATCTTCATTACCGATATTAAATGTTACCATCCCAACATGCTCTTTTGAATCATAATCGCCGTACAATCGAATCCCGGGAATATCTTTAATGCCTCTATAAAATATATTCGCAAGTTCTCGTTCTTTTTGTTCAATATTCTCTATTCCTACACGAAACAAATATTCTACTGCTGCTCCTAATCCGGCAATCCCATGCACATTCAAAGTCCCCGCTTCCAAAACAGTTGGCATTTGTTCTGGATGTTTCTTATCAAAACTACGAATTCCACTACCCCCAACTTTAAATGATCGAATCGGCAGTTCCTCTCTTACATAAATTCCTCCTGTGCCTTGTGGTCCCATTAATCCCTTATGGCCGGTAAAACACAGTACGTCAATGCCCATTTTTTCGACATTTATAGGCAAAATACCTGCACTTTGTGAAGCATCAACAATAAATAACAACCCATGTTCTTTTGCAAATAAAGATATTCTTTTTAAGTCTGTCACATTGCCAGTAACATTTGACACATGCGTCATAACAATCGCCTTCGTCCACCTACACAGTAACTTTTCTAGCTCTTGATACCGGATTCTTCCCTTTTCATCTGCTGACAAAAAACTCAGTGTAACCTTTTTATCTTCCAATTCATACAATGGCCGAAGAACAGAATTATGTTCACATACGGAAGTAATGACATGATTTCCTTCCCTTAACAATCCATGAATTGCAATGTTAAGTGCCTCTGTTGCATTTGCAGTAAAAGCAATTCTTGACGGATTTGAAATACCAAAAAGCTCAGCCAATTGCATACGTGTCTGATATACGATTCTGGAAGCATCTAATGTCGGTTTATGCGCACCTCTTCCAGCATTTCCTACTGAACATAGTGCTTGCAGCATAGCCTCTCCTACTACATCAGGTTTTTGAATGGTAGTCGCTGCGTTATCAAAATACATCATGGCTTGATAATCAGTCCTGCCTGCATCATTTTTTCGGAAATCGCATACATATTCGTTACTTCCCCAACCTGTAATTTTTCAGTCAGTCCATAATGATTTAAACAAGTTCCACAGGAAAGAATTTCAACTCCTTGTGCCTCCAACGACTTCAAATCTTCTAACGTTGATGCTTCTTCACACATTAACTTCACACCTCCATTATAAAATAACATTGTGGATGGAAGTTCATCCTGTTGCGTCAAAGCAAAAATAAAGCCTTTGATCAACACTTTTGCAAGTTGCTCATCGCCTTCTCCCATTTTATCCGATGATATTACAACAACTATATTTCTTCTCGCATCAGGAATACAAGAAACCTTTACTTCTTCCCGTACCTCTTCTACTTCGCCAATGGTCATAACAACACGATATTTTTGTTCTTCTAATTTTTCAGAAGCAACCCCATACCCTTTCTGATTTGCCATCTTTGTCAAATTTTGCACTGCAATCTCATTATCAACAAGTGTCTCTACTTGTCCAGAACCATGTAATTCTTTTATTGCATTCTTTGTCTTTACAACCGGAATTGGACATGCATCTCCAAGTGCATTTACTTTAATCATTTTTTTCTCCTTTTACATAAATCTCATTTTCTGTTTTTTCTATGATCTCACCAACAATCCGAGCTGGAAGACCTGCTTGTATGAATTCCGCTAACAAATCATTCGCCTGATCTGATCTTACTGCCATTAATAATCCTCCCGATGTCTGAGGGTCAAATAAGACTTCCTCCATCGCAAAAGAAACTTGATCAAATGTTACATAAGATTCCACGAAATTTCGATTTTTCTGTCCTGCTGCTGTCAAAAGAAATTCGTCGGCATACGCCAGTGCCTCCTCAATGACTGGAATCTGATCCGCTTGGATTCGACAAGATAATCTACTTCCCATCATTTCATGTAAATGTCCCAAAAATCCAAAACCAGTAACATCTGTACAGGCATGTATTTCATATTGCTGGCTAATTTCCGACGCTTTTTTATTTAAAGTCGTCATCGAGATGATTGCTTCTTCCATAGCCTTTTGCGAAGCCTCCTGTACACGATTGGCAGTACATATAATCCCTACACCAAGTCTTTTTGTCAAAATCAATTTATCACCTGGTTGTCCATTATCATTTCGATAGATATGGTCTGGATGAATCATTCCCATGACAGAGAGTCCATATTTTACATCCGAATCGGCAATCGAATGTCCACCTGACAAAATACCACCTGCTTCGATTACTTTCTCAGTTCCACCCCGCATAATTTCCCCGAGAATGTTAAGATCCATTGTTTCCGGAAAACATACAATATTTAATGCAGACTTTACGGTTCCACCCATTGCATAAATATCACTCAATGCATTCGTCGCCGCAATTTTACCAAATGTATAGGGATCTTCTACCATCGGAGGAAAAAAATCTAAAGTCTGGACAATGGCTATATCATCCGTAATCCGATATACAGCGGCATCATCTTTACTATCATAACCAATCAACAAATTCTCATCTATCGCTCCTCTTGGCAATTTTTCTAATACACGACTAAGAACTCCTGCTCCAAGTTTCGCAGTACAACCGCCACCTTTACAAAAAATAATCGGTTCACTCATTTTCTGATCTCCTCATCAAAGCTCGTCAAAATCACATTTGACACCCCATGTTCTTTTAATAGAAAAGAAAGTTTTTTGGCATAATCCTTTCGTTCTATTGTATCACATTTATTTAAAACAATATAATATTCTCTTCCTTTTATCATCTCTTTACTGGCATATTTCTCCAATAAAATTCTCATCATATATTCTGTAGTTAAAATTGTCCTTTTTGATACATTTAGAAATTGGGTGACTTCTTCGATACGAAAACAACCATTTTCTATCGTTTTCCCAATTGCATCCATTCCCATCACAATCATAATAATGTCACACGATTTCGGTATCACAGGCTCTGTTTTTTTTGGAACTTTACACGGCATATGTTTCGCTCCATCTGCTTCAATCAATGTAATATCTGCCAACTTCATAAGTTCTTCAAGCATCTCTTCTGACAAACCTTTTAGTTTTTGATATTCGCATGCTTCTCCAACAACTGCATACATTCCCTGCTGCCATAAATGTATCATTTCTAGTCTATCATGAGCATAAAATTTTTCTTCTGGTCTATAAATATGGGTCGTAGTTGTTATCAAAGTTTTCCAACCTTTTTTTGCACTCTCTTTTGCTAAATGATACATCAAAGTAGTTTTACCTCCGGCACCGACAAGAGCAATCTTGTGTTGCTTGCCGTCAAAAAAATGAAATTCTCCTTCATGAATCATTTTTGCTCCACCTCATCATTGACAATATCGTAAAAACTCCTGCAATCGTACAATCGATCAAAACATCGGTAAAACAGCCATATCTTCCCGGAACAAACGTCTGATGAAATTCATCGGTACAGGCATACAAAAAAACAATTACCATTGACCAAATCGGTCTTCGCCAATTTTTTATTTCATTTACAGAAAAAGCAATAAACAATGTAATAAAAAATACTGCATATTCTGTCATATGAGCTAGTTTCCGAATTGGCAACGAAAGCATTTTCATCCAATGATCCATATCAATATTAGGATTCATGCGATTGATAAAATCCAAAATTATTTTAATGACACCATTCGATAATTGTGATGATTCATCTGATGGCTGTGAAGAAAAATAAAAAATGGCAATTGCGATAGAAATTGGCAATAACCATATTATTATCTTCTTTCTCTTTTTAATCATGTATTCTATTCTCCTGTCGATTTATATGTGATTTTGTCGTGTATTCGTATTTCAAGTATTTTTATAGTTATCATAACATGCCAATACAAGTCAATTCAATAAAATTATGCTATCGTTCTTATCTGGTAGAAAGATTGAGAACTTATAAATACATACGAAAAATTTAAGGTAATTCTAACTATAACTACGCTCATCGTAGCTATTTTAAATAAAAAATAGGCTTCGCCTATTCAACTCCCCTTCCCCTCAATCTTGAGGGGAT
>JAUNIX010000041.1 GCA_030523275.1 Lachnospiraceae bacterium
CCGATACAGACCAACGAGTGAGCACACCCGCTCTCTTCTTTTTCTCCTGGATTGAGAGAGACCCTGGATGGTTCGATATGAATACGCCATAAAAGAGTTTATTGTTTCTTTTGTAACGCGTTTTTTACTGTGCGATCATATCAACATCGGATTCTTTTTCACCAATGATTTCGACAACAACTTTATGCGGAAGACAAACGATTGTCTCACCAGATTTTGAGATTGGTTTGTGTTTCACACATATTTGATCTGGACAATCGGCACTTTCCATTGTCACTTTGCCGTCTCTGATTGAGATCATATTTTTTTCATTTTTTAATGGTACAGTAATCTTCTGATTTTTTGTCAATGACGCCGTGGCAACCTCTTTATTATCTATAGTTACAATAACTTGATTTCCAGATTTCGCTGTTAGTTTTATAAATCCAAAACTAAGTCCAGCAATGATAAGAAGTACAGCGATTAAAATAAAATCACGTTTTTTCATTTATGAACCTCGATTTGTCCCAAAACTTCCCCAATACTATCTGAAATGCATAGTTCTGCTTGTTTATCACGAGAAGTGGCATCACGGTTGATGACAACTAAATGTTTACCATGAAAATAATCAATGAGCCCAGCGGCTGGATAAACGACCAAGGAAGTTCCTCCAATGATTAAAGTGTCAGCTTGTGCGATGGCATTTACAGCACCAGATAAAACATGATTGTCAAGTCCTTCTTCATAAAGAACAACATCTGGCTTGATCAAGCCACCACACTCACAATATGGAATGCCATGTGCATGTTTGATATCTTCTACAGGATAGAAAGTATGGCATTTAGTACAATAATTTCGAAGTACACTGCCATGTAGTTCGTAGACAGTTTTGCTACCAGCAGCTTGATGAAGACCATCAATATTTTGTGTGATCACAGCGGTTAATTTACCTGCCTGCTCTAATTCTGCAAGTTTTAAATGTGCTTTATTTGGTTTTGCATCTAGATAAAGCATGCGATCTTTGTAAAATTCATAAAATTCATCTGTGCGATTCCAGAAAAAAGTGGCACTGACAATCGTTTCCGGGCGATATTTGTATGTTTGATTATATAAACCATCAGTACTTCGAAAATCTGGGATATTACTTTCTGTAGACACACCAGCACCACCAAAAAAGACAATGCGGCTGCTTTCATCGATAATCTTTTGTAGTTGTTTTATTTTTGTTTGATCCATAACGATTCCCTCCTTTTCTTCATTGTATCAAAGAGAATTTGTACTGTCAAAAACTTGTGTCATGCATAATCTATATTAGTAAGAAAAACGGAGGACTTTATGGAAAAAGCATTGTCTTTGCAGGACATTTCTTATACCTATCAGACATTACATGGAGAAACGCAGTCCCTGGACTCCGTTTCCTTTTCGATTAAATCTGGTGAATTTGTAGCAATTGTCGGTCCTAGTGGATGCGGAAAAACGACATTACTCAATATCATTGCTGGATTAATAAAAGATTATGAAGGAGAGTTAAAAGTAACACCACCAGTTGGATATATGTTTCAAAAAGATCAACTTTTGGAATGGCGTACCATTTATAAAAATGTTATTTTAGGGTTAGAAATCAAACAACAGATGACAAATGAAAATCTTGCACGTGTTCATAGAATGTTAAAACGTTATGGTTTGGAAGAATTTAAAACTTCTTATCCGCGACAACTTTCAGGAGGTATGCGGCAACGTGCTGCTTTGGTAAGAACATTAGCTCTTTCTCCAAATCTTCTTTTATTAGACGAACCATTTTCTGCTTTGGATGCTCAGACAAGGATTCAGGTTTCGAATGATATTGGATCAATTATTAAGGATGAACATATTACAGCAGTGATGGTTACGCATGATCTTGCAGAAGCAATCAGTATGGCAGATAAAGTGCTTGTGCTCAGTCATCGGCCTGGGCATGTAATGCGAGAAGTAGAAATTTTGTTTCATAAAAAAGATTTAACACCAGAATTGCGCCGAAATCAGCCAGAATTTAAAGATTATTTTCAAGAGATTTGGAGGGAGATCAATGAAGACAAAACCGAGCAATCATGAAGTGTTCGTTCGAGAATATAAACGCAGGAGATACGTCATAAATGGATGTCAGATTATGCTATTGGTTTCCCTTTTATTTATCTGGGAATTCGGAACGAGAATTGGATGGCTCAACAGTTTTATTTTTAGCAGTCCCAGTCGTATTTTGACAACAGGTTACGCTATGGTCAAAGATGGTTCTCTTTTTTATCATATTGGAATTACGCTATTTGAGACACTTGGAAGTTTCTTGTTAATTACAATATTAAGTATCACGGTTGCTATGCTTCTTTGGTGGATTCCGACATTGGCAAAGATATTAGAACCTTTCTTTATTTTGCTAAATAGCCTGCCGAAATCAGCGTTGGCGCCAATTTTAATTGTATGGCTTGGCAATAATATGAAAACAATTATCATTACAGCGATATCCATTGCAGTATTTGGTAGCATTATCAATTTACACACTGGATTTATGGAAATCAGCGAGGACCAGTTAAAATTAATCCGAATTTTGGGTGGAAATAAAATTCATTGTCTGCGTTATATCATCATTCCGGGAAGTATTCCGCTGATCATCAGTACCATGAAAGTCAATATTGGCTTAGCGCTTGTGGGTGTTATTATCGGTGAATTTTTAGCTGCAAAGGCGGGACTTGGGTATCTGATTATTTATGGAAGTCAAGTTTTTAAATTAGATTGGGTTATGATGTCGATCATCATCTTATGCCTGATTGCTATGCTCCTTTATAAACTGCTACATGTTTTAGAAAGATATGCAGTGAAAAATATGTAGAATCGTAAAAGTCCCGTTTAATTGACGGGACTTCTAAATCGAAAACATATATCAAATAAGCATTAGGCTTCTTAGGCAATTAAAATGCTTTATTAAATATTAGGGGTTTCTATTGGATTTTTTCTGTATTCCGAAGGAGAAACAGAGAATTCCTTTTTAAATGTTCTTGAAAAAGCTAGTTGATCATTAAATCCTAATGAATCAGAAATGGTTGAAATTGGTAAATCTGTTGTTTTTAAAAGAGATTGTGCTTTCTCCAGCTTCAATTTTTTAAGATAATTTTTTGGTGAAATATCAAACTTATCATGAAATATTTTTGTTAAGTAATTTGGATGTATTCCAAATTCTTTTGCGATTTCTTTCATTTTTATTTTTTCCGGATAATTAATGTCTAAATAATGTTTGACATCATCTGCAATCGAAGTGTGCGATAGGTTCTTTTCATCAAGGTTAAAATCTTCAAATAACATGGACATGATATCTAATAAGATACTGTTACATTTAAAATAACGGCTAATCGTATTGTGATTCAATTTAAAAAGTTCATAAATTTTATACTTATATTTATCAATATCTAAATCATGAATAATAAACACATCATCAATAGAATTCATAAGTTGATATGTGTACATTTGAGAATTTATTCCTGAATAATTTATCCAGATATAGCACCAGGGATCTTTTGCATCTGCTTTATAGTAACATACTTTTCCAGCAGGGATAATAAATGCATCGCCCTTTGATAAATGAAAAATATGTCCATTTATATGAAATTCTCCTTTCCCGTAAAGCACAAAATGGATCAATTGGTATGAGCGAAATTTTGGACCATAACTATGATTTGGTTTACATCCTTGAAAACCTGCACTATAAAAAGATAAATCAGAGATTGACTGATGTAAATTGTTGTTTCTTATTTTTTCATAATCTTTCATAGCTATTATTATAAATGAATATATTAGTTTTTTCCATATTTATTTATAAAAAAGATATGTAAAAACAGGAAAGTATAGTGTTTAATTTAATTATAAAATTTCAATCAGTAAAAGTAATTTAAAAATTATGAAAAAGGAGGAAAGGGATGAGCATTACATTTCATAAAAACAATCGTATTGTACATATGAAAAATGAAACAATAAGTTATATCATGGAAGTTTTAGATGGAAAATATCTGGTTCATTGTTATTTTGGAAAAACATTACGTAAGTATCATGATAATGGACAAGATTATTTTTTTAAACGGGCGTACAATACGAACAATCATTTAAGTATTGAACATGCATCACTGGATGACATCCAATTGGAACTGCCAGTGCGGGGAAGAGGCGATTTTCGCATACCGGTTTTGTCAATCATACCAGAAAACGGCATTGAGTATCTGGATCTTCATTTTAAGGAATGGAATATATTGTCTGAAAAACCCAAATTGCCAGGGATGCCTAGTACATTTGGTAATCAGACTGAAGTAGAAACGTTAGAAATCATATGTGAAGATAAAATTGCTAAGGTGAGAGTTTATTTATACTATTCTATGTTTCATGAAAAGGGAATAATAGCAAGACACCAGAGAATAGAGAATTATGGAGATCAGATAATTGTGATTAGGAATGCAAAGAGTCTGTCTTTGGATTTGCCAAGTCAAAATTATGACTGGATTTCTTTATATGGAACCCATGCAAAAGAAGCAAATTTGCAGAGGTTTACACTGCATCATGGTATTCAGAAAATTGAGAGTGTAAGAGGAAGCAGCAGTTTGCAGCATCAGCCATTTTTTGCATTACTTTCTCCTAAGACAGATGAATTTCATGGTGAAGTATATGGCTTTCATTTGATTTACAGCGGGAATTTTATAGCAGAAGCGGAAATGGATCAATTTGGAAAAGTGAGAGCACAAATTGGTATCAATCCGGACACTTTCTCCTGGCAATTAAAAGCAGGGGATGTTTTTACAACGCCAGAAGCAATTTTGAATTATTCCCAACATGGACTAAATGAAATGAGTCAAAACTTTCATTGGTTGTATCAATATCATTTAATGCCAAAACAGTTTGAAAATATGAAGCGACCTGTTTTGTTAAATTCGTGGGAAGCGATGTATTATGATGTTTCTAGGGATAAGATTAAGGAACAAACAGATTTGGCCAAAGAAGCAGGAATTGATTTATTTGTTTTAGATGATGGATGGTTTCGAGACGGATTGACAAGTGAAAGTCCAATTGGGGACTGGAAATGTATGGAGTTTAAGTTGCCTGGAGGAATAAAAAGCGTTGCGAAACTGGTACATGACAAAGGATTAAAATTTGGATTATGGTTTGAGCCGGAAGCGATTAGTCAGAATAGTCAATTATATCAACAGCATCCAGACTGGATTTTATATGTTCCGTCATACGCAATGGTGGAGGGAAGACATGAATATTTGTTAGATTTATCAAGAACGGACGTCAGAGACTATATTGTTCATACATTTGATACTTATTTAAAAGATGGTGACATTGATTATGTTAAATGGGATATGAATCGTCCTCTTACGGATGTAAATTCACAATTATTAGAAAAAGGTCAAAAAGGGGAAATCTATCATCGGTATGTTTTAGGGTTATATGAGATATTGGAGAGAATTACAAAAACATATACAAATGTTTTATTCGAGGGCTGTTCCAGCGGTGGTGCCAGATTTGATCCCGGAATATTATATTATGTTGGCCAAAACTGGTGTAGTGATAATACGGATGGATTTGATCGCGTTGCGATTCAGTCTGGATTTAGTATGTTATATCCACCGATTTCCATGGGTTCACATGTAAGTATAGCGCCTAATCATCAAACAGGCCGTTATACATCACTGGATACCCGTTATAAAGTTGCAAAACTATTTAACCTGGGTTATGAGTTGGATTTAAAATTATGCGATAAACATGAATTGGATGCAATCCATCTGCAAATATCTAATTATAAAACAATGCAGGAACTTGTTTTAAATGGCAGGTTTTATCGACACGATACATTTAGTGAAAACTATCAAATGTGGTCGCTCTATGATCCGAAAAAAGAAGAATGTATGGTTATGATTTTTCAGAAATTTTATACACCTTTATCAGCAAGAGGATTATTTAAAATTCCTTATTTGGATTCTGATGTTAATTATTATGAAATATCAAGTCAAAAGATATATGGTGGCGATGAACTTAAAAATATAGGTGTGTCGATTCCTTTGGTTCAGGAGGATTTTCATATCTTTGAATTGCATTTTAAAATGAATTAGTTTTTTCCATATTTTAATGAGAAAAGACAATAGAAAAAATAGCTGTTACTAGGTAAAATAGTATCAAGTTAAAAAAGGGATATGCATATTCATAACTTAGAAAGGAGTAAACATGAAAAAAATTATTTTAGCGTCGCATGGTGGACTGGCAGAAGGCATGAAAACAACCGTTAAAATGTTATCTGGTATGAATGATGGAATTTATGCGTTTGGTTTTCATGACGGCGAGGACATAAAAGAAGTTTTTCAACATGTCAGTAATTTGATCAATGATGATGATGAATTTGTGATTATTACAGATGCACCTGGAGGAAGTGTAAATACAGTATTAACTCCATTAGTTGAGCATAAAAATGTTCATCTGATTTCAGGAATGAATACGATCTTAGTTTTATCTTTAGCACTGAGTGCAGAGTGCGATGACAGTAGCATTTTACAAAATATTGAAGAAGGAAAAAATTCAATTGTATATATCAATGATATGCTGAAAGAAACAAAAGAAGAAAGTGGTGATTTTTTTGATTAAATTAATGAGAATTGATGAACGGTTAATACATGGTCAGGTTGCAGTAGTATGGAGCAAACATTTAGGTATTAATCGTATTGTGGTTGCAGATGATGAAGTTGTGAATAATGAAATGCAGATGATGGCATTAAAAATGGCAGTTCCCAACGGAGTAAAAGCAAGTATTATTTCAAGTGATAAAGCGATTGCATTATTAAATGATCCACGGGCAGAAAGATTAAAGATCTTCCTGATTGTCGGAAATCCTAAAACAGCATTAAAGATGATGCAAAATGTTAAAAATATTCCGGCAATTAATGTTGGAAACTATGGAAGAATGTCACAGCTTAAAGATGGCAGTGAAGAAAAAGAACAGTTGGATAAAAATTTATTTGTAACCGCTCAGGAAAAAAATGTATTTCAAAAATTATTTACATTTGATGTGGACGTCAGCTATCAGCCAGTACCTACTGATAAAGCAAAACCGATAAAATCTATGATTTAGTTACATTGAAAAAATATAAGGGAGGAAATTATGGTTACAGAAGCATTATTAGTTGGATTACTAATGTTCTTAGGAATGTTAACAGATACAGGACTGGGAGATCCAATGATAAAAAGGCCTTTGGTCATGGGTGCCTTAACAGGATTAGTATTAGGAGATTTACAAACAGGTGTGATTACCGGTGCATCGTTAGAGGTTATCTTTTTAGGAATTACATCTATCGGAGGAGCGTTACCTTCTGATTCATTTACAGGTTCTATCTTTGGAACGGCATTTGCTATCTTATCTGGAGAAGGAATTGAGGTAGCTATGGCTTTGGCAGTACCAATCAGTTTATTGGCAACGACCATTACGACTGTTGTTAATATTGGTTTTGCTGCAATGATGCCTCAGGCTGACAGATTCAATGAAGATGGCAATCAAAAAGGTATTGCAGCCATTCATCTTGCCTGTATGATTTTAAAACCGCTGGCATTTGGAGTAGTTGGATTTTTAGGAATTATGTTGGGCGCCGAAGCAGTTTCCACATTTATTGATTCGATTCCTGATGTGATTATGAATGGACTGACCGTAGCCGGACAGGCGTTACCTGCATTAGGTATGGCAATGTTGTTAAATATGCTGTGGGATAAGCAGATTGCCATCTTTCTTTTCTTAGGATTTGTATTATATGCATATTTAGAATTACCGCTGATCGCCATTTGCCTGATAGGTACTGTTATTGCAGTATATACAAGTTTTAAGGAAATGGATTTCAATAATACGATGAAAAATCACAGTACATCTATGGCTGTAGGAACTGATGATGAGGAGGATTTCTTTAATGATTAAGTTAAAAGAGGGTTTATCAAAAGAAGATAAAAAAATGTTAAATAAAGTGTTCTTAAGATCGTTTACCCATTTTGCAAGCTGGAATCAGGTAAGAGCAAGCGGCCTGTCTTTTGAATACGCAATGCTTCCGGTAATTAATCGTTACTATAAAACAAAAGAAGAACGTATTGAAGCGATGAAGAGAAATTCTGTTTACTTCAATATTACTTCAGCTTTTGCTACTTTTCCATTAGGATTAGCAGCAAGTATGGAAAAAGAAAACAGCGAAGAGGCTGATTTTGACGCATATTCGATCAATGCCGTAAAAGCAAGTTTGATGGGACCGCTATCTGGTATCGGTGATTCTTTTTTCTGGGGAACGTTTCGTGTAATTGCTGCCGGTATTGGTATTTCTTTAGGACAACAAGGTTCTGTACTAGGTCCCATTATTTTTCTGATTTTATATAATATTCCATACATTTTATGCCGTTATTTTGGTACATATTTAGGATTCACTTTGGGAAGTAAGTACATCAAAGAAGCATATGAAAATGGAATTATGTCAATTATCACAAAGGGAGTTGGTATTTTAGGTTTGATGATGGTTGGAGGTATGATTTGTCAAACAGTTGGTCTGACAACAACCTTGAACTTTAACATGGGTGGAATTGAATATAAATTACAGGAAATTTTAGATCAAATCTTAAAAGGTATGCTCCCATTAGCAGCAACATTTGCCTGCTTTGGATTAATCAGAAAAAAAATTAATCCAAACCTTATTTTGATCGGCATTATTGTTGTTAGTTTTATATTAAGTTTCTTGGGTATTTGTGGATAATACCATTTGTGTCTCATGATATTCCATTGATTCATCCCCAATTGAATATAAAATGAATGGATACGTATTATGGGCAATGGGGAGTGCAGCACACTCCCCTGAATTTTTAAGCAGGATAATTTTTCTCTGTCTCAATACTTTATGAAAAAATATATTTTATAAACATATACAATGGGAGGACTTGTATGAAAAATATATTAAAATTAGATTTAAAGTATGCTGCCAGTCAGATATTCTATTATGGAGCTTTTTGTGCGATAACAGGATATGCTTCGGTCTATTTACTAAATAAAAATTTTAATAATTCAATGATCGGGCTGGTTTTAGCATTATGTAATGTGCTTGCGGTTGTGATTCAACCGATATTAGCCTCATTTGTAGATAAATATGAGAAAATTCAATTAAGAAACGTCATTTCAGTGATTTCCGTGATAATGATTGGCTCATCCATCATTCTTTATGTTTTTCCGACAAATGAGATGTTGATTTTGATTTTCATTGTATGTATTTTTTCAATGATCACAATGATTATGCCACTAATGAATTCATTGGCATTTGTCTTTGAGAAATATGGTATTCAAATCAATTATGGTATTTCAAGAGGACTAGGGTCAGTTGCTTATGCCGTAACTTCCTTCATTATAGGGTATGCGGTGGAAGGTTTTTCACCGGATATTTTACCATTGTTTTATGTTGCTCTTAATTTATTTTTATTGATTGCGGTGCAACTATTTGTTCTTCCGAAAAATCAAAATTTTGAGTGTGTAAAAACAGAAGAAACTCAAAAAGAACATCATACCCAATTATCATTAACAAAATTTTGTGTGAAGTATAAAAAATTTATTGTGTTTCTGTTTGGTTTTATATTTGTTTATTTTGCACATACGATCATAAATTATTTCTTTATCCAAATGGTTACTTATATTGGTGGAACAAGCAGTGACATGGGAAACGCAGTTTTTTTAGCGGCTATATTTGAACTGCCAACTATGCTGTTCTTTACAAAAGTCAGTCAAAAAGTGAACTGTGGAACATTGATTAAATTTTCCGTAATTATGTTTTTCGTAAAACATATTCTGGCTTATTTTGCAACAAATATGATCATGATTTATCTTTCCCAGGCTATGCAAATGTTTGCATATGCATTATTTATTCCGGCATCTGTTTATTATGTTAATCAGAAAATAGCAGCTTCTGATCAGGTAAAAGGACAGTCTATGGTAACAATGGCTATGACGATAGCGGGTGTATTTGCCAGTTTAATCGGGGGAGTGTTGATTGACATGATTGGAATTCATTATGCATTATTAGTTGGAGCAGTGGTATCTTTTGTGGGAATGATGATTGTATGTCTGACAGTGGAAAAAGTTTGACAGGCAGAGAAAGCTTTATTTCTGGTTTGATTTTTTAAATGAGGAGGAATAAGAGAATGAGTATTTTAGTTTTGGGTGGTGCCGGATATATTGGCAGCCATACTGTTTATGAATTGATAAAAAGGGGAAGAAAAGTTGTTATCGTAGATAATCTTCAAACCGGCTTCAAAGAATTAATTCATCCAAAAGCAAAATTCTATCAGGGAGATTTAAGAGATGAGAGTTTTTTAGATCAGGTTTTTGAAAAAGAAAAGATCGAAGGAGTCATTCATTTTGCAGCGAATTCTTTAGTTGGGGTAAGCATGAAAGAGCCATTGGATTATTATGATAATAATGTATATGGAATGATTGTTTTATTAAGGGTAATGAAAAAGCATGACGTAAAACATATTGTATTTTCTTCGACTGCGGCAACTTACGGCGAACCGAAAAGAGTTCCGATTGAGGAAGAAGATGATACATTCCCAACAAATCCATATGGAGAAACCAAACTGACAATGGAACATATGATGAGATGGTGTGATTCTGCTTATGGAATGTCATTTGTTGCATTGAGATATTTTAATGCTTGTGGTGCGCATCCGAATGGAAGGATCGGTGAGCTGCATGATCCAGAAACACATCTGATTCCATTGATCTTGAAAGTTGCTTTAGGGGAAAGAGACGCAATCAATATATTTGGAAATGATTATGACACAAAAGATGGTACTTGTATTCGTGATTATATTCATGTATGCGATCTGGCAGATGCTCATATTAAAGCATTGGATTATTTACAAAGTGGACAGCCATCTCAGATTATTAATTTAGGAAATGGGGAAGGGTATTCTGTATTAGATATTATTAGTGCTGTCAGAGAAGTAACAAAAGATGATATTACGGTAAATATGTGTGAAAGAAGAGCTGGAGATCCGGCGAAATTGATTGCAAACAATAAAAAAGCCTTAAGTATTTTAAATTGGACGCCCAAATATACGGATATTAAGGAAATTATTTCTACAGCATGGAATTTCTATATTAATCGTAAATAATTGAATATAGAATGTATGATGTCCTGAATGGAGTTTATTTGGATATCCAGATTGACCTTAGTTGTTCAAGTAAAAATTTACTGGACAAACAAAATATGGATTACCTAAAAATAACAGTAACATTTTTAATATTCGACTTTTAAAATAGCCATCGAAAGATGGCTTATTTGTCTTCGTTGAAATGATTTTTTATATACAGGACATATTAGTATGAATAATAATTATAGACTTTATTCAATTTTCAAGAAATCTTTTTGCATTTTTATCTCCTATGTATGGATAATCTACGGAATACAATATATGGTTCGCCCCAATCGCCGCCAAAACAAATTGAAACTGTGATTCATAAAACATGCCACTAGGTGTAACATAAACATGTTTTTTAAAATATTCAGAAATAGACAATGGTAGTCCGGTTTCATTATGCTATCCCCATCCAAAACTAAGAAGCCTTCCACTGAGCAAAGGTGATAGATTTCCATAATAGGCATCCTGTACTGTCTGTATCGGCAACCCAGGATAAGGTAATTTTTCTGTTGGCGGATCATAAGGAAATCTGGGCTTAGCCCCTTCTTAAAATTAGATTGGTTTCCATTTCCATATTTCTGTAATGCCATTTGAATATCGACATCAACTGCATGCTCTTCTACGGTAATTAATTTCATTTTCCTATCTCCCTTTTCACAATATTAATGTCAATATCTGATAAACTAAGTGAAACAATTCCTGTTTTAATCACCAATGGACTTGGAGGTATGAAATTCATTGATGTAACAAATTACGAATATGCATTTCCACGTATACCTACATCTGGAACTATAAGAATAGATAATAAGTATTACGATGTAATAGGTCTTACATGATATGATCGACAAGGGATTAAATATAACAAAAATCCCGTTTTTTGGTGGGACTTTTAGATAAAGGGAACAGTTCAAGTTTTGTGTAAATTAGCTTTTTATAATAATTTGCTAGTTTTGAATAAATTTGTATTCTATTTTCCTGTCAAAGCTGACGGATAAGGCAATGAATTGACAATCATTGTCTATTTTGTTATAATAAATAAAATTTTGAAATTAAAAATACAGAATATTTTAAAATGGCAAGGTCATATGACCTTCATTTTTTTATCTAAACATGAAGGATATTTTCCATAATCCTTCATATTTGTGTAAAATTTTCTACCGTTATAAGCAGAAAGGATGAATAAATCATGATAAAAGAAATGCCAAATAAATTTTCGGAAATCTCTCCTGAGATTAAGAGTATGGCAGAAAAGTGTTCTCATAAGATTGATCCTGCATGTTATGAAAGATATGCAGTAAAGCGTGGTCTTCGTGAAGATACTGGAGAAGGTGTTCTTGTTGGATTGACAGAGATTTCTCAAGTGATTTCTTATACCATTGAAGATAGAGCTATGGTTCCATGTCCGGGACGTTTATATTTTCGAGGTATTAATATTGAAGACTTAGTAGGTGGCTTTTTAAATGAAAAACGATTTGGTTTTGAAGAAGTAACCTATTTATTACTTTTTGGTGAACTTCCAACATCAGAAGAATTAAAGCAGTTTACTAATACAATAGCAGAGTATCGTGAATTGCCAACAAATTTTGTACGTGATATTATCATGAAAGCGCCAAGCCGTGACATGATGAATACACTTGCACGCAGCGTTCTGACATTATTTTCTTATGATGATAATGCATGTGATACTTCTGTTGAAAACGTTTTACGTCAGTGTTTACAGTTGATTGGTTTATTCCCAGTGCTTGCTATTTATGGGTATCAGGCATATGCGCATTATTTTGATGGAAAAAGTTTATTTATCCATAAACCACAAGAAAATTTATCAATTGCAGAAAATATTTTATATTTATTACGTCCGGATAATCAATATACTGAGTTGGAGGCAAGAATTCTTGATCTTTGTTTGATTATCCATGCCGAGCATGGTGGTGGTAACAATTCAACATTTACGATGCATGTTGTTACATCCTCTGGTACAGATACATATTCTGCTGTTGCCGCTTCACTGGCATCCTTAAGTGGACCAAAGCATGGCGGTGCCAATATTAAGGTTATCCAGATGTTTGACGATATTAAGAAAAATATTAGTGATTGGACTGATGAAGAAGAAGTTCGTGCATATTTAAAGAAAATTTTAAACGGAGAAGCATTTGACGGTGCCGGGCTGATTTACGGTATGGGACATGCGATTTATTCTATTTCCGATCCTCGAGCAAAGGCATTAGAAGGATTTGTGCAGAAATTGGCGGAGGAAAAAGGATTACAGGAAGAATACGCGTTATATTCGCTCGTCGAAAAAATTGCACCACAGGAAATCAAGAAAAAACGGAACTCAAAGAGAGAAGTAAGTGCAAATGTCGATTTTTATAGTGGATTTGTTTATCGCATGCTTGGTTTGCCAGAACAGCTTTACACACCGATTTTTGCAATTGCCCGAATTTCGGGATGGAGTGCACATCGTTTAGAAGAAATCGTAAGCGGTGGAAAGATTATCCGTCCTGCTTATGCTAATGTGGCTAGAAAACAAGCGTATGTCCCACTTGACCAGAGAGAGCTAAAAGCTGGAAAAGAGGATGTGGACGCTTAAAAAAGAAAGGAAGAAGGTATGGGTATGCAGATGCAGCAGTTTGAGATGACATCTCATATGGATGGATTGGGTTTGTCTGTATTGTTGGCGGTTCCAGAGGGGGAAATTACTGGAGTTGTGCAGTTGGTGCATGGAATGGCAGAACATAAGGAACGTTATGTGCCTTTCATGGAATATTTGTGTGCAAATGGCTATGTTTGTGTCATTCACGATCATCGAGGACATGGAGAAAGTGTGCGGTCAGAAGATGATCATGGCTATTTTTATGAGGATGGAAAAGAGGCAATCGTAGAAGACGTACACCAGATAACCGAATGGATGAAGCAACAATATCCAGGGGTCAAATACTATTTATTTGGCCACAGTATGGGGTCTTTAGTGGTACGTTGTTATACGAAAAAGTATGATAAGGATATCGATGGCTTGATCGTATGTGGAAGTCCAAGCAATAATTCTATTGTTGATTTGGCTATTATTATGTGCAAGGTCATGATTCGATTGAAAGGAGATCGTGCATCAGGTGATTTATTTCAGAAAATGGCGTTTAGTTCTTATAACGATACCTTTGAAGCAGAATTTTCTGAGAACGACTGGTTATCCGCAAATAGAGAAAATGTGAAAGCGTATGATGATGATCCGTTATGTGGTTTCACATTTAAACTAAATGGATTTTTAAATTTATTCTTACTGATCAAAGATACGTATAGCAAAAAGAATTGGCAATTAAATCATCCAGACTTACCTGTTTTCTTTTTATCAGGAGAGGAAGATCCATGTATGGGAAATAGAGAAAGTTTTGAGAATGCCATTCGTCTGATGAGAGAAGTTGGCTATCAAAATACGAAAGCGAAACTTTATCCGGGTATGCGACATGAAATATTAAATGAGGATGAGAAAGAAAATGTCTTTGCGGATGTTGTAACATTATTAAATAGATGGCAATAAAAGAAAAGGGATGTATCTGTTAGATATGTCCCTGTTTTATTTGCATGAGGATGGTGTATTTATTTTTGGAGTGAAAAGAATATAGGAAAGTAATGGAATCATATTTTTATGACTGTCATTATTACTAAAATATGAAATGAAAGTTTGTGCAGAATTTCAGCGAAAATATGTTGACGATATTAGTAAGCTGTGTTAAATTATAATCAAGATGTGAATACGTATTCACAAAGAGGAATAGATTATGATTACAATGTCAGAAATAGCCAGATTGACCGGAGTATCGCAACCGACGGTATCAAGAGTATTAAATGGTAATGCGTCTGTGAATCCAGAAGTTGCAAAAAAGGTATTGGCATGTGCAAAAGAACACAATTATCAACCGAATATGATTGCGAAAAGTCTAAATGGAAGTAATACACATTTATTAGCGGCGATTGTTCCGGATATTGCGAATCCTTTCTTTGCAGATTTAATTAAAATAATTGAAAGAGAGGCTGGAAAAGAAGGATACAGTGTATTAATTTTTAATTCTGACTATAAAGCAGAAAAGGAACAAATGTATTTAGGATTATTACAACAGTATCGAGTGGATGGACTACTCGTTGTTCCGGTTCATGTAACGGAAGAAGCATTAAAACCTTTTAAACAGCTTATGATTCCATGGATTATAATGACAAATCGTGCAGAGAATGCAGATTCTGTATATATTTCTCATCGAAAATCCAGTCATCTTGTTGCAGAACATATGTTGGAGATTCAGGCGGAGAAATTTTTATTTATTGGTGATAAAAAAGATAAAAAGTTTATTGGTTTTGAGGAGGAGTTACGGCGAAAAGGCATTGATACAAAATCTTATTTGCGTGTTTTTTGGGAGCAGGATAGGACAAAGACGCTTGAGCTTATGATAGAATATATTCGTGAGACTTCAGGGAAGATTGGCATTTATGCATATAATGATATGCAAGCTTTTGTTGTAATGAATGCTTTAATGAGAGCTGGAATTGCAATTCCAGAAAAAGTAGCGCTTGTCGGGTTTGATAATACTTTTATCGCTAACAGTGTTGTTCCAGGCATTACGAGTATCAATCAACCGCTCGATAAGATGGGAAGTTTTGCTGTTCAAAGATTGATTGTGCAAATTAATCAAAAGAAACGTTTAAAAATGAAACATAGCGAATTTGCGGCGAATCTGATTATTCGAGCAAGTTCAAAGGAGTAGCAAAGATTTTAGATAAAACAGAACATTGAGAATTCAATGTTCTTCTCTTTTTCATTTTTGTAAATACGTATTCACAAAAATGAAAAAATAACGAAAATATAAAAGAGGAAAGAAAATGAATCAAAAAATGAGTCAAAAATTGCAGATGGTTCGTAAAATTGAAGAAAATAAAATTAAAAATATTTCAGAAGATACACGACCAATCTATCACGTGTCATCTCCTGTCGGATGGATGAATGATCCAAATGGATTTTCAATCTATAAAGATGAATATCATTTATTTTTTCAGTATCATCCGTTTAGTACGGCATGGGGACCAATGCACTGGGGACATTATAAAAGTAAAGATTTTATTCGATGGGAACAATTGCCGATAGCAATGGCACCAGATGAAAATTATGATAATGGCGGGTGTTATTCCGGAAGCGCAATTGAAGTAAATGGTGAGCATATTTTAATTTATACAGGAGTTATTGATCACTATTTGGATGACGGTTCACATGATTATCGTCAGATACAATGTCTTGCAAAGGGGGATGGAAAAGATTATATAAAATATCGTCATAATCCAATTATTTCAGGGGAACAACTGCCAGAAGGTGGAAATATTAAAGATTTTCGAGATCCTAAAATATGGAAGGAGGATGATGGATATTATCTTGTGGTGGGCAATCGTGCAATCGATGGCTACGGGCAGATCCTTCTGTATCGTTCAGCGAACTTGAAAGATTGGAAATTTATCACAGTTCTTGATAGCAGTCAGGGAGAATATGGGAAGATGTGGGAATGTCCAGATTTTTTTGCTCTTGATGAGAAACAGATTCTTTTGATTTCCCCACAAGATATGAGGGCGCAAGGATATGAATTTCATAATGGAAATAATTCCATATTCCTTTATGGTACATATGATAAGGAAAATCACATATTTAAACGAGAGAAGGTTACAGCAATTGATTATGGATTGGATTTTTATGCACCACAGACATTGTTAAGTAAGGATGGGCGTAGGATTATGATTGCTTGGATGCAGTCATGGGACGCTCATATTACGTCAGAGTCGCATGATTGGTCAGGAATGATGACGATACCACGAGAACTCACAATTAAGAATGGTCGTATTTATCAAACTCCAGTTAGAGAACTCAGTTATTATTATCAAAATAAAATTATATATCGGCAACAAACTATTAAAGAAATGATAGATTTCAAAGGAATTTCTGGGCGTAGTCTTGATTTGGAAATAGAGATTCTTGATTTTAATTTTGAACATTTTGCAGTCCATTTTGCGTGTAATGAACAATATGATATGGAGTTAATTTATAATCATAAAAGAAATTGTTTAACGATTGACCGTACACATTCTGGATTAGTGCGCGATGTTGTATGTCGGCGTAAAATGAAAATCAATAAAATGGAAATGAATTCTAATGAAGAAGTTTTAAAACTTCGTTTACTGATTGATTATTATTCAGTAGAAGTGTTTGTTAATGATGGTGAAAAAGTTATGTCTGCGATATTTTTTACTCCACTTGAAGCGGATGGGATTTTATTTGATACAGACGGAAGTGCAACAATTAATGTTACAAAATATGATATTCGCGTATAGATATTAGAGGATAGTTAAAATGGAAATACAATATTTAGGAACAGCAGCAGGGGAAGGATGGCCAGCACTTTTTTGTGATTGTGATATTTGCCGTTATGCAAGAAAAGTTGGTGGCAGAGAACTGCGAACAAGAACACAGGCGTTGATTGATGGAAAACTTTTGATTGATTTTCCCCCAGATACCTATGAACATGCGTTAAAGCATACATTGCAATTGGGCAAAATTAAGAATCTGCTAATTACACATTCTCATATGGACCACTTTTTCCCTGTAGAACTGATTCATCGCCATGAACATTTTGGACATAAAACAGAAGGAGTGTTACATGTCTATGGGAATGAGACCACCCAGAAAATATTTTATGATGCGGTTTTAATTGATCGCTTTCAAGCCCATCCTTTAGATGATGTTGTTACTTTTACGGTGGTTGAACCATTTGTCGATTTTACTGTAGATGGCTATCATGTAATACCGGTTGCGGCAGATCATGATAAACGAGAAAAATGTCTGATTTATATTATTGAAAAAAATGACAAGTGTATGCTGTATGGACATGATACAGGTGTGAACTTATCCGAACAAGCATGGGAGTGTATTTTTAATCATCAATATGATCTCATATCGCTGGATGCAACAATGGGATGGAAACAAACTCCAGAGTATCATATGGGAATTCCAAACGATATAGAATTTTCTAATAGATTAAAAGAAAAAGGATGTTTAAAATTGAATACCAAAATAGTAATTAATCATTTTTCACATAATGGAGAAATGACTCACGAACAGTTGGAGTTATTTGCCAAAGAACATGGAATGATTGCAGCTTATGACGGTATGAAAGTGTTGTTTTAAGAGGGAGAAATGCCGGCAAAATTCCGATGTGAAAGAACACTATGAATATACAATGTAACTATATAAACT
This sequence comes from Lachnospiraceae bacterium, assembly GCA_030523275.1. Classification (GTDB taxonomy): domain Bacteria; phylum Bacillota; class Clostridia; order Lachnospirales; family Lachnospiraceae; genus Fimousia. Next base: position 18,473 of record JAUNIX010000041.1, read on the forward strand.
TTTAGCATGGATGCTATGAATTAGAAAAGTAATGTGTCAATTATTGGCATAGAATGGAGGAAACATGGATTATAGAAAAACGGCTGAAGAAATCTATAAGAAGGTTGGGGGAAAAGAAAACCTCATTTCGGCAGCACACTGTGCAACAAGACTTCGATTAGTTATCGCAGACAACGATAAATGTGATAGCAAAGCAGTCGAAGAAATTGATGGTGTAAAAGGTGTATTTTTTGCATCTGGTCAGCTTCAAATTATTATTGGAACAGGAACTGTAAATAAAGTGTATGATGAATTTATTACAGTTTCCGGATTAACAGCAGCGACCAAAGATGAAGTAAAACAAGCGGCAGTAGCACAGCAAAATATATTTAAACGTGCGATCAAAACGTTGGGAGATATTTTCGTACCAATTATTCCAGCTATCGTAGCAAGTGGCTTCTTAATGGGTATCATGGAATCCCTAAACTTTATGGTCAGCAACGGATTTATTACTTTGGATACATCAAGTTCTGTATTTGTATTTGCAAAATTATTTAGTAATGTAGCATATACATTCTTACCGATTTTGATTGCTTATAGTGCAGCAAAAGCATTTGGCGGTAATCCGTATCTGGGAGCGGTTATCGGTATGTTGATGATCCATCCAGATCTGCAAAATGCCTGGACGGTTGCGACAGAAGGTGTACAAGTAAGACAGAGTGTGTGGTTTGGTTTATATAAGATTGATCTAATCGGATATCAAGGTCATGTCATTCCAGTTATCATTGCTGTATTTGTTATGTGTTTTATTGAGAAGCGGTTACATAAAATTGTTCCAGAAATGTTTGATTTGTTTGTGACACCATTGGTCAGTGTATTTGTAACAGGATATTTAACTTATTCAATTGTTGGTCCAGTATTTGTTGCAATTGAAAATGGAATTATCAATGGAATCCAGTGGTTGATTGCACTTCCATTTGGAGTGGGAAGTTTTGTAATGGGCGCTCTGTATGCACCAACAGTTGTAGCTGGTGTTCATCATATGTATACGATTATTGATATTGGTCAGTTGGCAAAATTTGGAGTAACTTATTGGCTTCCATTGGCATCTGCAGCTAATCTTGGACAGGGAGCTGCTTGTTTAGCAGTTGCTTTAAAAGCTAAAAATACAAGAACAAAATCGATGGCATTGCCATCTGCACTTAGTGCATTTATGGGAATTACAGAACCAGCAATCTTTGGTGTGAATTTACGATTCTTCAAACCATTTATCTGTGGATGTATTGGTGGTGCATGTGGTGCATTAGTGGCATCGATTACTGCATTAGGCGCAAGCGGAACAGGTGTTACAGGTTTATTTGGTATTCTGCTTTGTTTAAATATGCCAGTTCAGTATTTGGTTATGATGGCCGTAGCAATTGGCGTTTCTTTTGCGTTGACCTGGATGTTTGGTTATAAAGAAGAAGTGGAAGAACCGGAGATTCCAACATCCACAGACTCGGAATCTGTTGCACAGGTAGCGGCTCCAGCAAAAGAAGCAGAACCAGTTGTCTATGCACCAGTAAAAGGAAATGTGATTGCACGTACTGATATTCCAGATGAAACATTCGCCTCTGGAATACTAGGAGATGGTGTTGGAATTGAACCAGAAGTAGGAGAAGTCGTAGCACCATTTGATGGAACTGTAGTTTCTATTGTGGATAGTAAGCATGCAATTGCACTAGAAGGACCAGTAGGTATACAATTATTGATCCATGTAGGAATTGATACAGTTAATATGGAGGGAAAAGGGTTTGAGGTATTTGTAAAAGATGGCGACAAAGTCGTAGCAGGACAAAAGTTATCACAGTTTGATATTCAAAAGATTAAAAAAGCAGGTTATAGCACTACAACAGCCGTTTTAGTTGCAAATAGCGATGAGTATCCAAACTTTAAGATTGAGAAACAGGGTAAAACAAAGACAATGGAAAAAATAATTATGGTGTAATAGTGATGGATAGGAGAATTATTTTCTTAGATATTGACGGAACCTTAACAGAGCCGGGGAGTAACATTCCCCCGGACTCTGCCCTAGTTGCTGTGCGAAAAGCGCAACAGCAAGGACATTATGTATGTTTATGTACTGGAAGAAATTATGAGATGTTGTCTCCATTATTACAATATGGGTTTGATGGTGTCATAGCAAGTTCTGGTGGTTATATTGAATGTCAGGGGAAGATGATTTATGATTGCCCGATGACAGAAACACAAAGACATAGTGTGATGGAGATTTTAAAAAAGAATGGAGTTTATCGTACAATTGAGTGTATAAATGGCGCTTACACAGATGAAGGGTTTAAAGATTTCTTGCGTGAACATGCGAACGAAAAAAGTAATAGTGAATTATTACGCTGGCGAGAAAAAATTGAAGATTCATTGAACATATTGCCGATGAAAACTTATCAAAATCAACCGATATATAAAATTGTTTTTATGTGTCAGAACAAAGAACAGTTGGATGAGCCTATATCTGTGTTAGAGAGAGATTTTATGTTTTGTGTTCAAGAGCCAGATCAATATGGAATAGTAAATGGTGAGCTGATTAACCGTAAATTTGATAAAGGGCGTGGAGTTGAACGGGTTTGTGAATATTTTAAAATACCGATCAAGAGAAGCATTGCTTTTGGTGATAGTATGAATGATTTGGAAATGTTAGAAACTTCAGGTTTTGGTGTTTGTATGAAAAATGGAAGTGAACAATTAAAAAAGGTTGCAGATGATATTTGCCAGTCTGTAACGGAAAATGGATTATATCATGCATTTGAAAAGTACGGCTTATTTTAGTTTTGGCTTTGTGAACAATATTAAATAATTGATGCGGATCTGTCCGCTTTGCTCTATAATAAAAGCCGGGTTGTTTGCCTGGCTTTTTCTGACAAATTGCTGGAGGAATAGATAATAATGATAAAAAATGACGAATTATATAAAAAGAGATTTGACAGGCATTTTGAAGAACTTAAATGGTTGTATATGGAACTTTATGGAAATGATTCCATGTTTGCGGAGTTATGCGACCAAATGAAACTCTTTTATGACGAAAGAAATGAAACATTAAGAGAACTTGATTATGTGCGCGAAATAGAACCTGACTGGTATAAGAAGAATGATATGCTCGGTATGATGTTTTATATCGACA
>JAUNIX010000042.1 GCA_030523275.1 Lachnospiraceae bacterium
CCATGGAGCCATTTTTTTCAGCTCCATTTTTTCATAGGCTACTTTACACTACCATACCATTTATTACTATTTTACGAACAAAGCTTGTTCTTTATTCTTGTAAATTAAGGATTTACTGACATAGAAATTTGTTCAATTTTGGTTCCCGTATAATAATACTTTATAATTTGCTGATAATTTTTTCCTAATTCTATCTGCCGTTTTACACCATTTTGTGACATACCCACGCCATGTCCATAACCTCCACCATAAATTTTCAAATTATTTCCTTTTTGTTCAAGATAAAAACAACCACTTGGCAAAATATCTGCACTTGCGGTAGAACCATCTTTTCTTTTTATTTTATATCCTTTGGGAGATAAATATTGACGAATATTATACTCCCCCTGAACCACTTTGACACCTCCGCTGCCCGTAATTCTAAGAGATTTCGCAACACCGCTGTTTCCTCTTTTGTTAACCGCCACATTTCGAATCGAACCAATGGATGACTTCGCAAGTTTGGAAATTGGCAATGTCACACTCCAACGATACCACGGGAAACTGCTGTCATATGTCTCTATGTTCTGGTTTAAAAATTTTTTCACTTTTTCATCCGTCGATAAATCCAATTTCTCATTTGAACCATTTTGCAATTTCCCGGTCAAATATAACGGACTATCCCCTTTTTGTAACCAAACATCATGACTATCGGCAGTATGTCCCCAGGATGTCGAAAAGAAATATGCCGAAATCACCTGATCTTTATAACATATCACTTCACCCGCAGTATCTAGTGCAGCCTGAATACTTTCGTTTGTCTCTTTTGTATTGTTATAAACCTGACTTGCAACACTGTCATCCACATTCGCATGGTAAGAAGCAAATTTATTGCCCTGTATCTGACGGATGGCAAAACTTCTAGCACACACCGCCTGTACTTTTAATGCCTCTAAACCATAAGAAACCGGCATTTCACTTGGAATGACTGCGTAAAGATATTCTTCCAACAAAAGTTGATTGATCACTGTCATAGATGATTTTCCATAGCGAACTTCTAATGTTCCGCGGTAAGAGGGATTTCCATACGATCTTTTTACCGAGAGTAATTGCAACTTTCCAGCTCCAGAAAATGTGACCGTTTGTCCCTGTTTATCTCGCTTAAAATCCAATATTGTAATCTCACCGGCTTTCTTTTGTACTGATTTTTTGCCTGTTTTCATATAATATGGTTTTGCAGATGTAATTTTTATTTTATTATGGGAATAACTACCGAGACGATTGTTGCTGATCAAAACTCTTATTTCAGAAAAATTAGTACTTTCCTTTTCCGTTGTTGATTTTTTTTCTGTATTCTTCTCAGTTGTTGATGCTGATTCTTGTTTCGGTATTTTCTGATCAGACTCGCTTTTTTGAGGAACTCCATATTTCCACAAAATCGGTCCGCCAAAAATTCCCACAGTCATACATGCAATGAGTATTGTTAATAATATTTTTTCCACTATCCCTTCCTCCCGTACAATCTATGAGAACAAATATGTGGATATGCCATTTAAATACTTTCCTTTCGAGTATAGAATTTGCTCCTACATGCCAATCCAATATAACATCTTCACACCTCCCCGTAGTCATCGATCATTTTCCTTATTTCATCGATTTCTTCCGCAGACAATTTTTTTCGAGAGGTAAACGCTGCGAGAAATGCGGGAAGGGATCCGTCAAATGTATGCTCCACAAACTGTTCACTTTGAACTGCATAAAACTCTTCCTTTGACATTTTTGACGAAACAGATCCTTTTATATTTTGGAAAATTCCTCGATCACATAACTTTTTTAAGACCGTATACGTCGTTGTCCTTTTCCACTTCAATTCTTTCTCGCATAACTCTACAAGTTCTCTGGAACTGAGAGGTTCATTTTCCCAAATAATATCTGCAAAACGTGATTCTACAACACCTAATTTCAATTCCTTCATAATTAGCAACTCCTTTTTGTCTATTGTTGATAGACTTTTTCTTTCAGTCTACTAGCAATAGACAAAATTGTCAACTATGATTTTATTATTTTAAATAACAAAGTAGATAAATTTTCTTCAAACTTCTCAGGAACGACAAAAAGAGCCTCGCATAGCGAGGCTCCCTTTATCTTTTGTATCTTATCTTCTCTTGTGTAATACTTCCCAAAATGCCGGTCCTATAATTTTGACGCCTAGCCAAAGCTAGGTGGGCGATCGCACCCGGCTTCCTGCCTTCCACTGCGAACGGAGGCTTGACATTCCACCGGGAATATAGAAATCCCGTTTCACGTAAATGTAGGTTCAAAATATATAGGTTATCGAACACCCCAGGAAGTATTTTGTTACCTATATTATACTAAAAGCATATGCAGATTGCAAGCTAATCATACTTGCTAATGTTTTCCTTTAAATCTTTGCGAATATAGCGAATAGTGTATTCTTCTCCCTTTACCGCATACATTTTCATCAGACGTTCCAGATATTTTCTGGATTCTGGATGCAACAAATAGCAACCAATCCCATTTTTATAATACTGGTACACACCTTCATTCGTAAATTTATCACCATTGTACACTTTTCCTGCACATACACGGTCAATAAACATCTCTACCATATACTTTTTCGGAATTTTCATGCCGACTAATGTCTTTTCTTTTCGCTCCAGGCTATAATCCAGCCAATACTCAAAATGATGTTTGTTGCGTCCTTTGTGGTGCAACCACGCAGCAGAATAATCCCGCTTCTCTCTTTCTACATTATTTGGACTTCTCTTTCCCCCTGCATAATACCGTGCTCCCATCAAAAATTCTGTCGGTGAATATTTTGAAAGATCATGCAACAATCCCTGCTTATAAAGACCGACACGAAAACACATCTTGGCAACCATATATTTGTGATAAGTAATTGTTTTAAAATGTCCTATTGGATTCATAATATTAACTCTCTTCTTTCTGTTCTTTGGCTAATATTCTATCAAGATTTATCTGATATTTCAATGTTTCCATCCAATATTTTTTTGGCTTATATGCTGACAGGATGTCTAATATGACAAATAAAATAACATTTCTCTCCACTTTTCATATATTATATAAAACACGAGGAGGATTGATCATGTATTTTTTGATTGGATTTTTACTCATTATATGTATTTTCTTTTTTATTGTCCATTTTTATCGCAAAAAATGCAATATTGAAAAAATCTGCTGTATGAGTGATTGTGAAAAATTGGGTTTATTAAATCAATTAGCAAACCCATTTGGTTTTTCTTATCTCCCCGCTCAAGATATAATGACATCCCGATTGGATGCATGGCAAAAAGATTTTGGATATCGTACACTGTATGACCGGACAGCTCCTTTTTTCAATATGGTATTTGATTGTGAACCTGTCTATTTTCATTATAATAACCAAACCTGGTTAATTGAATTCTGGAAAGGACAATACGGAATCAACATTGGTGCTGAAATCGGAGTTTATAAAACAGATACACTCTTAACACCTGAGGAATACTCTCTTGCCACCTTTTATGGTGTATCAGACATTGACTTTCTTCCAATGTCCATGAAATTATATTTTAAAGGAAAGCGACTCTTTTCTGTTCGCCAATTACACTGGTGGCTGACCGGTTTTCGCATGGGCGACTACTGCGAGCCAGAAGATCTTGAAATGGAAATTTCCATTATATTTCCAAACGCAAAAATGCTTCAATGTTTTACCCAAAGTCTGTTGGATTTGGGTTATCAAACTTGTGATCTTTGTATCAACCATCTAAAAGTTTCTTTTACTTTTTGCCGATCACATACCCGACAACCACAATATACACACTATGATTGTTCCCGTTTTTCTCAATGGAAAAACAAAATATTATGTAACCTATATCAATGGATCACGCGACCCTTTGACTGTACCATCGATCAGATATTATATTTATATTATTTTCTGCCAATGGTGTTTCGTCGTATACTCCGTTTTCGAAAAAATTATCATCAAACATATGATAAGGAGGCGAAACATCATTCATGAGTTCTTATCATCGAATATCAAATGCTTTTAAAGATGCATATTGTCTGCCTCTCAATCAATGTTCTAAATATGTGATTTTTAGCGACTGCCACCGCGGAACTGGCAAAGCCAATGATAATTTTCTAAAAAATGAATTTATCTATTTAGCCGCATTGGAATATTATTTTCAAAAAGGATTTACGTATCTGGAACTCGGCGATGGGGATGAACTATGGGAAAATCATTCTTTTGAGGCAATCAAACAGATGCACCCGGATTCTTTTGAAATACTTTCCCGGTTCCACCATCATGACAGATTTTATGCCGTGTACGGAAATCACGATATCATTAAAAAGCAAAAGAAATTTCCCCCAAAATACTGTCATCATTATTATTGTGAACAAACATTATGCCAGCAACCCTTATTCCCCTGTATTACATTTTATTCAGGAATTATTTTAAAAGATCAGGAACACAAAACGGACCTTTACTTGACCCATGGACACCAGGCTGATTTTTTGAACAGCACTCTCTGGCCTTTTTCTCGTTTTTTAGTTCGCTATCTCTGGCGCCCGTTAGAGATGATTGGTGTACCTGATCCGACCAGTGCAGCCAAAAACCATCGAAAGAAAAAGAAATCCGAAGAACGTTTGGCACAGTGGGCGCAAAAAAATCAGCACATTTTGATTACCGGACATACCCATCACCCTATGATTGGGAGCCCCGAATCTCCCTATTTTAATACCGGCAGTTGTGTCTCTCCTTCCGGAATTACCTGTATTGAGGTTGAAAAAAGATGTATGACTCTCGTCAAATGGAGTATGGGAAGCAAAGAAAATCTGAGATTATATGTCAAACGAGATGTGTTGGGAGATACGATATGTATTGATGACTATTAAACAACGAAAAGCACTTAAATACGACCGCAACCATCGTCACTTAAGTGCTTTTCCTATCTCTAGTAATCTCTCAATCTTTGTGTCACACTTCCTTTTGATACTTTTCGATACATATATTCTGCAATCATTAAAGAAACAATCAGCAGCAGGCATAGCAAAATGATAAAATACTCCCACGGATAGTAAAACTTGAAATAAAGTAATTTTTTGTGGATACTATTTCCCATGACCCACAAAATTCCATATCCGACAGTCGCCTCTAATAAAAAGACAATTCCCAAATACCAAAATCCTTCCAGTATCAATAGCTTTCTTAACTGCTTTCCTGTCATACCTATACTTTCCATGACAGCCAGTTCCTGTTTTCGAACTTCCACATTCGTCATAATGGTATTAAAATAATTCATGATACCGATAAACAATAGGACAAGACTAAGGGTCCCTAACAACATATTCGCAGCCGTAATATAATCTTGTGCAGAAGCCAACAATTCTGAATTGCTAAACATCCCCAGCTGATTCCACTCTTTCAATGTCCGATTAACATTTGTAATCATTTGATTTAATTTTCGTTTAATCTGCGGCTCTTTCTTTGAATCTACATTTAAGGACAGTGCAAAATATTTTTCTTTCATACCAAGATTTTTAAATCCCTGTTCCGAGATTAAGAAATAGTTAATCCCTGTTCCATTCACTGTCATCTGAAGTGACGGAAAATACTTTGGTTTTAAATCCATATAACCAGATAATTTCATCGTTCCAAGCTTGCGGTCACGGTGATTGCCGACAGAATCTAAAGAATAAAAAGTGATTGGATTCCCAGTCTCCTTTTGTGCCTGTGTTTCTAATTCCGGTGACAATTCATGATGATGCAAAAGAAAGACGCCTTCTCCATTGCGAAATGAGTAAAAATCCACATCCAATCCTGATTTTTTTACATAAGATTCCAACTTATTGATATAATCTTCATCAACAATCTGCAACGTAGCAAAATCTTCGGTCCGTGTTTCCTCTCCTTTTTGCGATTTTACTTTTGGCTGCATGGCACTTTCCTGATCGGAATGAATGACAACATAACCACCTTTGGAAAGATTGACTTCCTTTACACCATCCAATTTTGTAAGCTTTTGCACAATATCTCCCGATATCACCTCTGTATTATCAGAAAACTCTTTCGGAATTTTATCTGATATAATATGTGGCTCAATATTGGTGTCAATATTAAAATCTGGATTTTGTAAAAAATCATTGGTAGCATCAGTTCCTGTTGTAATCACGACAGCTCCCAATGCTGACGTATATCCAACAAACAAAGAAAGAACAATAATCACGCATTTTTTCGGCAATCGCTTGATATTTCTCCATGCCATCGTGGTCAAAGAGAACCGATCTTGCAAGCGATCAAAAAATCTCCCATGCAAAAATATGGCTCTTCTCTTCTGATTTTTCGCTTTTGCCGGCTTTTGATCAATATAATGAAACCCTTCCACGGCACTCATAGAAACAACTTTGCGGACTGCCAGATTGACAGCCAGTAGAGTAATAAGTCCTACAGCGAAAACAGCCGTAATCAAATATTGTGGATAAAAGGCACCTATCGTGTCAGCATCTCCTTTTCCGTCCATAAATAATCTTCCAAGCGACTCCGGAAGCAACACTCTGACAAAGATAACACCTACAACGGCACCAATCACACTCCCAAGGAACAAACTGTAACCATTTTGTCGAAACATCATTTCCCGTAATTGTCTGGAAGTACATCCAATCGTTTTTAAAAGCCCATATTGCCGAATTTCCCGTCTCGCAGCGATATAAACGACGTTGTAGATTAATAAAAAAGCGCTGACCATAACGATGATTCCACAACATGCCATGACCAGATAATTGCCGAATAAATCTTCCATACTCTGTCTTGAATAGGTATTTTCTACCTCAAATTGCTGTGACTCATTTTCCATTTTCACATCACGGTAAAGCAATTCTTCGACCTCTTCTGCACGATAAGAATCCTGCTGTAAAATCAGCAATTCATATGACGGAAAAAGTGAAATATGATACGTTTCTAAGTAGGCTCTCGATACATATACACGAGGCGAATAGTAAAGAGGCTCCTGATAATCGGTATAATAGCCCGATAGGATCATTTCTTTCTCGATAAATGGTATCCTTTCACATTCTTCCCAATCAATATTTCCCTCATTCCTGATCTGAAATACTAGCTTCATTCCAATTTGAGGATGTTTGATCCCCATTTCTTTCAAATATCGAATCGGAAGCATAACTTCATTCTCTTTTTTCGGATAACTGCCGTGAATATCTGAATATGCAGGTTTTACCATTATCTCATACGCATCTGTGTCCAAATATTCTAATGATCCTCCGAAAGTATTTTTTGTCTTTATCTCCCCAACACTTTGATTAATTCCAACGGTTTTGATGTAGGAAAGATTTTTCATCTGTTCATATTGTGTCTTCGATCCATTTTCTAAATAGGTACTTGAAATCCTTCCAACAGATCTGGCATAAAGCAGGCTGTCGGCTTCCATTTTTCCCGATACGATGGAAAATGCACAGTAAATCAACAATATAGCTAAAGCAATTGTTGCAGTTAAGATTCGATTTCTCCTTTTATCATTTTTCCTGTAAGCCCTTGATAATTCACAAATACCGTCTACTTGTCGTACTTCTCTTTTCATTGCTTCACCCCTTTTCCATATTACTGCAAACTTTTCCATCCTCTATTCTTATAATGCGGTCTGCCAAGGCAGCAATCTCCTCATTGTGGGTGACAATCGACATAGTCTGATGAAAGCGTTCAACCATTTTTCTCATTAAAGAAATGACAGTACCGCTCGTTTTTGAGTCGAGATTTCCCGTCGGTTCATCCGCCAAAATAATCACTGGCTTTGTAATCAACGCTCTTGCGATTGCCACTCTTTGCTGTTGTCCGCCCGATAAAGCATTTGGCATTTGATATAGCTTTTCCTCAATGCCAAGTTCCAGTGCGATTTCCTGTAAAAATTCCTGATCTACTTTCTTTCCATCCAATTTTAAGGGCAATACAATATTTTCATAAACATTTAATACAGGAACCAGATTGTAATTCTGAAATACAAATCCAATATTTCTTCTACGAAAAACGGTTAATTCTTCCTGATCCATCCCTTCTAATGAAACTCCATAGATGATCACTTCTCCGCTGGTAGGAGAATCTAATCCTCCAATCATGTTTAAAAGAGTTGTTTTTCCACTACCGGAAGAACCAATGATTGCGACAAACTCTCCCTTCTGCATCGACAGATTCACTCCATCCAACGCACGTACTTCCTTTTCACCACTTCCATAAATTTTTCTTAATTCTTTTGTTTCAACAATTTTCAAATTTTTCACTTCCTTTTTATTTCTTATAACTTCAGTATAAAAAGGAAATCTAACAATCTTATAACAAAAGAAAAAGCAATCCAATTATTTGAAAATAATCAGATTGCTCAAAATGTTTTATATTTTATTTATCTATCGTAGTCTTAAAACGATATTTTCCTTTTCCAAACCCCTTTACAGGTTCGATCACATCCAATTCTCGTAGACGTTTAATCAAAGTAGAGGATGGTGATTCTGTTAAGTTTAAAATCTTCATAACGTCTTTTCTACTAAATATAATTTCAAAGCCAAACTCTTGAAATAAACGTAGTGCATTTTGCACTGTTTTTTTAGAAAATCCTTCGTATTCTAACCGATGTTTTAATTGAATATCCTGTTTTAAACTTCCAATGTCCTGTTTATTTGAAATTTTAAACATGCCATTTATATGCATTGTCCTGTTTTGTAAAATATGATGATGACCTAACAATAAATTATTCAAAAAAAGAACTAAATATTCTGTTATCTGATGAATCCCATTTTTTAAATCATTATAGTTTGCCCGAACCAAAGCATTTCGAAAATACCATGCATTTTCTGCAATTCAAGACTCGCGAGTCTTGGCGCGGGATTCGGGTCAGTGTTCGCTGACATAATACATATCCGAATCCCTGCGCACCCTCGCGGAGCGTATATCAGATGGGAGATTGAACTCCCACTGATAAAAATTTGTTACTCACCACCTGTAGAGGTGGGAGTCATCTCACATCTGATATATCATTCGTTACATCAAATCCAAGCATTCTAAGATATTTAATAAAAAATACGGCTCTTGTTCGTGTATTTCCTTCTTCAAAACAATGAATCTGCCACAAATCAGCTATAAATCTCGAAAGATGTTCAATAATCTGCGCCATGGTTAATCCTTTATAACAAAAACCTTTTTCCACAGATAAATCATATTCAAGAGTTACTTCTAATTCACTTGCACCACCATAAAACACTGTGTCACCGTTTAAAATCCACTCTTTCTTCGTAATATTATAATTTCTGATTTTTCCTGCCTGAGAATAGATTCCCTGAAACAACTTTCTATGAATTGATAAATATTGCATCGGAGACAAAGTAAACGATTGTTCCGAAAGAATTTGGACAATTCTTACTGAAACCTTATCGGCTTCCTATGTACGATCCTGAGATGTTTTCGGTGTTTCTTCATAATAGCTGTGGATTAAATATTCTTTAAATGGATCTTGCATATAGCAATCATCTCCTCTGTCTGTTATTCATTCCCAATTATAATAAATACTATCTATACTGAGAAACATTACATTTTATACATATCTGTTTAAAATATCAATGACACTCCCGAAATAGGACCTTCCAAATAGATTCAGATGATTTAACAAATGATATAAATGATACAGATTTTTTCGTTCTTCATATCCATAATCAATCGGATTTACTTCATTGTATGCAGCATAAAATGTCGCTGGAAAACTTCCAAAAAGCTGCGTCATCGCTAAATCAGTCTCAAAGTCCCCGATGTACACAGCCGGATCCAAAATCCATGCTTTTCCATCCTTCCCGCATAATACATTGCCACTCCACAAATCCCCATGCAACAAAGATGAAAACTCTGGTTCTCTCAAAAAATGATCCAGATGATCCAAAAGAGAAAGAAATTTTTTTCTTGTCCTACTGTCAAAATATGCATCTGCCATTTTTATCTGTGGCAAAAGGCGACATTCCCGATAAAAATCAATCCACGTTTCTTTGGGGTCATTCTTTTGTGGATTGGATCCTATAAAATTATTCTCTGAAAATCCATATTTCACATTTTGTTTTTTTGATTTTATTACATGTAAACATTCTGCTCTGTGTAATTTCGCTAACTCGTGTCCAAATGTTTCCCAATAAGATTGGATGCGCGGTGCACTTTCCATATACTCTAAAAGAAGGAAAGCAAAGCCTTGTTGTTCATCCACACCTCTAGCTACCACATTCGGTACACCAATCTTTCCTGTCGATTGCAATGCCTGTAAACCATGTGATTCGGTAGTAAAAAACCTCTCATTTTTGATTGAATTTTCCTTTACAAAAACACGTTCTCCTGTAGAAAGGCTGATTTTGTATGCATCATTGATATCTCCTCCACGAAGACAATCTTTTCTTATGATTATAGCATCATTCCCAAAAGCGTCCTTTATCGCAGCTTCCAAAGAATGATATGTTGTTTTATTTTCGTCCATTGTTTTGTAACCCTCATTTCACTGATTTTCTAAATTATTTTGTTACTTAAATCATACCATAAATTGAAAGATTTTTGCTAATTATACAATTTTTATAAAATAAAACATTCTGGAGATAGTGATTATAACACCTACCACTACCAGAATGTTTTACTCAAAAAATGTATTCTTATTTTCCTAATACAATCGCGCCTTTCGGACATTTTTCCATACAATGGTGACAACGAGCACATTTTTCTATTTCAATTAAATGTACTTCTTTTAACTGTCCTGTAATCGCATCATGATGACAAACTTTTTTACATGTTCCACAACCAACACATACGTCAGCATTTATTTTGGGATATTCCCTTCCTCGTGCATTCTGAATCACATTGATTATTTTTAACAAAGAACTCATCTTTCTTACCTCCAATGCTCTATTTTTGTTTATCGTGAAAAATATATAATCCACAAATTCTTGACACTTGTCAAGTTTCATAATATGATATAAAAAATATCACTTATGTCAAGTTTTTAAATACAAGTCGAACAAAAAGGAGGCAATATCCATGTATCGTGGCAATAACCCAACTGCTTTACAATCACAAAAAATGATTGTTGAGGCGTTATTAGAATTAATGGATGAAAAAGAATTTTCTAAAATTAATATTAAAGAATTGTGCGAAAAAGCAATGGTCTCCAGACAAACCTTTTATACCTTGTTTGGTAGTAAAGAAGAAGTCATTGGATTACATTTAGACACTTTGTTTGATGCTTATATCAAACGCTACTTTGCATGCAAAAAAGACTTTACCGTAAAAGAATTATGTGACGACACCATTTCTTATCTGATTGAGAACAAAATACTCATTCAAGCAATGGTAAAAAGTAATTTAGATTATGTTGTAAAAGAAAAGATTGAAACCTATTTATTAAATCTTGATAATTTATTATGGGATACCAAACGCGAAAAATCAGAATATGCCATTGCTTTTTTAACAGGTGCCATAATGAGCGTGATTTCATTAGCAATCAAAAATGATGAATTTGACGATGGAACCCAAATATCGCATCTAATCGAAGAAATCATTACCGGAAAATATTTTCAATCCTAATATCCATCCTTATGCTTTTACGTAAAAAACTGGAGATTTTGGATTGTCTCCAATATCTCCAGTTCATTCTATTTCTTCTATAATATATGTATATCGTATTAATTATAGTACCAAAGATGGTGCACTGTAAACTCTTGCACCAAGTTCGCTGTTAAGCATATAAAGACTCTTAGGGTCTCCACCAAATAATTCCATCTTTGTTACAAGATCATTTGCGTTTGTTTCTTCTTCACCCTGCTCTTTTACGAACCAGTCTAAAAACTGTGTGGTTCTAAAGTCATTGACTTTCTGAGCTGCAGCATAAAGATTATGAATCAAACTTGTTACATATTCTTCATGTTCTAATCCTTGTTTTAATACACCAAGAACATCGTCAAACTTACGTTCTGGTTTTTCAATTGCTTCTAATTCAATCTTTTCGTTATTATTTAACAAATATTGATAGAATAACATTGCATGATCACGTTCTTCCTGAGCCTGGATCTTATACCAATTTGCAAATCCATCTAATCCCTGATCATCACAATAATTTGAAAAATCTAAATAAAGATATGCAGAATAAAATTCTTTATTAATCTGGTTATTTAATAATGCCACTACGTTTTTGTCTAACATGTTAACTCCTCCTTTTTGTTATATCAAATTTACTATGTAAGATTATATTATAAACCTTTCTTTTTTATTTTTCAATCCAATTATCACACGTCAAATTCCAAGTCAGCTTCATAAATAAACTATCTTTTTTTATAACATATTCTTACGCAATGTTGCACCATCGAATTCACTTAAATATGCTGGTGCAATATCAAATACAGTCTTACATCCTGCCTGTCCTTCCTGATTTAAACGATATGCTGCTCTTGCATAAGCAACCAATACAGAAGAAGTAAATTCTGGATTTGAATCTAATTTTAAACTATATTCGATCACATGTTTATTTTCGTCATTCCAGCCAGTAGAGCCTGTACGAATCACAAAACCACCATGAGGAATTCCTGCATGATCGCGTTGTAATTCTTCTTCGCTAATAAAATGTACGGTTGTATCATAATCAGAAAAATAATTTGGCATTGTAACAATTTCTTTTTCAATCGCAGCCAAATCCGCACCTTCTTCTGCAACAACAAAACATTCTCTTGTATGTTTTTCACGAGTCGTAAGTTCTGGATTCTTTCCGCTGCGAACAGCATCCAAAGCGACATCCACAGGAATCGTATACTGTCTTGCATCTTTGACTCCTTCAATGCGTCGAATCGCATCTGAATGTCCCTGGCTGACACCTTTCCCCCAGAATGTATAATCATTTCCACCTGGAAGGATTGCGTTTGCATAGAGTCTATTTAAGGAGAACATGCCTGGATCCCAACCAACAGAAATGATACCAATATTTCCATTTGCTTTTGCTTCTTTGTCTACATTTGCAAAATGTTCCGGAATTTTTGCATGCGTATCAAAACTGTCAACAACATTAAAATATTTTGCAAGTTCAGGAGTTTGAATAGGTAAATCAGTCGCACTACCACCGCATAAGATCATGACATCAATCTGATCTTTCATTGCAGGTGCATCCGCTGCCGCATAAACAGAAACTCCTTCTGTCTGAATCTTAACATTTGCCGGATCTCTTCTTGTAAAAACTGCTGCTAATTCTGTGTCTGGATTATGACGAATCGCAGACTCAATTCCTTTTCCGAGGTTACCATATCCATAAATACCAATTCTAATTGCCATAATAACGATTTCCTTTCTCAATTTCAATTTCTTTCTATATAAGTATAAAATAAACTTTTTATTTTTTCAATTCCATATTATATTTTGTTATTCCAACTTTTTTATGATATCGGATAAACATATATCAAAAAAGACTTTAATGATAATTCTCTTCATTATAAATTATCAATTTGATTTTTACATAAAAAAATTAATATAGAATAGAAATGAAACAAGGAAAAATCCACGTTGTGAATTTCGCCTTGCTTCTCATCTCTACTATTTACCTAATTTATTTTGTCACTTTCTTGTTCTTACTTGTACTCCAATTACTATAATATTTCGTTTTTGATATTTTTTTGTAAGAACGAACTCGAACATAATATTTATTTTCCTTTTTCAGTTTGGAAACAGTCATACTTGTCTTTTTCGACGAAGCAATTGTCACTGTTTTTCCTCCTTTAAATGATTTATTAGTAGAATACTGTATCTGATATCCATTAATTTTTGTTTTTTTCTTCCATTTAATTGTGAGTTTTCCACTCTTACTATTCTTTAAAGAAGAAATCTTAGGTGTATCTAATCGATAAATTGTTTTTATAACAGAAGCCTTACTAGTTACTGTTGAAAATCCTTTATAATATACATATATTTTATATGAATATCTTTTTCCGTTTGAAATAGCTTTTTTATCGTTGTAGTTTACGATACTATTTTTTGTAATCGTCTTAATTTTACTATATTTTTTTCCATCACTGCTTCGATAAATATAATAGCCACTTGCTTTTCCAACTTTATTCCATTTGACAACCACATTTTTTTCCGAATTGTATACACGTAAAACCTTTGTAGATTTTGGTAAAATTGTCAATTTGGCCACATTGCTGGTTGCAGCCTTATAGAAACTGTCTGATACTACAGTTGCTTTTACATAGTAATTACCAGGATATATAGGTGCACTGCCCTTTTCACTAGCTCCAGAATTTACTTTTGTTGTCTTATTTTCACACTTTTTGTCAATATAATAAGTATAAGTAATTTTGCCAGTGGAACCAGTTACTTTTGCTGCATGAATGGAAATAACTTTTCCAGTATATTCCACAGCTTTTGCATTTAATACGATTTTAGAATCTTCTTTTTCAACATTCGGTTCTTTGATATTTAGGTCTTCCGTACTTGGTTTTTCTTCACTCGGTTCTTCAAAACCGCAGCTTTTGCATATACCATTTTCATCGTAATCATGATCTTTTTTCGGAATCTGCTCCTCTTGTACATCAGAATATACATTTCCATCTATTATTACTTCAGCAATATATGTAATTTTTCCACCTTTTAAACAATCAACAACATCGGGGACAGTTTTTGTTACTTTACATTCAAGTGTTGTGGTAATTAAACTATCATCTAATAAAGCATCTGTTTGAAGACAATCTAATTCTTTTCCTGAACAAATAATACACTCGATATTTGCCTGGCACGAACTTTTATCATTAGACCAAATAAAGATTGGTTTATTATAAGAATGTTTTATTTTTTCTCCATTATCCAACTTATTTTTTGACTTTAGACATTGGGTACAAACATATACTTCTCCCATTAGATAATTACCATTTTTATCTTTTGTATAATATCTATCTTTAGTATGCACATAATGATGTCCCGTTGCTTTTTCGACATCTATCTTTTCCTCTTTATCGATAATACCACAATCTGTACAACGCTTTTGTGTATAACCTTCTTTCTCACAAGTTGGATCAATTTTTACATTTTCATAAGAATGATTATCGCCGATTACATGTTTCATATCTAAGATATCAACAAAATTTGCACTCCACATAAATTCCTGATTATCATTATCTCCACCAGATGTAAAATGCTGTCCACCCAGATAATAATTATAATATCCCAAATTATAATTAGTTTCTTCAAACTTATAATCTGATGCATATGTATAATTTGTGGCAATTGAAACATAAAGTTGTCCATCATCCTTAATACAAATTGCTGCAATTGGATGATTTTCTACTGTATGTACAATATTTTTTGTATTTTCTGGTACAACCGTAAAAGACATGCCCGTAAAGGGATTCTTTTTATCTTGTACTACGGATACTCTATTATATTCTTTTAATTTTGTAATTTTGTTGTTCTCAATATCATATTTTAAAATCTGATTATTAACATTCAGATAAAGTTGATTCTTATACAAAGCCGCCGTATGCATAATAGATGAAAATTTTGTATTGTTCTCATTACAATCCACTTTATATTCCTCTGTAACAAATTCAGCTCCTTGAGATACTTCTCCAGTACCATCTTCATAATTAATTAAAACTGTATTTTTAGTTCCATCCAGAAAACTAAGCTTACGAGAACGTTTTACAAGCTGTTCTGTTGTTTGGTAATTGTTTGAGCTATTATTCATCACATAACTTTTTTCCACATAATACCAGTTATCTTTATCAAAAGAAATAGGACCTTGTGCTTTTGTAAACCATGCATTTTCATAATCAGTATTGATTGCCAGATCTTTATAAAGGGTATCTATATAATCAAAATTTCCATTAAATTGCTTCCTTAGGCTTGAATCACTGACTAAAAAGTAAGAATGCTTCATATTACCATCTGTTTCTACACGATTTCTTTGTAAACATTCAACATAAATATCATTATAACAAGTATCAATATAATACCATTTGTTGTTGACCTTAACTGCATTAAAAAAATGAGGATTTTGAAATGCAGATTTTTCGCCTAACATCTCAATTTGAGAATTCCATTGAATTCGTACAAAATCAACCATATAGGTCGAAGTACCTTCAGTTTCAAATACTTTTTCTCCATTTTTATCTAAAATGGAATTTCCTTCCTTATCTACTTTTAATTTCATGACCCCATTGACTTCTTCTTTCGTTTTCCATGATCCATCTGGATTTTTATAAATTTCCGGGAATGCACATTGCACTAAATAGGTATATGCTGAAGTATATGCCAGGCAAAGGGTATTCTTTTTCACTAAAGCTCCAAAGGCAGTCGAATTCATCATACTTGATAATGGATCATCTAGCGTTGTATCAACTTTTTCATCAATATCTTCACTTTTCAGATTTCCTTCTGTATTATTTGTTATATCCATAATTGAAGACATATCAAAATTACAGTTATTTCCCAACCAGTCATTTAAAACTAATAATTTTTCTTCTGTTGTCATATCGGGGTCTATTTGGTCTAATGCCTTATCCCTTGCTACTAATAATTGATTTCCATAGTATTGTATAAGCGCAGGTAGTGCTTGGTTAAATCCCTGAACTAGTTCATCTACCTGATCAATTGATACTCCGCCTTCAACACCAATTGCCTCACGTGGAATATCCGCAATAGAAAGCAAAGCACTAATTGGACCTTCTTTTGTATCTTTGGATGTAAAATATGGACTTGCAATGCCAAAATAATCTGGATTTTGCTCATAAAACTGCTGCAACTGTGCATAATGATCATATACTTTTTGCATTTCATCGTCACTTTTTACGTCATCACTGGTCTCATTAATCTGATCTAGTTCATCTACAGCCATGATAAATGTTGCATCTTCTTCCATATCAGTTGCAGCCCATAAATCATACTGTTTCACATTTAATAACACTATAACAAATAATAACAATGTAAATAATGCTTGTATTATCTTTTTCATATTTTTCTCCCTTTTTAAATATATAATTATTTTATCTCTTCCCCTAGAAATTGTCGGATTTCCGGAAAAACTTTTTCAGAATATATTTCATGTTTCATTTCCGATATTGCCACAAATTTACTAGATATTCCTTCTTCTTGAAGACGTTTGTAAAATGTTTCTGATATAGAAATCGGAACAACTGTGTCTTCTCTTCCATGCAAAATTAAGATTGATGGCAGTTTTTTACTTACATTCTGCATGACATCTATTTTTTTCAATTCTGTAACAATATCTGAATTTGTTTTTCCATCAATAGAAACAGCAAGCTGTTCTTTAGCATCTTCGCTCATTGCATTTACTTCCAAATAATAATTCAAATCTGCTGGTGCAAACAAATCTACTACCGAATTAATATGAAAATTATAATTCGTCTGATTTTCCACAACTTCTTCAGTAAATCTGAGAACCAACTGTGCCCCGGAAGAAGATCCAAGTAAAATTATCTTTTGACTATCAATTTCATAAATATTTGCTTTTCTAATGATATATTCTAATGCCTTTTCAATACATTCTTCCTGTTCTACAATTGTCGCATCTGGCAAAACATCATAGTCTATAGACGCCACTACATAACCATAGTCTGAAAATGTATATAGAAAATTATTCATTGTTTCTTTTGATCCAGACTTCCATGAACCACCATGAACACAAAGCATTAACGGCTTTTTCTTTCCATTTTTACGATATGCTACATCCATATAGCATTTATCACCTTCTGATTTCTGATAACATATATTCTTTTTTAATGTCACATCTTTTGATGGTTCTGACAAAATCTTCATTTTCTTTGTTTCATTCGCCTCTATTGTTTCACTTTGAACAGCATCTGTACTATCATAATCATCATTCTGCTTGTGATTACTATGACATCCTGATAAAAAACAGCTTGTTAAAATCAAAAGAATGAAAAATTTTTTTATTAATTTCATAATATATTCCCCCCTTTTTTGCTTATTTGACAAACATTGAAGTAACGATAACTGTATTATTATTTTTTTCCACTCTTCTTTTCCTTAACAAACATAATAATTTGTTTTAGACTCTCACCATTAGCAATCCAAAACAAACTTACAGCAATGACAGTTAATATCATATCTGCTAAAACATTTGTCCAAATTGTTACTGTTGCAAATCCAATAGAAAGAATAAAATACAAAGAAAAAATATTTTTATTAATTCGTACTGGAAAACTTTCTTTTATATCCTGCATCCGACACAGCCACATCATAAAAAATCCTGCAAAAGTGGATACAGAAGCCGCATGTAAGCCCATAAAACGCATAACCACTACATCAATCACAAGATTCGCTAATGCACCATACATACTTGTTTTTGCTGCACCTCCTGTTGTTTTTTGCTGTAAATATCCAATGCTGCAAAAAGATGAGAATCCCTGAAATACGGTTCCTAAATATAGAAAACCAATATAAATGGATGCTGTCTTATACGCATCACTTAATATGAACCGTGTAACAATTTTTGTAACAGGAATTAATATCAATACCATACAAAAAGACAATTTGTATAACTGTTTAAATATCTTTTCTGTATATGCTTCATTTTGTACATCTTTGCCCAATTCTGCCAAAGCCATATCTGTCCAGGCGTTATTAAACATTGTAAAAATCATTTGCAATATAGATGGAAATTTGCCGGCAATCGCATAAATTCCATTGGCAGCACTT
The DNA here is from genome assembly GCA_030523275.1 of Lachnospiraceae bacterium. Taxonomy (GTDB): domain Bacteria; phylum Bacillota; class Clostridia; order Lachnospirales; family Lachnospiraceae; genus Fimousia. Next base: position 18,734 of record JAUNIX010000042.1, read on the forward strand.
CCTAACAACCATCTTATTACATAGCGATCAGAGGCACTCATCACCCACCAACTAAGTGTAGCTGGTACCAATGGTACCGAATAATGCAGCATTTCTTTTTGAAGATGCCCATATTTTTTCTTCCAGTTTATTGCTCGTAATCTCTTTTCCACAATAAATAAAAATATAATCGTACACCATTGACTAAAAATAACACTTTGTAAAAGAGCTACAACTCCCTGTTTTAATAAACAAATTTTAATAAAATTTGAAAAAACCAAAATAGCTGTATATAAAATTCCAGAAACTGCAAATAATTTTTGATTCTTTAATCCTCTGAGCAATTTTTGTACACACTCAAGTATACGGTCTCCTACTAATATGGCGACAAAATAATAACAATTCCAAATCGGAATAATCTGATTTACTAACAATAAAAATACAGCAGCAATCAGACAATTTCTGACCAACACTTGATAGGTTGCTGAAATATAATCTGTACAATTATCTGGATTTTTGATCAACCATCGATATGTAGCATCGGAGATTTTCATCGTCAACAACGGAGATAATAAACTAACTGTCGTAATTAACAGATCATAATCTCCTAAATCAGATGGTTTAATATAATAGGTATAGAGTGGTACAATTAAAAAACTAAGAATTTTCGTACCAAAATTTCCAATTGCATATGTCATTGTTCCTATAAACAATGCCTTATTTTTTTGACCATTACTTTCTAACATAATCATTCCTCTTTACTTCTTACATTTATATAAAATATAAAGAATCGCATACATTTTTACCGTAATCAAACAGTAAATAACTCTATTCTTGTGGTCAAGACAATTCACCTCTATATTTTTTAATATATTTTTTACCTCAACTGACTCACAGATTTCTTGGATTGATGCAATCGATTTCTTGTACGGATGAAACTGTACTTCCTGTATTATGCATGTTTTTACAAAGGAATATAGTTTTTCATATATAAACTGTTCCTCATTTAATGGAACTTCTCTTACTGTTAATGCCTTTTTCAAGTTTATCAATCGATTATAATATTGCGGTTGATACTTATGACAAAAAGATTCATCGTTCACACGATACCCATATAAATTTATATCAAGCATAACAATGTTTTCGATTGCATGAATATAATCATAGTTAAATAAAAAATCCTCAGAAATTACATCTCTCTCTGAAGTAAAAACGATCCCATTATTTAGTAAGATATCTCTCTTATAAATTTTGTTCCATACCGCACTCGAAAAGAATCCTGTTCCTGTTGACATTTCTCTAATTGCCTGTGTTCCTGAAATATTCTGCAAATGGTAGTCTTTATTCTGATTATATATTCTGGTATTGTTTGATGATAATTTCATCCAGTTACATACACATAAATCACACATCCGATTGCTTATTGCCTTGATAACACTTCCATAAGCTTTCTTACATGGAATATCATCAGCATCGACAAAAGCGATAAACCTTCCTTTTGCCATTTGAATTCCCAAGTTACGTGCAATCCCTTGTCCTTCATTTTTTTTATGTATCACTGTAATTATCGACACATCAGTAGCTAATTGATCACAATAAGAAGAGGTTCCATCAGTGGAACCATCATCAATTATAATAATTTCATAGGACTCTAAATCCTGATCTAATAATGATGATATACAATGACTGATATATTTTTTGCAATTGTATGCAGGTATAATAATGCTCAATTCAATTTCTGACATAATTATCACCTCTGTTGTCGTTCTTATTATCTCTTTATACTCCTAGATGGAGTCCCAACTAGTACATCCCTTGGAGTCATTGCATCTTTTAACACGATAGAACCAGCTCCGATTTCAACATCATCTGCAATTCGCACCTTACCGATAATCTGAGCCCCATGGCCTAATATCACATTGTCTCCTATGATTGGTGCTTCCAAAGAATGTCCTGTATTACCAATACAATTCCCGCCTCTTAATTGGCAATTTTTCCCAATTTTAGCATATCCATTGACAACAATATCACCTGCATGCCAAATATGAAGTCCTTCATCAAACACATTTTCCCACATTTCAATTCCCAAATTTAGACCTAGATGGTTTTTTCTATTTCGATAATATAAATACCAAAATTTATGAAAAAATGACTTTCTCTTGTTATAATGATAT
>JAUNIX010000017.1 GCA_030523275.1 Lachnospiraceae bacterium
TAATCCCCTCAAGATTGAGGGGGAGGGGAGTTGAATAGGCGAAGCCTATTTTTTAGTTTACGCGAAGGCGCAAGGCAAGCGGAAATACTCGCATTTCCATTTGCCGCCGCACGCGAACCGATGAAACTCGCAGAGCATGCTTCATTCGGTTGAGTAATCAAAAAGTAATCAAGAAATTATATGATAAAATGCAGGCCAAATGGCTTGCATTTTTTTATTATCCAATAAAAAGAAGGTGTAGCTGGGTATAAAGAAGTTCAGTTTTACAATATAAAAACGAACAATTCATTATGTAAATAAACAACAAAACAGTTGACAATTGTAAATAATATGCTATGATTGTAAATAAGTGGAAGGAGGTAGCATGGCTTTATTTATACTATTATTGGTGGTGGCGTATTTTGATTATCGACAGCGTCGGATTCCTTTCCTCTGTATAGCAATCGGTTTGTTTTATTGGGGAGCGAGAATCATATATCAAGGTTTCTTTTGTGAGACTTTACAAAAAGAACAGATAGTAGGAGATGTTTTTTCACTAATGATCATCGTTGTGATTTGTATTATCATGAGAAGTATTTGGAAAGAATGTATGGGTGTTGGAGATGTTTTATTATTAGGGATGATGACCTTAGTGGGAGGGAGAAAGACAATAATCGGAAGTCTTATATTTACCTTTATGTTTTTGTTCGGTGTGTCGATTATTTTGCTGGTCAAAGGACATTCGAAAAAGGCAACGGTTCCGTTTGCACCCTTTTTATTAATGGGGTATTTGACTTGGCTTTTGATTACTTACTATTAAATTATATTTCATTTTATGAAAAGCAGTTTAGGTCAATTGTTTATTTTTTTGATTGCAAATAGAAATAAATAGAAAATATATTAAAAAATTACATAAATGTGAGGTAGGAGGGTAGTATATGGAAATAAAGATAGAACATATGATAGATACAGGTTGTGGTGGACGAAAAAATCAGGACATTTATTGGGTAAAAAGAAATTTAATAAAACATAAACCCATCATATTAGCAATGGTCTGTGATGGAATAAGCGGTGCATGCGATGGTAAGAGGGCAAGCTATAAGACTATGGATTACGTTATTGGAAGTTTATGGGCGAATGTTTCTAAATATATAGAAGAGCATTTTTCTATGGAACAAATTGGACAGCAACTAGATATGGTCTTAAAAAAAGCGAATCAAAGTTTGTTTAAAGAAAGCATCATGAGTGGCCGACAGACCGGAACAACGATTGCAATTTTCTTTATGTTAGGTCATTCTTATTTGATTGCTAATGTGGGAGATAGCCGTGTTTATTGGCATAAAACAAAAGGATTATATCGAACGAAAGATCATACTGCATCAGATTTAAAAAATGTATCTGGATATACACATGTTTTGTGGCAGAGTGTGGGCAGTCAGGAAGATTTGATTATTGACCAATACTACGGTGATGTGGAATTGCCGATGGAAGTACTTTTGCTTACAAATAGGGCATATCGAAATTTTCAGAAGCAGGAAATTAGAGATTTTTGCTTACTAGGTGATTTAAATAAGATGAAAAAGCAGGCACGACTAAGGAAAGAACAGGATAGTATGACGGGAGTGAGAATTCAGATTCGATGAGATATTCGAAAAAATAGCCAAATGCCAGGAGAATTTGTGTTAGTTATAGAACAAAAGCGGACAAGTCCGCCTCGAACTCCCTAAATCCCTCAGTCCCTGAGGGACTTGCTTCGCTTTGTGCGCCAGATGCAGACTGCATTTCCTATGAAATAAAAAATAATCATTGTTTTTGGCAAAACTATGATTTTTACAAAATCAGAACTATGAGAAAGAAAATAATTTTTATCAGCATCGTCATTTTGTTACTGTATTCTTTCTTAAAGATATGATATAATGAAATTTATTAGTTGTTCAGAGTCGAGAAATTATAGATAGGCTCTCTGCAATTGCAAATTTTATTGACAAATAAGGCTTATTTCTTGTAATTGAATAATAAGTCAAAGAATAGGAGTGTAAGAATGGCAGAATTAAATATTCAAGAAGCATGGGAAAGATTAGGATCTATTTATGAAGAAGGAGAAGTTCTTGATCTGAAGGTAGAGGGAATTGTAAATGCAGGTGTTATCGTATATCCAGAAGGCATTCGTGGATTTATTCCAGTTTCCCAATTATCAACAAAATATGTAGAAGATACAAATCCATATTTACATAAGATGGTGCAGGCTAAGATTATTGAATTAGACCCTGAGGAAAAAAGATTAATCTTGTCCGTACGGGAAGTAGAGCAAATGAAGGCAGAAGAAGCAAGACAAGAAAAAATCGCAGCATTCAAACCAGGAAGTGTTGTTACTGGAAAAGTAGATAGTATTCAAAAATATGGTGCTTTCGTAGATTTGGGTGATAAAATCAGCGGATTGGTTCATATTTCACAGTTTAGCGAAAAACGTATCAAATCTGCTTCAGAAGTTGTTAAAGTAGGTCAGGAAGTAAAAGTTCGTATTTTAAAAGTTAATGATGGAAAAATTAGTTTGTCCATGAAGGGGCTTTTAGAAGGAGAAGAAGAAGTAAAAGCTGATCCAGCAGTCAAAGAATATAAATCTGATGGTGAAGCAGCGACAAGTCTTGCAGATTTATTATCTGGGATTCAGTTATAGGAGGATATATGGCAGGGTCTAGTATAGGAACGATTTTTCGGATTACAACATGGGGAGAGACACATGGAAAAGGTGTTGGTGTTGTCATCGATGGCGTGCCGGCGGGACTTTCTTTGTGTGAAGATGATATTCAGATTTATTTGAATCGAAGAAAACCGGGTCAATCTAAATTTGTATCACCAAGAAAAGAAGGGGATATTGTTGAAATTTTATCTGGAGTGTTTGAGGGAAAGACAACGGGAACCCCGATTTCTTTAGTTGTCATGAACACGGATCAACGTTCAAAAGATTATAGTAACATTATGAATTGTTATCGTCCGGGACATGCGGACTTTACTTTTGACGCCAAATATGGTTTTCGTGATTATCGTGGTGGTGGTCGTTCTTCTGCCCGGGAAACAATTGGCAGAGTTGCCGCTGGTGCTGTGGCAGCAAAGATATTAGGTCAATTGGGAATTGAATTTACGACTTACGCAAAGATGATTGGTGGCATTTCGATTGATGAAAAGAAATTTGACAAAGAAGAGATTCCGAATAATCCATTTAATATGCCAGATGCAGATGCAGCAAAAAAAGTTGCTACATATGCAGAATCAATGATGAAACAAAAAAATTCGATTGGCGGCGTTGTGGAATGTAAAGTGACAGGACTTCCAGTTGGACTTGGAGATCCGGTGTTCGAAAAGATAAGTGCAAATTTAGGAAAGGCAATGCTTTCCATTGGTGCAACGAAGGGATTTGAAATTGGAGATGGGTTTGCAGTAGCAAATTCAAATGGTGCGACGAATAATGACAATTTTGCGATTGATTCATCGGGTAAGGTGATAAAGCAAACAAATCATTCAGGAGGAACTCTTGGTGGTATGACAGATGGAAGCGAATTGATCTTCCGTACTGCATTTAAACCAACTCCTTCGATTGCACAAATTCAGAAGACTGTCAATGCACTGGGAGAGGAAATCGAAATTGAAATTAAAGGAAGACATGATCCAATGGTCGTTCCGAGAGCAGTTGTCGTGGTAGAAGCAATGGCAGCTATTACGATTCTAGATGCACTACTTCTAAATATGACAGCTAGATTAGATCGAATTTGTGATTTTTATAAATAACAGGTGATGAAAATGTATGAATTATTGAAAAAAGACGGAAGGGCAAAACGTGGACGTCTTACGACAGTACACGGTGTCATAGAAACGCCGGTTTTCATGAATGTTGGAACAGTTGCGGCCATTAAAGGTGCAGTTAGTACGGATGATTTAAAAGAAATCAAAACGCAAGTGGAATTATCCAATACGTATCATTTACATGTAAGAACTGGAGATCAATTGATTAAGCAGTTTGGAGGACTTCATAAGTTTATGGTTTGGGATCGACCAATCTTAACAGATTCGGGAGGATTTCAGGTGTTTTCGCTCGCCGGACTTCGAAAAATCAAGGAAGAAGGAGTATATTTCCAGTCGCATATTGATGGTCACAAGATTTTTATGGGTCCAGAAGAAAGCATGCAGATTCAGTCCAATTTGGGTTCAACAATCGCCATGGCGTTTGATGAATGTCCGCCTCATCCGGCAACTAGAGAATATATGCAAAATTCTGTAGATCGTACGACCAGATGGTTAGAGCGTTGTAAAAAAGAGATGAAGAGATTAAATTCACTCGAAGATACTGTAAACCCGCATCAGCTATTGTTTGGTATTAATCAGGGAGGTACATTTGAGGATATTCGTATCAATCATGCGAAGCAAATCAGTGAATTGGATTTAGATGGTTATGCGCTTGGCGGTTTAGCAGTTGGCGAAAGCCATGAGGAAATGTACCATATTATCGAGGAAACAGTTCCTTATCTGCCGGAAAATAAACCAACATATCTGATGGGCGTTGGAACTCCAGCCAATATATTAGAAGCGGTTGATCGCGGTGTGGACTTCTTTGACTGTGTATATCCATCCAGAAATGGACGTCACGGACACGTATATACCAATGAAGGAAAACTAAATTTATTTAATAAAAAATATGAGTTAGATGCAAGACCAATCGAAGAAGGATGTCAGTGCCCTGCATGCCGAAGTTATAGCAGAGCCTATATAAGACACTTGCTGAAAGCAAAAGAAATGCTCGGTCTCAGACTTTGTGTCTTGCATAATTTATATTTTTATAATACAATGATGGAAGAAATCCGCCTTGCAATTGAAGAAGGTCGTTTCCAGGAGTACAAAAAACAAAAACTGGAAGGATTTCAAATCAACGATAAAAAGAGAAATTAAATGGAGGATTATTTAAATTATGAACGGAACACTATATTCTATTATTATATTAGTTGTTTTCTTTGCAATGATGTATTTTATGACGATTAGACCTCAGAAAAAATATGAGGAAGAAAAGAAAAAAATGATCGCAGCTTTAAAAATCGGTGACAGCATTAAAACATCAAGTGGATTCTACGGAATTGTTCTTGGTATTGAAAATGATGTTGTAATCGTTGAATTTGGTAATGACAGACATTGCAGAATTCCGATGGATATTAATGCAATTGAAGAGGTTGACAAAGCAGAAGAGGAAGAAGCATAAATTCCATTAAAAAGCCTTTCTATAGCGATATAGAAAGGCTTTTGTAATATAGAAATAAGATGCTTATCCACTTTATTTTCCACTTTGCGATAAAATGTAATATTTAAGAGCGGTGCTGGTTAAGTTCTTCCAATAAACTTTCATGTACGCGAAGTCCGCCACGTCCGGTTCCAATCTGAATATCTGGTTTGTTGCTTCCGTGAAAATCAGAACCACCGGTTGCTGCAAGACCATATTTTCTTGTCAGTTCCCGTAAATAAGTACATTGTTGCTGATAATGACTGGAATGATACACTTCGATGCCTCCCAGTCCTAATTCTTTTAATTCTTCAATTAATGAGATTAAGTCTTTTTTGGAAAGTTGATATTCAAATGGATGGGCAAGAACCGCAATTCCTCCAGCTTCCTTGATATATGTAAGGGCATCGGATGGTTTGATTTCAGAACGAGGAATGTAATATTTTTTGCCAACACCAAGATATTTTTTGAAGGCAGCATTTTTTGAGGAAACGATTCCTTCTTCCACTAAAACACGTGCAAAATGTGCACGTGTAATAACAGTATCCGGATTCCCGTGTTGTAATTTTTCCATTGTAATTGGAAAACCATCTTTTTGAAAAGCTGCTAACATGCGTTCGTTTCGGTTAGAACGGTTTATACGTAGATCTTCCAATCTGCCTAAAAAGATTGGATCTTCATAATTTAAAAAATATCCGAGCATATGGATTTCTTTTCCCAAAGCATGACAGGTTAGTTCAATACCGGGAATGAGGGTGATTTTTTCTTCCTCGGCGGTAGCCATTGCTTCTGCTACGCCGGCAACTGTGTCATGATCCGTTAATGCCATAGCAGTCAGATTTTGTTTCTTTGCTTCTTTTACAACCTCTGTTGGGGTTAAAGTTCCATCAGATGCCGTAGAATGGATATGTAAATCGATAAAACTCATAGTATTATCCTCCTGTTTTGTGGGTTAAGATAAGTTTACCATATCTTATGCATGAAATCCAAAAAAACTTCATATAGGTATTATAAGTAGAGGAGGGATTGCATGAAAAAAGGAATACGCTTACTGCAGGGATTGTTTTTATCTTATATTATTACAGGAATCATATTAGTGATATTTGCATTTTTGTTATATAAGATGGAATGGGGCGAAAAGTCACTACATATGGGTATTATCGCTACCTATATTATATCGACCGTCATTGGTGGTTTTTATGTAGGGAGGAAAGTAAAAACACAGAGATTGATCTTTGGCTTTTTATTTGGTGCTTTGTATATTGGTGTGATTATACTGGTAGCTTCATTATTATATCCAAATCATGTTCTGTTTTCGAAAAATTTTCTTTCTGTTGTATGTATGTGTATGAGTGGTGGCATATTAGGTGGAATATTAAGTTAAAAAAATCTTTTAAATAAGGGAATTATATGCTATAATACATTCAGCTTTATTACAGTGAGGAGGCGTTAAGCGATGAAACGTATTAAAACATTAACTAACAAAACATTGAAAAATACGATGAAAAAAGGCGGATGCGGAGAATGCCAAACATCTTGCCAGTCAGCTTGTAAGACATCTTGTACAGTAGGAAATCAGAGCTGCGAAAACAAATAGTGATATACGTTAGGGTAGAGGCGGATAAAAGCCGCCTCTATATACTTTAGTATGCAGTTAGAAGCTCCAGTGGAGCTTTTTTATTTCATAGGAAATTACGTTGTAACTTCCTATGAAATAAAAAAAGCTCCGCGAGGATGCGACCAGATGCATAAGGTAATGTGACTGCTTACAGCAGTCTGCATCTGGCGCACAAAGCGAAACAAGTCCCTCAGGGACTGAGGGATTTAGGGAATTCGAGGCGGACTTGTCCGCTTTTGTTCTTTCATAGAAGATACTTATTAAAGGAGATATTATCGTGGTACATCAATATAAAAATAATGGATACAATATGGTGCTTGATGTATGTAGTGGTTCTGTTCATGTTGTTGATGATTTGAGTTATGATGTCATTGCATTATTTGAGGATTATAGTGAGGATGAGATTGTAGAAAAATTATCCGGATATAAGGCATCTGATGTCCGGGAGGCGATTGAAGAAGTAAGAGAATTAAAAGATGAGGGAATGCTTTTTACAGAAGATATTTATGAGGATTATATCTTTGCAGTAAAGAAACGTTCTACTGTTGTAAAAGCGTTATGTTTACATATTGCGCATGATTGCAACCTTGCCTGTCGCTATTGTTTTGCGGAGGAAGGTGAATATAAAGGCGACCGCTCCTTAATGAGTGCGGAAGTTGGAAAAAAAGCTCTCGATTTTCTGGTAGCAAACTCAGGAAATCGTGTAAATCTTGAAGTGGATTTCTTTGGTGGTGAGCCATTGATGAACATGGATGTTGTAAAAGAAATCGTTGCATATGGAAGAAAATTGGAAAAAACAAATAACAAAAAGTTCCGTTTTACGATGACGACAAACGGCGTCCTATTAAATGATGAGATTATGGAATTTTTGAATGAAGAGATGAGTAATGTTGTACTCAGCATTGACGGCAGAAAGGAAATTCATGATCTGATGCGTCCAACGCAGAATGGAAAAGGAAGTTATGATATCGTGCTTCCGAAATTCCAGAAATTTGCCAAATTAAGAGGCAAAAAAAGTTATTATGTAAGGGGAACCTTCACGCGAAATAATTTGGATTTCTGTGAAGATGTTTTACATATGGCAGATTTAGGTTTCGATGAGATTTCCATTGAGCCGGTAGTTGCTGAAGAGGGAGAATCCTATGCCATCCAGGAAGAAGATCTTCCAAAAATCTTTGAACAGTATGATCTGCTTGCAAAAGAGATGATTAAACGCGAAAAAGAGGGAAGAGGTTTTACCTTCTTTCATTATATGATCGATCTGACGGGTGGTCCATGTGTGGCAAAACGTTTATCCGGATGTGGTTCCGGGACAGAATATTTGGCAGTTACACCATGGGGAGATTTATATCCATGTCACCAGTTCGTTGGTGAAGATGATTTCCTGTTAGGAAATGTTTATGATGGTATCAAAAAGCAGGAACTCGTGGATGAATTTAAAGGTTGCAATGTCTACACAAAAGAAAAATGTAAAAAATGTTTTGCACGTTTCTATTGTAGTGGCGGTTGTGCGGCTAATTCCTATAAGTTCCATGGTACATTAAATGATGCATATGATATTGGATGTGAAATGGAACGCAAACGTGTGGAATGTGCTTTAATGATAAAAGCAGCTTTGGCGGAGTAAATAATTAAGATAAGAAAGGAAAAACAATGAAGAAAAATAAGAATAAGAGAAAGATCATACTGGGCTTTCTGTTGATCATTATTCTTACGATCGCTGGTGGCGTTGTCAGCTATCAGGGAATTGGAAAGAAACACACAGGAAGTGCAAAGAATATTGATTTAGGTCTGGATCTTGCTGGTGGTGTAAGTATTACTTACGAGGTACAAGGGAAAAAGGTATCGCAAAAAGATATTGATGATACGATTTACAAATTGCAAAAACGTGTGCAGGGGTATAGTACGGAATCGGAAGTTTATCAGGAAGGAGATAAACGTATTAAAATTGAAATTCCTGGTGTCACAGATTCCAATAAGATTTTGGAAGAATTAGGACAACCTGGTACTTTACTCTTTATGTCCCCAGATGGCAAAACGGTACTCACCGGATCAGAAGTTAAGAGTGCAGAGGCTCAGACCGTTGATAATAAAGGGATAAAAGAATATATTGTTGCATTAGAGTTTAATAAAAAAGGGACAAAGGCATTTGCGGATGCAACAAAGAAATTTTACAAACAGCAGATTTATATTATCTATGACAATGAAATCATCAGTGCACCAACTGTTCAGACAGAAATCAAGAATGGTGAATGTCAGATTACAGGTATGGAAAGCTTTGAGTCAGCAGAAAATCTTGCTTCTTCCATTCGTATTGGTGCGTTACCGGTAGAATTAAAGGAATTAAGTTCAGAAGTTGTATCTGCGAAGCTTGGTGTTGATGCAATTCAGTCAACGTTAAAGGCTGGTGCAATTGGACTTGCCCTTGTAGTTCTCTTTATGATTGTTGTTTATTTGGTTCCTGGTTTTTGTGCAAGTATTGCTTTGATTACATATACGATTATGACTTTGCTTGCGTTAAATGGATTTAACATTACTTTGACATTACCGGGACTTGCGGGTATCATTCTGACGATTGGTATGGCTGTGGATGCGAATGTTATTATTTATACTCGTATTAGAGAGGAAATTGCAACTGGTAAGAGTGTGCTTTCTTCGATTAAAGCCGGATTTAGCAAAGCAAGTTCTGCGATTTTAGATGGAAATATTACAACGTTGATCGCGGCAGCGGTGCTTTTTGCAAAGGGAACGGGTTCGGTCAAAGGATTTGCTGAGACATTGGCAATGGGTATCGTGATTTCCATGTTTACCGCCTTGGTTGTCAGTCGAGTTCTCGCCTATGCATTCTACTATTTTGGATTTAAAGACCCAAAATTCTATGGTAAGATGCGTAAGGGACGCCAGATTAATTATGTAAAATTGAGCAAAAAATGTATGATCTTATCTTTAGTCGTTATTTTAGCAGGGTTTGCATTCATGCCAGTGAATAAGGCAAATAAGGATATTGGACATATTTTAAATTATAGTCTGGAATTTTCCGGTGGTACAGCATCGACCGTTACGTTTGAGAAAGATACAAAGTTAGACAGTGATTTAGAACAGAAGGTTGTTAAATTATATGAAGATATTTCAAAATCTTCTTCTGTACAGACACAGAAAGTTACCGATAATCATCAGATGATTGTAAAGACGGTTGTCTTAACACTTGAACAGAGAGAAAAATTAGAAAAAGAACTGACCAAAGACTATGGTGTGAAAACAGTTACCTGTGCCAATATTAGTAATACGATCAGTTCGGAAATGCAGCGTGATGCCGTTATCGCAGTTATTATTGCTACCATTTGTATGTTAATTTATATTGCATACCGTTTCAAAGATGTGAAGTTTGGTGGAAGTGCTGTTTTGGCATTGCTGCATGACGTATTAGTGGTATTAACCGTATATTCTGTTGGCAGACTATCTGTCGGTGGTAACTTTATTGCTTGTATGCTAACCATTGTCGGTTACTCAATCAATGCGACAATTATTATTTTCGACCGTATTCGTGAAAATTTAAAGAGCATGGATGTAAACGAACATGGTTTGGATGGCATTGTAAATGCAAGTATTAATCAGACATTCACAAGAACGATCAATACATCGATTACAACCTTTATCATGGTATTTTGCTTATTTATTTTGGGTTCTTCTAGTATCCGTGAATTTGCACTTACTTTGATGGCTGGTATCGTTTGTGGTGGATATTCTTCTGTATGTATCACAGGACCAGTTTGGTACATGCTTAAAAAGAGAGAAAAGAAAGATAATAATAAAACGGTAACTGAGAAAAAGCCTCTGTTAGGAAAGGCAGAAAAACAGAAAGTTTCAAAGAGAACTGGTAAGAGACACAAAAGACGTTAAAAATTTTGAATGTAAAAGAGAAGATTGTAAAATCTTCTCTTTTCTTTCATCAGGTGATAAAAATGGAAAAATGGTTTATACAGACAAAGAAAGCGGATTTCTTTGCGCTAGGAAAAGAATTTCAAATTGATCCAGTGATTGTCAGGCTGATCAGAAACAGAGATGTGATTGGCAAAGATGCGATCAGAGACTATTTGTATGGGAATCTGAACAATCTACATGATCCACATCAATTAAAAGATGCCAAGAAAGCCGCAGATATTTTAATGACAAAGTGGAAGCAAAAGAAAAAAGTAAGAATTATTTCGGATTATGACGTAGATGGCGTTGTTTCAAACTATATTTTGTGGACGGCGTTTCACCGGTGTGGTATAGATGTGGATTTTCGTATTCCTGATCGTGTGACAGATGGATATGGTATCAATGAACGTTTGATCAGGCAGGCAAAAAAGGACGGAATCGATACGATTGTAACTTGTGATAATGGGATTGCGGCAATTCCTCAGATTGCCTATGGTAAAAGTTTAGGTCTAACGATCATTGTAACAGATCATCACGACATTCCTTACGAGATGATAGATGGGGAAAAGAAGTATTTATCTTCGCAGGCAGATGCAATCATAAATCCCAAACAGCCCGAGTGTCCATATCCGTATGATAAAATCTGCGGTGCGGTGGTGGCGATGAAATTCGTACAGATATTGTATGAAAAAATGGGATTGGCAAGTGACGCTTATGAACAATTTGTACCTTTTGCGGCAATCGCGACTGTCTGTGATGTTGTCGACTTGACAGATGAAAACCGTGCATTGGTCCGTGTTGGACTTGAGAGAATTCCGCAAGTGGACAATCCGGGGTTGCAGGCATTATTGGAGGTCAATGGACTATTAGAAAAGAAAATATCATCCTATCATTTAGGATTTGTGATCGGTCCATGTATTAATGCTACGGGACGATTGGAGACAGCGGAACAGGCCGTTCGTTTATTGATGGAAACCGATATTTTAAAAGCAAGAGCGATGGCTCAAAAATTAAAAGATTTAAATGATGAGCGTAAAAATATGACAGAAGAAGGCACAAAAATAGCATTCCAGATGGTAGAGGAACAAGATTTAAAAAGAGATAAAGTTCTAGTCGTATATCTGCCAGATTGCCACGAAAGCCTGGCTGGGATCATTGCCGGACGAATCAAAGAACGCTATTATAAGCCGACGATCGTATTGACAAAAGCCGACGAATTTGTTAAAGGTTCAGGTCGTTCGATCGAAGGGTATCATATGTTTGAAGCTTTAAATGAAGTGAAAGATCTGATGGAGAAATTTGGCGGTCATCCGATGGCGGCAGGAATGACACTAAAAGAAGAACATATTGGAGAATTTCGTCGCCGTTTAAATGAAAATGCCAGATTAACGGAAGATGATCTGACAAGAAAAATCTTGATTGATGTCCCGATGCCATTAGATTATATTCATGAGGAATTGATCGAGCAGTTAGAACTGTTAGAGCCATTTGGAAAAGAAAATCCGAAGCCAATTTTTGCAGAAAAAAATTTAAGGATTGTCAGTGCCCGTAGATTGGGAGCCAAGAAAAATGTGTTAAAAATGCGTCTGCAAAATGTAAATGGAACGATTTTAGATGCATTATTATTTCAGGAAGCGGATGCTTTCGAAGAGAAACTCTTGGCCCGCTATGGGAGACATGAGGTGGACTGTATGTATAGTGGGAGAAATTGCTCGATGACAATTGCTTGTACATATTATCCAAATATAAATGAATATCAAGGCAGAAGAACGATTCAGATCGTGATTCAAAATTATATGGTTTAGTTGATTTTGACATGTTACAATAGATAAAGAAAGGAAGGAAGACGACGATGAAACAGATTAAATTAGTTGCACTTGATATGGATGGAACTTTATTAAATTCACAAAAAGAATGTTCTCCAAGGACAATTAATACCTTAAAAAAAGCACAGCAACAAGGCGTTTGGATCGTGCCAGTGACTGGTCGTGCGATTAATGGTCTGCCTCAGGTTTTAAAGGATTTAAATGTTCGTTATGGAATTTTTTGCAATGGTGCCAGTTGTTATGATCTTCATGAAAATAAATTAATGGTAGCAAATCATTTTAGTGTGGAAGAGGCTTTGCAGTTGCTACATATGGGTGATAAATATGACGCGACTCATGATGTCTATGCTGGGGGATGTGGATATTGTGAGGCTTATTATCTGGATCACTTTGCGGAATATACAACGGATGTACAGATTCAGAAGCTGATTCTTAATACGAGAAAACGTCTCGATGGTACGTTGGATGATTTTCTGCAAAATAGTCAGATGACAGTGGAAAAAGTAAATATGTTTTTCAAGGATTTGGATGAACGGGAAATCGCCAAAAAAGAATTTGCCGCAACCGGACTGACAGATCCTGTCAGTGCCTTATATAATAACCTTGAAATGGGTAAAAAAGGGGTTAATAAGGGCATGGCTTTGATGCAGTTTATAAAAGTATTGGGCTTAGAAAAAGAGGAAGTTATGGCATGTGGCGATGCAAGTAATGACTTATTGATGATTCAATATGCCGGTATTGGTGTTGCTATGAAAAATGGAAACGATGAGGTGAAAGCAGTTGCCGATTACATTACCGATTCAAATGATGAAGATGGGGTGGCAAAAGCAATCGAGAAATTTGTATTGAAATAAGGAGATGTATTTTGTTGTAGAAAAATATATCTATCAGTTCGATTATATTGGAGAAGAAAATGAAATTTTTACACATGGCTGATTTGCACTTGGGGAAAATTGTGAATGGTTTTTCGATGCTCGAAGACCAAAAGTATGCACTTTCTCAAGTGCTTGCAATGGCAAAAGAATATCAGATTCAGGGGATTTTATTGGCAGGGGATATTTATGATCGCTCGATTCCTCCGGTAGAGGCGGTAAAATTGTTTGATGAATTTTTATATCAGTTAGAGTCAATGAAAATCGCTGTCTATATCATTGCCGGCAATCACGATTCGAAAGAGCGTCTTTTGTTTGGCAGTCGTATTTTGGAAAAGAAACATATTTATATCGAGGGACAGCTGACATCACAGATTCCTTTTGTTGAGACAGAGGATGAGTACGGAATTCTTCGTATTTATCAGTTGCCGTTCTTTCATTTGGCAGAAGGCAGAGAATTATTTTCATTAGAACGTGGCAGCGGTTATGAGGATGTGATTCGATGTCTGCTTGAAAAGACAGAAGTGGATACCAGTGTCAGAAATATTTGTATGACGCATTTGTTTGTCGTGCCCGCAAAAGGTCAGATTCAGACATGTGATTCTGAGATGGATTTATCAGTGGGAGGCGTAGAATCTGTGCCATCTCAGCTGTTTGATGTGTTTGATTATACTGCTCTGGGACATATTCATGGTCCGCAACGAGTGGGTAGTGATCAGATTCGATATTCTGGTTCTCTGCTCAAATATTCATTTTCGGAAGAATTTCATAAAAAATCAGTCGTGTATTTTGAAATAAAAGAAAAAGGTGTTTGTGATATAAAATGGTTGCCACTAAAGCCGTTTAGAGATATGCGCAGCATTCGAGGAAAGTGTAAAGATTTGATTCAAGCGGAGATTGTTCAGGCAGCAAATGCTGAGGATTATGTAGCGATTACGCTAACAGACGAGGAAGAAATTTTAGAACCGGCAGCTTTATTGCGTACGGTATATCCAAATGTAATGCAGATTCGATTTTTGAAAAATGAACAGAAGTATGATGATCAGGTGGAAGTGGTGAAAGTAGAAGAACGTTCGCCAATTTCGTTATTTGAATCTTTTCTTACAGAAGTACGTGGAGAAACTGACGATGCACGGATAGAATATGTGGAAGAATTGATCGAGGAAATCATGGAGGAAGAGCAATGAAACCATTAAAAATGGAATTATGTGCATGGGGTCCTTATGCAGGAAAAGAAATCATTGATTTTTCTGCCTATCACCAATCAGGATTGTTTTTGATCACCGGACCAACGGGAAGCGGGAAAACAACGATTTTTGATGGGATTGCCTATGCATTATATGGTGAAGTCAGTGGCAGCACACGGGCGAAAGATTCTTTGCGCAGTGATTTTGCGGATAAACAGTTGGATACGTATGTGAATTTCTGGTTTACGCACAAAGGAAAGGAATATCAGGTTCGACGTAGTCCTCGTTATCGACGACCGAAAAAACGTGGAGAGGGCATGATTTCCACAAATGAATCAGCGTTGTTATTATATGATGATCAATCGATTAGTGGGGTGACAAAAGTCAATCAAAAAATTCAAGAGATTCTATCGATTGGATATCGTCAATTTAAGCAGTTGTCAATGATTGCTCAGGGAGAGTTTCAAAAGCTGTTAATTGTAGATGATGGCAAAACAGTCAATGAGCGTGTTGATATTTTGCGTAATATTTTCCAGACCCAGCTTTATGAAAAAATTCAAAATATGGCTGGAGAAAAGGCGAGATCCTTTCGTTCTCAAATACGAGAATTATATTTTAAGGTGGAAGAAGCAGCGGCATTGATTCCCTTGGATACAGAAGAAATTTCTCTGGCATTAGAAAAGAAAGATTTTGCTACATTCATATCGATTGTTGATCAGGAATTGGTATGCTGGAAAAATGAAATAAAAGAGAGAGAAAAGAAACAAAAGCAATCGGAAGAAATGCTTCAGTTGATTCATAAGCAGGAGGAGCTAAAACAACAGTTTTTCGATGTAAAAAAAGAGTATGAATGTTATCAAGAAAAATTGCAGATTTTAAAAGAAGAGAAAAAATCACAGGAAGATGTTGTAAAAAAATTGGAGCAAGAATCCAGTAAACAGGAACAGCGTAAACAGTTGCTGTCAGAAAAAGAAAAGTGGATGGGACAGATTTTGGAAATACAAGAAAAAGAAAGAATTTTTCAAAATCAAAGACAAAAGATTACACAAAATCAAGACAAACAAATCCATCATGAACAGCAAATAAAAGAGGGTATGCGTTATCAGAATCAATGGAAAGATCAATTACAGGCAGAACCGGAGATGTTTGCAGAAGAGACAAAGCAGCTTACATTAAAAAATAATCTTGCACAGCAAATGAATGAACTGCGCAAGTTGTATCAAAAAATGCAAACATTTCAACAATTGCAACAATCATTGCACAAAGCACAAATGCGTTACCAAGAAGCAAAAAAGAGACGAGATGATCGAAAAACGAATTTTGAGAGAGTGCAGACACAATATCAGGATGGTCTAGCAGGTGTGTTGGCAGAAGATTTGACGGAAAATGCTCCATGTCCGGTATGTGGTTCTCGTGAACATCCGAAAAAGGCTGTCCGCCCGGTTCATGCACCGACAAAAGAACAAGTACAAGTTGCACAGGATGCATGGAATCGGGAAGAGGAACAATTTTTGCAGGCATTAGCGGATGCGCGGGGAAAACGAGAGGCAGCACTTCAATGGAAAACAGAATTGCAAAAGGAGCAAGAGGTTGTTCTTGGTGAGGAGTCTTTCGAGGAAAAATGTGAGAGAATACGTCAACAGTCTCATAAAAATGATCAGTATTTACAAGAGATTGCACAAAAGAAAGCAGAGTTTATAAAGATCAGGCGTAATCTGCAAAGATTAGAAAAAGAATTAGAGGTCCAAAACAGGCAATTAGAAGAATTAAAGCATTATGGACAGCAACAATTGCAGGAACAGGCGAGAATAGAAGGGATACTCGTAGAACTAAAACGGCAATTGCCGGCGGACATTCCTGATATGAAAGAGATACAAAAAGAGATTATAGAATTAAAACAAGTAATAGAGCAATGGGATGTGATTTATGAAAACGCTCAAAAGAAATTACAACATTTACTAATGCAGGAGCAAAAAGATACAGCAATTTTAAATGAAAAAAAGATACAATATCGAAAATTGCAGGTAAAGCAGTACTCAGAGCCGTTGCCTGATGCTAAAGTGGTTGAAACAGAGTGCCAATATCAGAAACAGAGATTACAGCGTTTGTATTCAAATCTGCATCAGACAAGAGATGCGATGGATTCATTAAAGAAAAAAGCCATAAAAATAGAAAAATTAGAAAGAAAATATGGAATTGCCGGAGATGTGGATGCTCTTGTAAATGGAAAGAATACCAAATCACTGAAGCTAGAACAATATGTATTGATGGCATATTTTGATGATATATTAAAAGCAGCAAATCAGAGATTAGCTGTGATGACTGGTGGAAGATACGAATTGTATCGCACAGAAGAGTTAAGAGATGGCCGACAAAAGAATCATTTGGATATGGAAGTGTTTGATTATTATACGGGGAAAAAACGTTCGGTAAAATCACTATCTGGTGGGGAATCTTTTAAAGCGGCACTTAGTATGGCACTTGGCTTGAGCGATATTGTGCAAAATTATGCTGGTGGAATTCAAATAGAAGTATTATTTATTGACGAAGGATTTGGCTCTTTGGATGAGGAGTCTTTGGGTCAGGCAATTGAAACATTAAAAAAACTATCAGCCAAGGGATGTACGATTGGTATTATTTCTCATGTGGCAGAATTAAAAGAAAAAATTGAAGCACAGATTATTGTGGAAAAATCAAATACTGGAAGTAAAATTCGTAATATTTTATAAAAAAAGCTTGACTTTTGTGTAATGCTGCGATATACTAATATTCGTCGTTGAGACAATGGGATCATAGCTCAGCTGGGAGAGCACCTGCCTTACAAGCAGGGGGTCACAGGTTCGAGCCCTGTTGGTCCCATTTCTTACAAAATATTTGGCGATGTAGCTCAGTTGGCTAGAGCACACGGTTCATACCCGTGGTGTCGGCAGTTCGAATCTGCCCGTCGCTACTAAGGACCTCAGGATTTGATTCCTGGGGTTTTTTGTTTACGCGAAGGCACAAGGCAAGCGGAAATGCTTGCATTTCCATTTGCCGCCGCACGCGAACCGATGAAACTCGCAGAGCGTGTTTCATTCGGTTTAACATAAATTACAACGTAATTTCTATGAAACAAAAATTGGTAAATATAAAGGAGGCGGTAAAATGCGTGTAGGTATGGGATACGATGTTCATAAATTAGTGGAAGGAAGAGATTTGATTCTTGGAGGGGTCAAGATTCCGTATGAAAAAGGGTTGCTTGGACATTCGGATGCCGATGTGTTACTCCATGCAATTACAGATGCAATTTTGGGGGCAGCAGCACTTGGAGATATTGGAAAACATTTTCCAGACTCAGATCCTAAATACAAAGGAGCAGATAGTTTGAAATTGTTACAGTCAGCAAAAGAACTGCTCGATAAAGAAAATTATTATATTGAAAATGTCGATGCGACAATCATTGCTCAAAGACCGAAAATGGCACCGCATATTCCAACGATGAGGGAAAATGTTGCCAGAGTATTGGGCATTGATATCAGCCAAGTCAATATTAAGGCGACAACAGAGGAAGGACTTGGATTTACCGGAAGTGGAGAAGGAATCAGTTCACAGGCTATTTGCTTGATTTCACCAGTTGCAAATTACCAGTATATTGATCCGATGAAAGAGACCTCTACCCTTGATTGCAGTGGTTGCGCTGGGTGTGCGAGGGCAAAAGAATGAAACTCTATTACGACGATAGCAAGAAATTAGAAATGGTTTTTCGTGATATGTGGCATTCTATTTTTGAAGATCCACAAGCATATGAGAATTTTTATTTTCAAACGATGTATCCGAAAAATCGCGTTCTGGCGGCAGCAATCAAAGACGAGATTGTAGGTATGATTCATTTAAATCCTTACCAGCTATATGTAAATGGAAGCTTGCATAATCTGCATTATATTGTTGGTGTAGCAACATTAAAATCATTTCGGCGTCAGGGAATCATGCGTCAGATGCTTGTCAAATGTATGCAGGATATGGCAGATGCTGGTGAGATATTTACGTATTTGATGCCAGCCAATAAAGCCTATTATGAGCCGTTCGATTTTGCTTTTGTCCAGCAGTTTCAGCAGGTAAAGCTGAATGGTATCCAGGGAGAAAGTGCTATCAGAGTATTAAAAGAGGAAGAGTTTTTTCAAACAGCAAACGATATTTGTGCATATTTAGAAAATAAATATCAGGTTTTTACAAAAGTAGATAGTCAATATTTAATACAGCTTAAAAAAGAGTGCTTGGCAGAAGCTGGAGAATTGCTCGTATATAAGCAAAAAGAACATCTAGAAGGATTTTGTTGTTATGGTCAGGATGAAACAGGAGTATTTTTACGTCAAATTTTTGCTGAAGAACCGCAAATTATGATAGAAGAATTACAAAAATATTTTGGTGATAGTTCAATGGAGTTAACTCTTGACGGAAAAGGTAAAGGTGATGGCGATACGATCATGGCACGGATTTTACGACTGGACCTTTTGTTTCCATTATTAAAAGGAAAACAGAAATATGAATTTTTTATTCACATTGAGGATTCTTATTTAAAAGAACAAAATGGGAACTTCAAAGTCACAGTACATCCGGAGGGATGTAAAATCTGCCATACAAACATAGATGCGGATCAATCGATAACGATTTGGGATTTGACGAAAATTTTATTTGGTTTTGATTGTGCAAAATTATTAAAACAATATCCTGATTTTCAATTCTTAAATCCAATCAGTCCCGTGATGATCGGGGAAATTATATAAAATTTTATTGACAAATGTTTTATAATTTCATAAGATATAAAATATATGGAAAAAGTGATGATCGGAAGAAGTACCGAATTTGGAACTAACAGAGAGAGTTTGTCATTGGCTGGAAGCAGACTTTAGGAAGAAAATCGGGAAATGCATCCGTGAACTGATCTGATGAACCATAGTAGTCAGATTCGTACACAGGCGTTAACTGTATGAGAGAAAGTGCCGTCAGGCACTTTAATTAAGAGTGGAACCGCGGATAAACTTCGTCTCTTTTATAGAGACGGAGTTTTTTTCATAAAAAATTGCATTGCAATTTCAATGAAATAAAAAAGCCTCTTTGTTCTATTCTGACAGCACATTTTTTGTGAAATTGGAGGAAAAGTAGTTGGGTTTATTAAAATATATTAAAGAAGAGATTGAGATTATCAGAGATCGTGATCCGGCAATCAAAAGTAATATGGAAGTATTTTTATATCCATCTTTTAAAGCCATTATGTGGTATCGGGTTGCACATAAATTATATCTAAAAAAGCATTATTTTCTGGCCCGTTATATTTCGCAGAAAACGGCAAGAAAGACCGGAATTGAAATTCATCCAGGTGCCAAGATAGGCAGAGGCTTATTTATCGACCATGGACATGGAGTTGTGATTGGTGAGACTGCTGTTCTGGGCGAAAATGTAACGCTTTACCAGGGCGTAACACTTGGCGGTACAGGAAAAGAACAGGGAAAGCGTCATCCAACACTTGGTGACAATGTCATGGTCAGTGCGGGCGCAAAAGTATTGGGTTCTTTTACAGTAGGGTCAAACTCTAAGATTGGTTCTGGATCGGTCGTTGTATCAGAAGTACCTCCGAATTCAACGGTTGTTGGAGTGCCGGGACGAGTGATCAAAAGAGACGGTATCAAGCAGCCGCAGAATGATCTTAATCAGGTTGATTTGCCAAATCCAAACTTAATGGATATCCATGAATTACAGCGTGAAAATAAAGAATTAAGAGATATATTGAATCAGTTTATGAATCATATCGTAAGGATGGAAAGAAAGGAAAATAAAAATGAAGATTTTTAATACTTTGACAAGAAAAAAAGAAGAATTTGTACCAGTGGAAGAAGGAAAAGTCGGTATGTATGTCTGTGGACCGACCGTATATAACTATATTCATATTGGAAATGCAAGACCAATGATCGTCTTTGATACTGTACGCCGTTATTTAGAGTACAAAGGTTACGATGTTAACTTTGTGTCCAATTTTACGGATGTTGATGATAAAATCATTGCCAAAGCAGTAGAGGAAGGTGTAGATTCATCCGTTATATCTGAGCGTTTTATTGAAGAATGTAAAAAAGATATGGAAGGTTTAAATGTGAAACCGGCAACAAAACATCCAAAAGCAACAGAAGAAATCAGTGGGATGATCAAGATGATCAAAACGTTGATTGAAAAAGATCATGCCTATGCGGTAGATGGTACTGTGTATTTTAAGACGCGTTCTTTTGCGGAATATGGAAAGTTATCTAAGAAAAATATTGATGATTTAGAAGCAGGACATAGAAATATCAAAGTCCGTGGCGAAGAAGGAAAACAAGATCCATTGGATTTTGTTCTCTGGAAACCAAAAAAAGAAGGAGAACCAGCATGGAAGTCTCCTTGGGGGGAAGGACGTCCGGGATGGCATATCGAATGTTCTGAAATGTCCAAAAAGTATATTGGTAATACAATCGATATTCACGCGGGTGGTGAAGATTTAATCTTCCCTCATCATGAAAATGAAATTGCCCAGTCTGAAGCATGTAATGATGAACCGTTCGCGAAGTACTGGATGCACAATGGATTTTTAAATATTGATGGTGAAAAAATGTCAAAGTCAGCAGGTAACTTCTTTACTGTAAGAGAAATTAGTGAGAAATATCCATTGCAAGTCATTCGTTTCTTTATGTTGAGTGCACATTATAGAAGTCCATTGAATTTTAGTGATACATTAGTAGAGAGTGCAAAAAATGGTCTAGAACGTATTTTGACTGCAATCGATAATGTGCGTGATGCTGTAGCAACAAATACAGGAGCATTAACAGCGGAAGATGAAAAGAATTTAGAAAAAGTACAGGAACTTGTTAATAAATATGAAGCGGCTATGGAAGATGACTTTAATACTGCTGATGCGATTGCTGCTATTTTTGAACTGGTAAAACTGGCAAATATTACTGTGAATAAAGGATCTTTAGAATATGCAAAACAGCTTCTTGAAACATTAGAGAAATTATGTGATATTCTTGGTATTGTGACAGAAAGAGAAGAAGAATTGTTGGATGCAGACGTTGAGGCCTTGATCAATGAGCGTCAGGCAGCAAGAAAAGAGCGTAACTTTGCAAGAGCAGACGAAATTCGTGATCAGTTAGCTGCACAGGGAATTATTTTAAAAGATACTAGAGAAGGCGTAAAATGGACAAGAGCATAATATCAAATATGAAAGAACAGCTTTGTCTGAATGATATCGATATACGGACATATTCCCCATTAGCATTCGCTTATATTGGTGATGCTGTTTATGAGTTGATCATCCGAACGATGTTGTTAAACAAAGGAAATATGCCTGTCAATAAATATCATCGCAAAGCCAGTCATCTTGTAAATGCTTCTGCGCAATCAGAAATGATACAGGAGTTAGAACCATTGCTCACCGAAGAAGAGGCAGCCGTTTTCAAAAGAGGAAGAAATGCGAAATCATATACATCTGCCAAACATGCTTCGGTACTTGAGTATCGGCATGCAACCGGATTTGAAGCTTTGATCGGATATTTATATCTAAAAGAAGACATGGAACGAATTTTTTATTTGATAAGGAAAGGTTTGCATATAGGAGAAGAATGAAATGGCAGTTGAAGAATATATTATAGAAGGAAAAAATGCAGTTTTAGAGGCTTTTCGTGCAGGTAAAACAGTGGATAAACTTTATGTGCTGGATGGCAGTACAGATGGACCGATTCGTTCGATTATCCGTGAGGCACGAAAGCATGATACGTTACTTCAATTTGTAAAGAAGGAACGCCTGGATCAGATTTCCACAACAGGGAAACACCAGGGGGTGATTGCTTACACGGCTGCATATCAATATGCGGATATTGAAGATATGTTTGCGCTGGCAGAAGAAAAAGGAGAGGATCCATTTTTTATCTTACTTGATGAAATTGAAGATCCGCATAATCTGGGGGCAATTATTCGTACCGCGAATCTTGCAGGTGCTCATGGGGTGATCATTCCAAAACGTCGTGCGGTGGGGCTGACTGCCACTGTGGCAAAGACTTCCTGTGGAGCTCTTAATTATACTCCAGTTGCAAAGGTGACAAATTTATCAAAAACCATTGAGGCATTAAAAAAAAGGGGAGTATGGTTTGTCTGTGCAGATATGGATGGTGAAGTGATGTATGATCTGAATTTAACAGGACCGATTGGACTTGTTATCGGCAATGAAGGATCTGGAGTCAGCAAACTTGTGAAGGAACATTGTGATTTTATAGCATCGATTCCAATGCAAGGGGATATTGATTCCTTAAATGCATCGGTTGCCACTGGAGTTTTAGCCTATGAAATTGTAAGGCAGCGATTAAGTAAATAGGAGTTGGCATGCAAAAACATTTAGAAGGCATGAATGATGAACAACTTTTAGTTGAAATTCGTGATGGAAATGAAATGGCTATGGATGTACTTTTGAATCGGTATTTTTCGCTGGTGAAATACCGAGTACAAAAATACTTTCTGACTGGGGGAGAAGAAGAAGATCTACTTCAGGAGGGATACATCGGATTGTTTAAAGCGATTCAGACATATGACCAAAGTAAATGTGATACTTTTTATCCATTTGCAAGGTTATGTGTCGAAAGTCAGCTTCAAACAGCAGTGACAGCATCCAATAGAAAAAAACATCTACCACTAAATACGTCTCTTTCGATGGATGTGGCAGAGAATGGAAATATTCGTGCCATAGATGGAAATCCGGAAGAAATTGTTTTAGCAAAAGAACAAAAAACAGATCGGGTAGAAAAGATAGAAGAAAAGTTAAGTTCATTTGAAAGACAGGTTGTGATTTTATATTTGAATGGAATGACATATACAGATATTGCCAAAAAGGTTGGTAAATCGGCAAAATCAATTGATAATGCAATACAAAGAGTAAAGAAAAAATTAATGGAGTAAAGGAGATAGTTATGAAAGTTATATTTTTGGATGTAGACGGAGTCATGAATAGCTATCAAAATGAATGGTTGGATCTAAAATGTGTAGATAATCTGCATATGATCGTTCAAGCCACAGATGCAAACGTTGTCATTACTTCATCCTGGCGCGATGGTTGGTTTAAAGAAGCAGATAAGAAAAAATTGGTTTCTCCAGAAATGGCATCGCTGGAAAAGGCAATGCAAGATCTTGGGATGGAGATTTATGATAAAACAAGACCACAATTAGCGGGTGTGATGGATTTCCGTGGAAATCAGATTAAAGATTATCTGGAGGAAAATCCAGAGATTGATAATTTTGTAATCATTGATGATTTATATTTCCCTGACTTTGGGCAGTTTGATGATAGACTGGTGTTGACAGATTTTGATGATGGCGGTCTGACTGTTGAAAAGGCTCAGGAAGCAATCTATATATTAAACCGATAATTTTGATTCCTATTTTTGAAAGAAAAATGATTGACATATAAAAGATCATATGTTAAATTATATCGGTAGGCTGCTATGGCACAGGTGGTAGCGCACCACATTGGTAATGTGGAGGTCACCGGTTCGAGTCCGGTTAGCAGCTTCTTTTATTTGTTAAAAGCCATGATGTATTTGCATCATGGCTTTTTATGGTAATATTAAATTATTATAGAGAAAAATTGAGAAATTCATTTGGTAATATTTAAAGAATATTTTAGAATAAATAAATCCTTTTGATTCTCAACCAGAAAACCTAGCAGACAGCTTGTCTGGATGCTGTCCGTCGAAACAAAACAATGGAAAGCTTGATTGCCGATTGTTTTGGTGACGGGCAAATGTAGAGGTTTTCGTTTCATTTCAATGGATGAAGAGGAAAACAAAAATGACTAGTGATTCTTAAACTTTAAAACTTAATTGCCAAGTAAAATTAAGATTTTTTAACATAACATAAGAAGTAAAATGTTTTTTGCAGGTGGCATGTGCAAAAGCTTAGTATAACTTAATGTTTGGGCTCTTCGAACAGAAACACTCATGTCCAAGCACGTTAGCGAAGCGGATTCGGCTTGGACTTTTGGCAAGCCCGAACATTTTAGTTGTACTTAGCTTTTGGCACCTTAACACCTGCGAAATATTTTACTTCAGATCTTTTTGTATCTGTATATAGTTTAGTATAACCAGTGTAAAGGTACTGATTAAAATACCCCAAATATATCCGTTGATGCCGAAATGTGGAATGGCAAAATAGATGAATAAAAGGCGTATGATAATAGAAACTATATTATGAGCAAAGGTTTCATTTGTTCTACCCATCCCATTTAAAATACTGGTAAAAAGTGAAGAAAGATATAAGGCAGGGCACAAGAAAGACAGAACCCTTAAATATTCACCAGCGGTCGGACTATGAAAAATGATTGTACCAAGCCAGGGACCGAACAGGAAGAAAAGACTTGTAAAGAAAAGTCCCATAAAAAATCCTCCATATGTAGTCAGAGATATTGTGCGGTTCATATGTGCATAATTTTTGCGTTTGCAATCTGCCGATATGGATGGTAAAAGCATGGTTGCCATAGAATTGGTAAGTGTAGAGGGAAAAAATAAAAATGGTAGTGTGATTCCTGTTAAAATTCCATATAATTCCAAAGTTAATGTATGATCCATATAATATAACATCATTTGTCTAGGAATAAAAATAGCTTCAATGCTTTGTAATAGTGTCAGACAGATTCTGTTTGCCGACAAAGGAAGACTGATACGAAAAAATTCTTTTGCTAATTGGCGTCTTGGATTTTCTGGTTTTCGATATTTATGATGTTCTTTTAAGAGGAAAATACATGTGTATAGACAGGAAACAATTTCCCCAGCGGTCATACCTATCACAGCTAATTTGGCACCGGCACATTTTACATAAAGAAAGGTAGATGCAATCAAAATAATACTGCCAACACGCACAATCTGTTCAATTAATTGGCAGCTTGCGGGAATCGCAGAATTACCACAACCAATATAATATCCCTGGATACAGCCTTTAACTGTAACAAAGGGAACTGCAATGGCAGCGATTTTTAAACATGGTCCTGCAGATGGCGTAGATAAAATATGAATACTGATAAAATCAGAAAAGAGAAATAAAACAGCCGAAATAAAAGAAGCCAGCAAAAGGCAGCATAAGGTTGTGAGTCTCAGTAAAAATCTTGTGTTTCCAGAATTGGAAACAGATTTTTGAGCAGCAGTCAGTTGAGAAAGACCAACCTGAAATCCTTGACAGCAGATAGCAAAGCATAAAAGATAGACAGGAAAGATCATTTGATAAATTCCTAGTTCTTTGGCACCAATGACTCTGGATAGAAATATTCTATTATAGAATCCGATCATTCTGGATAAAAGTCCAGCGAATGTCAAGATGATCGTTCCTTCTAAGACAGGATGTTTTTTCTTCATAAAAACCTCCAAAAGTCTCTTTTTTCTATTGTATGAAATAGAGAAATGAGGATATGAATAAAATGGGAAAATAAT
The DNA here is from genome assembly GCA_030523275.1 of Lachnospiraceae bacterium. Classification (GTDB taxonomy): domain Bacteria; phylum Bacillota; class Clostridia; order Lachnospirales; family Lachnospiraceae; genus Fimousia. The sequence continues at coordinate 26,138 of JAUNIX010000017.1, forward strand.
ATTGACGTCCAAACCTTAGTGTGATACTATGAATTCAATTGTTATACATAATAATCAATATCAAAATAGTATGGATTTATCAATAAAGGAGTGTTTAATTATGGAACGTTTTGTATATATGGATAATGCAGCAACCACCAAAGTACGACCAGAAGTCGTTGAAGCGATGCTGCCATTTTATCAGGAAGATTATGGAAACCCATCAAGTATCTATCGTATGGCTGGTAGATCAAAAAAAGCAGTCGATGATGCAAGAGAAATTATTGCGAAATCAATCGGTGCAAAAGAAAATGAAATTTATTTTACCGGTGGTGGTTCAGAAGGTGATAACTGGGCAATCAAAGGAATTGCAGAAGCTTATGCATCAAAAGGAAAACATATCATTACTTCTAAAATTGAACATCATGCAGTATTGCATACATGCGAATATTTAGAAAAAAAAGGATATGAAGTCACATATTTAGATGTGGATGAAGATGGAATTGTTTCTTTAGATCAGTTGCAAGCATCCATTCGACCTGATACAATATTAATTACCATTATGTTTGCCAATAATGAAATTGGTACGATTCAGCCAATTAAGGAAATTGGTGCGATCGCAAAAGAACATCAAATCATTTTTCATACAGATTCCGTACAGGCTTATGGTCAGATTCCAATTGATGTCGATGAAAATAATATTGATCTTTTAAGTGTCAGCAGTCATAAATTAAATGGACCGAAAGGAATCGGTATGATGTACATTCGCAATGGTGTAAAGATTGGTTCTTATATCCATGGAGGACAGCAGGAACGTCATCGTCGTGCAGGAACAGAAAATGTACCTGGCATTGTCGGATTTGGAAAAGCAGTAGAGATTGCGATGGCAACACTTGATGAGAGAATCAAACAGGAGACGGAACTTCGAGATTATGGAATTAATCGAATTTTGACAGAGATTCCATATTGTCGTTTAAATGGTCATAGCGAAAAGAGACTTCCAAATAATATTAATATCAGTTATCAGTTTATTGAAGGAGAATCTTTACTGATTATGTTAGATATGGCAGGAATCTGTGGCTCTAGTGGATCTGCATGTACTTCAGGATCTTTAGATCCTTCTCATGTATTATTGGCAATTGGGCTGCCTCATGAAATTGCACACGGATCTCTTCGTTTGACAATTAATCATGAGACAACAAAAGATGACATGGATTATGTTGTTGATAATTTAAAAAGAATTGTAGAAAGATTACGTGCAATGTCTCCATTATATGAAGATTTTGCAAAAGCGAACAAATAGGAGGAAATAAAAATGGCAATGGCATATAGTGAAAAAGTAATGGATCATTTCCAGAATCCAAGAAATATGGGTGAAATTGAAAATCCAAGTGGTGTAGGAACCGTTGGAAATGCGAAATGTGGAGATATCATGAGAATTTATTTAGATATCGATGAAAATCAGATCATTCGTGATTGTAAATTTAAAACATTTGGCTGTGGTGCTGCCGTTGCAACTAGTAGCATGGCAACAGAATTGGTCATTGGTAAGAGTGTAAATGAAGCATTAAAAGTTACAAATAAAGCTGTTATGGAAGCGTTAGATGGACTTCCACCAGTAAAAGTACACTGTTCTTTACTGGCAGAAGAATCTATCCATGCTGCATTATGGGATTATGCTCAGAAAAATAATATTACGATTGAAGGCTTAGAACCACCAAAGAAAGATATTCACGAAGGCGAAGAAGAAGCATAATAGATGGAGGAGCCTATGGCAGAGAAAGTCGTTATTGGTATGTCTGGGGGCGTAGATTCTTCTGTTGCTGCGTATTTGTTGAAGAAGCAGGGATATGATGTGATTGGTGCAACGATGCAAATTTGGCAGGATGAAGATGACTTTGTGCAGGAAGAAAATGGGGGATGTTGTGGATTATCAGCCGTCAATGATGCACGAAGAGTGGCGAATCAAATTGGAATTCCTTATTATGTCATGAACTTTAAGAAAGAATTCAAGGAAAACGTCATTGATTACTTCATTGGAGAGTATTTGGAGGCGAGAACTCCAAATCCATGTATTGCATGTAATCGTTATGTGAAATGGGAATCTTTATTAAAAAGATCGCTTGATATAGGGGCAGATTATATTGCAACAGGCCATTATGCAAGAATCAAAAAATTACCAAATGGCAGATATACGATTCAACAGTCGGTCACTCAGACGAAAGATCAGACATATGCTTTATATAATTTAACGCAGGAACAGCTTTCTCATACATTGATGCCGGTTGGTGATTATACAAAAGATGAAATTCGTAAAATCGCTGAGGAAGTCGGGCTGATGGTTGCACATAAACCGGATAGTCAGGAAATCTGTTTTGTATCAGATAATAACTATGCGAAATATATCGAAGATACGACGGGACAAAAAAGTCCAGAAGGAAATTTTGTTGATCTGGATGGTAATATTTTAGGTAAGCATAAAGGGATTATTCATTATACGATTGGACAGAGAAAAGGTCTTGGACTGGCAATGGGAAAACCTGTATTTGTGGTTGATATCAAGAAAGAGACGAATGAGGTTGTGATTGGCAGCAATGAGGATGTATTTGCGAAGGGATTAATTGCGGATAAAGTGAACTTCATGTCGATTCCATCTCTGGAAGGGGAAATGCGAGTACGAGCAAAAGTAAGATATAATCATAGAGGTGCTGATTGTACGATTCGTATGCTCGGAGATGATCTGATCGAATGTACATTTGATGAACCACAAAGAGCAATTACACCAGGGCAGGCAGTCGTATTTTATGAAGACGATTATGTTGTTGGTGGAGCGAGCATTTTACGTGCGCTTCATCCGAATACAAAATAAAGAAAAACTAGACTACAGACAGTAAATGTCTGTAGTTTTTTTTATCGTTAAATAGTATAATATTAATAAGAAAAATAGGGAAGGAAGGGTGTCTATGAAGCTAATGTTCTCAGGGGCTGCACATGAAGTGACAGGAAGTTGTCATTACTTAGAAGCGGCGGGAGTAAAGATGTTGATCGATTGCGGGATGGAACAGGGAATCGACTATTACGTAAATCAGGAAATTCCTGTACCGTCAAGTGAACTGGATTATGTGCTTCTGACACATGCACATGTCGACCATTCGGGTATGATTCCTCTTTTATATGGAAGAGGTTTTCGCGGAAGAGTCGTGTGTACAGAGGCAACAAAGGAATTATGTGACATTATGTTGCGTGATAGTGCACATATTCAGGAATTTGAGGCGGAGTGGAAAAACAGAAAAGCAAAAAGAGCTGGAAAACCGGAAGTGGTACCCATTTATACAATGGAGGATGCAGTTGGATGTCTGCAATTATTTAGCGGATATCCATATAAAGAAATGATTCCACTTGCTGAGGGTGTTGAGATTCGTTTTACAGATGTGGGACATTTATTGGGTTCGTCAAGTATTGAAATTTGGGTGACAGAAGAGGAAACGACGAGAAAGCTTGTATTTTCTGGTGATATTGGAAATAAAAATCAACCAATTATCAAAGATCCTGAATATACTACCGAAGCAGATTATGTAATTATGGAATCCACTTATGGAGATCGATTGCATGGTGAGCATCCAGATTATGTGGAGGAATTAGCTGGAATTATTCAGAGGACATTTGATCGTGGTGGAAATGTCGTAATTCCTTCGTTTGCCGTTGGTAGAACTCAGCAATTACTTTATTATATTCGTCAGATCAAAGAAGAAAATATGGTGACAGGTCACGGAACGTTTCCGGTTTATGTTGACAGCCCATTGGCAATCGAGGCAACGAATATTTTTCAGAAAAATATTGTATCATGTTTTGATGAAGAAGCTATGAGTCTTGTCATGCAGGGAATTAATCCATTAACATTTGATGGTTTAAAACTTGCGATTACTAGTGATCAAAGTAAAGAGATTAATTTTGATCGAAAGCCAAAAGTGATTATTTCCGCATCTGGAATGTGCGAAGCGGGACGAATACGGCATCATTTGAAACATAATTTATGGAAAAAAGAGAGTGTTATTTTATTTATTGGTTATCAGGCGTGTAACACACTTGGACGTTCTTTACTTGAAGGGGCAAAAGAAGTGAAATTGTTTGGTGAGACGATTCAAGTAAAAGCCGAGATCAGACGTTTGGAAGGAATGAGTGGTCATGCAGATCAGGCGGGATTGATCGAGTGGATTACCGCGTTTGAACAAAAACCGAAAGCAGTCTTTGTCGTGCACGGAGAAGATACGGTATGTGATGTGTTTGCAGATAAGTTAAAACGAGAATACAGCATTCAGTCCTATGCACCATTTTCAGGAGCGGAATATGATTTGTTAGAAGGAAAATGGATTAAAGTAGGAGAAAAGATACCAATTCCAAAAGTTTCCTCTACAAAGAAATCGACACCATCTGGTGTATATGCAAGACTTCTTGCAGCCGGTCAAAGATTGATGACTGTGATCAAACATAATGAAGGTGGTGCAAACAAGGATTTGGCGAAGTTTGCAGACCAAATCCATGCACTTTGTGATAAATGGGATCGATAGGAGAAAAAACGGATAAAAAACATTCTTTATAAAATTTCTTTATAATAAGGAATCAGTCGATCTTGTTTTACAGGGAAGCCATTTCGGATGGTGGCTACATTATTTGTAATTGTAGAAGTGATCAGGCCATCTTTTCCGGAGAGGCTTCCTAGTTTTTTGCCTTCTGGTGAATATAGAACGCTATCACCAGAATAATACAGTTGATTGATATTACCAACACAATTGCAAGCGGCAAAATAAACCTGGTTTTCAATGGATCTTGCTTGAGAAAGTACTTTCCAATGGAGATTTCTTGCTTCTGGCCAGTTAGCTGCTACAATGATTAAATCTGCATCTTTTGATGCCGCCTGAAAGATCTCCGGGAAACGCATGTCATAGCATATAAATGTACAAATTCTAAATCCTTGATATTCAAACGTCTGAAATTCTTTTCCACGTACAAAACAGCGATCTTCTCCTCCGTAGGTAAAGGGGTGTATTTTGATGTAATCTGATAAAACAGTTCCATTTGCATCGATCACCGTGTAATGATTTTCTAGTTTATGACCGCTTGGTTTTCCCCATCCAAACCCGATTGCAATCGAATACTTCGAAGCAGCCATTTGAAAAAAATTTAGACTTTTTTCAGTCGTATCCGCCATTGGAGCAACAGTAGCAGCAATGCCGGTCAAAGTCATTTCAGGAAAAATGATTAATTCTGCGTGATCCGATTTGGCTATTTCTATATAATGTAATGCTTTCTGACAATTTTGCTCCCAATCTAAAAATGAAATAGGAAATTGGCAGATTGATATGGTAAGTGTATGTTTCATGATAAATAAACCTCCTTTTGTTATTCTAGCATATGAGTATTATTTTTCAATCAATATTGGGAAAATATTAGCAATGGTGTCTTTTGTACAAATACAAATGTCTTTGTATTTTATTATGTACAATGCTTGACTTTCGCGCATTAAAGTAGTATCATAACCACAATCATTGATATTGAAGGAAAAATGAGAGAAAAAGCTTTTATCTGCACGTTTTTGAACAGTTTGATCGGGGGGATGAAAATGGCAGAATTGAAAGTATCTTTGAATGATATAGAAAGTATGCAGGCGTTTACGAATATTGTTTCTAAACTTGATTATAATGTATATTTGAGACCGGAAGGAGATAGTGAGGAGACAAAGTTAAATGCAAAGTCACATTTGAGTGTGATGAGTCTTGTATTTTATAAAAGATTGGTTTTAAGTGCACAGACAGATGATGTGATTGGATTAATGGCAACATTACAACCATACTTGTTAAAAGCGTAAAGAAGGAGAAAGAGTTTCATTTTGAAATTCTTTCTTTTTTTGTTTCATAGGAAATTACGTTGTAATTTCCTATGAAATAAAAAACGCTCCGCGAGGATGCGACCAGATGCATAAGGTAATGTGACTGCTTACAGCAGTCTGCATCTGGCGCACAAAGCGAAGCAAGTCCCTCAGGGACTGAGGGATTTAGGGAGTTCGAGGCGGACTTGTCCGCTTTTATTCATGTGCGCGAATCGTTGAAACTTGCAGAGCGTGTTTGTCTGCTTTTGAAAGTTTTGATAAATCACGGTATTTTTTATAAAAATGTCATAATTTCGTAAAATGTAATAAAATTAAGAGAAAAATATATACTTTTGTAATGAAATAGAAATATATTGTTGCGAAATTGTAATGATTCATGCTATAATCGATGACAGTAGTGAAAAAGTATTCAAAGTTGTTTGTTTAAGGAGAAAGGCATGAAAGGAAAGAAAAAATATTTCATTGCATTATTAATATTATGTCTGTTAGGCAGTTCACAGAGCGTATCTGCATCTGTGATTGCTCAACCAAAAGTTGTTTACTATAATCAGGGGGACTATCCAGATAAAAAGTATGGAGATACTCCTATCCAGGTATCAGGTTGTGGTCCATGTGCTATGGCGGTTTGTGTTAGTTCTTTTACCGGAAAAAAGGTGAGTGTGCCAGAACTTTGCAAATGGTCGGTAAAGAATGGTTATTATTATGATGGATCAGGTAGTTCCCATTATCTTGTCCCGGCAGTTGCTAAAAAGTATAATTTAAAGTGCGAGGCAATCGGCTATAGTAGAAAGAAAATGGTAGAAGCCTTATATAGTGGGAAGTTTGTTGTTGTCTTAATGGGACCTGGAACTTTTGCATCCAGTGGTCATTTTATGGTATTGACAGGTATCAATGAAAAGGGAAGAATTTCTGTCGCTGATGTTGGAAGTCGTGCAAATACAGCAAAAACGTTTTCGGTTGATAAAATTATGAAGGAATTGAAAAACTATTCGCAAGCCGGCGGACCAATGTGGGTGATTTCTCCAAAAGACGAACCAAAGATCAGTGGTGCGGCAAAAGTGGCGATTGCGACATTTACACAACGCTATGGAGAATAAATCTGTGAAATATGATAGAAAACCATAAAAAGTATACGAATGTTTAGTGAAATATTATAAAAAGTGGTTAACAAATTTGAAAAAATGTGATAAGATAGTCTCTGATAATAAACAGAACTATTAAATAAATGTCAGGAGGAAACGTAAATGACAAAATGGGTTTACAAATTTAGCGAAGGTAATGCTGATATGCGTAATCTTCTGGGAGGAAAAGGAGCAAACCTGGCTGAGATGACAGGACTTGGTCTTCCAATTCCTCAAGGTTTTACTGTTACAACAGAAGCTTGTACGAATTATTATGATTGTGGCGAACAAATCAGCGATGAAGTTGCTGAACAGGTTTATGAAGCTATGGCAGATTTGGAACAGATTCAGGGCAAAAAGTTTGGTGATCTGAATGATCCTCTTTTAGTATCCGTTCGTTCTGGAGCAAGAGTATCCATGCCGGGTATGATGGATACAATCTTAAACCTTGGTTTGAATGATGAAGCTGTTGAAGGATTTGCAAATAAGACAGGAAATCCTCGTTTTGCTTACGATTCATATCGTCGTTTTATCCAGATGTTCTCTGACGTTGTAAAAGAAGTGGACAAAAATAAATTTGAAGCAGTTTTAGATGACATCAAAGAAGACAAAGGTGTTCAATTCGATACAGATTTAGATGCTGACGATTTAAAAGAAGTTATCAGAAGATATAAAAAGATTTATAAGAAAGAATTAGGCGAAGATTTCCCTCAGGATCCAAAAGATCAGTTATTTGAAGCAATCAAAGCTGTATTCCGTTCTTGGGACAACCCACGTGCTATTTACTATCGTCGAATGAACGACATCCCTGGTGACTGGGGTACTGCTGTTAACGTACAGACTATGGTATTCGGTAACATGGGTGATACATCTGGTACCGGTGTTGCATTTACAAGAAACCCATCTACAGGTGAAAAACAGATTTATGGTGAATATCTGATCAATGCTCAGGGCGAAGACGTAGTTGCTGGTGTTCGTACACCTCAGCCAATTACAAAATTAGCAGAAGATTTACCAGAATGTTATGAACAGTTCATGAACATTGCTCATACATTAGAAGACCACTATCGTGATATGCAGGATATGGAATTCACAATTCAGGAAGGTAAACTTTACTTCCTTCAGACAAGAAATGGTAAGAGAACTGCAGCAGCAGCTCTTCGTATCGCTTGTGAATTAGTAGACGAAGGAATGATCACAAAAGAAGAAGCTGTTTCTAGAATTGAAGCAAAATCCTTAGATCAGTTATTACATCCAAACTTTGATGCAGAAGCGTTAAAAGTTGCATTACCTATTGGATCTGCTCTTCCAGCATCTCCTGGTGCAGCAGCTGGTAAAGTATACTTTGAAGCTGAAACAGCTAAGATTCATCATGAAGCTGGATTAAAAGTAATCCTTGTTCGTTTAGAGACATCTCCAGAAGATATCGAAGGTATGCATGCAGCAGAAGGTATCTTAACAGCTCGTGGTGGTATGACATCTCACGCAGCCGTAGTTGCTCGTGGTATGGGTACAGCATGTGTTGCTGGATGTGGCGATATTAAATTTAGCGAAGACGGAAAATCTTTCACATTAGGTGGAAAGACAATCAAAGAAGGAGATTATATTTCTCTTGATGGTTCTACAGGTAAAATTTATCTTGGAGAAATCCCTACAGTACCAGCAAGCATCAGCGGTAACTTCGATCGTATTATGACATGGGCTGATGAAATCCGTACTTTACAGGTTAGAACAAATGCTGATACACCAGCAGATGCTTTAAATGCTGTTAAATTTGGTGCTCAGGGTATTGGACTTTGCCGTACAGAGCATATGTTCTTTGATGCAGAAAGAATTCCTAAGATTCGTCGTATGATTCTTTCTACAACAAAAGAAGCAAGAGAAGTTGCATTAAATCAGTTAATTCCTTATCAGAAGAAAGACTTTAAAGATTTATATGAAGTAATGGAAGGAAGACCGGTAACCATCCGTTTCTTAGATCCACCACTTCATGAATTCCTTCCTAACACAATGGAAGAAATTTCTGCTCTTGCAAAAGATATGGGTGTAACAGTAGAAGAAATCAATATGAGACGTGCTGCACTTCATGAATTCAACCCAATGATGGGTCACCGTGGATGCCGTCTTGCTGTAACTTATCCTGAAATTGCTAAAATGCAGACAAGAGCTGTAATGGAAGCTGCAATTGAAGTAAAACAGGAAAAAGGATATGATATCGTTCCTGAAATCATGATTCCATTAGTAGGAGAAAAGAAAGAGCTTGCCTATGTGAAGAAAGTTGTTGTAGAAACAGCAGAAAGAGTAAAAGCTTACTATGAATCTGATATCCAATACAAAGTTGGTACTATGATCGAGATTCCTCGTGCTGCTTTACTTGCAGATGAAATCGCTGAAGAAGCTGAATTCTTCTCTTTCGGTACAAACGACTTAACACAGATGACATTCGGATTCTCTCGTGATGATGCTGGTAAGTTCTTAGAATCTTACTATGACAATAAGATTTATGAATCTGATCCATTTGCTAAATTAGACCAGAATGGTGTAGGCCAATTAGTAGAAATGGCTGCTAAGAAAGGTAAAGCAACTCGTCCAGATATCCATCTTGGAATCTGTGGAGAACATGGTGGAGATCCTTCTACTGTAGAATTCTGCTACAGAGCTGGATTAGACTATGTATCTTGTTCACCATTCCGTGTACCAATTGCAAGACTTGCAGCTGCTCAGGCAGTACTTAACGATAAATAAGCAAAGTTGTTATTGAAGTATATTTAGAACAATGAAGGTCTCCGTCAATATTGACGGAGACTTTTTGCTATATAATATCACGATAATTATTGTGGTGTTTGTATTTGTCATCACATCAAGAATAAATTTCGACAATAACACATACAAAATCTCTCTTATTTTGACAAACAATATATTATTCGGTATAATGAATGAAACTGACTCTGAAAAGAGAAACTAGAAGTATACGGCGGTGCATTATGAAAGAAAAAGTGAGAAGATGGGACACAGTCTTGTGGATGCTCATCAAAGCAATTTTATATTTTATGATTATGGGGACTTTTGTAGTTTGTTTGGGAAAGGAAAGTCATTCTCTTAGAAGTCTTTCGCGAACACTTGGTATTACCATTATCACATTTTGGGTTGTGTTAATTCTATTTTTGTCCATTTATGGAAAATATGATATTGGACGTAGAAAAAGTAAGCCGATTATTGTTTCGTTGGCGTTGGCAACCTTTTTTACCGATATTGTTGCTTATATTGAATTAATGATCATGAGAACCAACGAACCAAGTATTTATGCGTTCCGACTTCGAAGCATTAGTTGGTTGATGCTTTCTTTTACCATGCAGGTATTGATCATTGCAATTTTTGTCTATCTGGGTAATGAGTTGTTCTTTATGATCAATAAACCAGAAAGAACCTGTATTGTCACATCGAGTCAGAAAAAGTTAGATGCAGTGATGCGAGTTATCTCGAAATATAAGAAGCAATATCGACCAGAGGCAGTCTTTGATTATCGAGAAAAAGATTTATTGAATCTGATTCGTGATTATCAGACAATCTTTGTCTATGAAGTTCCCGTGAAACAGCGCACAGAGCTCACCAAATTTTGTTATCAAGAAAGAAAAAATATATATTATAATCCGGAGCTTCATGATATCATCGAGGTGAATTCCGAGTACTATATGTTGGATGATGTCTCTTTTCTCAATGCAAGAGTGAAAGGACTCACGATGGAACAGCGAATTATGAAACGTGGATTAGATTTGATTCTGGCACTTACGATTGGTATCTGTTCATTACCATTTTCAATTGCCGCTGCGATTGCGATCAAACTTGACGATGGCGGTCCGATTTTCTTTAAACAAAAGCGTGCAACATTACATGGACGAGTGTTTGAAGTTTATAAATTTCGAACGATGAAGCAGAATGTGGAAAATAAATCGGCACGAAAAGGGGATAGTCGTATTACGAAACCGGGACAATTTTTGCGTAAGACGCGAATTGATGAATTGCCACAGTTATTGAATATTATCAAAGGCGATATGTCTTTTGTAGGACCAAGACCTGAGATGTTAGAAAATGTAACTGCATATACAGAAAAACTTCCAGAATTCAAATATCGGCTTCGTGTTAAGGCAGGATTGACTGGCTATGCACAGGTAGCAGGAAAATATAATACAACACCAAAGGATAAACTGGTTATGGATATCATGTATATTGAAAATTATAGTATTCTGAAAGATATTCAGTTAATTTTCCAAACAGTTGGTGTTGTTTTAAAACCAGACAGTACAGAGGCATTTGACGATAGTGAAAAAGAAAAACAGTTAATATTTAAACCGGCAAAAAGAGAAAACAAATAGTAAATGAAATAGATTTTGAGTAGTGAAATAAATTGTTTGTGCTTCTTTACAAATAGTATGAAATACGATAATATTATATATAGTGAAATAAATATGAACAAAATTTCTTCAGGGCAGGGTGAAATTCCCTACCGGCGGTAAAGCCCGCGAGCCGTAAGGCATGATTCGGTGAGATTCCGAAGCCGACAGTATAGTCTGGATGAGAGAAGAATGTATGATTCGTTTCTTTTTGTAGTGCGTAAAGCTCTGAATTTGATGATTCAGAGCTTTTTTGTTACCTAAGAAATTCTTTTCAGAATTTTCTCTGTAACAAAAAATACTCCACAAAGATGTTTCATAAAATTCGATGCTCCCTGGAGATACGCGCAGAGCGTAAGGAAAGGAGATTTATATGGAACAATATTATGTAGGATTTGATGCAGGAACACAGAGTGTAAAAGTCGTTGTTTGCAATCAGGATATGGAGTGTGTCGCCTCCTGTCAAAAGCCAACAACGCTCTACTATCCAAAACCAGGTTGGGTGGAGATGGATGTGGATGAATATTTACGACTTACAAAAGACTGTATATATGAATGTACAATGCAAATGAGGAAAAAAGGACTTGATTTGTGTCAAGTGAAAGCAATTATGGGGGACGGCATTATTTGCGGTATTGTCGGAGTAGATGCAGAGGGAAATGCGATTACACCGTATATTAATTATTTGGATTCCAGAACTGAAAAAGACGTAAAAACAATCAATGATATGGATTTGGAAATCTGGGGACGAGAGACTGGTAATGCAGAGGCAAACTGTATGTTTCCAGCGATGATTGCCAGATGGTTATTAAAACATAATTCAGATTTTAAGGAACGTGGTGTGAAATTTGTTCATAATGCACCTTATATTCTTTCACATCTTGCAGGATTAAAAGCCGATCAGATGTTTATTGATTGGGGAGCGATGTCAGGATGGGGATTTGGATATCATGTTTATGATAAAAAATGGTCAACAGAACAATTGGAAATTTTAGGAATTTCGTTATCCTATATGCCTAAAATTGTAAAACCTTGGGATATCGTTGGAACTTTGACAGAAGAGATAGCAAAAGAGATTGGACTTCCAGAAGGTATCCCAATTTGTGGCGGTGCAGGTGATACAATGCAATCAATGATCGGTAGTGGTATTTTGGAAGCTGGACATGCAGTTGATGTAGCGGGAACATGCGCGATGTTTTGCGTTTCGACCAAGAGAATTATTCCGGAACTGAGCAAAAAAGGAACTGGTTTAATTTTTAATAGTGGTACGTTACCAGATACGTATTTTTATTGGGGATACATTCGTACTGGTGGGCTTGCACTTCGCTGGTTCAAAGATCAGATATGCCAAAAAGAAGAGGATGCAGATTATTATTCTCTTCTTAGCAAGCAGGCAGCAAAAGTACCAGCAGGTAGCAATGGTGTATTGTTTTTGCCGTATTTGACTGGTGGTAGCGGTGATCAAGCAAATGCATGTGGATGTTTTTTGAACATGACGCTAGATACGGAACAATTTGTATTATGGCGATCAGTGTTAGAAGCAATTGGATACGATTATATGGAAATTACTGACATTTATCGTAAGGCTGGAGTGGATCTTAGCCGAATTGCAATTACAGAGGGCGGGAGCAAGAATGAGTTGTGGAATCAGATGAAAGCAGATATGTTAGAGAGTAAAGTTGTAACCTTAGAAAATGCAGGTGGAGCAGTTATAATGAATTGTCTGTTTGGTGCTTACGCAGCGGGATATGTAAAAAATATAAATGAAAAATTGGAAACATATTTAAAGATTAAAAAAATTTATGAGCCGCAAAATGAATCTTCCAAAGTTTATCGTCGTTTTTATCAGATACAGAAAAAAATGCTCAAACAAGATATGAAACCTTTGTTTGACACTTTGGAACAGATTCGGAATTAGAAGCGTATAAAATTTTAAAACCTACAAATACTATTTGAGCAGAAAAGAAAAAGGAGGAAATGATTATGCCATTATTAACATGTTCTGCTCAGAGTTGTATTTATAATAAGGGAATGAATTGTAGCCGAGGTGATATTTGTGTCGAAGGCCGTCAAGCGCATACACCACAAGATACTTGTTGTGACAGTTTTGAGGAACGCACAAAATATGGTGCGGAAAACTCTCTGGGTCATGCATCCGCAGTTATTGACATTGATTGTAAAGCAGAAACTTGTATCTATAATGAAGAGTGTCGATGCACTGCAGGAAAAGTAGGAATTTCTGGGGCTTGTGCCTGTGAACCGCAGGAGACAGAATGTTCTAGCTATCGTAAAGGATAAGATAAAGGATTTATATTTTGCTCAGAATAGAGTATTAATGATTATAAAATAAATTCTATGTTATGATAGATGTGAACGATGAAAAAGTGTTTGCTAATTGGAGAATTAACAAACACTTTTTTATTTACGCAACGGTACAAGGCAAACAAAAATAGTTATCTTTTCAATTGCCTTTGCACGAGAACGGTTGAAACTCGCAAAACGCGTTTCGTGGTTTTTAATCGAGCATACTGTGTTCGATTATATAGTTTTTGAATGTTTGAGCTGCCGGAGAGATATATTTATTCTTTAAAAAGGCCAAATAAAAGATACGTTGCCAGTTTGGACTTGAAATATCGATTTTTTTCACATCCATCGTATCCAGAATCTGTATATCAGGAACAATGGCAATTCCAAAACCTTTTGATACGAAGCCGGCAATGACTTGATCTTCTTCCATTTCATAGACAACTTCCGGGTAATCACCAGCAATATCAAATAGTTCATCGATAATTGGACGAAGACTACTTTGTTTTGAAAAGATAATTTGCGGATATTCTAGAGTTTCTGCCAAAGATACAGAATGACGGATGGATAATGGGTGATCCTTTGGTACGATAACGACCAATTTTTGATATGCAATCGGTACAAATTCGATGGATGGCTCTTTTGAAAGTTTTGAGCAGATAACCATATCAAATTTTTTGTTTTTTAATCCATTTAAAAGTTCTCTGGTAACACCAGTGTATAAATTGAAATTAACTTTGCGATCAGAATATTCGGACTTATAGCCTTGGATCAGTTCAGGAATCAGTTCTGTTCCTAAAGTTTGTAAAAAACCTAGATCAATGGATCCTTCTCCAGTGCCTGCCGCTTTTAGAGTTTTAATGCCCGAATCTAAGATTTCTATGGATTTTTCTACATCTCGCAAAAACATATGTCCGTATTTTGTGAGTACGATATTACGTCCTTCTTTTTCAAACAGGTTCACACCTAATTCCTGTTCGAGAGAAGCGATAGCATGACTTAAACTAGGTTGTGTGATCGAAAGTTCGGAAGCTGCTTTCGTATAGTGTTCCAAATGAGCTAATGTAATAAAATACCGTAAATGGTAAAGATTCATTCTTCTCCTCCTGTTGTTTTCATGTGTGAACGAGTATAAAACTATTATAACATAAGCCATTCACAAAATCTATTGGCTTGCCTAATTCGGCGATACATGTTGTTGGACTCTTTTTTCTTTCTATGCTATACTAGAACCACGAAAAAAGAATGATATAGGAGACTTGTGATAGAATGGAAGATATTTTAAGAGTTGGCGTGATTACAAAAACACATGGAATTCGCGGTGAAGTAAAGGTATTTCCAACAACTGATGATCCAAAACGTTTTAAAAAATTAAAAGAAGTTTTAATAGATACCGGTAAAGAACGTCGCAAGATGGAAGTACAATCTTGTCGATTTCAAAAGAATCTTGTAATTATAAAATTTAAAGGTATTGATAATATCAATGATGTCGAACAATATCGACAATGTGATTTATATGTATCGCGAAAAAATGCAGTCAAACTGGGACCAAACGAAAATTTTATTGTCGATTTGATCGGTTTAAAGGTTGTACTTGATGATGGTACAGAATTTGGAACATTGACAGATGTGATGCAGACAGGAGCCAATGATGTTTATATCGTGAAAACATTGGATGGAAAAGAGGTTTTGTTGCCAGCCATTCCAGAGTGTATACTTGATGTGGATTTGGACACTGAACAAGTGACGATACATTTGATGAAAGGATTAGTGGATTAAGATGAATTTTCATGTATGCACGTTATTCCCAGAGATGATTGAGCAGGGATGCCAGACGAGTATCCTTGGACGAGCATCAAAAAATGGTCTGATTCAGATTGAGACGACAAATATTCGCGATTTTTCGACGAATAAACATATGAAAGTAGATGATTATCCTTATGGTGGTGGTGCGGGCATGGTCATGCAGGCAGAACCTGTCTATGCAGCATGTGAGTATGCAAAGCAAAAGCTTGGGGAGAAGACGAGAGTGATTTATTTAACACCTCAAGGTAATGTATTCCATCAGAAGATGGCGGAGGATTTTGCAAAAGAAGAAAGCTTGATTTTTTTATGTGGTCATTATGAAGGTATTGATGAACGTGTACTTGAGGAAGTTGTAACCGATTATGTTTCCATCGGGGATTATGTATTAACGGGTGGAGAACTTCCGGCAATGGTCATGATTGATGCAATTGCTCGTTTAGTACCAGGCGTTCTGAATAATGATGTCTCGGCAGATATTGAATCTTTCCATGATAATTTGTTAGAATATCCGCAGTATACGCGGCCACCAGTTTGGCATGACAAAGAAGTGCCGGAAGTTCTTTTATCCGGTCATCACGCACGAATAGAAGAATGGCGCTATCAGTGCTCGCTAGAACGGACAGCCAAATGGAGACCAGATTTGTTGGAAAAGCATAAAAGTAAATAAATTCTATAAAAAAAGATTGCACCAATAATTTTTATGTGTTATTATATGGTAGTTGTGATGAATAGGATGGTCCTCTGTTACGAAAAAAGTATTAAGAACATCTAAGATTATTAAGGAGGAACGCACAATGAACGATATTATTAAGCAGATTGAAGCTGCTCAGATGAAAGAAAAAGTGGATGAATTCAGAGTTGGAGATACTGTAAGAGTTCATGCAAAAGTAAAAGAAGGAAACCGTGAAAGAATTCAGGTTTTTGAAGGAACTGTTATTAAAAGACAGAACGGTGGATCCCGCGAAACATTTACTGTAAGAAAAACTTCTAATGGTGTTGGCGTTGAAAAGACATGGCCTTTACATTCACCAATTGTTGACAAGATTGATGTTGTCAGAAGAGGTAAGGTTAGAAGAGCTAAATTATATTACTTACGTGACCGTGTAGGTAAGAGAGCAAAAGTAAAAGAGTTAGTAAAATAATAACAGGACTTTTCGGGGACAAGTGCAAACTTGTCCCTGTTTTATGATATGATAAAGTTGATAGCGGATGATCCGCTTTGTTTTATTACCATGTTGAGGAGTGATTTACATGGAAACATATTATACAATTAACTATTTAGCACGAAAACGTAAGCGCCAAATGCGAGAAAAAATTATATTTTATGTGATTGGTGTTTTATTGACGATTGTAGCCGCCTTTTTTTTAACTCGATTTTGTGCATTTGGGATTACCATGCGTGGGGATTCGATGAAACCAGCTTTGGATGATGGTCAGTTGTGTATTGCCAGCCGTCTGAGTTATCTGATCGGATCACCGAAAAAAGATGATATCATTGTATTTAAGACGAGTGAAGAAGGTAGTTCTTACTATATTAAACGGGTTGTTGCGGTGCCAGGTGAGACGGTTCAAATTTTGAATGGCAAAATACTTGTCAACGGAAAAGAAGTGGAGGCAAAAGGGAATGAAACGATTCTTTCCGGTGGTTTAGCTAATAATAAAATTTCGTTAAAAAAAGATCAGTATTTTGTTCTCGGAGATAATTATAATAATAGTGAAGATTCGAGGGTTTCAAGTGTAGGCAATGTAACAAAGAAAAACATTGTCGGTAAGATTAAGCTAAAACTCTGGTGATAAAACGAAAAAATACATTTTGTAACTTTCACATAAATCAAAGCATAGGGAGGAGGGAAACGATGCATTTTCAATGGTATCCTGGTCATATGACGAAAGCGAAACGTATGATGCAGGAAAATATAAAACTAATTGATATTGTTGTAGAATTAGTAGATGCGAGAGTTCCATTTAGCAGTAAAAATCCAGATATAGACGAATTGGCGAAGAATAAATATCGTTTGATTTTGTTAAATAAGACAGATTTGGCAGACAGAGAGGCGACCGATCGTTGGGAGGCATATTTTAAAAGCCAGGGTTTTGCTGTTGCCAAAGTCAATTCTCAGAAAGGAACCGGTGTCAAAGCAGTCAATGGTGTCATACAGGAAGCTTGTAAAGAAAAGATTGAGCGTGACCGCAGACGCGGAATTAAAAATCGCCCGATCAGAGCAATGATCGTTGGAATTCCTAACGTAGGAAAATCTACTTTTATTAATAGTTTTGCTGGAAAGGCATGTGCCAAAACTGGTAATAAACCAGGAGTGACAAAAGGAAAGCAGTGGATTAAATTAAATAAAAATGTTGAGCTTTTGGATACACCGGGTATTTTATGGCCAAAGTTTGATGATCAAAACGTAGGACTTCGTCTCGCATTGATCGGATCAATCAAAGATGAAATTGTAAACCGTTCAGAAATGGCAATCGAATTCATTGATTTTCTAAAAGAATCCTATCCTGGATTACTTGCAAAGCGTTATGAAGTAAATGAAGATGCGGATAGAGTTGCCATCTTAGAAGAAATTGCGACGAATCGAAAATGTTTGGCAAAAGGTGGAAGTTATGATTTGGAGAAAGCTGCAATTTTATTGTTAGATGAATTTCGAAGTGGTAAAATAGGGTATATTACTTTAGAATTGCCAGAAGAAAAAGATTCTTAGAGGTGACTAAGAATCTTTTTTTCTGATAGACAGATTTTCCAAAATTATAAAGTCTACTTATATAAAGGAGTCGAAGATGGCAGAAAAAATTGGTGAAATTAAAGATATTTTAGCAAAAGCGTTTGCAGAAGGGCAGTATGAAGTAGCAGATACATATCGAACAGATGAGAGGATAGGAGTCAAAAAGGCTTTAGAGGCTTTTGATAAAAAGATTGCAAAATTGGAACAAGAACGCCAAAGGGTAAAAGCAATGTGCGCATATGAAGAAGAGTATTCTATGTGTGAATATATATGTGGCATTGATGAAGTGGGAAGAGGTCCTTTAGCTGGTCCGGTTGTGGCAGCAGCAGTCATTTTGCCAAAAGATTGTGAAATCTTGTACATCAATGATTCAAAAAAACTTAGTGAAAAGCGAAGAGAGGAACTTTTTGTTGAAATACAGGAGAAAGCAATTTCGATTGGAATTGGTATGGCCTCTGTGGAAACAATTGATGAGAAAAATATTTTAAATGCTACCTATGATGCGATGCGAAGTGCAATCAGCCAATTATCGGTACGTCCAGATGTATTGCTCAATGATGCAGTTCGTATTCCGCAGGTGGATATTCCACAAGTACCGATTATTAAAGGGGATGCGAAAAGTATGTCAATTGCAGCCGCTAGTATTATTGCTAAGGTGACAAGAGATCATATGATGATGGAGTTTGAAAAAGTTTATCCAGGATATGATTTTGTCAGTAATAAAGGATATGGGACGCAGAATCATATTCAGGGAATCAAAGAACTTGGCTTATGTCCGATCCACAGGCTTACATTTGTAAAAAATTTTGTTTAGATGGGTACACAAAAATCGGTTCGAGTGTCAATAAATAAGAGGGGTAGTATATTTGATAAATCGCAGACAGCAGGGAACAGAGTATGAGATGATTGTCGCATCCGTATTAGAAAAGCATGGATATCAAATTTTAAAACGAAATTATCGGTGTAGATATGGAGAAATTGATATAATTGCCTTGGATGTAGATGATCTGGTTTTTATTGAGGTAAAATATCGAAGCAAGGAAGAACATGGAAAACCGGAAGAGGCAGTTAATCAAAGAAAACAGCAGGTAATTTGCCGGGTTGCCGACGATTTTTTAATGAGACATCATGAATATGAAAATTACCAGATTCGGTTTGATGTGGCGGCAATACTCGGAAACACGTTACGTGTTTATAAAAATGCATTTGAATATCAGTGGAGACAGAAATGGAAATAAAGTTTAAAAAATCAAATCAAAATCATTCAACAAATATGAATCAAAAACAAGGAGTTCCTTTTTTAACGTTTCCGAAATTGGAACAGGCAGGTGTAAAACATGGCTTTTCCACTCGTCTCGGTGGAGTGAGTGAGGGAATATTTGCAAGTATGAATCTTTCATATCATCGAGGAGATAAGAAAGAGTCCGTAGATGAAAATTATCGTAGAATGGGGCAGGCGATCGGCTTTACGCTGGATCAACGTGTTTTCTCGAATCAGATTCATAAGACAGAAATTAAGATTGTGACAAAAAATGATCGTGGTAAGATTATGAAGGGAAAGGATGGTCTGATGACAGATGAGACTGGTATTTGTCTGGTCACAAGTTATGCAGATTGTGTGCCACTGTTTTTCTATGATCCCGTTCAGGGTGTCATTGCAAGTTCTCATTCTGGCTGGAGAGGCACGGTATGTCGCATGGGTCAGAAAACTGTCGAAAAGATGCAGGAAGTTTATGGATCAAAAGCGGAAGATATCATTGCTGCGATTGGTCCATCCATTTGTCAAAATTGCTATGAAGTCAGTGAGGATGTTGCCTCAAAATTTCGCGAAGAATTTCCGGATCAATGGTATCAGGAATTTATGATAGAAAAAGGAAATGGAAAATACCAATTAGATTTATGGAAAATTAATGAACTTATTTTACTGGATGCTGGAATTCGAAAAGAGCATCTGGATGTCACAGATATTTGTACATGCTGTAATCCTGATCTTTTATTTTCCCATCGTGCGAGTGAGGGAAAACGAGGAAATTTGGCAGGATTTATCATGAAAGATGAAAGTGAACAAAGATAATTAGAAAAGATAGAGTTATGATTATTTGCCAAGAGTATCCAGGTGAAGGAAAAGGAAAGCTAAATTTCAGTTCTGTTGATGATGCTTTTGGATAATGAAGAGGAACCTTAGAATATAATTTTGTTGAAAAAATGAGGAAATAAGGCTTTTTTGCAGTACAAAGCTTTACAATTCCCATTTATTATTGTAAAATCAAACGAAGGATTAGAGTTGAAAAAATGAAGGAGAAAGAGTATGAGTAAACCAATGGTAGCAATTGTTGGACGTCCAAATGTTGGAAAGTCCACACTGTTTAATGCCTTGGCAGGAGAACAGATTTCAATTGTAAAAGATACACCAGGTGTTACCCGAGATCGAATTTTTGCAGATATAACATGGTTAAATAAAAATTTTACGTTAGTAGATACGGGAGGAATTGAGCCGGAAAGCAAGGATTTGATTCTTTCAAGAATGAGAGAACAAGCCGAGATTGCAATTGCGACTGCAGATGCGATCATCTTTTTGGTAGATGTCCGACAGGGATTAGTGGATGCGGACTTCCGTGTTGCAGATATGTTGCGTCGTTCTGGGAAACCGGTTGTTTTAGTTGTCAATAAAGTTGATAATTTTCAAAAGTATATGCCAGATGTGTATGAATTTTATAACTTAGGACTGGGAGATCCAATACCGGTATCTGGAGCTTCCCGTCTGGGACTTGGAGACATGTTGGATGAAGTGTTAAGCCACTGTGATGAGGAGGCCTTATTAGAGGAAGAAGATGATCGTCCAAAGATTGCAATCATCGGTAAACCAAATAGTGGAAAGTCTTCAATCATCAATAAAATGCTCGGTCAGGAGAGAGTGATCGTATCGAATATTGCTGGTACGACTCGTGATGCAATTG
Source organism: Lachnospiraceae bacterium (assembly GCA_030523275.1). GTDB lineage: Bacteria > Bacillota > Clostridia > Lachnospirales > Lachnospiraceae > Fimousia. Next base: position 47,315 of record JAUNIX010000017.1, read on the forward strand.
ATACTGTTGTAACGAAGAATGGAAAAGAATATGTTTTTATCGATACAGCAGGACTTCGACGCAAAAATAAAATTAAAGAAGAAATTGAGCGATATAGTATTATCCGTACCGTAGCTGCTGTCGAACGCTGTGATGTTGCGATGCTCGTTGTAGATGCCGAGGAAGGTATTACGGAACAGGATGCCAAAATTGCTGGAATTGCACATGAGCGGGGCAAAGGTGTTATCATTGCAGTCAATAAATGGGATTTAATCGAAAAAGATAATAAAACGATTTATAAATATACCTCAAAGGTTCGCGAGACATTAGCTTATATGCCATATGCAGAACTTATTTTTATTTCTGCGAAAACAGGACAGAGATTTCCAAAAATCTTTGATACGATTGATGCAGTTGTGGAAAATTGTAACTTACGAATCCAGACAGGTGTCTTAAATGAAATTCTTGCAGAGGCAGTGGCAATGAAACAGCCACCTTCTGATAAAGGAAAACGATTACGTTTATATTATATTACGCAGGCATCGGTAAAACCACCGACATTCGTTGTGTTTATTAATGATAAGAAACTGATGCATTTTTCCTATACTAGATACATTGAAAATCAGATACGTCAAACATTTGGTTTTCGTGGTACGCCGATCCGTATTATCGCACGGGAAAGGAAGGAAAAACGATGAGCTATATCATATTAAGTATAGCGATTGGATATATATTCGGTTGCTGTCAGACAGGTTACTTTATCGGAAAGCTCAATGAGATCGATATTCGAAATTTTGGAAGTGGTAATTCGGGTACGACGAATACTTTGCGTGTACTGGGAAAAAAAGCTGCTGCAATCACATTTCTTGGTGATGCTTTAAAGGGTGTCTTCAGTGTATATATCGCTCGTTTTTTGATTGCACCGCATGTCGACATTTCAGTGACGTTGTTGATGCTTCTTGCCGGTCTTGGATCAATTTTAGGACATGATTTTCCGATTTTTATGAAATTCAAAGGTGGAAAAGGTGTTGCAACAACTGGTGGCGTTTTATTTGGAATGGATCCACGTATGGCACTGATCTGTTTTATTATATTTGCCCTTATAACCGGTGTTAGTAAATACGTATCGTTAGGTTCGATCATTATGATGATCGCGATTCCATTTATCCTGTTTGGATTTTATGGATATCAACCGAAGATCATCGGGATGGGGATTATTTACGGAGCACTCTCGATATGGCGTCACAGAGCAAATATTGGAAGATTGTTAAATGGAACAGAAAATAAATTAGGGCAGAAGGTGGAGAGATAGGTGCTTAAATTAGATAAAAAAGATGCAGAGCAGATTACAGTATTGGGCGCTGGAAGTTGGGGAACCGCATTAAGTGTGGTTTTGGCAGAAAATGGACATAATGTCACGTTGTGGTCTCACAGAAAAGAAGAAGCAGAAAAAATTCAAAGAGACCGAGAACAGGCATCCAAACTTCCAGGGGTAATGCTTCCAGATAATATTATTGCAACAAGTGATTTTGAAGAAGCTTTAGCTGGAAATAAGGCAATCGTGATGGCAGTTCCATCGACGGCTGTCAGAGATACAGCAAAAAGGTTGAATTCTTATGTGAAAGAAGGTCAGATTGTCATTTGTGTTGCCAAAGGAATTGAGGATGGTACATTTTTGACACTGACAGAAATTATAGAAGAAGAAATACCAGGAGTAAAAGCATGTGTGCTTTCCGGACCAAGTCATGCGGAGGAAGTCGGCAGACGAATGCCAACGACAGTTGTCGCGGGAGCTAAAGAAAAAGAAGATGCTTTATACATTCAAGATATTTTTATGAATCCATATTTCCGAGTTTACACAAGTCCTGATGTAAAAGGAATTGAGATGGGAGGCGCATTGAAAAATGTGATTGCCCTGGCAGCGGGAATTGCAGACGGTCTCGGATATGGTGATAATTCAAAGGCTGCGCTCATAACCAGAGGAATTTCAGAATTAACTCGTCTGGGAACAGCGTTAGGTGGCCAAGTGGAAACTTTTTCCGGATTGACCGGAGTTGGTGATTTAATTGTTACCTGTACAAGTGTTCACAGCCGAAATCATAGAGCCGGGCAGTTGATTGGAGAGGGATATACTGCCCAAGAGGCGATGGATGAAGTGAAAATGGTTGTAGAAGGGGTCAATTCTGCGAGAGCCGCACTGAAACTTGCCAGAAGAAAGGGAGTGACGGTGCCGATCATCGAAAAAGTAAATGCCGTTTTATTTGAAGATAAGGCTGCAAAAGATGCAGTTGCGGAGTTACTGATGAGAGATCGTAGAAAAGAATTTGAGACATTAAAGTGGTAAACTAGGAGGAAGATCATCATGGCAAAGATCACAGAGTATTCGAAAGAAGAATTACAAAAATTAGAGAAAGAGTTACTGGCAGAATATGACCAGTATGTAAAGGCAGGGTTAAAACTCGATATGTCTAGAGGAAAACCAGCGCCTGCACAGTTGGATTTATCAAATGGCATGTTTGATATATTAGATGGATATGAAACGGAAAACGGATTAGATGCAAGAAACTATGGAGTTTTAGATGGAATTCCAGAGATGAAACAGCTCTTTTCTGATTGTTTCGGAATTCCAACCAACCAGATTATCGTAGGAGGAAACGCAAGCCTTAACTTAATGTTTGATGCTATGATGCGCTTGATGGTGTTTGGTACGGAAGGCAATACTCCTTGGGGAAGATTGGATAAAGTAAAATTTTTATGCCCATCACCAGGATATGACAGACATTTTGGAATTACAGAACGTCTTGGTATTGAAATGATCACAATTCCAATGACGGAAGATGGACCAGACATGGATATGGTAGAAAAATTAGTAGCAGAAGATGCAAGCATCAAAGGTATCTGGTGTGTTCCAAAATTCTCTAATCCACAGGGAATTTGCTATAGTGATGAGACGGTGAAACGCTTGGCAGCAATGAAAACAGCAGCACCTGATTTTCGAATTTTCTGGGATAATGCTTATGGTGTACACCCAATTTTTGAAGATGTAAAAATATTAGATATTTTAGAGGAAGCAAAGGCAGCTGGCAATCCAAACAGACCATTATATTTTGCTTCTACATCCAAGATCACATTCCCTGGTGCAGGTGTCAGCATGGTGGCAGCCAGTGAAGAAATGATTGAGGAAATCAAGGGTGTTATGACATATCAGACAATTGGTCATGATAAATTAAACCAGTTACGCCATGTAAAATTCTTCAAAAATGCAGAAGGATTAAAAGCTCATATGGCGAAACTTGCTGATACGATGAAACCAAAGTTTGAAATGGTATTAAAAATTTTGGATGCAGAACTTGCTGATACCGGACTTCTGACATGGACAAGTCCGAAAGGGGGATATTTTGTAGCAGTTGATACTTTAGAAGGCTGTGCAAAAGAAACTGTACGTCTTGTAAAAGAAGCAGGTGTAGTTATGACAGGTGCAGGTGCAACATATCCATATAAAAAGGATCCAAAGGATACCAATATTCGTATTGCACCATCTTACCCAACGGTAGATGAATTAGAAAAAGCAATGAAAATTTTCTGTGTTTGCGTAAAATTAGCAGGTGTACAGAAATTATTAGCAGAATAATAGTCATAAATCGAAATTCCCTTTCATATACTATAGCAGTATTGTTGGAAGGGGATTTTTTGTTATGGAAACATTTCATGTGTATAAAGACATTCGTGCGCGTACGAATGGAGAGATTTATATTGGCATTGTTGGACCGGTCAGAACAGGGAAAAGTACATTTATTAAACGGTTTATGGATTTGATGGTACTTCCAAATATGGAAGATGAATACGAGAAATCAAGAGCCAGGGATGAATTGCCACAGTCTTCAGCGGGAAAGACGATCATGACGACGGAACCAAAGTTTGTGCCGAATGAAGCAATTGAGATTACAGTGGAAGATGACATTCAATTAAAAGTGCGCCTGATCGATTGTGTAGGTTATATGGTGGAAGGTGCAGTTGGTCATTTAGAGGGTTCTGAGGAAAGACTGGTAAAAACACCTTGGTTTGACTATGAGATTCCATTTACAAAGGCGGCAGCAATTGGAACAAAAAAGGTTATTGAGGAACACTCAACGATTGGTATTGTTGTTACAACAGATGGGTCTTTTGGAGAGATTCCAAGAAGCCAGTATGAACCGGTGGAAAAACAGACCATTGAAGAATTAAAATCATTACATAAGCCATTTATCGTAATTCTCAATACGAGCCGTCCTTACAGTAGTGAAACGAAAGAGATGGCAAATAAAATGCGAGAGACTTATCAGTGTCCGGTGCTGCCACTAAATTGTGAGCAACTTCGTAAGGAGGATATCAATGAACTGCTAAAAAGCATTTTATTAGAATTTCCAATAACTTCACTGGGATTCTATATTCCAAAATGGATGGAGGCATTGTCAAGTGAACATGTTTTAAAAAAGGCGTTGTTGGCAACCATTCGCGAAAATTTAGAACAGTTTGAGGTTATGCAGGATTTATATCAAATTCCACTACAAGAAAATGAATATATCCAGAAAATGAAAATCGATGCAATTCATTTAGATACTGGTGAGGTAGATGTTTCAGTTATCTTTGATGATCGCTACTATTATCAGATTATCAGTGATTTTATCGGTATGCCGATCACAAATGAGTATGAGTTTTTAAAGACGATACAGTCATTGGCAAAAACACAAAAAGAATGTGATCAGGTTTCAGACGCACTTATGAGTGTGCGTCAAAAAGGCTATGGAGTGGTATCTCCGTTGAAAAAAGATATTTCTCTTGAAGAACCGCAACTTGTAAAACACGGAAATAAATATGGTATCCGCATTAAGGCACAAGCACCATCCATTCATATGATCCGTGCTAATATTTCGACAGAAATTGCTCCAATCGTGGGCACGAAAGAACAAGCGCAAGATATCATTGATTATATGAATGCTGGAGCTTCAAAAGAGGAAGGAAGCATCTGGGATATTAATTTATTTGGAAAAACACTAGAAGAAATGGTTGGCGAAGGTATGCAGTCAAAAGCTGCAAAAATGAATGATGAAAGCCAGCAAAAATTGCAAGATACGATGGAGAAAATAGTTAACGAAAGCAATGGTGGATTAGTTTGCATTATTATATAAAAATATTTGTAAAATATTTTTTACGGGCAAATAGACACTAAGTCATTCCAAAGACAGATATTCTTTTATAGATCCATTACGCCGTCGAACAGTTGTTACATTAGATATAACAATACAGAGGTCTGTTTCGCTTCGTGATGGGTATGGTGATACGAAAAATCGCGCTGTAATGAGAACATCTGCCTGGAATGACTAAGTGTTTACTGATGCAAAATATACTTAGGAGATGAATATGAAAGTAACAATGTATACAGATGGAGCTGCAAGAGGAAATCCCAATGGACCTGGTGGATATGGAACGATATTAGAATATATTGATCCGCAAGGTCAGGTGCATCGACGGGAATATTCAGCAGGATATAAAAAAACAACAAATAACCGTATGGAAATGATGGCAGTGATTGTCGGATTAGAGGCATTGAACAGACCATGTGAAGTGACTGTTTATTCGGATTCTCAATATGTAGTAAAAGCATTCAATGAACATTGGCTTGATGGATGGCAAAAACGTGGCTGGAAACGGGCAGGAAATAAACCGGTTTTAAATGTGGATCTGTGGAAGAGAATGTTAACTGCGATGAAATCTCATACGGTTACTTTTTGCTGGGTAAAAGGTCATGCCGGACATCCGGAAAATGAGCGTTGTGATGAGCTTGCGACATCTGCTGCAGACGGAACAGATTTACTAGAAGACAATTTTGAATGAAACGGTATTTCAAATGAATAGATCAGAGTCAGGCATGGAAATTTTGCAAGATTTTGAACGAATACAAAAAACTTACGAAAAAGGAAAGATTTTTTCTCGCCTTTATGATATACTAAAGTGATAGATTGAAAAGAAAGCAGGTGATTGTATGGAAATTCAGTTATGGAGAGAGTTGTTGGCACCATATCAGCTTGCTGTGGATGAGTTGGAGGTTAAATTTAACCACATTATCCGCGAATGTCATTTGAAGGGCAGTTATTCTCCGATTGAACGTGTGGAAGGACGCGTAAAAAAGATATCAAGTATTCTCGATAAGATGCAGAAAAAAGATGTCAACATGAACAATCTTGAAGAAAAGATTAAAGATATTGCTGGAATCCGTATTATTTGCCAGTTTGTAGAAGATATTTACCGCGTGGTAGAGATGATCGATGAACGAAGTGATATGACGATCATCGCACAAAAAGACTATATTAAAACAGCGAAGAACACAGGATACCGTAGCTATCATTTGATCGTAGAATATGAAGTGAATACATTAAAGGGAGCAAAGAAATTACCAGTCGAAATTCAGATTCGAACACTGGCGATGGATTTCTGGGCAACTGTAGAGCATTCGCTCCACTATAAATACTCTCATCACATTCCAGAATATATTCAAGATAAATTAATCAATGCTTCAAATGCAATTGTTGTTTTGGATCAAGAAATGTCAGCAGTCAGAGATGAGATTTTAGATGCACAAAATGCGTTTAGTGTAAAAGCAAATCTAATATCTGATATTCTGCATAATCTGCAAAATCTTTATCGGGTGGGGAACCGCCAGGAAGTACAAAGGATTCAGGAGGAATTTTACAAAATCTATGAGCAAGACGATATGGAGCAACTGATTCGATTTGGACATCAGTTGGATATTATCGCAGAAGGACATGGAGCACAAAGCTTGCATTAAGGTAAAGGTTGTGCTCCTTTACTTATGGAATTTAGGGAGTTTGAGGCGGATTTGTCCGCTTTGTTTTGGAGAAGAAAGATGAAAATACCAGTAGCTTTTGAGAAATCAATGAAAACATATTTGGGAACGTCATGGGATGCATTTCTTCGTAGTTATGATGAACCAGAGTATTATGGAATTCGCTTAAATCCGTTAAAGATCAGTCGAGAAGAATTTATTGAAAAAAGTCCTGTAGCATTAAAAGAAATTTCATGGTGCAAAGAAGGATTTTATTATGATGGAACCAAAGGTCAACCGGCAAAGCATCCATATTATCATGCAGGAATGTACTATATTCAGGAACCGAGTGCGATGTTGCCGGCAAGTTTACTTCCAGTAGAACCGGGAGACCGTGTACTTGATCTTTGTGCAGCACCAGGTGGAAAATCGACGCAAATTGCCGGAAAACTGCAGGGAAAGGGATTGTTGGTGTCCAATGATATCAGCATATCCCGCACAAAGGCACTTGTAAAGAATTTAGATATGACAGGTGCAGCGAATGTGGTAGTGACATGTGAAAAGCCAGAGAAATTGGCAAAGGCATTTCCACAATTTTTTGACAAAATCTTAGTGGATGCCCCGTGTTCTGGGGAAGGGATGTTTCGAAAAAATCCCCAGATGTTTAAGGATTATGAGCAGAGAGGACCGGCCTATTATGAACCTCTGCAAAAAGAAATCGTTGCACAAGCATTGTCGATGTTAAAACCGGGAGGATATCTTGTCTATTCTACCTGTACGTTTTCACCGGAAGAAGACGAAGGGCTAGTAGATTGGGTGTTAAAAGAGTATCCAGACATGACATTGGAAAATAGTTTTTCCTTTCCAGGACGTGGATATGGTCATCCGGAATGGGTGGTCAATGGTGATGAATCGCTAAGATATGCTTACCGCATGTGGCCACATCAAATTGAAGGAGAAGGGCATTTTGCAGTTTTATTTAAAAAAGCAGATGGTGAAAGAAAGAGACAAAAATACCATCATAAGAGTGAAAAACTTTCGACAGAAGCTGCTGAATTTTTGCGAAATGTAAATTTAGATGATAATGACGGATATTATAAACAGATTGGTGAGCGTCTCTTTTTGATACCAAATGCGATGCCTGAAGTGAAAGGAATTCGTATGGTTCGTTCTGGTTTATGTTTAGGAGAGCAAAAGAAAAAGCGTTTTGAACCAGATCAGGCACTTGCGATGGCATTAAAGTCGGAACAGTATTATAAAACGATTGATTTCCCATTAGAAGATGAGAGAGTGTTAAAATATTTAAAATGTGAGACAATTATGGTTGATGGCCCTGAGGGATTTGTTTTGATTACTGTCGACGGATTTCCTCTTGGATGGGGAAAATTAAACAAAGGAAGATTGAAAAATAAATATGCACCAGCCTGGAGATGGATGTAATGAAAGAACAGATACGATTAGATAAATATTTGGCAAAAATGTCCGTTGGCAGTCGTAGTCAGGTCAAGCAGATGATCCGCAAAGGACAAGTCTGCATCAACGGTGAGATTGTCAAAAAAGCGGAACAAAAAGTGGTGATTGGAAGGGATGTCGTGAGTGTGGATCAAAAAGAGATTTCTTTTGTTCCATATGAATATTATATGATGTACAAACCGGCAGGCGTTGTCTGTGCAACACAGGATACAAAAGATAAGACGGTACTTGATCTCATCCAAGATACAAAAAATAAAGATTTATTTCCGGCAGGTCGTTTAGATAAAGATACGGAAGGTTTACTACTTTTGACGAATGATGGACAATTGGCTCATCAGTTGCTTTCTCCCAAAAAGCATGTTGATAAAACGTATTATGCAAAAATTCAGGGAAAAGTAACTCAAGAAGATATAAATATTTTTGCTAATGGCATGGATATTGGAGAGAAGAAGAAAACATTACCGGCAAAACTTGAAATTTTATCTTCGGATGCCGTTTCAGAAATTATGATTACAATACAGGAAGGAAAATTCCATCAGATTAAGCGCATGTTTGAGGTAGTCAATAAGAAAGTATTGTATTTAAAAAGAATGCGTTTTGGTCCGCTTGTTTTGGACAAGAGTTTAAAACCGGGACAGTATCGGAATTTGACAAAAGCGGAAATACAAATGTTAAAAGGGGATAACGATGAATAATACCTTTTTACCAATAACAAAACAGGATATGGAGCAGCGAGGATGGGCACAGCCGGATTTTGTTTATATAACAGGAGATGCATATGTGGATCATCCTTCCTTTGGAGTGGCAATCATCAGCCGGGTTTTAGAATCTCGTGGATTTAAAGTGGCAATTATTTCACAGCCAGATTGGAAGAAAAAAGAAAGTATACAGGTTTTTGGAAGACCGAGACTGGGATTTCTTGTGACGTCTGGTAATATGGACTCGATGGTGAATCATTATTCGGTGTCGAAAAAACGAAGAAAAAAAGATTCATATACGCCTGGTGGTGTGATGGGGAAGCGCCCAGACTATGCTGTCGTTGTATATTGCAATTTGATTCGACAGACATATAAAGATGTGCCCATTTTGATTGGTGGTATCGAGGCAAGTTTAAGACGACTTGGGCATTATGATTACTGGAGTAATAAAATGAAACGATCAATTTTGCTTGACTCACAGGCAGACTTGCTTATGTACGGCATGGGAGAACATTCCATCGTAGAAATCGCAGAAGCATTGGACGCTGGGCTAGATGTCAAAGATATTACTTATATCGCAGGTACAGTTTATAAGGCAAAGACCCTAGATTCAGTTTATGATTATGAATTATTGCCATCTTATCAGGAAATTAGTGAAAATAAGAGATCGTATGCACAGAGTTTTTATATGCAGTATTGTAATACCGATCCTTTTCAGGCAAAATGTCTGGTAGAACCTTATAAAAAGAATGAATATATTGTCCAGAATCCACCGGCAAAGCCATTGACGCAGATGGAGATGGATGATGTTTATGCATTACCATATACAAAAAAATATCATCCGTCCTATGAGGCTTTGGGTGGAGTGCCGGCAATCTCAGAGATTAAATTTAGTTTGGTCAGCAATCGTGGTTGTTTTGGTGGCTGTAATTTTTGTGCCTTGACCTTTCATCAGGGAAGAATCATTCAGACACGAAGCCATGAATCCATTATAAAAGAAGCGAAGGAAATGACACAGGATCCAGATTTTAAAGGATATATTCATGATGTTGGGGGTCCAACCGCTGATTTTAGACAGCCATCCTGCCAAAAGCAGTTGGAACACGGTGTCTGCAAAACGAGACAGTGTTTATTTCCACAGCCATGTAAAAATTTGAATGTGGATCACAGTGATTATATTTCTCTGTTACGGAAGCTTCGAAAGATACCAAGTGTAAAAAAAGTGTTTATCCGCTCAGGGATTCGCTTCGATTATGTGGTTTATGAAAAAGATAAAACATTTTTAAAGGAATTGTGTCAATATCATATTAGCGGGCAATTAAAGGTTGCACCGGAACATGTTTCTGACCGAGTGTTGAAAAAGATGGGAAAACCGTCCCATGATGTCTATGAAACATTTACCGAACAATATAAAGAAATGAACGAAACATTAGGAATGAAACAATTTTTAGTTCCCTATTTGATGTCTTCGCACCCAGGAAGTACACTAAATGATGCGATTGAACTGGCGTTGTATTTAAAGAAAATCAATCATATGCCAGAACAGGTGCAGGATTTTTATCCGACACCTTCCACGTTGTCAACCTGTATGTATTATACGGGACTTGATCCACGAACGATGGAACCAGTCTATGTGCCAAAATCTCCGCATGAGAAAAAAATGCAGAGAGCATTAATGCAGTATCGGAATCCGGCTAATTATGATATTGTGGTGGAAGCATTAAAAAAGGCCGGAAGAACGGATTTGATCGGGTTTGGTTCACGATGTCTGATTCGACCAAAAAAAGAAAAGTCGGAAAATTGTTCGAAAAATAAAAAAGCAAAAACAACGAAAAAGAAAACAATTCGCAATACACATCGGGGTAAACAAGAAAAAAGGAGAAAGTAAATGAAAAAAATTATTGTGATTACCGGTGCTTCGTCAGGAATGGGAAGGGAATTTGTCGATCAAATTGTAAAGAATGATATGTCAATGGATGAAATATGGTTAATTGCACGCAGAGAAAGTGTTTTAAAAGGGATTTCCGAGCAATATAAAGAAAAGACGTTCAGAATTTTAGCACTTGATTTGGAACAGGAAGCGTCGTGGCTGCGATATGAAGAAGCATTAAAAAGTGAACGACCAAAGATTATGTTGTTGATCAATGCTGCAGGTTATGGTGTGATTGGACAGACGCGAGAAATTGATGTGCATAGTCAGACCGGAATGATTCGATTAAATTGTGAGGCTTTAGAAGCGATTACACAGATTTCCATTCCTTATATGAAACGAGGGAGCAGAATCATTCAGCTCGCATCGGCATCGGCATTTTTACCACAACCGGATTTTAATGTGTATGCAGCCTCAAAAGCATTTGTTGTGCATTATTCACGGGCATTGGCGAGAGAATTAAAAAAAGACGGAATCAGTGTGACGACAGTCTGTCCGGGTCCGGTACAAACGGAATTTTTTGAACGAGCAGAAGTTTTGAAAAAGTCACCAGGCTATAAGAAATATTTTCGGGCATCCAAAGAAAAAGTAGTCAAAAAGGCTCTAAGAGATGCAAAAAAGAAAAAAGAAGTTTCTGTTTACGGAATTTCGATGAAAGCTATGCGCTTGGCAGCAAAGATGATTCCACATAAATTACTGTTAAAGGGGCTTTATGAACGATGAGAGAACTGATAATTACAAAAAATGAAGCCGGACAGCGTCTGGATAAGATGTTAGCAAAGTATTTGGATGCGGCACCAAAAAGTTTTTTATATAAGATGCTCCGTAAGAAAAATATTAAATTAAATAAGAAAAAAGCAACTGGGAAAGAGATTTTACAGGAAGGGGATCAAGTTGCTCTTTTTTTAGCAGATCAGACGATAGAAGAATTTCAGAAAAAGAAAGTACCAAAAAAGCAAACCCATTTAAAACTAGAGCATCTTTATGAAGATGACAATGTTTTGATTTTAAATAAACCAGCAGGATTATTGTCTCAAAAAGCAAGACCAGAAGATGTATCGGTTAATGACTACGTATTAGAAGTGTGTGATCATTTCGGAGAAACGTTTAAGCCATCTATCTGTAACCGATTGGATCGAAATACAAGCGGAATTATTGTGGCAGGAACTTCCTTAGAAGGGTTACAAACAATGGCAGAATTGTTAAAAAGCCGCAAAATGCACAAATATTATTTAACAATCGTAAAGGGGAACGTTCTAAGAGGAAAACGAATTCAGGGATATTTAAAAAAAGATGAAAAAAGAAATACGGTTATATTTTCCAAACAAAAGATAGAGGGGGCTTCGTATATCGAGACCGAGTATGAACCTCTAGTAGCAACAGAAGAGGCGACACTTTTAAAGGTATGGCTGATTACCGGGCGTACGCATCAAATTCGATCCCATCTGGCATCGACTGGACATCCGATTGCCGGAGATTATAAATATGGTGACCGAACATGGAATGACAGTTTAAAACGAAAGTTTGGATTATCTTTTCAACTTTTGCATGCCTACAAATTAGTTTTTCCAAAAGAGATGAAACGTTGTCATAAGCTTGCTGGAAAGACGATTCAGGCAGAACCACCAGAATTGTTTCAAAAGATAAGAACTAGCTTGCAATTATCTAAAAGGGTGGTGGAATAAATGGCAACATGGAATTCTAGAGGACTTAGAGGTTCTGTATTAGAAGAAATGGTCAATTTGACAAATGAAAGATATCGGGAAAAGCGGCTGGCATTGGTGCAAAAAATACCAACTTCAATTAAACCGGTACAGTTTGATAAAGAACATCGCCATATCACATTGGCATATTTTGACCAGAAAAGCACTGTCGATTATATTGGAGCGGTACAGGGAATCCCTGTATGTTTTGATGCCAAAGAATGTGCGTCGGATTCCTTTCCATTACATAACATTCATGAACATCAGATTACATTTATGAAAGATTTTGAGCAGCAAGGAGGAATCAGCTTCTTGCTGATTTATTTCTCAAAGCACAACAAGTGCTATTATCTTCGCTTTGAGAAAATGATGGAGTTTTGGAATCGGCAGTTTGAATGTGGAAAAAAACATTTTAAATATTATGAAATGGAAGATGACTTTGAGATTCCGATTAAAAATGCAACTTTTGTACATTATTTGGAAACATTAAATCAAGATTTGCTTGTGAGAAAGAAAAAAAGCTGATATACTATATAAGATATACAAGAATGTGATAGTATGCGCAAGGGTACTGTCACGATAGAAGGATAAGGTGAATTCATTGATTAAAAGTATGACAGGTTTTGGTAGAAGTGAAGTATCGAACCAAAATTGTAAGATGATCGTCGAAATGAAATCGGTCAATCATCGATATGGTGATATTTCCATTCGTATGCCAAAGAAATTAAGTTTTTTTGAAACTCAGATGCGTTCATTGCTCAAAAAGTATATTCAGAGAGGAAAAGTAGATATCTTTGTTACTTATGAGAATCTTTCTGAACAGACAGTGGAATTAAAATATAATCAAATCATGGCAAAAAATTATCTGGATATGTTAAAACATATGGAAGAAGAGCTCGGAGTGAAAAATGATATCACAACGACATCTCTTTCAAGGTATCCAGAAGTTTTTACGTTAGAAGAGCAAGAATCTGATGAGGAAGAACTGTGGACAGTTCTGGAAGAAGCACTGACAAAAGCGGTGACAGCATTTGTCGAGACGCGAACAGCTGAAGGAGAACATTTATATTATGACTTGACCGAAAAGTTAGATGGTATGATTAAAATGGTTGACATCATTGAGTCACGTTCGCCAAGCATTGTGGACGAATATCGTGCGAAACTGGAGGAGAAAGTAAAAGAACTTTTGGAAAATAATGTGATCGATGATAGCAGAATCGCAGCTGAAGTTACAATTTATGCAGATAAGATCTGTGTGGATGAAGAAACGGTCCGTTTGAGAGGACATATCAATAGTATGAAAAAAACTCTTGATATGGAAGGATCGATTGGTAGAAAGTTAGATTTTATTGCTCAGGAGATGAATCGTGAGGCAAATACGATTCTTTCAAAAGCGAATGATCTTGAACTTTCTAATACAGCGATTGACCTAAAAACGGAAGTTGAGAAAGTAAGGGAGCAGATTCAGAATATTGAATAATTTAGTAAACATTGGTTTTGGAAATGTGATTAATATTGACAAAGTTGTATCAATCGTCAGTCCGGATGCAGCTCCGATTAAAAGGATGGTGCAGCAGGCAAAAGATGAAGGAAGAGCCGTGGATGCAACTTGTGGCAGACGTACGAGGGCTGTGATCATAACAGACAGCCATCATGTAGTGTTGTCTGCATTGTTACCAGAGACGATCTCAAGTCGCTATCAGGAAAGGTGAAATACATGGAAAAAAGAGGTTTATTAATTGTCATTTCTGGTTTCTCTGGTGTGGGTAAAGGAACGGTAGCGAAAAGGCTGGTAAAAGATTATGGGTATAGTTTATCTGTTTCGGCAACCACACGAGCACCAAGAGAAGGCGAAGTAGATGGCGTAGATTATTATTTTAAGTCTGAAGCAGATTTTAAGAATCTGATCGACTATAATGGGTTTATTGAATACGCTCGTTATGTGGATAATTATTATGGAACACCACGTATGTTTGTAGAGAACGAACTGGCTGCTGGTCGCAATGTGATTTTAGAGATAGAAGTTCAGGGAGCGCTCAATATTAAGCGTCAATACCCGGATGCTGTTTTGATTTTTATTGCAGCACCAACGGTGACTGCTTTAAAAGATCGATTGATTGGTCGCGGTACAGAGAAAGAAGCAGTCGTAGCAAAACGTATGAAACGTGCATCAGAAGAAGCGAAAGAAATGGAGAATTATGAATACATCGTAATTAATGATGAATTGGATGTCTGCGTGCAAAATGTACATGCGATTGTCATAAGCAAACGATGTGAATTACATCAGAATCTCAATTTTATCAGTGAGACCCAAGAAGGTTTTGCACAGTTATAGATTCAATTTAGAAATAGGAAGGAGAATACAAATGTTACATCCATCATATACTGAATTAATGAAAGTCGTAAATAGTGAGGCAGAATCTCCAGAAGAGACAGTCGTAAACAGCCGTTATTCGATTGTTCTTGCTACTGCAAAAAGAGCAAGACAGATCATTGGCGGTGATACGCCTTTAATGGATGATTATGACCCGGATGCAGAGATTAAGCCATTGTCTGCAGCTGTTGAAGAATTAGCAACGAATAAGATTCAGATTTTACCAGAAGATGAATAATGAGAAACACCTTGGTGTGTTTCTCATTATTCTCGTTAGAAAGGACTCAATAATTATGATTAGTGTAATTGAAATTATTAAAGTTATAGTATTAGGAATTGTAGAAGGAATTACAGAATGGCTGCCGATTAGTAGTACCGGTCATTTGATTCTTGTAAATGAATTTATCAAATTAAACATGACGGATGCATTTATGGAAATGTTTAATGTCGTAATCCAGTTGGGTGCGATTATGGCGGTCGTTGTTTTATATTTCCATAAATTAAATCCATTTTCTCCAAAAAAGAATCGAAAAGAGAAGATGGATACCATGCAGATCTGGTTCAAGGTCGTTGTGGCTGTGTTACCGTCTGCAGTAATTGGATTATTGTTTGATGATTGGTTAGATGAACATTTATATAAACCGATTGTGGTTGCTTTGATGTTGATTCTTTATGGTATTTTATTTATTGTGGTTGAAAATCGCAATCGACGCCGCAGACCATCCACAAGATCGTTTGAGACTTTAAGTTATGGAACTGCGATTGGTATTGGTATGTTCCAGCTATTGGCATTGATTCCAGGTACGTCACGTTCTGGTGCTACAATTCTTGGAGGTATTTTACTGGGATGCTCCCGTTATATTGCAGCAGAATTTTCTTTCTTCCTTGGTATTCCAACGATGTTTGGTGCAAGTCTGTTAAAAATCGTAAAATTCGGACTTGCATTTACGAGTACCGAGTTAATCGTATTAATTTTAGGAATGGTTGTATCTTTTGTGGTATCGATTATCGCAATCAAATTCTTGTTAAATTATATTAAAAATAATGATTTTAAAGTGTTTGGTGTATATCGTATCATTTTAGGTATTCTTGTTATTGCTTATTTTGCAGTAAAAACATTTTTGGCATAGAAAGGCGGTCATATGGAAAGTCAGCAGGAATTTTTAGAGGGACTACAGGAGTTGGTTCGCATTGGACAGACCAATGACAATACACTGACTCAGGAGGAAATCAAAGATTATTTTTCTGATTTTGAATTGGATGACACAAAAATGTCGTTGATCAGTGCTTATATGGCAGAAAATGAAATTCGTATTCAGGGAATTCTTCCAACGGCAATCTCAGAGGAAGAAGAGGATGTTGTCAGAACGGAAGAACAACCGTCACCTGCTTTTCAAATGTATTTAGATGAAATGAAAGAAGTCAGCGGTTTGCAGACGGAAGAAGAAGAGATACTTGTACGTGCGTTGGAGGAAGGCAATACAGAAGCGGCAAATCAGTTGCTAGAGATGAACTTAGAAGAAGTGGTTCGCTTGGCAAAACCATATCAAGGACTTGGCATGCAGATGAATGATCTGATTCAGGAGGGAAATCTGGCTTTATATTGTGCGATTACTTCTTATGAGAGGAATCTACATGGAGAATTCCATCCTTATGTGATGGAACAGGCAAAAAACGCAATGGAGCATGCACTGGAAGAGAATAATATTTCGACTCGCATGGCACGTAAAATGGCACGTCAGATTAACCAGATGAACGATCTTGCAACTGCAATTGCGAAAGAGAGCGGACAGGAGGCAAAACCAGAAGAGTTAGCCAAAGAAATGAAAATTTCTGTAGAAGAAGTAAAAGATCTGATGAAAATATCTTTAGATGCAGTCAATGTGTTTGAAAATAAGTAATGATTCAAAGGAATATAATAAAGGGGGATTTCTATGAATATCCGGGAAAAGCAGGAAATGAAAGAAAAGAGCGATTACAGCCCTTATGCGTCATTTAGTATGAACTCAAAAGGAAGAGTGCGCCCGGAAATGGAATGTGATATTCGGACTTGCTTTCAAAGAGACCGAGATCGTATTTTACATAGTAAATCGTTTCGTCGATTAAAAGACAAGACACAGGTATTTATGTCTCCTAAAGGTGATCATTACCGCACTCGCTTGACCCATACTCTAGAGGTTTCTCAGACTGCTCGTACGGTAGCTAGGGCGTTGGATTTAAATGAAACGCTTACGGAGGCGATTGCACTTGGTCATGATCTTGGTCATACGCCATTTGGTCATGCCGGAGAATATGCGCTGAATCGATTATGTAGTAATGGATTTAAACACTATGAACAGAGCATTCGTGTGGTTGAATTTTTGGAAAAGGATGGAAAAGGCTTAAACTTGACTTATGAAGTGAAAGATGGAATCCGCAATCACTCGACTGCCAATATGCCACATACGTTAGAAGGTAAAATTGTCCGTCTTTCTGATAAGATTGCGTATATTAATCATGATATTGATGATGCAATTCGTGGGAAAGTTTTGAAAGAAGAAGATTTGCCAAAGGAAGAGACGGACATTTTGGGGCATTCTGTTCGTGAACGAATCAATACAATGGTTCGTGCCATTATTACACCAAGTGAACATACCGGAGATATTATCATGGAACCGGAAATTCATAAGGCAATGCGCAGTCTGCGCAGATTCATGTTTGAAAATGTCTATTTGAATCCTGTCTGTAAAAGAGAAGATGAAAAAGTATATTATATTATTTCGGCCTTATTTGAACATTATCAGAGTCATATAGAGGAATTGCCCGAGTTTTGTCAAAAAAATATTGATTATGGAACTAGTCTAGAAACAGCAGTTTGTGATTATATTGCTGGAATGACAGATCGTTATGCGATTGAAAAATTCCGTGAGTATTATGAACCAAAATTCTGGATGGTCTAAAATATAAGATGATAAAATAGTTGTTGTATTATTATACGGCAACTTTTTTATTTATTTCGATAAATCGTAATGGAATCTGTGGTTGATTCAATAAAATAATCATTAAAAAATTGAATTTTATTCCCATCTAAAGTTTCAGAAAAATCTAATGTGATTTGTTCTCCGTTTTTTTGGAGAATAAGCTCATTGGATTTTTGTTTATGATTCAAAATGTTTGCATGAAACAAATATCCCAAGAATATTCCTAATATTAATAAGTAAAAAAAATGTTTTTGTATTTTCATAGAATCACCTCTATATAATTATACCATTAAATATGTATTTATATATTAATAATACTACAAAATGAATGGTATATAAACGTAAACTTTACAGGTTATTATAAGAAAGGTTGAAAAAATTGGAAAGGTATATCTATCATCATATTTATAACTATATGAAAATAATATTATAAATATAATAATAT
>JAUNIX010000018.1 GCA_030523275.1 Lachnospiraceae bacterium
GTCTGCATCTGGCGCACAAAGCGAAGCAAGTCCCTCAGGGACTGAGGGATTTAGGAAGTTCGAGGCGGACTTGTCCGCTTTTGTTTTGGACTATTAGCTCAGAAGGTGAGAGCAGTCGCCTCATAAGCGATCGGTCATAGGTTCGAATCCTATATAGTCCATTATTCAATTTTGCTCATTTCTGATTGGAGCCAATCTATATTTCGTTATTGGTTTTTAGAAAAGGTGATAAAAACAAAGGTAACAATTTTTTAGATTTATCTATTAAATTATACTTCCCGTTTTGATCACACCACTGATATATTAATCCATAAATAATCGTATTAATCGCATCAGCAGTTTCTTGTTTAGATAAATCATCTTTCATAGTGTTATTTTTTTGACATAAATTAACAAATTCTTCTAATAAATCTGTTCCCTCAGTTTTATTATCCCAAACATTTCCACGATTATTATGTAAACTTAATGTCATTTCAGCACCTAATTCATGAAAAGTGGAAAGAATAGATAAAATATAATTCATTAATGTTTCTAAAGGATTTTCAATATTAATATTATTTTCTTGTAATGCCAAATTTGCATTTTGGGTTAATTTTTCTTTAAAGTTATTTAAAATAGCAGCTTTATTTTCATAAAGATTATATAATGATCCAGTTGTAACATTTGCATTTTTGCATATATCTCTAATACTTGTCTTTTCATATCCATATTTTTTAAACAATGCAATAGACACTTCATAGATTCTTTCTTTTTTTGCAAGAGTCATTTGTTGTTTTTTGGTTAATTCTTTTTTAAATTTCTATCCATCATTTTCTATCCCTCATTTTAGTAATATAACTCTAACATAATATATTTTTTTTTTCAATGTAAAATACTTGACAATCGGATGAAAGAGGTTTATTCTTTTATTAGAACATGTTTTAGAACGCATTACAAAATATAAGGAGAATCAAAATGAAAAACAAAGAATTGAATGAAAAGTATAAGGTGATTGTATGGGGGCCTGGTAAGATGGGAAGCTATGCAATGTATTATTTCATGAATTCAAAGGAATTTGAATTAGTAGGTGTAAGAGGTTACGGAGACAAAGAAGTTGGTATTGATGCAGGTACTTTTGTAGGGTTAGATCCTACTGGAATCATTATTACAGATAATGAAGATGAGTTATTAGCTTTAGATGCTGATTGCGTTCTTTATGTACCACATGAAGATGTAACATTTGCTAGAAATGATCCTGAATTATTAAAAATATTGAATTCAGGCAAGAACGTAGTTACAACTCAAGCATATCATAACTTACAAAATGTAAGAGATGAAGAAACGGTTAAGAAATTTAAAGAAGCTTGTGAAAATAATAATGTTACATTCTATGCAGGTGGTGTAGATCCAGATATTATGGGTGATCGTGTATTGTTATCAATGGCAGGAGCTTGTAGTGATATTAAACAAGCTATCATTACTGAAGTATGGGATGTATCAAACGGTGATAGAGAACCATTGGAAATTTTAGGTTATGGAAAAACTGTAGAAGAAGCACAAAAGAATGTTAATGTTTTCCAAAGTGCAGTTAATTTCCAAAAGACAGTTGTTTACTCTGCTGAAGAAGATTTTGGAGTTAAATTTGATAAAGTAGAAGAATCACATGAATTTCATGAAGCTCCAGAAGATATCCCTGATTCTTGGATAAAAAAAGGAACCGTTGGTCGTGTAACACATCATATGGATTGCTATGTAAATAGTATTAGTGAAGAAAAGCCATTCTTTAAAGTTGATATTGAATGGTATTTCGGTGAATCAATGTTACCTGAAAGTGCAAGAGCAGATGATGATTATATTTTAACAATAGAAGGAACTCCTTCATTATGTTCACATTTCTCATTCAAAGTAAGTAATGAAAATGATGAAAAACTTATTTCTTATGGAAATAGGAAATTAACACCAAACTATATTGTAACAATTATGTCAGTATTGAATGCTATTCCTACAGTAGTAGAAGCTCAATCAGGTTTAATGCCATCAATCAAACCTCCAGTACATTGGATGAAAGATTTGCGTGACTCTGTTAAATAATTTCTATAGCCTAAAATAAATTAAGCAAACAATTGGGAGTATCCCAAAGTTTGGAGGTCTTTTATTTCATAGAAATTCCGTTCTTTTCGTTTTTATTCTATGATTTTTACCCGGTTTTTAATGTTTTCTTCCTCTTTTGGATCTGGTTCTGACACAATTCCACCGAAAGGCATCTGTGCTACCAGCACATAATCCTCTGGTATTTGACAGAACTCCTGAACCATTTTGTCGATGATCGGATTGTAGTGCTGCAGGGAAGCACCGATCTCCATTTCCCGAAGTCCGGTCCAGATGCTGATTTGTAGCATGGCATTGGCCTGGTTAGCCCATACAGGGAAATTATGAGCATAGGTAGGGAATTTATCCTGTAAGCTTTTTACCACAGATCCGTCATAAAAATACAGAATTGTACCGGCTCCTGCACGGAAACCGTTTATTTTCGCTTTAGGCACTTTTCCGTCAAATAAATCGTCGATTTTGTCCCACAGTTCCTGATGCTTTTCGCCTGTCACAACTACCACTCTGGAACTTTTCATGTTGAAAGCGTCTGGCACCAGCTCTGTGCAATCTTCCACCAGACGAAATACTTCCTGTTGATCCACCGGAAGCGTTTTCTCAATATTGTAATAGCTCCTTCTCTGTCTTAAAGATTCTGTTATGCTCATATGAATTCCTCCTTTATTATCATAGTCTGTCAAAAATGGATGCAATACGTTTTTTCTGTTTTGTATTGTATCTGTGTAGGTACTGAATAATTATTTATTATTGTATGTGATTTTCTGGCATATGTCAACAATTGGGAAAAACGTTAAATACAGCAGTATATGGGATAAGAGGCTCACAATTTGATTATTTCTTTGAATCATGCAGAGGAAAATCTATATAATATTTATACATTGTGATATATTGTATAAAAAAGTAATTTGTCAAGTAATGGTTATTGCTGGGTATCTGTAGTTTTACCGGTCATAACGTGTAAATTGTTTATAGAAAGTAGAGAGAAAAATGAATAAGAGATGTTATATAAAAATTGGTGTATTACTTGTGTTGGGATTATGTATTTTTACGGGATGTATGACAGAAAAGGACAAAAAATATTCCATGGAGGACTTAGACAATTTAGCTAAAATAGAAATCTATTCAGCAGAGAATGATAAACTGTTAAAAACGATAGAGGATGAAAAAAATTTATATCGATATAATCAATGTATATCAATAGATGATACCGATATAGAAAAACGCCAAAAAGAATTAGAAAAGAGTATAGAGGGCAAAAAGGAACAATATTATTTTATTGCATATAAGCATTCTGTGGCACGTTTTAGCAAGGAGAAAGTAGAAAAAAACACAATGGTTACATTATATGAAAATAGTAATATAGTCAAAATGACCGTATCAGAAGAAAGTATCAAAGGTGCTTCTATACCACAAGAATTTTTAGTATTTTATTATGAAATTTCAGATGAGGATATGGAATTTTATCATTCTCTAATTGAGAATTATATATAATATAGAAGCAATTGAGTGATAGATAAGTCGCTTTCGATATACTACAAATAATAGTATATTGGAAGCGGCTTATTTTATTTACGCGAAGGCACAAGGCAAGCGGAAATGTTCACATTTCCATTTGCCGCCGCACGCGAACCGATGAAACTCACAGAGCGTGTTTCATTCGGTTTCATAAAAAATCTCGTTGCAATTTTTATGAAACAAAGACGCTCCGCAAAGATGCGACCGATGAATAAAATAATATAGACTAACTTTTTATGATAGTCAGTTGTTATTATATATAACAGGGAACAAGGGGAAACAGAAAATGGTAACAGGAGAAGAGAAATGGATTTTGATTTTCTGTTAATGAAGAAAGTAAAAAATGGAAACAGAGAAGCCAGCGAGCAATTTATAAAAAAGTATTATCCTGTAATCTATCAATATTGTTTTTTGCATATTCATGATCGTCATGATGCTGAAGATATGACGCAGGAGACATTTGTAAGGTTTTTTCAATCTTTACAGACATATAATGAACGCGGAAAAGCAAAATATTATCAGAATGTTTGGAGGTGAAAGCGTGAAGTTATATAAAAAAAGAATAGGAGAATATAAAAAATTAGTACAAGGGCAATACGTAAATGATATTTCTGTCCAAAATACAATGAGACAGTGTCAAAATGTAATCATTGGACAGAAAAGAGCACGAACATCTTATTTTGAATTCCTATATGAGCAGTCTAAATTTATTAAAAAAAGATGGTGGAGCCTGCAAGGCATGGTGCTACTCATATTATGGCTATTGTTGAGAGATTCCGAGAGTGTAGAATATATGGGACGAATAACAGGGATTTTGGTAGAGGTATTCGTAATATTGATTATTCCGGAAATTTGGAAAAATCGAAGACATTTGGCTGTTGAAATCGAAAGAACTTCTTTTTATTCTTTACGCCAAATTTGTGCGGCAAGAATGTTATTGTTTGCGATAGTGGATTTGATGATGGTAATGATATTTTTTATCGTTACATTTCACACAGTACCTATTTCGATATGTGACATGGTTATAAATTTTCTGATTCCATTTAATGTATCCAGTTGCATATGTTTTCGATTGTTATACAGTAAATGGATGGAATCAGAATATATTGCAGTAATTGTAAGTATGGTATGGATTATATTATGGTCAGTCATTGTCACGCATAATGCACTTTATCATATCATTGTAGATCCAATTTGGATTGGGTTAATCATACTATCCTTTGGATATTTAATTTTTCTTATTCGAAAAGCACAGATGAATTGTGAGAAAGTTTGGAAGAATCAGATTAATGGAATTAATGCTTAAAAATGTATCAAAAGATTTTGCCGGTGTAAATGCAGTAGACAGAGTAACATATTCGATGAAAAAAGGAGTGTATGGTCTATTGGGAGTCAATGGTGCAGGAAAAACAACATTGATGAGAATGTTATGTACGATCATTCAGCCAACGAGTGGCGAAATAACATGGAAGAATCAAAATATATTTCAACTGGGGGCTTCTTATCGGGATGTATTGGGATATTTACCACAAAATTTCGGATATTATCCAGATTTATCAGTTTTTGATTATATGATGTACATCGCATCTATCAAAGGAATCCGTCAGGGCACAGCCAGAAAAAGAATAGAAAAGTTATTGGGACAGGTTGGGTTAATAAAATACAAAAAGCGTAAGATGAAGAATTTGTCTGGTGGAATGGTAAGACGGGTTGGGATTGCTCAGGCAATGCTGAATGATCCCAAAATATTGATATTAGATGAACCAACAGCAGGACTTGATCCAAATGAGAGGATTCGTTTTCGGAATTTGATTAGCGAATTAGCAGATGACCGCCTGGTATTGCTCTCTACCCATATTGTATCAGACGTAGAATATATTGCAAATGAAATTATGCTGATGAAAGACGGGACATTCATTTATACAGGTACTTCGGAGAAATTGATTTCTTCTATGGAAGAACTGGTTTGGCGTTGTATTGTTCCAAAACATGAAATAGATAGTTATTTAAAGAAATATCAAGTAGGCAATATCAAGACGATAACAAGTGGTGCTGAGCTAAGAATTCTTTCTAAAACTCCGCCAACAAAAGATGCAGTGCGGGAGGATGCAACATTAGAAGACGCATTTTTACTCTATTTTGGTGAAAGGACAGGTGATAAAATTGATGCTGAAATTTGAATTAAAAAGAGTTTTTTCCAATAAGATGAACCGAATGGTGCTGATAGTAGCATTTTTATTGGCAATGATAGCTAGTTGTTTTGCGATAGGAAGTGTGAGATATGTTGATGAAGATGGGGTAACACATGTGGGATTAACAGCAGCCCGTAATCTTGCAACAGACAGAAATAAATGGAGAGGAACTCTGACATCAGAAAAATTTGTAAAAACAGTAAAGAGTAGAAGAGAATTAACACAAAAATATTCAGAAGAAATACCGGATACAGAGTTTGGAAAAACGATACAGTCATATGAAGATATTAACCAGTTTATTGTCAATGTATTAACGCCTGATTTTGAGTATAATGAGGGTGTTTTATATCAATTGACGGAAAAACAGACGAAAAATTTATACACCACATATGAGAATAATATAAAGAAGGTCATCGATGAATATGGAAAAACACCAGAACAGAAAAAGTTTTTAGCAAAACAATACGAAAAAATAACTAAGCCACTTTATTATGAGGCAAAAGATTCATGGGATACTATGGAAATGTATGCAGAAACATATGGAATTATTTTAGCCATTATCATTGGATTTCTCGCATCAGGAATCTTTGCTGAAGAATTTCAAACAGGAGCAGAAGCTGTATTTTTTGCCACAAAATATGGACGTTCAAAAGCTACGAAAAACAAGATTATTGCTGGGCTATTGCTGACAACGATTATTTATTGGGTTGGCATAGGGATGCTGACATTGATTTCTTTTGGGGTTATGGGATTAAGTGGTTTTGGTACCCCATATCAGATTGATCAGCCTTATAGCATATATGTCATGACATATGGACAGTACTATTTATTCATATTGGTATGCGGATATATCGCTAGTTTACTTGCAGCATCGTTGACTATGTTTGTAACGGCAAAGATGCATACTAGGAATGTGGCAGTAGGGATTCCATTCTTTTTGTATTGCCTGATGCCATTTATCGGAAGGGCGCTCTCTTCGTTTACGACATTTTTCAACTTAACGCCTGATTTGCTTTTTAATATAATGGGATGTGTAAAAAATCCAAACATTTTTCAGATTGGAAATGTTGTATTTCGTCAAGTGCCACTGATTATGTTAATTTATACTGTAATTTCAATCTTGTTATTACCGTTTGTGTATAGGGTTTATAGCAGATATGGATTGAAAAAGTGTAAATAAAATGGGACCTTTTTATCGTATTCACTCTCTAATGTATATAAGACATAATATGAAATCCAAATAATCATAAGGGGAACATATGAAAAAACATAAAATCATTGAATTGGTAAAAAGAGCGAGAATGAAAGATCCAGAGTGCTTTGTAGAGCTCATGAAACTGTTTGAACAGGATATGTACCGAGTTGCAGTTGGAATTCTTTCCAATGATCAGGATGCTGCGGATGCAATTCAGGAGACCATCTTGACTTGCTGGGAAAAGATACAAACTTTAAGAGAAGATAAGTTATTTAAAACATGGATGACAAGGATTTTGATAAATCATTGTTATAGAATTTTAAAAAACAAAGTAAATATCGGAGGTCTTGAGCAGTATGAAGAACCTTCAGCCGAAGATGAATATAATTTGGAATGGAAAGAATGTATTTCTATTTTAGATGAAAAATATCGAATTCCAATTATTTTATATTATGGAGAAGGTTACAAGACAGCGGAGATTGCCGAATTACTACAGATTCCCAAAAGTACAGTGCGAACAAGACTGGCACGAGGTAGAGAACGGATTTCGCAATTTTATGGATTTGACAAGGAGTGAATGTGATGGATAGAAAGAATACAATAGAAAAAATAATTTCACAGGATTTAGTTGTTCCAGAGATTGTTTCCAAGAAAGAAGAAGAAGCATTTGAGCAAATATTAAAAGAAAGTAAGACATTTGAAAATATAGAAAGTTTAAAAAGATGTGATGGAGATAGAGGAATCAATAAGGTAGGATTATTCAAAAAATTTACATCGGTTGCTGCTTGTATTGCAATTATTGCTTTTGCAGGAGTGACAGGATATGCTGCCATTCATCATGTTTGGAATGAAGGAATGAAAGGAGCTATTTGGACAACGGATGAGCAACAGCAACAATTAACGAATCAGGGAATGGCAAAGGTATTTGGTGAGCAAGAAAACTATAAAGATTTGGCAGTTACAGACAAAGGAGTTACTGTTTGTCCAGAAACAGTAGTGGCGGATGATCATTATATCTATCTTTCTTTTTCTATTAGTGGTTTCCAATTGCCAGACATGTCGGAGCCGGGATTTGATAGCATAGATTGTTATTTAAAATCAAAGAAGGATAAAAATGCAATCAATCTCTACGGTGCTTCTTTTTATAGTGGAATCATAGAGAATAAAGACGGGGTACGAATCTATGATGATGGTTCTAAAATTCAGTATGGAACAAATGGAGGCATGATTGGTCGTTATGTAAATCGCAAAGGGCAACTGGAATATAATATTTTTGCAACTGTAGATGATGATTCTCAAAATTTGTTAGGTGAGAAATTATGCGTTGATATAGAGGGGTTGGGTACGGTCAGTCATGCAGTATGCAACAAAATAGTTGATGGAAATTGGAATTTTGAAATTCCGTTACCAGAAATCTCTTGTGCCAAAACGATTTCTATAGAAAAGAAAATTCCGAAAACTGTGTTTTCTATTTATGAAATGACTCTTTCTCCTATTTCCATGGAAATCAACTATACAGTAAATGGCGATGTGAAAATCTCAGAGGATGAAAATGATGTGCCAGAAATCTGTGGTGTCGTTTTATCTGATGGAACAAAACTTTCTAATCTTTCTAGGGGAAACGCAACCGGATATTTCAATAGTTCTCTTTCCAATGCTTATGCAAGGACTGCTTTTCGTCAAGCAATCAATGTGGAGGATGTAAGGGCGATTCTAGTTCAAAGATCGCCGGGAGAAACACCGATTGAGATTTCAATTCCATAGCAGGAGGAAAAAGACATGAAAAAATGGAAATTATATGTAATCGTACTGTTATGTTTCGGTCTGGTCGGATGTGCAAATAAACAGGTTGGAGATAATAATGGAAATACCAAGTTGCAGACAGAAGGAAATATCAGCGAGCAAATAGAGGATCATTTATATGTTGAAGCAGAATTTTATCTACCGACAGAAGAATTATCTACATATTCAACCGAATTAAAAAAGTTTGATTATGATAAAATACAGGCTATTTTTTGGCCAGATGCGAATACAAATGAAATTACAACGAATAAATTTGGAGAAAGGTGTTACAAAAAGGCAACGATTGGAAGTGAAAATGGTTCTCTTATATATCGAGCAAATGATGATATCGATTATTTGGATACCTTATGTGCATATGCAAAAGAAAAAAGTATTGCTTCGAAAAAGAATTTAAAGTTTGCAACTGCCAAAAAGGCGAGAAGAGAAGCGGAAATATTTATTTCAAAATTTGGGATTGGATGTGAATTGGGTGAACCACACATTGTTGCTGTCAATAGCGAGGATTTGAACCGGATTCAGAAAAAAATGATGGAAGATGACGATTACAATGCAATGTTAAGTACAAAAAATTTAGGAAATACCAACTTTGATCGTGACATGGAACTATATTATTTGGAATATCCTTTTGTGATTGAGGATATTCAGGTGTTTGGTCCAGATGATCCTGTGGTTCAGTATACAGGTGATGATTCATTGCTTGCACAAAATATGAGAGCGAAAATGATAATATCAAATGCAGGTATAGAAGAATTGCAATTGGAAGGTGTATTAAACAAATGGACGAAAAGCGGTAAGAAGGCAGAAATCATAGGATATGAAGGAATCAGAGAAGCGTTAGACAAGAAATTTGGTAACGTGATATTAACAGATGAATACAAGGTAAGTAATATCTGGATAGAGTATTTCCCATTGATTCAGTCTGATTCTTTTAATCAGGTAGAGGTGATTCCAGTGTGGTGTTGTGACTTTAAAATCAATGGAAAAGATGAGAATTATACATTACGTTTTCATGCAATCACAGGAGAAGAACTATCATGATCAATGTGTTCTGTGCAGAATGGAAACGTGCAATGAATATTTGGTGCCTTCTTGGAATTCTTGGAGTCGCTTTTTCTATCTGTTTTGACTCCTGGAATGATCTCATGCAAAGTTTAAAAAGTAATCAGGGATATGTTCATTATTTTTTCTGGAATTCGGCCTTTGGGGGAATGTGCAGGACATACTTACTGCCGATTTTTGCAACATTTCCATTCGCGACTAGTTTTAGTCATGAGAGAAGAAATAAATCAGTCGCCTTTATTGTCTCAAGGGAGGGTAAGAAAAAATATTGTTTAGTTAAATATCTAGTGAATGCAATTAGTGGCGGTGTGGTTGTTGCGATTGGTACGGCTCTGGTTTTGTTCGTGTTATCGATGATGTTTCCAATGACAAATGCAGAATTTCAAGATGTTCGGGTTTCCGATATGTTTCACAGTTGGCTGGCGGTATATAAGCCAATGGAATATTGTATGTTAGAAATTTGTTTAGGATTTTTTCGAGGAATGATTTGGTCAAGCATAGCACTTCTGATATCTGTTTTGATCGAAGATCCGTTTGTTGTAATCGTATCTCCATATGTAGTTAGTTATGCATTTGTACAATTTTGCCGCTTACTACAGATCAATAACCAGTATCGGTTGGACATGATTTTAATAGGTAGAACGGTTATAAATTCGAGTTGGAATACCGTGGCAATTGCATTGGCTGTGACATTAATGCTTGATGTTATTATTGGGGTTATATTTATAAAATACATAGTCAGGGGATTGAAAGATGGAACAATTATTTAAGGCAAATAGAATATCAAAGTATCAAATAAGGGTGATTACCGAAAATACGAGAATTTTAGCAATACTGCTTATTGAATTTTTGTTCATTATGCAAAATCTTTCTTCCGTTTTACGATTTAGTAAATCCGTAAATATACCGGTAACGCCGTACGCGTTTCCTTTTTTGGTCAATGATTCTATTTGCCAGTTCATAATCACAGCGGGGGTTGTTGTGATATTTAGCAACGCGCCTTTTGAGAACGAAGGATATTATTATATACTTCCTCGTGCGGGAAGGATGTCATGGGCATTGGGTCAGGTATTGTATATTTTTAAAATATCATTGTTTTACCTTGTTTTTTTGATGCTTGCAACGATCATTCCTTTTATCGGACACCTAAATTTTGATACAGAATGGGGGAAAATATGGGGTACACTTGCTAAGACAGATATAGGGACTCAATTTGGATTAAATTTTGTTGTTTCTGATTTTATCATAGATAGATATACACCTTTGGATGCATTATTATTGAGTCTTTTCCTAGAATGGGCGTGCATAATATGGATTGGTTTGTTGATTTATTTTGGCAATAAAATGACAAATAAGTCTCTTGGGACGATCGCGGGAGTATTTTTTACTCTTTTGGATGTATGTATAGCAAATGACTGGACGGATCAAGCATACCGAATTTCGCCGACAAGTCTGGCACAAATGAAAACATATTCAGGATATGCATTAAAGTATGATGTTGATTTGATCTACGGAGTGAAATTTTTTGTTTTTGGAATCATAATGTTATTGTTCTTGTGTCTATGTGCCAATGATAAAAATAAAACGACAAAATATATTGATCAGATTCGGAAGATGATTGGGAGGCAAAAATGGAAAAGAAAGCAACGATAACGATACAACATGTTACAAAAAAGTTTAAAAACCAGACAGTATTCAATGACATATGTATCAATTTTCATATGGGAAAGATATATGGCATAATCGGACGAAATGGATCTGGAAAAACGGTCTTATTGAAGTGCATTTGTGGTTTGCTTTCGCCATCATGTGGAGCCATTATTGTGAATGATCAGATAGTCGGAAAAGACATCGATTTCCCAGAAAATGTTGGATTTATGATTGAGACTCCAGGCTTTTTGCAAAATTACTCAGGATTTCAAAATTTAAAATATCTGGCGTCAATAAAAAAGAAAATAGATGATACAACAATCCGAAAATATATGAAATTAGTAGGCCTAAATCCTGATGATAAGAAACATGTTGGAAAATATTCTTTGGGAATGCGTCAGCGATTAGGAATTGCACAGGCACTTATGGAAGATCCCGATATTCTAATTTTAGATGAGCCAATGAATGCATTGGATCGTACTGGAGTGGACGAAATGAGAAATGTGTTTTTGAAAATGAAAGAACAGGGGAAACTCATTTTGATTGCCAGTCATATACGAGAGGATATGGAAGTTCTCTGTGATGAAGTGTATGAAATGAGGGAAGGGACTATGAAAAAAGTGTGATAAGTAAAGAAGCAGGTTCGTAGTCATCATAGAAAAATGTAAAAAGGACAACACAAATGACAAGTATTGCCCTTCTGTATATTCATTATATTTTTGGTTTTCTCTTATATTCAGAAAGAAATAATCCCAACAATGCTAAAACAGTACCGACACCAGACATAAATGTTATCTTTTCTTTCAGGACGAGTGTGGATGTAACAACAGTGATAACTGGAACTAAGTAAATGTAAATGCTCGTTTTGACTGCACCTAACACTTTCACAGCCATATTCCAAGTGACAAAGCACAGTGCAGAGGCACCCAATCCAAGGAAAAGAATATTTGCTAAGTAAACCGGATTGGCAAACCGTTTCATCCCAAAATGGAAGTCAAATAGGAATAATGGAGGTATCATAAACAAAATACCATAGGCGAATATCCGCCTTGTCGTTTGGATGGTATGGTATCCAAACGTGCTGATTTTTCGTGTCAGTACAGAGTAACATGCCCATACGATGGCTGCCATTACAGCTAATAGATCACCGATAGGATTTAAGGACATTTTTGCTCCATTAAAACTGATCAGACAAATACCAATCATTGCAACGACAAATCCTACAAAAAAATTTGCACTGAGTTTTTCTTCTTCTTTCATAAATAGGTGTATGAAAATGGCTGTAAAAAAGGGGGCAATCGAAATGATAACTCCAACATTAGATGCCATTGTATAAGTCAGAGCAATATTTTCCAGAAGGTAGTACAGGCACACACCGCATAGGCCTGCGACAGCCAAAGTAGCTTCTTGCTGCTTTGTTGTCCCTTTCATTCGGTGTGGATAGACGATCATTAATGCGATAAATCCCATGACAAATCGAAAAAATAGTATTTCAATTGGTTTAAAATCTGTTAAAAGTACTTTGGTGGAAATAAAGGTAGTTCCCCATATAACAATCGTTACCAATGCTGCCAGATGTCCCATTCCTTTTTTATTCATCTTTTGTTTTCTCCTTCCTACATTCTTTTTCCAAAAATATGTCACGATAGAGACCTGGGGTTAGACCGATAAAACGATTAAAATAATTTGTGAAATGGCTTTGGTCGGAAAATCCGGTCTGCATCGCTGCTTCAATCGAAGATGCACCTTGTTCTAAAAGTTTCTTTGCCTCCCCAATGCGTATGTTTTCTAAATAACTATACGGTGTGACGCCTTTTGATTTGGTAAAAGCCCGAAGTAAAGTGGATTTGCTAAGACCAGCGTATCGACAGATTTGATCTAGATAGATCCGTTCTGAAAAGTGTTGCTTCATAAAAACACATGCTTTTTCAATTTCTTCATGGTACTCGGGAATATTATTCTGAAAAGGCTGTCCATACCGTTGAATCAGTAAGGATATAAGGAGAAGCAAATTTTCTTCTTTGCCAAATTCACATGAACTTTTCATAATCAGTTTGTGCAACGACCGTAAATAGCAGGTGGCTTCGTTATCAAAAATTACATTTGGAGAAAATCTGGGCAGTTCTCGCTTTCCAGTTATTTCCTTTGTCAAATTTAACATACTTTCTTTTGTAATGTTAATGCTTCGATAGTCGAGTGTACCATGATCATTCTGAACACAAGCATGGTTATCTCCGGGATTAAATAAAACGATATTGCCTTTTGTTATGCTATATTCTTGACTTTTACAGGAAAGGCATCGATTTCCTTCTTCGATCAATCCAATGACATAATATTCATGAAAATGATTTGGAAATGGCTGTTGGATTCCTTCAAAGCGATAAGCTTCCAGTTGAAGTTCATCATCGTATACAACCGTTTTCGTTGCTGTTTTCATGATCGTTTCCTCCTTTAACTTATATATCGATAGTTCTTCTTTTAACGAAGTAGTGGCATACTGCCCGTGAGTTTGTTGACTTTCTTTTTGGGACCACAGATTGCAAGACCGAAGTATTGCAGTGTGCTTTCTGATACATTTCCCATTTTTTCTATAAACTCATCATAGGTTTTACAGCTCTGTGCCAGATCGGAAAAATCAACAACGGTTAAATCCTGAAATTCTGATTGAAATAGTTTTTGTCGAATTTCTTTCATTTTGTCTGCGGAACTTTTTAGAATCGGTACTGGAAATCGGATAATACCAAGATGTTCATTTCCGCTTTGATCGATAGTATTTGTACCTACCACTTTGGGAATTTCTTTTCCTAGAGTGATTCCCATGATAGCAGCTGTATTTGCGATAATACCAAGTGGTAAATTTTCGTCAATGATCATGACACATTTTTCATTCTTCAAATCCATTTTAATTACCTCCTGAAATATTGTTTGATTTTGTTGCGTTTTTATTATTGTAGCAATTGTGGTTTCAAAAAGCTTGTAAAATATCTTCATTTTAAGAAATTGAAAGTAGACATAGAATGAAATTGGAAACGGTCTATGATGAAATAGGACTTTTGAAACCTTCGATTGTGACAAAAGCAAAGTATCGTTTGTATACAAATGCGGATTTGCGCCGATTACAAGAAATTTTATTTTTCCGGGAAGTAGGATTTGCATTAAAAGATATTAAAAATTTACTCAATGCACCTAATTACAATCGCACAGAAGCGTTAAAAAAGCAATTAAATATTTTGGAAGCTCAGAGGGAACGCATAGACAATCTGATTGATCTTGTAAAAAATGAAATAAACGGAACAAATATGGATTCATTTTCAGCATTTTCTAATTCTAAAGTGCATGAGTTACAAGCTCAGTTCCGAGAAGAAG
Organism: Lachnospiraceae bacterium; assembly: GCA_030523275.1. GTDB lineage: Bacteria > Bacillota > Clostridia > Lachnospirales > Lachnospiraceae > Fimousia. The sequence continues at coordinate 14,869 of JAUNIX010000018.1, forward strand.
TATTGGAGCGATGGGGAGGTACGGATAGTTTTAAAGAATATGAAACAATGTTTGCTTCGAGAACTTCTAAAATTCAAAAGGAACAGACGGAAGTCTTTTTATCTATGGTGCAGGATATTTTTGAAACGTTGGCGATATATGAAGATAAATCTCCATCATGTGCAGAGGTTCAAAGTTTGGTATATGAGTGGCAACACTGTATTTCAGACTGTTTTTATCAATGTGACAAAAAGATGCTTTCTTATTTAGGAAACCTGTATGTTTCAGATGAACGGTTTTCACATTTTATAAATCAATTTGGTAATGGAGACTTAGCAGCTTTTTTTGGTAAGGCCATTGATATTTTTGTTCAAGGCAAATGAATGTATTAACCTGGATTTTAATAAAAATCTTGAATAGAAGTTTTTTTAGAGTTAAGATATAAAAAATTGAAACAAAAATAAAAGAAAGATTGGGAGGTGTTGGCGATGATAAGACCAGCGGTGTTTTCGGATTTAAGTAGTATAGAAGAAATATATCAAGAACATTTTGTACATGAGAAACAACATGTTGCTTATACTGTTTTTCGCGAAGGAGTATACCCAACAAGAAAGGATGCCCAAAAAGCACTACGAAAAGATGCGTTATTTGTTTATGAAGAAAATGGTATTATATTGGGAAGTATGATAGCGGATGATTTTCAGCCGAATGAGTATAAAAGGATTGACTGGCCAAGTCATGCCACAGATGAGAAAGTAAAGGTTATCCATCTCCTAATGATAAGACCGAGTGCAGCGGGAAAAGGCCTTGGTTCTGCACTGGTAAATTTTGTGTTAGAGATGGCAAAACAACAATCTTGTATTGCAATTCGACTGGATACTGGATCACAGAATATCCCTGCGGTTTCCCTGTATAAAAAATTGGGATTTCAATTAGCGGCAACTTCGTCTATGAAAGTTGGTGGAGCGATTTCTCATAAAGACCATCTGTTTTTTGAAAAAAGAATATAAAGATACATTATAATATGAAAAGAAACGTCTGAGAGTGGTACTTTCGTTACTCTTGGGCGTTTTTATCATTTGGGTTTATTTGTGATTGATATCGTGATGATCAAGAAATAGCAATATTTTGCAAGAAAATACGGAATTAAGGTGTTATCTTATGATGATAAGGAGGTTCATATGAAATCATCATGTTGTAAAATCAGATGGGCATGTTAAATTTTATACAAAATCTGAATTGCAATGTTTAGCGCATAGATATGGATTTGAGTTGGAGCATAGTTTTTTTACCTCAATCACATTTCTAAGCGAGCGTGTAGATGGTTTTCTAAAAATCAAAAATAAGTATTCAAAGCTTATCATTGCTGGGTATGATGTCAACATAATAGAGGACGAAATCTATATAACCGAACAAGTCCTGAATCTTCTTTTTACAAAAACAATAGATGGTATATAATAAAATTGACTTTGATGTCTTACGAGTGTAATATTATAAAGAAGTTACTGTTATGGAAGCTAAATAAAAATAAATATGCTATAATCGTGTATAGATATCGATTCTGAAGGAAAAATATAGTGATTAGCAAGAAAGTATTAAGTTTTTAATTGAGAGGGGTGTGCCATATTATGTCAATTAAATATATAGAAATATCAAATGTTATGGCTTTTCAAAGTTATTCCAGAAAAAAGAGTCATGAAAATGTAAAAAATATTTTAAAAGAGGATGCCGAATATAATAATGTATTTACTTTAGATTTTTGTGATGGAATTAATGTTTTATTGGGGGAAAATGGAGTTGGCAAAACAACCATATTAAAGATGATATATACTGCGACACAGTGCTCATTTAAATCTGTGGATGAAAGAAAAACAAAAAAATTATTGCATTTCTTTTCTGCTAATTTAAAAGATAATGGGGAGTTAAAAAATTATAATAATAAAGATGGTTTTTCTTATTACAAAATATCAGATGGTCAACACGTATTTTTGGATAGCTTATCACATGATGGATTAATTGGATATGACAAATGGATAGGTCTTAACATTCAGTCAGTTTATATTCCAACAATGGAAATGTTATCACATTCAAAAGGGTTTCTTGCTTTAAATCAAAAATATAATATGCCATTTGATGGAACCCAGATTGATATTGTTGTGAATGCTTCGTTACCTGAAATAAAAGACATGCCGAAAGCCTTGAATGGGATTTTAAAAAAGATAAGTGATACAATAGATGGTGAAGTTGTTATGGAAGATGACACATTTTATATTGTAAAGAAAGATGGAAGAAAAGTAGATTTTTCGTTGGAAGCAGAAGGATTACGAAAATTGGGTTTGTTATGGAAATTAATTCGTAATGGTTTGCTTGAAGAAGGAAGTATTTTGTTATGGGACGAACCGGAAGCAAATTTGAATCCAGAATTATTTCCATTAGTTGCAGAAATTTTGCTGGAATTGCAAAAAAATGGAGTGCAGATATTTGTTGCAACACATAGTTACAATTTTGCTAAATATTTAGAGATTAAAAGAGAGGATGATTCTCAGGTTTATTTCCATAATCTATATCGAGTAGAGTCGAATTTCTCAGAAATATTAAAAAAAGAAATAGATATGGAACGTAAGGACATTCTTAGTTCTTCTGCTTATCATATGGATGATTTAAAGTCGAATCATATTATTTTGGCGGATAATAAATTGTTGGATGAAATATATGATATGTGAGGTGTGTTATTATGAACCATTTATTAGTTGAGGAAAATGGACATTATGGAATAGATTGTTCGAATGCTATATGGTCAACCGATAAAGTGAATCGTGTTTATCATGATTCCTCTGTTCAGTTAAAAGATGTTGACTTTATTATAGAGAGTGAAGATAAATTACTGTTAGTCGAATATAAAAATTCCAAAATAGGGGGAGCAGTCAAACCTGAATCTTTTCATCCATTTCATGACAAAAAAGTGAATTCTGTTATTGATAAATTTTATGATTCATTGCATTATTTAACATTGCTGGAAAAGGACAAGCCGAAATATTACATATATATTTTAGAACATAAAAATGGTGATTGTACATCTAGAAAACGAATGAGAAATCGTTTAAAAAAACATTTGCCATTTAAATTGCAAGAGGAAATTGGTAATGGTAAAAAATTAATTGAGTCGATTGAAGTACTTTCTATTGACGAATGGAATTCAAATGAAATATATAAAGATTTTCCATTAAAACAAATTGTATAGTAGTAAGATTTAAACAGCAACCGAATGAAACACGCTCTGCAAGTTTCATTCGGTTCGCGTGCGGCGACAAATGGAAATGTGAGCATTTCCATTTGCCTTGTGCCTTCACGTAAATCATTCAGGCATTTCCAGATAATTAGTTACATTAGGGATTTCCTGCAATTCTTTTTTTAATGCCTTCAAAAAATAGTCAATTAATTCAATTTTTCGATTTCCGCTTTTTAAATAGTAAATAATTCTTTCTGGTGGTGGGGATGCAATCTGGTAAATGGAGACATCGTCTAGTGAGGATATTTTAAAAGCCACCGATGATGGTACGATTGCCCAAGTGTTTTTCCAAGAGAGCATATATTCCAATAAATTCATCTGATCCAAGGAAACGCGGTATTCTGGTGTGGATTTAAACCAAAAGTCATGCCACATATCATATTCTGGATTCCAGGGCAGACGAATTTCCTGATGAGGATCAAGCTCTTTTGGATGGACAGTGTCTGGATATGTTTGGCTGTTGTTTGCAACTAGTACCATAGGTTCCTGAAAGGCGGGAATTGTTTCAACTCCCTTATAATAAATGTCATCTGAAATCAATGCAATATCTATCAGTCCATTTGCGACATATTGGTAGGATTCAAATGAATGATAATTGTGAAAACAAATGCGAATATCATTGTCTGCTATTTCTGCAATATTTTCAAAAACACGAGGCAGAATGTAACTGCTTACACTGCCAACAGATGCAATGTTCAATATGTTTGCATTGTCTAAACTATTTAATTCCTGAGCTTCTTGCCAAATCGTTAGCCATTTCTGAGCAATTGGCACAAAAGCTTCCCCTTTTGGTGTTAATTCGATTTTTCGTTGTCCCTTTTTTCTAAAAAACAAAGAATAGCCCAATTCATTTTCTAACGTCTTGATTCTTCGACTCAATGCCGGTTGGGTGACGTATAGATTTTGTGCGGCAGATGAAATGGAGCCGGCTTTTATAATTTCAAAAAATGCTTCGATTTCCAAATTGGTCATGACTGTTCACCTCAATATATAAAGTATTATTTATATTTTAATGTATAAATAAGCATTTTACAATGATTATATTGTACGATAGACTAACAAATGAGGTGAACGTCAGATGAAACATGCAAATAATCTTACAAAAGGAAAAATGGAATACCAGTTGATTGCACTTGCCTTGCCACTTATATTGGGTAATATTTTGCAACAGTTGTATCATACGATTGATGCTTTTATGATAGGTAGGTATATCAGTCATACGGCATTTGCCGCGGTTGGTGTTGCGGGAAGCGTCATGAATCTATTTATTTTTGTGATTTATGGTGGATGTAATGGTGTTTCGATTATAATTGCAGAATTATATGGAGAAAAAAATTGGGATGCATTGCGAAAAGAAAGTTTTTTATCTTTTTTCTTTGGATGTGTGGTTGCCATTGGACTTAGTATTCTCGGTATCCTGACATTAGATCCATTATTAAACATAATCCAGACACCTGCAGAAGTGAGAGGACTTGCACATGATTATTTATGGATGATTTATTTTGGGCTGCCAGCCGTTTTTTGCTATAATTGGTGTTCCGCTGTTTTGCGGGCAGCAGGAGATACAAAAGCTCCATTGTGGATCCTTGTGATTGCAATGGTACTAAATTTTAGTCTCGACTATTTGTTTGTTGTTGATTGTAATATAGGAATATCTGGTACAGCAGTTGCAACCATCCTTTCTCAACTTTTTGCATCTCTTGTTTGTTTCGTGTATATGAAGTTTCAACATGCATATTTGTTATTTCATTATAAAGATATTGGATTTGATCGCAGGCTGTTGTTAAAAACAATAGAGTTTGGAATTGTTTCTGCACTTCATCAATCAAGTCTTTATATTGGAAAATTATTTGTGCAAGGGGCAGTCAATACGGCTGGTACAGAAATGATATCTGCTTATACCGTAACGATGAGAATAGAAGGATTTACAAATTCGTTCGGAGATAGTGGAAGTACAGCAATCTCTGTCTTTGTTGCGCAAAATAAGGGAGCAGGAAAAAATGAGAGAATGAAACAGGGATTTCGAATAGGCACCAAAATGATGATTTTGCTCAGTTTTTGTCTGTCCTTCTTTATGGTTTTTGTGACTCCAAATGCGATTGCATTATTAATGGGAGAAGTAGCAGATACTCTTGCAAAAAATGCAATTGCATATATGAGAATGATTTCATTGTTTTATGTCCTATGTTATATTGGCAATTCCTTTGTAGGATGGTATCGTGGTTTGGGTATGGTCTATGTACCGGTATTCGGAACCATCTTGCACATATCAATCCGAGTTATTTTTTCCTACTTATTGATTCGTCGGATTGGGTTGGTCGCTGTTGCATTGGCTACTGGGATTGGCTGGGCATCGGTGGTTGCTTTCCAATATATTTTATATAAAAGAACCGCTTATTATGGATGACTTGAACAGCATGGAGTTTCTACATCGAGACGATCAAGATAATCTTTTCCCCATGTGCACATAGCTTCCAGAACAGGAATAATACTTTGTCCAAAATCAGTGAGCAAATAGATTGTTTTTGGAGGTTTTTCTGGAATGACTTCTCTGTGAATCATACCGCAATCTTCTAAATGATGAAGTTGTTGGGAAAGCATTTTGGGCGTTGCTTTTGGAATGAGGCGCTGTAACTCCATGTAATGTAGTGACTGGTCGATAAGATGCCAGAGAATTAATGGTTTGTATTTGCCGCCGATCAAAGATAAAGTTGCCTCGACAGGGCAGTTGAATTGATTGTTTTCATATTGCATAATATAAATCTCCTTTCTTACAAGGGTACTATCTATTTGGGAAGTATCTATCAAAAAAGTGCATTCTTGTTGTATTATCCTTAAATGTTACAATATATTTGAGGGTTGATTAAATACACCTAATTATAACATAGAAAGGATTTGATACAATGAAATTTATCGACATTGCAAAAAAGCGTTATTCTGTACGTAGTTACAAAAATCAGAAAGTAGAACCAGAAAAACTGGAGCAGATTTTAGAAGCTGCTCATGTTGCGCCAACAGCTGCAAATCTTCAGCCCGTTCATTTGATTGTTGTTCAGAGTGAGGAAGGGTTGTCTAAGATTGGAGAGGCTGCGAATATTTATGGTGCGCCTTTGGCAATCATTGTATGTGCCGACCACAATAAAGCTTGGGTACGTCCATTTGACGAAAAACAGACAGCAGACATTGATGCTTCCATTTTGACTGATCATATGATGTTGCAAGCCACCGAACTGGGACTGGGAAGTGTATGGATTTGTTATTTCAAACCAGATGTTTTGCGAAAAGAATTAAAACTTCCAGATCATTTGGAACCAATCAATATTTTAGCAATCGGTTATTCTAACGATGAGACTGTAGATACAGATCGTTTTGACACACAGCGCATCCCAATGAGTCAGTTGGTTTCCTACGAAAAACTTTAAATATATGATTAAGAAAGCTCCTGTTTAAATGCAGGAGCTTGTTTTTATTTCATAGAAAATTACGTTGTAATTTTCATGAAACAAAAAACGCTCCGCGAGGATGCGACCAGATGCATAAGGTAATGTGACTGCTTACAGCAGTCTGCATCTAGCGCACAAAGCGGAGCAAGTTCCTCAGGGACTGAGGGATTTAGGCAGTTCGAGACGGACTTGTCCGCTTTTGTTCTGAAATAGAAACTATGTCGAGCTGTTTTACATACATAGCACGAATAGCATTTAGGATAGCAATGACGGAGACACCGACATCGGCAAATACTGCCGCCCACATATTAGCGTATCCGAGAGCTCCTAAAATCAATACCAAAAATTTCACGCCCAGAGCGAATATAATATTTTCATTTGCAATGCGAATCGTCTTTCGGGCAATTTTCATTACAGAAGCAATTTTAGATGGTTCATCCGTCATGAGCACGACATCAGCAGCTTCAATGGCGGCATCGGAACCTAAAGCACCCATTGCAATACCGATATCGGCACGCGCCAGTACTGGTGCATCATTGATGCCGTCCCCGACAAAGATAAGTTTTCCGCTTTCACTTTTTTGTTTTAGAAGATCTTCTACACGATCAACCTTATCGCCAGGGAGCAACTCTGTATATACCTGATCTAATTCGAGCGTGGTTGCTACTTTTTTACCAACGGCATCAGTGTCCCCGGTTAGCATAACAGTTTTTTGGATACCTATTGATTTTAAAGAACGGATTGCTGTCGGAGCGTCTGCTTTGATTTCATCTTCAATTACGATATATCCAGCATATGTTCCGTTGCAAGCTAGATAAACGATTGTGCCGATCGCAGTAGATGGCGTATAGTTGATATGTTCTTTTTCCATCAGTTTGGCATTTCCAACCAGAACCATTTTTTCGTCAATGATTGCTTGTACCCCGTGACCTGCAATTTCCAATACATCTGAAATTCGAGTATGATCAATCCTTTTGCCGTAAGCTTTTTTAATAGACAGAGAGATTGGATGGCTGGAATAGTCCTCTGCATATGCTGCTAGTTCCAGAAGCTGATGATCTTTCATACCTTTAGCATGGATTTCACTGACAGCAAAGGAACCTTTGGTAAGCGTACCTGTTTTGTCAAAAACAACGGTTTCTGCATGGGCCAGTGATTCCAGGTAATTGCTGCCTTTTATCAAAACACCAATTTTAGATGCACCACCGATACCACCGAAAAAACTAAGAGGAATAGAGATTACCAGCGCACAAGGACAGGAGATAACCAGGAAAGTTAAAGCTCGATAAATCCATGTACCAAACGTTTGAGTAGTCAATAATGGTGGTAGAAGTGCAAAAGCTAGAGCTGAAAATACCACTGCGGGTGTGTAGTAACGGGCAAATTTTGTAATAAAGTTTTCTGTTTTACCCTTTTTATCACTGGAATTTTCTACCAGATCAAGTATCTTTGCCACTGTAGATTCTCCAAATTCCTTTGTTGTTTGAATTGTTAAAATACCAGTTTGGTTGATACATCCGCTGATAACCTCCATTCCTGCCTCTACTTCACGTGGAATAGATTCTCCGGTAAGTGCAGAAGTGTCCAGTGCAGAAAAACCGTTTACGATGATTCCATCTAAAGGGATACGTTCCCCGGGTTTTACTACGATGGTATCTCCAATCTGGACTTCTTCAGGATCAACTTGTACAAGTTTTCCTTCTTTTTCTACGTTGGCATAGTCTGGGCGGATATCCATCAGACCTGTAATTGATTTACGAGATTTGGAAACTGCATAGGACTGGAACCATTCACCCACTTGATAAAAGAGCATAACGGCTACACCTTCAGAATGTTCTCCTAAAATGAGTGCACCGATGGTAGCAATCGTCATCAGGAAGTTTTCATCAAATATCTGCCCATGAAGGATATTCGTAATTGCTTTCCAAACAATATCCCATCCTGCAACAGCATAGCAGGCAAGGAATATTCCTGTTTCTACATATTGGGGAAGAGGAAGCAAACTACCTGCCAAAAATAGCACTGCTGCTATACAAATGCGTGCAAGTAAACGTTTTTGTTTTCGAGTCATGTTTATGTTCTCCTTTCTATTTCATAAGAAATACCGGCTACCAAAAAAAGGTAGCCGGTATCCATTTTTTTACGCCTTGACGGTTACATCCGGCTCAATTTTCTTGATTAAAGATTTTGCTTCATTCAGAACAGCATTAAATTTGTCATCTGGTGCTTCTAAAATCATTTTCTGACCCAAAAAGTTGACGGATACAGAGGTAACACCATCAATTTTTCTTACTGCATTCTGAATTTTATTTGCACAGTGCCCACAATCAAGATCGATTAACTTAATTGTTTTTTTCATAAGATGATACTCCTTTCTTTTGATATTTTCACGAAACCAGCGAGTCAACGATAATCTTGTCTGACTTTGATGCTGTACGCGAACCGATGAAACACGCAGAGCATGGTTCCTTTAGTTAAACAATTAAAAGAATGTTTAATCGTTTATGCCGTCAGTATATTCATGATTTGTCGCATAGTCAATGGATTTGACCCAGGTATTGCTCTTTGGAGCAGAAAAGCTACTGATTGGATTTTTCTAAAAAATGTTTTCTTTTTGGATGAAAAATGCTCCTTTATGGAGCGTACAAGATAATAGCTATATGTTTATAATGATTGTGTCCCCTAAAGCACCTGCCATTGTACAGTACAAAAGCAGTGTCACAGACCGGACAAAAAATCCGGAAACCAATATGGCACAGATAGAATATAAGCAGATGCTACAGCGATTCTTGCTGTCAGCTATTTTTACTATACCATTGTTTTATATATCAATGGGACATATGATGGGCTGGCCGCTTCCTGATTTCCTTTTGGGAATGGAAAATGCCATAAGTTTTGCCTTTACACAGTTTCTGCTCTTGATACCAGTAGTGTTTATCAATTTCAAATATTACCAAATGGGATTTAAGACATTATTCCATGGAGTTCCGAATATGGACTCTCTGATTGCCATTGGCTCTAGTGCAGCGATTGTTTATGGTATTTATGCTATCTATAAAATTGGTATCGGGTTCGGTCACGGAGATATGCTTACCGTCTATAGATTTATGATGGATTTATATTTCGAATCTGCAGGTATGATTTTGACTTTGATTACTTTGGGAAAGACACTGGAGGCTCGTGCGAAAGGAAAAACATCAGATGCAATTACGAAACTGATGAATCTGGTGCCAAAGACCGCTACAGTAGAACGTAACGGACAAGAATTTGTTGTTTCAGTGGAGAAAGTGCAGGCGGGAGAGTCGGTGCCAGTGGATGGCGTTGTTGTGGAGGGATGTTCCTCGATAGATGAATTTGCGCTGACAGGTGAGAGCATTCCGGTAGAAAAACATAGCGGAGATAAAGTCAGTGGAGTGTTTGTACCAATCGTAATCGGCATCTCATTGATTGCAATGATTGTATTGTTATTGGGATATGGATTTGAGTTTGCACTTTCGATTGCTATTTCTATTTTAGTGATTTCTTGCCCGTGTGCGTTAGGGCTTGCAACACCTACCGCGATCATGGTTGGTACTGGAAAGGGTGCGATGAGTGGCATTTTGATCAAGTCGGCAGAAGCAATTGTTACAGATTGCCGCTTCCTTAGAGAAAATGTCTGAACATCCATTGGCAGATGTAATTGTGACAGAAGCTAAGAGAGAAGGCTTGGATTTGCTGTCTGTGAAAGATTTTAGACAGATTCCGGGTCTGGGAATTATGGGACAAATAAAAGGAAAACAATGTCTGGCAGGAAATCGCAGGTTACTTCAGATAAAGGGGATCTTAGGTGGATCATGTATATGAGCAAACAATAATGATCAATGAAAGAAACGGAATATGATTCATATATAAGGAGGTAGAGGTGATGAAACAGTCATTTGATACAAGAACAAAATTATTAACAAAAAACCCGGTTGCTTTGATGATAGAACTCAGTATTCCTGCGGTTCTTGGTATGGTAGTTGTCGGACTGTACAATATGATGGATTCTATCTTTGTCGGTCAAATGATAGGTGCAGCTCAGATGGGAGCCGTGTCAGTATCGTATCCATTTACTCTGATTAATGCAGGTTCTGCCGCTATGCTTGGTGTGGGTTCTGCTTCGGTCTTATCGCGTGCGATAGGAGAGAAAGATGAGGAAACGATTAAGAAAATTATGGGGAATCTGATTGCAATGGTTCTCTTATTATCTGTCATTTACACTGTGATTGGGATGGTATTTGCAAGGCAACTTTTGACTCTAGCCGGAGCCAGTGATAATATTTTAAAGTATGCAGAAAAATACCTGCGTATTATATTTGCTGGGTCATTGTTTGTAAACTTTTTCCAGAGTGCAAACATGGTCATTCGTGGGGAAGGGCAACTGAAAAAGGCGATGACCATCATTGCCAGCGGAGCCATTTTAAATATTATTCTTGATCCAATCTTTATTACACTTTTGAAGCCCTATGGTCTGGGAATCGAGGCGGCTGCTTATGCAACCATTTTTTCACAGTTTCTTCAAGCAGTTGTGACTTTGTGGTATTTTTTGAAGAAAAGTCCAAATGTGAAAATCGGTCGCATCCGCATTGATAGGATTTTACTGCCTCAGGTTCTATTGGTTGGGGTATCTGCATTGTTGATGCAGGTTTTGACTCTAGTGCAACAGACGGTAATTTATCGTGTGGCGTCGAATTATGGTGGTGAAACTTCTCAGATTCTTCTGGGTGCAGCACTTCGATTTTGGAATTTTTCTTTTGTTCCTCTATGGGGAATCAGTCAGGGATTCCAGCCTGCGGCAGGCACGAATTATGGTGCAAAAAATTACGATAGAGTGAAAAAACTGACAAAAGTATTTGTGATTGCTGCGACGATATTATCTCTGGTATTTTATATTCCAGTTGAACTATATCCGGATAAGGTTCTGTCCATGTTTATTACAACGCCAGGGGTGGCTGCATCGGGTGCTACAAACTTCCGGATTATGTTTAGTACCTATATTTTGCAGGGAAGTTTCTTGATTGCTGTTACCCTGTTCCAGTCTTTGGGAAAAGCCAATAAAGCAACCTGGCTGGTATTGTTCCGTCAGATTATTCTATTTATTCCACTATGCGTATTTTTACCGAAGATTGGCGGAATGGGTATTCGCGGTGTTTGGCTGGCAATTGCTCTTGCTGATGCAATTCTTGTAGTGATTACGGTTTCTATGATGATTTCTGAGTTTCGAAAGATGCCAGAGAATTCAAAAATGTAGTAACATGTAGATATCTTTACAACAGAATAATAGAATACAATTGAGTGGAAAAAGAATATTATAGCGAATAAGAATTTATGGGAAGCCGATGTCTTTGGAGGAAATCGGCTTCTTTTGTCAATTTGAATAGTCAAAATGATTGTAATATTATTCTAAATGGATTATAAATCCTGCTAATTGGAGCTGAATCAAAAGTAAATTGTATATATAATGAAACATATCAGAAAGATTCTGATAAAATAAAGAAAAAGTCTATTGAAATCATAGAAAGGAATGTTATGAACGAAAGCTATATTATAAATGCAAAAGGGTTGGATGCTGTGATTCCAAAAGATAATGACGGATATTGTACCATCTATAAAATGGATTGTGTGGATGGTTTAGGTCTTATGACTGTCTATCAAGTTTATCCCGGCATACAGCTTATTTATAATGATTTTGAGACGACGAGTTGTGAATGGAAAGGGGAGCTTGACAAAAATATACTGGAAATTAATCATTGTCGGGAGGGACGAGAAGGTAGCAAATTGCTAAGTGGCTCTTGTTTGTATCTTGGAGAAGGAGATATGTCCATTCATACAATGGATAATTGCGCACCTGAAATGACCTTTCCACTTAAGCATTATCGCGGAATCTCAGTAGTGATTAATTTAAAAAGTGTGGCAGAAAATCCGCCTGAAATCCTTTCCGAGAGTGGAATTGATATTTTGGAATTTAAAGAAAAATTTTGTGCGGATGGGAACTGTTTTGTTATGCGAGCAAAGGATGAGATTGAACATATTTTTTCAGAACTCTATTCTATACCAGATTGTCTACAGAAACCTTATTTTAAGATAAAAGTACAGGAACTTATTTTATTTTTGTATATGGTGGATGTATCAAAAGAAAAATTTCGAGAACAATACACGTCTCCACAGGTAGAAATTGTAAGGAAAATTCATAAAAAACTGATTTCAAATTTGCATGAACGTCCAACAATCGAGGAATTATCCAAAGAATATCTTATCAATACAGCAACTTTAAAAGCTACATTTAAAGGTATTTATGGACAGCCTATTGGAACTTACATGAAAGAATATCGAATTAGGCAATCTGCTGTTTTGCTTCGGCAAAGTCAGGAGACGATAGCAGAGATTGCAAATCGGGTTGGATATGAAAATCAGAGTAAATTTGCCGCTGCTTTTCGGGATATTTTGAAAGTAACACCGGCTGAATATCGAAAGCAAAACCGTAGTGTCTGAAAAATTTGGCAGTGGGGGTTTTTGAATGATATCCACAAATAAACTGCGATAGATGAGAGAATATGTAGAAGAAATCAACCTTATATGTTTAAACTGGATGGAGTAGCAAACAAAAAATTTAAATAAGAGATGTTATGAGTAATGATTCCAAAATCAAAGAAATGTTTTTACAATTTGAAGCACCGGATTATTCTGACGAGGGAATTAAATCATTTCAAGATTTTATTAAAAATGAAGAAATAGTGAAGTCTTTAGAGTTTTTTGGAGCATATGACAATGATGAATTAAAAGGTGTTATTGCAGTCAATGAAAATCGCAGACATATTTGTTGTTTCTTTGTAAAAGCCCTATATCATAGACAAGGTATTGGTAAAATGTTATGGGAACATATTTTAAATAATAGCTCAAATATGGTTTTTACGGTTAATTCTTCCCCATATGCTGTACCTGTTTATCATAAATTAGGGTTTGTGAGTATGGAAGGAGGCAAGTCTATGTCATGGTACTTTATCGTTGATACTTATATTGATGAGCAAAAAGGGCGTGGAGAATATGATGATTATTTTGTTCCGATAATTTGAAAATATTATTCCGATATTGTTGTTATTATTCCGATGAGGGGGTATAATATAAACACTTAGTAATGGAATACTAGCGTTTGAAGAGAGGTGTATAAGTATGTATATGTCGGTAAAGCAAGCCGCAGAGAAGTGGGGTATTTCAGATAGAAGAGTCCGTACTTTATGTTCAAAAGGAAAAATTCCGGATGTTACCCGTAAAGGACGTAGTTGGATGATTCCGGTTGATGCGAAAAAACCAGTAGATGGTCGATACAAAACAGCTGAAAGTTTACTTATGATGATTGACAGGAAGAAGGCAGAATTAGATACCAAACGACCTTTGACGGAAGGAGAAGTAGAACGGCTGACAGAAGAATTTATTGTTGAGTACACCTATAATTCGAATGCGATTGAAGGAAATACACTGACTCTTCGGGAAACGGATATGGTACTTCGTGGATTGACAATTGACCAGAAACCGTTAAAAGACCACATGGAGGCGGTCGGACATAAAGAGGCTTTTGATTTTGTGCGTGATTTAGTAAAGGATCAGGTGCCTTTATCGGAAAGTATTATTAAGCAGATTCACTATCTGGTATTAGCTGATAAGAAAGATGACCGTGGTGTTTATAGAAGAGTTCCCGTGAGAATCATGGGAGCGAAGCATGAACCAGTGCAACCATATTTAATTCAACCGAAAATAGAACAATTGCTGACAACTTATCGGAACAGTACAGAACACATCATTCCACGGCTTGCACGTTTTCATATCGAATTTGAAGGAATCCATCCTTTCATCGACGGAAATGGTCGCACAGGACGACTGCTTGTAAATCTGGAATTGATGAAGGCAGGGTATCCACCGATTGATATTAAGTTTTCAGATCGAATTTTGTATTACAATGCTTTTGATGAGTATTATGTAAAACATAATTTAGAAATGATGGAGAGCTTATTTGCTGGATATGTAAACACAAGATTAGATAGTTATTTGGCAATGTTAAGTGAATAGTAAAAGAACGTCCCAGAGCAGCATTGAACTGCGCTGGGACGTTTTTACAATTTTCTGTTTCAGATCATTAGTTTTCTCGAAAACGTTCAATCATATCCAATTGTTTTCTGATTTTTGGTGCAATCACAATTGCAATAATCATTTTGATCAAATCTCCAGGAATAAAAGGAATGACACAAATAGAAAGAGCGGCAGGTACAGGAGTACCAGATTGCAGGCAAAACCATACGGTTCCAAATGCGTAACAGATAGCTGTACCGATAACCATTCCTATAAAATGAATCCATCTTGGTTTTAAATTATCAATGATGATTCCGGCTATAACAGCCATTGGAATAAATCCGATAATATAACCGCCGGTTGGTCCTGCTAGTTTCCAAAGACCTCCGCTAAATCCAGAGAATACAGGAAGTCCAACGAGTCCAATTAAAAGATAAAGCAGATAACTAATAGTTCCTTTTTTCCAGTCCAGAATATAGAGGGACAGGTAAATTGCAAAATTTGTAAGAGAAATTGGCACTGGCCCAATTGGGATGGATAAAGGGGCAACGACACAGGTAACTGCTGTCATCAATGCAATCATCGCCATGGTATAGGTTTTCGTATTTTGTATTGTTTGAGTACGTTGGTTATTCATAATTACTTTCAATTCCTTTCTTTTATTTAGATTATTATGCTGATTCAATTTCATAAGTAAATCCAGCATCTGTAATCGCTTTGATCGTATCTGTGATTCCTTGTCCATCTGCAGTAAGATAGCCAGAGGCAAAAATAGAATCTACTACACTGAGTAGTTTCTTTTCTTCTCCTTTGAAATAGACCTCTCGTCCTGCTGCACAGCGAATGTCAGATTTTGGCACTAAAAGTCTGGCAAGACATAGAACTTTCATACAATAAGAAGTAGTAAGAATTGAAATATCTGCATTTTCTAGTGGCGTCCCTGGAATCGGCAGTAAGAAGTTGATTGGAAGTGCTTCCGGCTGAATTTCACGAAGTTCAAAAAGCATATCCACAACATCTTCTTTGCTTTCTCCCATGCCAATAATACCGCCACTGCATATTTCAAATCCAAGTCGCTGCAACATATGTATATTTTCGATGCGCTGTTCAAAGGTATGAGTACTACAAATATGACTGTAATAAGAACGGCTTGTATTTAAGTTGTGATTGATGCGGTCAAGTCCGGCATCTTTTAGTATTCTCGCCTGTTTTTCTGTCAAAAAGCCGATAGAACAGCAAAGATGTGTGCCATTTGCTTTCATGACACGAATACGTTTTGCGAGTTCCTCAATTTCTTCATCTGTAAAACTCATTCCACTCAGACCGATGCAATGTCTGGATAAATGATTTGTGTTTACAAAATCATTGTCTTGGTAAAGTTTCTCGTCAGATACCCATTTGTATTTGTCAATCTCTGCCTTCGAGCGACAAGACTGAGCACAGTAGCTACAATCCTGAGAACAATTACCACTGCGGGCATTTGTTAAAATATGGATGCTAACATGGTTACCTTTATATTTTCTGCGTAGCTTTTCGGCACGTGCGATTAGCTCATCTAATTTTTCATCCGGAGTATTTAAAATGTCGATGGCTTCTTCACGTGAGATTACAAAATTGTCATTTGTTTGAGAGTTAGAAATCATAATAATACCTTCTTAATATTTTTATATTTGTAAAACACTTGGGATTCTAGCATATAAAAAATAAATTGTCAACTAAAAGAATTATAATGGTTAACCATATCAAAATAAACGACAGATTACTTTCATTGCTAAAAATGATCCATTGTTTATTTGTTGTGATTCCTATGATAAAATTTTTACGAGGTGATAAAATGCAGTACAAAATTTTAATCGTAGATGACGACACAGAACTTCTTAAAATGTTAACACGTTTTTTGGAGATAAGAAAATACTCTGTTATTACGGCAGAAGATGGTATTTCTGCAATGAGGATGGCAGAAACAAATCCCGATATGATACTATTGGATATCAATATGCCGAGGGTTGATGGAATGGAAGTTTGTCGCAGAATCAGAGATAAAGTATCTTGTCCAATCTTATTCTTGACTGCACGAGTGGATGAAGAGGACAGAGTCAACGGTCTTTTGTCTGGTGGCGATGATTATATTCTAAAACCATTTAGCTTAAAAGAATTGGAAGCACGGATGATAGCACATCTAAAACGTGAAGAACGCCATAAAGCAAAATCCGAGTATCGTTTTCATAGTGAATGTTTGATTGACTATGCGGCAAAAACGGTACAGATTGGCGAATGTTATTTGGAATTGACAAAAATGGAATATGGAATTATCGAATTTTTATCCATGAATCCGGGGATGGTTTTTGATAAAGAGAGAATTTACGAAAAAGTCTTTGGTTATGATGCAGAAGGGGATAGTCGAGTTGTTACAGAGCTCATACGACGAATCAGAAAGAAAATAGGTAAGCAAACAGAAAAAGAGTATATCGAAACGGTATGGGGGATGGGATACAAATGGATAAAATAAAAAATCTATCTGTCAGGAAAACGATATTTTTCTATCTTTCAGTTGCGTTGTTATGTAGTTTTTTATTATCTGCGGTAATCGTAAGGATTGCGGAACGTACGCAGGAGCAGATATGGTTTAATTATATCGACCAGAATAAATATTTTAAGGCAGTAAACGATGAAGGGGAAACTCGATATTATAGGGCAGAGATTCCAAGGCCAAACGAATCCGATATGAGCAAAATGGATCACAGTATTTCTGAAATATGTGATTTTTTACAGACCTATACAGTTTTGATTTTATCTGTGGTAGCTTCTGGTGTAGCTGTATTTCTTTTTTATAAACATAAATTGAAGTATCCAATTGAGGAATTAGATCAGGCATCAAAACGAATTGCCCGAAATGATCTCGATTTTCATATCACTTATACAAATGAGGATGAAATGGGATGCTTGTGTCAGGAATTTGAACGAATGAGAGAACAACTCGCAACGAACAATCAGGAATTATGGAGAATGCTCGAAGAGGAAAAGGTACTTCGGGCAGCAATTGCACATGATATTCGTTCTCCGTTGTCCGTTTTGAAGGGGTATCAGGAAATGTTGATGGATTATCTTCCAGACGGGACGATTAGTACAGAGCAGGCAATAGAAATGATCGCAGAAAGCAAGAAGCAGATTGAGCGTATGGATTTTTTTGTCGAAACGATGCGTAAAATGAGCAGTTTAGAACAAAGAAAGTTGATCTTTGATCTGATTACGGCAGAACAAATAAAAGAGAATATCCAGGCGGAATTTCTAATACTAGAAGCTGAAACAGAAAAACAGATTCTTTTGCGTGTACAAGAAACAACGGAATCGTTTTTAGGTGATAAAGAAGTAATTTTAGAAGTGACAGAAAATCTAATATCCAATGCATTGCGTTACGCAAAGAAGCAGATAGAAGTAAAAGTTAATCTTCATTATGAAGAATTGAAAATCTGTGTAGCGGATGACGGCAGTGGTTTTTTCGAAGATGTTGAGACAGTTACAAAGGTATTTCATCAACAGAATACAAAAGATAGTTTAAATCATGCCGGCATTGGAATGTATATCAGCAGATTATATTGCGAAAAACATGGAGGAAAATTATTATTGGAAAACAAAAGAACAGGTGGCGCTGTGGTGACAGCGATATTTCGTCGGATTGCGTAAGCAATCCGATTGTCTTTTTGTTGTGATTTAGGATTTATACTAAAATCATCAAAAAGAAAGAGGTGAAAATGATGCGAACGATTGTAAAAAGAGAAATCAAAAATTATCTGAAAAGACCATTGTTTTGGATTGGTGTGCTGATCGTAATTCTAGGTATCTATCAGAATCTCAGACCTTATTTGATGATTCCTTACATATCTTCAGAAAAAGAATTTGTTCAGGATAATCCAGAAACTGTATATGATGCGGATATTACAGATGGTTATGTACCGACAAAGGAAGGGGATAGAAGAAACCTTTGGGAAGAAACGGTACAAAAAAGGCTGATTTCTGACTTTAATATGGAGCAGATAGAGGCACAAAATGTGATAAAAGAAATGCGCAAAATGAATATCAAAGATGCCTGTACATATCTGGAAAAAAAGTATCATTATTATAATGCGATTTATAGTTGGGAAGATACTGCATATCATCGGGGAACAAAGAAGGAAATCAATTCCTATATCAAAAGTAATCTTGAACATAAAAGTTTTTCGTATTATTTTTCTAGAAAATTTGCAGATTTTTCTGGACTTTATATGGCATTTTTTGCAAC
Organism: Lachnospiraceae bacterium; assembly: GCA_030523275.1. Taxonomy (GTDB): domain Bacteria; phylum Bacillota; class Clostridia; order Lachnospirales; family Lachnospiraceae; genus Fimousia. Next base: position 33,944 of record JAUNIX010000018.1, read on the forward strand.
AGTAATGCTCGCGTTTTTGTTTTGGCAAGATACCAGAAAAAATACGTATGAGCTGTTGCACACAAAGCCAGTAAGTGCTGAAAAGTATATATTGGGGAAAATAATAGGAGGATATTCTGTTTGTTTGATTGTGCTTGCTATTTTAAATCTGATCTTTTGGACTATCTGCTGTGTTTATACAAAAAATAGTGGGTTTGAAGTAAACTTGCTAGATTTTCTAGTAGCAACCGGGCTTTATATTTTACCAAATATGCTGATGATTGTATGTGTGTATGGCCTGGTTTCTTTATTGTTTAAAAATCCGATTCCTGCTGTGCCAATTCTGATTCTTTATATGGTGTATTCCAATATGGGAAGTAAAAATGCCGAAGGAATGTTTGGCTATTATGGGAGACCTTTCGCAATTATGGTGCGATTCCCCGGAAGGTTTTTTGACGTCACGCCACCGCCGATGGCAATGCTGAATCAGAGCTTTTTGTTATTAGCATCGATAGGAATCCTTCTCCTTTGTATGCAGTTATGGAAAAGGAGGCGAATGTGATGCAAAAAGAAATGAAAATATGTCTTCCATTTTATAAAATGGCTTATTCCTTCTTTTTTGTAGCCGTTTTAAGTTTGATTCGTGGAGTAAACTTTACTTATGAAATTGGAGTTGCACTGGAACCACAAATGGCACTTTTAACAGGTGTCGTTTGTGCAGATACTTATGTGCAGGAAATTGTCAGTAAACGTTCAGAAGTAGAACGATTATATCCATTGAAAAAACGAATTAGTTCCATATTTAAAAGAATTGCAATACAGGAAAGTTATTTGCTAGTGCTTTCAGTCATTGGTTATGGACTGTTTTATCTCTTTCAGAATCCAAATTCCTTTGACAGAATGGGATTTGTTGGGGCAGAAAGTGAACAAAGATTGTTTTTGTTTTATATAGTAGCAATTGTCATTACTTTGTTTTTCTGGGGATTGTTCTCGCTTACAATTTCCTGTCTGTTTCGCAATATGTGGGCAGGAATTGGGGGATGTTTGATTTTGTGGATCATAACATATTCTACATTTGGAGAGCGGTTTTTCGGGAAATGGAATCTATTTTCCTATGCGTTTCGGAATATAGAAAATAGTGGTGATATGAGCTGGATTTATGGGAAATTTATATGTATTGTACTTTGTTTCACTATGGTGACAATACTTCCTAAATTGATAAAGAAAAGAGGGTAAAGATATGAGTATAAAAATAAATGATTTAACGGTAACTTTTAAAAATGGTGTGACAGCAATTAACCATGCGGATTTAGAAATTCCGAAAGGAATCTTTGGATTATTGGGAGAAAACGGTGCTGGAAAGACGACGTTGATGCGCGTGTTAACAACGGTACTTTCTCCCTCAAATGGTACAGTAACGTTGGATGGAATCTTATATAGCGAATCCAACTACGAAAAAATCCAGAGAAAAATAGGATATTTGCCTCAGGAAATCGATCTCTATCCTAGGTTGACCGTGCAGGAGTGCTTGGAATACATGGGAGATTTAGCGGGTGTTCCCAAAGCTATATGTCAAAAACGCATAGCCTATTATTTAGAAAAAACAAGTCTGACCAAACACCGGAAAAAGAAAATGCGACAGCTTTCTGGTGGCATGAAAAGAAGAGTAGGACTTGTTCAGGCACTTTTAAATGAACCAGAATTTTTAATTGTAGACGAACCGACAACGGGGTTAGACCCAGAAGAGCGCATTCGTATTCGCAATTTACTGGTAGATTTTTCAGAGAGCCGAACGGTACTTTTTTCTACACATGTAGTAGAAGATCTTGCGGCTACCTGCAATCGCTTAGCGGTCATGAAAAAAGGAGAATTTTTATATTCTGGAACCGTGAAAGAACTTGTTAATGAGGCGAAAGGTCATGTATGGTTGTGTAAAGTGGATGATGAAATCAAAGCAAGAGAACTGGAACGAAAATATCATATTTCGTCAAAACAATATACAGAAGATGGGTTACAGATAAAAATACTATGTGAAAACAGACCAGACATAGCATGTGTGCCATGTGAGGTAACGTTAGAAGATGCATATATTTATATGACAAATAGATAACATTTCACAAATTATGATCGCATATAGCCAATCATAATAAAGGATGTCAGGATTGTACATATTATATATTAATTGCAATTTAGTAAATAAAATAGAAACTATTGAATCGAATAAAAGAAAAAAGTAACGATATTATTGACTAATAAGTCCGGTTTGCATAATATAGTTGAGCAGTAGAATGTAGAGTCCGTTTCTTGAAGAGAGGAGATGCACAATGATAGATATGAATCTGGCAATAGCAAGTAATATTCTTGCGATTCTTAAACAGCAGAAAAAAAACAAACAGATCTTGCAAAGGCGTTGCAGACCAATAAACAGACTGTAAATAAAATGCTTAATGGTTCTCGTATGATTAATGCTATTGAATTAAAGCGGATTTCAGATTTCCTAGGAGTATCAATGGAAGAACTAACAAGAATTCAGGCAAAAACGGTTGATACAGACATTGTGCATGCGTTTATGGGAAAGGTTAATTCTGAGCAGGCAAAGAACGCACTTGCGATTGCAGATAAGCTTTCAGATATGATTTTGTTTTATAGTAAAGTCAGAGAGAATGGAACTGAAATGATGGAGGCCTGGGATAAATAATGGGAGATGTTTTAGCGGAAAGTTTATATAAAAAACAAAATAAGCGTTTTGAAAAGATAGTGGAACAATCTAAGGCATTTTCAGCTAATTATTGTGGTAACACTATCATTAGAGATTCTATATTTGGGATTATTTCTAACTATGCCCGAAAAAGAGAGCTGTCATTGGAAGTGTTACGATACCCGTTCAAGGATGATGAGCTTTGGGCGTTCACATTTGTAAAGAAAGGTACAATATTCTTATGTGTTAATTCTGATTTAGAAATGTGTAAGCAGATTTTTGCCACAGCTCACGAACTTTATCATATTCATTGTTATGCGGAGGATATTGATCAAAGCACTATCCCAAGTGGATCATTATTGGATTCTAGGACCGTGGATGAAAAAGCAGCAACACAAGAGGATCTTGAGGCGAATGCTTTTGCTGGTTTGCTTTTAATGCCGGATATAAGTATGGAAGAGCAGATTAAAATGTTCGGAATATCAAAAGAAAATATTATGTTAGAGGACATACTTGTTTTGATGGAACTATTTGCACTTCCATATAAAGCAGTTGTATTGCGCTTGGTTGAAAGTGGAGAGATAACGGAAGAGAAAGCACGGGAGTTGCTTAAAATTGATACAAGCAATGTGATGTTACGTATTGAACTAACAGGTAGAGCTCAGCAATGGCAGCAGAATAGCAGATTGCTTTGTTACGGAAGCTTGCTTGAAAATCTGGCATATAATACGGAGAATGATTTGCTTACAGAAAGCAGGAAAAATTCTGATAAAGCATATTTGGAAAAAATAGAAAAGGGCTTTCAGAAAGAAAGTTAAAAGTGGGTGTATGTGTATGGAAGCAGAGACGAATTTCTAGAAAAACTAAAAGCAGATTGTGATACTATTGGGGAAGGTCAGAATTTAGGAGAATTAAAAACATATGTTTTGCTTCAAACTTTGAGCATAAAATTTGGAGACCAAATATATGTTTTTTGCTCTGATGATAAAAATGCACGTAATGGTGTAGTGAGTATTGGTGATGCAAGATGCGTCAAAGGAAAGACGTTTGTGTAAGATTCCGTGTGAACAAATATTTGATGATATGTTTGCAGGAAAGCTGGAAGAGATGAAAACAGGAAATTTGTGATACATACAATAAGAATATAGAAGGGATTATGTAGAGATACGTGGTCCTTTTGTTATGTTAAAATATTGACTAGATGTGTCGACAGAGGGTTCAGTCAATGTAGAAAATCAGGAAATAGAAAAGATGAGTGATAAACAGCTTACTGTATTTCGATGGAAACGGATTGGCTTTATTTTTAAGAACTCCAAGATAATAAACGTAAAGTGATTCTTTGTCATTATCCAATCATGTGTTACAACGGACAATATCGGATCGATGAAAATGGAAATTTAAGGAAGATTCCTTGCCATATGATCAACTGTTTTGTATGTATTCGGATTATACACCCCTTACGTTGGATGAATGGATTGTTTGCGACAGAAACAGAAAAAGAAGAGACGATTCATACCAAGGGCAGTGTAGCTTATGGGCAAAAATAGAATAATTTTAATACCACTAGTTTCCATATTCATAGTGGTAAAATGTGGTGCGTATAAGCAATTTTCATAGATTATAATAAAAGCATAGATGTATCGGATAATTATAAGTATGATTGAAAGAAAGGTGAAGTTTATGCAGCACAGCAAAGTAAAAGCGTTTCCAGAAAATTTTCTTTGGGGAGCAAGCACATCCGCTTATCAGGTAGAGGGAGCAAATCTGGAAGATGGAAAAGGTCCGTCATGTCAGGATGTAAAAGAAGTTCCGGAAGGAACTTCGGATTTATCAGTATGTGCCGATCATTATCATAGATATAAAGAAGATATTGCACTGATGGCAGAGATGGGATTTAAAGCTTATCGTTTTTCTATTTCATGGTCACGAATTCTACCAAAAGGAACAGGAGAGATTAATCCAAAAGGAATTGAATTTTATAACAATTTGATTGACGAGTGCTTGAAATATGGAATTGAACCGATTGTAACAATGTTCCATTTTGATATGCCTGCGGCATTAGATCAGAGAGGATCCTGGTCAACCAGGGAATCGGTAGACTGGTTTGTTGATTTTGCAAAAATATTATTTGAAAATTTCGGGGATAGAGTGAAGTACTGGCTTACAATCAACGAGCAGAATATGCTGACTTTGGTAGGATCTGTTATTGGGACAACGACACTTCCAAAAGGGTGTGAAAATCCGTTAAAAGAAATCTATCAGCAGAATCATCATATGTTAGTTGCACAGGCAAAAGCAATGGCACTATGCCATGAAATGCTTCCAAAAGCAAAAATCGGACCAGCTCCAAATATTTCAGTAGTGTATCCGGAATCATGTAAACCGGAAGACACAATTGCAGCCCAAAATGCCAATGCTCTGCGAAACTGGTTGTACTTGGATGCATATGTATATGGAATTTATAACAACATCGTATGGAGCTGGCTGGAGGAGAATGATGCTGTACCGGATTTTGCACCGGGAGATGAAGAAATCTTAAAAAATGCACATCCGGATTTTATTGGATTTAATTACTACAATACTGCTTCCTGCAAGGAAGGTGACGACATAGAACAGGGTGGGGCTATTTCACAGCAGGAAAATCTGGGAATCAAAGGTTTCTTCAAAGGAGTACGGAATCCATATTTAAAGACAACTGAGTTTGGATGGGAAATTGATCCGGTCGGATTCCGAGGAACCATTCGTGAAATCTATTCCAGATATCATTTGCCAATGCTCGTTACAGAAAATGGCTTAGGAGCATATGACAAATTAACGGAAGATGGAAAGATTCATGATCCTTATCGAATCGAATATTTAAAACAGCATATCGAACAAATACAATTAGCAATTTCAGATGGCTGTGACATGATGGGGTATTGCCCTTGGTCAGCTATTGATTTGATCTCTACACATGAGGGAATGGTCAAACGATATGGTTTCATTTATGTTGACCGCGACGAATTTGATCTAAAGACAATGGCTCGATACAAAAAAGATTCTTTTTATTGGTATCAAAGAGTCATTCAAACGAACGGAGATGACTTATCAACTCAAATTGAATGAAATAATGATTAGCATGATATACAAGTAATTTATGAATAAAGGAAAAATCCTGCGATGTTTCGCAGGATTTTTTTACATATTTACGTTAACGTTTCATTCATTTTCTAATTCTCTAAGTTGTTTTGTGAGTGTCGATTTTGTAATCTCATCACTGATTCTTTTTTTTAATTCTCCAAACCTCTGAACTTTATATACTGAGATGTACCACAGAATCAAGATTTTCCATTTTCCACCAATGATAGATTATAATGATGCATTGGAACACAGCTTGTCATCAGGCTTGGACTGCGGGAAAATTTGCAACATTTGTAAGAAAAAGATAACATCCTTATTGATTTGTATTGGTGATGATGGAGTTGAGATAATATTCTTTTAGAGGTAAAATAAGTTGTGACGTACTGTAGAATGGAAGAATATAAAAGAAACACTAAGGTTATTTCGAAAGATACCAGGGGAGTCAATAAAAAAGGATGGTGAAAATGAATGAAACGAATTTTATTAATTGAGGATGATTTAAGTTTGATCAATGGGCTTTCTTTTGCAATTAAAAAGCAGGGATATATGTTGGATGTTGCACGTACCAGCTATGAGGCAGATACAATATGGGCAGATAGAAAATATAATCTGATTATTTTAGATGTCTCTCTTCCCGATGGTTCAGGATTTGATATATGCAAAAAAATACGCCAGACATCAAAAGTTCCAATTATGTTTCTTACGGCTGCTGATGAAGAAACAGATATTATCATGGGACTTGATATTGGTGGCGATGACTATATCACAAAACCATTTAAACTAGCTATCATTATGTCGAGGATCAATGCATTGCTTCGCAGAAGTGATAATTTTAATCAGCAAAACACAGAATTACATTCTAATGATATTATGATCCAACTTCTAAAAGGAGAAGTATATAAAAACAAGGAACAGCTTGAATTAACGGCTAGTGAATATAAAATATTATGTCTCTTTATGGAAAATCCAGATCAGGTACTTTCACCGGAACAGATTTTAAATAGATTATGGGATTGCGATGAAAACTATATCAATAACAATTCTCTTACTGTGTATATACGTAGATTGCGCAAAAAAGTTGAGGATGATCCAGGTAACCCAAAAAGAATTGTAACCGTTCGAGGCATGGGTTATAAATGGAATACGGTTCGTTGAGGTGTATCATGAAATTACTGGCAAACAGAAAAATTAAAACTCTGTTTTATAGAATATTAATGTGCATGCTGATATTTACAATAATGTCGGCGTCTTTTATCGTTCTTGAACTGAAAAATGCAGCTCTCTATATACTGATATGCTCCCTATGTATGGGAATTGCCATATTGGTAGTCTGCTACCTATATTTTACGGAACAAAATAAAATCATGGAAAATGCTGTGACGCAGATTACGGAATACATTTCTGGAAATCACGATGCACGAATTGAGTGCGATGAAGAAGGCGAATTATACCGATTGTTCCATGAAGTGAATGCTTTAGCTGCCATTTTGAACGCACATGCAGAAAATGAGAGAAAATCGAAACAGTTTTTAAAAAATACGATATCAGATATTTCCCATCAGTTGAAAACACCTCTTGCGGCATTGAATATTTATAACGGGCTTCTGCAAGAGGAGACGGAGGAACTACCGGAGATTCAAGAGTTTGCAGCACTTTCGGAAAAGGAACTTGATCGGATTGAAATACTGGTACAGAACCTATTAAAGATTACGAAGTTGGATGCGGGATCCATTGTGTTTGAAAAGACTTCTGAGAATGTGGCAGATATGGTGGGGGAAGTTGAACTGCACTTTGCATACCGTGCAAAGCAGGAGGAGAAGGAACTGGTTCTGTCTGGGGATGAGCATATTTCGTTGTTTTGTGATTGTGACTGGATGATAGAGGCACTAGAAAATATTGTGAAAAATGCCTTTGACCATACAGAGAAAGGAAATGTTATTCAAATTGAGTGGAAACAGTCTGCATCTGTGGTTCAGATTATGATAAAGGATAATGGCAGTGGCATCCATCCAGAAGATATGCATCATATTTTTAAACGGTTTTACCGGAGCCGATTTTCAAAAGACAAACAGGGAATAGGTCTTGGACTGCCTCTTACAAAAATGATTGTTGAATCACACAACGGTACAATTGAAGTGGATAGTGAACTGGGAACTGGCACTACATTCATACTAAATTTTTTAATTCCTACAAAAATGTAGCCTTACTGTCATCTTGATGTAAGATATGGATGATATTCTTTCCATATAATAATTCAAATACAGAAAGAGGTGCTTATATTATGAATTTATTAGAAGTGAAATCTATTTCTAAAACTTATGGCAGTGGCGAAACGGCTGTTCATGCACTAAAGAACGTTAGCTTTTCTGTCCCAAAGGGTGAATATGTAGCTGTTGTTGGAGAATCTGGTTCTGGTAAAAGTACGCTTCTTAATATGATAGGTGCACTTGATACCCCGACATCTGGTAAAGTGATCATTGATGGCAAGGAGATTTTTTCCATGAATGACAGTAAGCTGACCATTTTCCGTCGGAGAAATATCGGATTTATCTTTCAGGCATTCAATCTTATCCCCGAACTGACGGTTGAGCAAAACATTATTTTTCCAATGCTGCTTGATTATCAAAAGCCAGACCAAAAGTATCTGGAGGAACTACTTACCGTGTTTAATCTAAAAGAACGGCGTAATCATTTACCGAGTCAGTTATCCGGTGGACAGCAGCAAAGAGTAGCAATAGGACGTGCATTGATTACGCGACCATCTTTGATTTTGGCAGATGAGCCGACTGGAAATTTAGATACACAAAACAGCAGTGAGGTAATCGCATTGTTAAAAGAAGCTTCGAAGAAGTATGAGCAGACCATTATCATGATTACCCATAACCGGAGTATCGCCCAAGCAGCTGACCGTGTATTACAAGTGTCAGACGGTGTACTGACTGATCTTGGGAGGTGTCGTGAATGAAAAGCTATCTAAGCCTTATTCCAATTTCTGCGAAGGTACACAAGCGACAAAGCCGAATGACGATTTTGTGCATCATCTTCTCCGTATTTATGGTAACGGCCGTGTTTAGTTTAGCGGAAATGTGTGCCCGAATGGAGCAAACAAGATTATTGGAGAAACATGGAAATATTTCGTATTTAGATTTACTAAACAGCACAACAGGACAAATACTTTTGTTAGTATCAGTCGTATTATTCCTACTGATACTAATTGCGGGTGTGCTAATGATTTCAAGCAGCCTTAACAGCACTGTGTCTCAAAAGACAAAGTTTTTTGGGATGATGCGCTGTATTGGAATGAGTAAACAGCAGATTATTCGTTTTGTAAAATTGGAGGCACTTAATTGGTGTAAAACAGCAGTTCCGATTGGCATTATACTAGGAGTTGTGGTCACATGGGGGATGTGTGCCATTTTGCATTTTATTGTTGGTGAAGAATTTTCTAATATTCCCCTTTTCGGTATTAGTTTTCTTGGCATTATCAGTGGCATGCTTGTAGGTATTATTACGGTACTGCTCGCTGCAAGTTCACCAGCAAAAAAGGCGGCAAAGGTATCTCCAGTTGCAGCTGTTTTAGGAAATTCAGAAACGAACAAAACAGCATTGTCTAAAATTGTTCCACGTTTTGCCAAGATTGAAACTTCTCTGGGAATTCATCATGCAATATCTGCAAAGAAGAATTTGATTTTGATGACGGGCTCTTTTGCACTTAGTATCATTCTATTTCTTAGTTTTTCTGTTTTAGTTGATTGTGTAAATTATGTGATGCCGCAATCTGCCAGTACTGCTGATATAGATATTTACAATGCTGGTTCTAATTCCATAGAATATAAGTTGGTTGATACAATCGGTGGTATGGAAGGAGTAAAACGAGTTTATGGACGTAGGAGTTGCTTTAAAATCCCAGCAGAACTTGTTGGCGATGGAGTCATTTCTGATACAGTAGACTTAATTTCTTATGATGATTTTGATTTGAAATGTCTTGAAAAAGATCACGCACTAAAAAAGAACAGTAATTTGTCAAAGGTTTATGGCAATAGCAATTATGTTCTTGCAACATCGGATCCAAGTAGCACTTGGAAAGTTGGGGACAAAATTTTGATCGGTAATGAAGAACTTGTCATTGCGGGTTTATTAAAATGTAATCCTTTTAGTAGTAATGGACTTACAAATGGAAAAATTACACTCATTACTTCTGGAAAAACTTTTATCCGTTTAACAGGAATAACAAACTATTCACTTATTATGATACAGACAACTAGGAATGTAACTGATAAAAATATCACAGCAATTCATAATTTAGTAAATGGTAAGTACGAATTTCATGATAAGAGGAACCAACGGACTAGCGGCACATATTTGGCCTTTGTATTTTGCGTATATGGATTTTTGGGAATAATTATGTTGGTTACAATACTGAATATTATCAACAGTATTTCCATGAGTGTATCTGCAAGGATAAAACAATATGGAGCAATGCGAGCAGTTGGAATGGATAAACACCAGATTATAAAAATGATAGCTGTAGAGGCATTTACATATGCGTTTTTAGGCTGCATCGTAGGGGGTACAATTGGAGTACTAGTAAATAAGATTCTATATGACCAACTGATCACCAACCATTTTGCTTATGCTGTATGGCATTTACCGATGGATTCGTTACTAATTATAGTCATATTTGTTATTTCCGCAGCAGTGATTGCCATTTATACTCCGACAAAAAGGATAAGAAGTATGTCCGTGACTGAGACAATCAATGAGCTGTAGCTGTAAATAGGGAGATAAATATTATATGTGTATTTGGGGAGGAACCATTCAGAGGATAAAGGAAATGACAAGGATGGAAATTACGAAAGGATTTGTTGGAATAAGAGGGATGCCTCAGAGCAGTCTTGAGCTACTCTGGGACATTTTTATAGTTATTTATTAAGCTTTTCTGGTAAATGGATTTCAACTTTTAAGCCATGTGGTAAGACATTTGAAAATCGGATTGTTCCTTGATGCACTTTTACAATCTGTCGCACAATTTTGAGCCCTAATCCATGCTCGGTTTCCTCCGTTCCTTCCTGGGAACTTGGGATGCTGGTATCGTTATTCAGTAATATAAGATAAGATTCTTTTATTCCACAACCGGAGTCCGTGACGCAGAATATACAGGTTCCGTTGCCTATTTTGGCAGAAACAGATATCTGACAGCCTTTTGGATTATGTATGATACTATTTTGTATCAGATTGTGGAGCATCCGGTTGAGCAGAGAAATATCTCCATATATAGGTTTTACTGTATCAGAATCAACTTCAGAATAGTTCAATCTGTACATTTTTGACAATCCGCTATTGAAGAAATCACTTATGACTTGCCTCGCAAGCTCAAATGGATTCAAAGCCTGTATGCGGACCGGCTGCATGGAATATTCTAGCTTTGTTGTTAAATTCAGGTTTGCAACCAGCGAACGGAGTTTTTCACTCTGTTTCCGGATGATACCAGCCTGTTTTTTTGTTGCTAAAGGTAAGTCAGGGGTATCTTCCATTTCGCTAGAGTATCCTAAAATGATAGAAAGAGGTGTCCGGATGTCATGGGATATTCCACGAATCCACTCAGCCCGTGTATTATCTTTTTTTATAAGATAAGCTCCGGCCTGGTTCAGACCTGCGTTGATTTCTGCAAGTTCTCCTTTTTCTTCCAGATGGAATGACTTCCCTTGGGAAAGTTTATGGATTCCATCCATAATCGGTCTCATGGCTATTTCGATTTTTCTGGTATTTCGTATGAACAGAATGACCATTACACAGATGTTAATGATCAGGGCACAGATAATACCTAAAATCGCAGTGTAAAGATAGTCCGCTTTCATTGAAAAATAGTAATGGACCCTTGTGCCGGGCTGAAAGCCGATGACTAATAGCCCGTCGGGATGTTTCCATACTTTCACAGGATAGTCATCAAGATACCATTTACTGAATATTGCGATATCCGTTGCGGAATACTCAAGAGGGAGTCCTTTAGGCAAACTGTTTTGCCAGATTACAGTCCCCTTTTCATCTAAAAGCATGGCCCATGTATCTGTCTGTGTCAAAATTTCCTGCACTTCAGAATCGACTGCTATGATGTCCTCTTTTTTTTCAATCAAAGAGGCGAAATGCTCTATGGGGAAATCAGAATCTTTCATATCATTCAAATGTGCAGTGAGAAGAAACAGACCGATTAGGACGATATTGATAACAAAAAACAATATTAAAATCCTCAGAGTGGAAAGGATATAACGCCAGAAAAAACGGTCTACCTGTTTCATCGTTTGTCCTCCTTAAGGTGAAGGCAATATCCAAGCCCTTTAACATTTAAAAGTGAAACAGGGTTTGACGGATTCTTTTCTATCTTTTCTCTTAAATGCCGGATATGTGTTACCAGTGTATTTTCATAACCTTCCCAAAATTCTCCGCAGACTGTTTCGCAAAGAGAGCCTGTGGTTACGATCCTTCCGGCATTTTCAAATAGTTTTTCAAACAACAGGAATTCTTTTGCGGTCAATGAAAATATTTCATTGTCGCGTTGAACTTCCGCCTTATCTAAATCAACAGTGGATGCGTCCAAATATATGATTCTTTCCTTTTCCGGATAGGACCGATTTAAGATTGCCTGTACACGTAGGAGGAGTTCTTTGGGCAGAAAAGGTTTTACCAGATAATCATCCGCACCATTTTCAAATCCCGAAAACTTGTCATCAGCTTCCCCGCGGGCCGTAAGCATCAGCACTGGAACGGTGCTTATTCTGCGGATTTCTTTAAGAACCGTAAATCCGTTTATCCCCGGCATCATTACATCAAGGATTATCATATCAGGTTGATGGTTCCGAAACATATTCAATGCTTCTTTCCCAGAAGATGCAGTGTAAATTTTTGTGTATCCGGCACGTTCAAAAATAGACTGCAGCATTTCCAAAAGATCAGATTCATCATCGACGATAAGAATGCTTTTATTTTTCATATGGCACCTCCTTTTTGTATTCCTTATTATAACTCAAATATCAGAAAAATCCTATTCAGGTCTTGAAATCTCAAGGTAAACTCAAGGTTGACTCAAGATATTCTCAAGAATAGCATGTTATGCTAACTGCGAATCGAAAAGGAGGTACAAACATTATGAGCGATTACATTATTGAAACGCAGAACCTGACAAAACAATATGGGGATCAGGTGAGTGTATCTGAGTTAAACATTCACGTTAGGAAAGGGCGCATTTATGGACTGCTTGGAAGAAATGGCGCCGGAAAAACAACAACTATGCGGATGATTTTGGGTCTTACTGCACCAACATCCGGTGAGGTAAGAATTTTTGGAAAACAAATACAGGGAAATGAAAAGAAGATTCTTCCTCGTATTGGTAGCTTGATTGAATCACCAGGATTTTATCCAAATCTTACGGCTACAGAAAATCTTAAAATTTTTGCAAAATTGAGGGGACTGGATAATGAAAATTATATAAAGGGAGCCTTAGAACTTGTGAATCTACCATATCGGGATAAGAAACTTTTTTCGCAATATTCGCTTGGTATGAAACAGAGGTTGGCAATTGCTCTGGCAGTTATGCATGATCCAGCAGTATTGATTCTGGATGAGCCGATAAACGGCCTTGATCCTATTGGCATTGCAGAGATTCGTTCTTTTATCCGGAAATTATGTGATGTCAGGGGAAAGACCATTCTGATTTCCAGTCATATTCTTTCAGAAATTTCTTTACTGGCGGACGATATTGGGATTATTGACCACGGCAAGTTGCTGGAAGAAGAAAGTCTTGCTGAATTGGAGCAAAAAAATCGGCATTATATACACTTTACTGTATCGGACAGTAGGCAGGCTGCCCATCTGTTGAAGGTTGTATTTCAGACACGGCTTTTCAAAATCAGGGATAAGAACAATATCCAGCTTATGGAGGTGAATCTGCCGATTGCTTCTATTATCCGTTGTTTTGTAGAGAATGGACTGGAAGTCTCCGAAGCGCACCTTTGCGAAGATACGCTTGAGGATCATTTTAAAAAAGTGACAGGGGGTGAGGGAATTGCTTAACCTGATCGCTGGTGAATTTGCAAAATTGAAGCGCAAAAAGATTGTTCCCTTTATCGTTTTGCTATCTATGTTATTCCCTCTTATTGTAGTGTATACCTCTAAAATGGGAATGGGAAATGATACGAGTGTGGAATTTTTGAAAGGCCGGTTCGATTTATCCTATACCATGATGCTTGGCTACGGCCTGGTTTTTTTGGGACCTTGTCTGCTGGGCATTTTAGCTTCCATACTGTTCTTTATGGAGAGGGATAATGACACTTTTAAAAATCTGTGTGTAATTCCGGTTACTACGTCACGGCTAATTGTGGCAAAATTATCTGTTGTATTGGTCTATGGACTTTTCTATACATTCTGCAACTTTGCGTTTATGACTTTTTTTACATGGATTTTAAATGCAGGAATCATTTATGATATTGGATTCAAACTAATATTCAGCTTTATTTTTGGAATTGGTATTACGATTGCTACATTGCCCGTCATTGTATTGATTATCTATTTCAATAAATCCTATTTGATTTCCACATTGCTTTCGTTTTTCTATGCGATTTTGAATTGGAGCGTTTTATCAATCGTTGAAACAAATTTATCACTTATAAAGATAATCAATCTGTTCCCAACATTATGTTTGATGAACTGGAGCAGCAAAAAAATGTTAGGTCGTATGACAGACAGATACCTTTTACCTGAAGCATATTTGTTGTTCCCCTCTGACATCTGGGCATTTGTTGTAATGGTGATAACGCTGATTCTTTCGATATTGCTTATATTACACTTTTATAAAAAATGGGCGAGGTGATGAAATGAATAATCTTATAACTGAATTTTGGAAAATAAAACGGTATTCTGTAATCAAGGCCGGAGCTGCTATGATGTTTCTCTCTGTATTTTTGAGTTATTTCTATTCGACAGCCAGCACTTCTGTCGGATGGGATTTTGGCTATTTTGTTCATCAGGTGATTCAGCAGAACTGCACTTCTTTTTTTCCTGTGGTAATTATGCTGACGGCCACCTTTATCATTTCAAGGGAAATAACGGACGACACACTAAAATCAATTTTAACGATTCCTGTTACTTATAAAAAGCTGTTGATTGGAAAATTTGAGATTCTTTTTTTCCTCTCCATAGCGTTTAGCTTTATCAATGCTGCATTTACTGTTATTATGAATCTATTCTTGCAATTTCCCGGCATGACAGCATACAGCATCATGATTGCAACCGGACGGATTATCGTTGCAAATATTTTGGTTTATCTTTCAGTGCTTCCGCTAATTATTATTAATACGTTCCTTTTTGGCAACAGTCTGATTGGTGTGGCAGTTGCGTTCGTATATGGTTACTTTGGAACCTTTGAGGGCTCTTTGCTGAACTGGTTTCCGATCAAGGCTGCAATGATTTTGATTGATCCGTATTGCGGCGTGGAATATGACAGTATTTCCTATCAGATTTTTCCAGCAGTCATCGTATTAGTTCTCATAATGCTGTGCTCTGTGGCGATGTTAAATGCTTTTACATGTTTGGGAAAACTTCCTAATGTAAAAGCAAAAAGGATGCCTAAAAAATCAGAGAGAAAAAGAGATGGTGAAAATAAATGAAGCAAATTAGAGATTGGTACAACATTTATCATTAATTTCTTAATTCCTACAAAATTGTAGTTTTACTGTCATCTTGTTGTAAGGTATGAATGATATTCTTTCCATATAATAATTCAAATACAGAAAGAGGTGCTTATATTATGGATCTATTAGAAGTGAAATCTATTTCTAAAACTTATGGCAGTGGCGAAACGGCTGTTCATGCACTAAAGAACGTTAGCTTTTCTGTCCCAAAGGGTGAATATGTAGCTGTTGTTGGAGAATCTGGTTCTGGTAAAAGTACGCTTCTTAATATGATAGGTGCACTTGATACCCCGACATCTGGTAAAGTGATCATTGATGGCAAGGAGATTTTTTCCATGAATGACAGTAAGCTGACCATTTTCCGTCGGAGAAATATCGGATTTATCTTTCAGGCATTCAATCTTATCCCCGAACTGACGGTTGAGCAAAATATTATTTTCCCAATACTGCTTGATTATCAAAAGCCAGACCAAAAGTATCTGGAGGAACTGCTTACCGTGTTAAATCTAAAAGAACGTCGTAATCATTTACCGAGTCAGTTATCTGGTGGACAGCAGCAAAGAGTAGCGATAGGACGAGCATTGATCACGCGACCATCCTTGATTCTGGCAGATGAGCCGACTGGAAATTTAGATACACAAAACAGCAGTGAGGTAATTGCATTGTTAAAAGAAGCTTCAAAGAAGTATGAGCAGACCATTATCATGATTACCCATAACCGGAGCATCGCCCAAGCTGCTGACCGTGTATTACAAGTGTCAGACGGTGTACTGACCGATCTTGGGAGGTGTCGTGAATGAAAAGCTATCTGAGTCTTATTCCAATTTCTGCGAAGGTACACAAGCGACAAAGCCGCATGACGCGAATCTGTATTATTCTTGCAGTGTTCCTTGTGACATCCATCTTTTCTATGCTAGAGATGTGGATGGATGGGCAGACAACGGCGATGCGACAAAAACATGGAGACTGGCATATTGCCCTCCAAAATATACCAGAAAATGAAGCAAAAAAGATTAGAGACAATTCTAAGATTGCATTTTCCTCTTGGTATGATGAGATAAATGTTGATGTTGACCAAGGCTACTATATAAATGACAGAAATGCTGTTTTATATGGCATTGAAGAAACGTACGTCACGGATATTATGAATTATCCAACGGAAGGTTCTTATCCAAAAAATAAAAAAGAGGTTGCCCTCAGCGCTGATGCAAAAGACCTTTTTGGAATTAAAGTAGGAGATAATATTACCTTAAAGACGCCTGCGGGAGAATTGGGATATATCGTTTCTGGATTTTATGAGGACGATACTGAATTTAACGAGATGAAAGAAGGAAGCTGCGTGTATATGAGTAAGGAGACTTTTGATGAAGTACGTAGCTTAAATGGTGTGAAAGCATCCTCTCAATTTTATATTCGATTCCAGAAAGAGAGAAAATTAAAGAAAACGATTGCTACAATAAAGGATCAGTATAACCTTACCTCTAAAAATATCAGAGAAAACACGGCTGTTTTGAGCTTGTTGGGGGCAAGTACTAATGAAAGCATGAATGGTCTTTATCCTCTGGCAGCAGCTTGTTTTGTAATCATATTGATTGCCGGGGTTTTAATGATTTCGGGTTGTATGAACAGTCATGTAGCGCAGCGGACAAAGTTTTTCGGGATGATGCGGTGTGTCGGTGCAAGCAAACAGCAGATTGTACGTTTTGTAAGACTTGAGGCATTAAACTGGTGTAAAACAGCAATCCCAATTGGTTGTGCATTGGGTACGGTAACCTGTTGGATCTTATGTGTGATATTACGATTTCTTGTAAAAGGAGAATGGGTGGATATGCCTCTTTTTACGGTAAGCATAAGCGGTATTCTTTGCGGAGCTATTGTTGGTGTGGTTACGGTATTTATTGCGGCCCAGTCTCCTGCGAAACAGGCTGCGAAGGTTTCCCCTGTGGCAGCAGTATCCGGAAATGCAGAATCATCGAAAAAAGTGATCCATGCGGCAAATACAAGACTCCTTAAGGTGGAAACTTCTCTTGGAGTCCACCACGCAACAGGAAACAAGAAAAATCTGTTTCTTATGACCGGTTCTTTCGCTCTTACAATTGTATTGTTCCTGGCCTTTTCAGCCTGCCTTGATATAGTGCATAAATTGCTTCCATCAACGAGTGATTTTACGCCGGACATCACGATTTCAAGTTCGGAAAATACCAATTCTATAGACAGAAATATTGTCACAAAGATTGAAAAAATACCGGGAGTGGAACGGGCTTTAGGTACGATGTATGAAGTTAAGTTTCCAGCTAAAATCAATGGAAATGAACAGGTAATCGATCTGGTTTCTTATGGGAAATTCATGCTAAACAGGACAGAAAAATCAGTTACAAGCGGTGAATTGTCAAAAATTTATGGTAACTCCGACAATGCACTGACCATTTTTAGTGAGGACAGTCACCTTGATGTGGGAGATAAAATAACAATTGGCAATAATGAGCTTGAGATTGCCTGCGTTGCATCTGAGGGAATTGGGTCAATCAGTGGTTCTCCAGTTGTAGTTTGCTCTGAGAAAACTTTTACGCGCCTGACAGGTAAACAGGGATATATGATGGTAAATGTAATTCTGGGAAAAAACGCAACAAAAGCGACAGTAAGTGAAATACGGAATTTGGCGGGAGAGAATTCCTTCGTAGATCGCAGAGAAGCAAATAGCGATAGTTACAGCAGTTACTGGGTATTTCGGCTTGCAACATACGGTTTTCTGACGATTATTTTTCTGATTACCATATTGAATATCATGAACAGCATTTCCATGAGTGTGTCTGCAAGGATTAAGCAGTATGGGGCCATGCGTGCGGTTGGTATGGAAAGCAGGCAGGTTACAAAAATGATAACGGCAGAGGCAGTCACATATGCTATTTGTGGCACAATTGCCGGAATTATACTTGGGTTGATATTTCACTATTTGATTTATGTGAAGCTTATCATTAGTCATTTTGGAGGTTCTTGGAATATTCCGTTTACTGCCATCGCAATCATATTTTTGCTAGTTGCCTTTTCATGCGTGATTGCAATCCATGGACCAGCAAAACGAATACGGAACATGGCAGTCACAGATACGATCAATGAATTGTAAATGAATGAAAGTTAGAACTATTCTGCTGGACAATGATAGTAAAATATGTTGTCCGGCAGAGATACTTTTAGGATATTATTTTAAGGAGGCGAGATAGATATGTGGCAGATTTCGTCTGTTGTGTTTTTTATCTTTTTTTGCATATTTTTAGGAATAATGGTATACGATCCTAGAACACTATGGAGTGGAGTTTCATTTTTCTGGATGATGATATGTCTAGCTGTTTCCTTATTCTTTCTTTTATCCCAATACTCAGAATGGTTGGTATCACATGATGCATTGATTGAATTTCTAATTATCGTATACATTTTGTCAATAGGATGTGTGATTGCATTTCCGGGAATTCTAATTGTTATGTTTTTTTTCGAAGGAATAAAAGTCATCAGGCGTGAGGGCGTAAAGCCATCAAATTTATTATCGCTAT
Organism: Lachnospiraceae bacterium; assembly: GCA_030523275.1. Classification (GTDB taxonomy): domain Bacteria; phylum Bacillota; class Clostridia; order Lachnospirales; family Lachnospiraceae; genus Fimousia. The sequence goes on from JAUNIX010000018.1 coordinate 52,972, forward strand.
TATTTTCAATCCTCATGTTTGCCTATCTGGTTGTATGGCCGATGATTGGAAATTTAGAAAAGAATGCATTAGGAACTATCCTTTATATAATAATTGGTTTTTCGGCAATATATATGTTATCATTAATGGCCATATATTCGCTCTCTGCCATTTTAAATCTGATTCATTTGAAAAAGAACAGAAAGGCAGATTATATTGTGGTTTTGGGAGCAGGGGTTATTGGAAGAAGGGTTACACCGTTGCTGGCAGCACGAATTGAAAGAGGAATTGAATTGTTGCGTTACAATCCGAACGCCGTAATGATAATGTCTGGCGGACAAGGCCCTGGTGAAGATATTCCGGAATGCGAGGCTATGGCTGCATATGCAATAGAGAAAGGTGTGGATGCAGATAGGATTATAAAGGAACAAAAATCTGTATCAACGGAAGAAAATTTGTTATTTTCAAGAAAATTGATGCATAAGGATAATCCAAAGATTGTCATTGTTACAACAGCGTATCATGTGTTCAGAGCCTTAATTTTGGCAAAACAACAGGGAATAAAATGCGTAGGTTTTGGTGCAAAAACAAAATGGTATTTTACGCTAAATGCTTTAATTCGCGAATTTGTTGGATATTTGCAGATGACATGGAAGAAACATATTTCTGTGATTGGCATAATAGCTGGTATTATTGTAATCGTTAATATTATTGCTTGTTGATTGATTCCAACTTATGGATTTGAATTTCTTTTTTTCCAAATTTTTTCTGTTTTTATCCGTAATCGGAATGATACAAATATTCGCTGTACCAGCTCCGTAATATCCATAAAATCCAATTCCGCCATAGGTGTAAATGATATGGAAAGGATCTTTTTTAATATTGTGAACGGTGTCATATTCATCAAAAAAATTCACATTTGTCTGCGTATATAGATTTTCATATAGAGAGTCAATTTCGCTGGTGCTTAATTTAGGCAGAAAAACTTTGAGTGAATAGAAACACATATTTTTAAATGCCTCATAAAATGATTCCCGATAACTGTGATCGTCAAATGTCAGTTTGATTTCATAGATACCATTTCCATCTTTTGGGGTATAAATTGATATTGTGGGCATAGACCATACCTGTTTATCCGCTGAAAAAAGATAACAAACCGAATTATATTGATAATAAGGAGTTTTTTCATATCCTTGTGTCCATTCTGATGAAGAAGTAAGGTAATGTGTATGATGTTCCTGCTGATAGAGACTATTATAACTTGAAATAAAATCCTCTATCGGCACGGAAAATATAGATTCATGATTGCTATTCTCAATAGCTTCAATGTTAAGCAGTATCGGCTTGGATTGTTTTTGGTCTTCACTTCCATAGTCTTCATAGTCTAGTTCTTTGCCATAGAAGAACCAGTTTTTGTATTGATAATAATATACTTGTTCATCTAAAAAGCTATGAACGCTTGCTACCATCTTAATTCCATTTCGAATGACGATATGTTCTGGATGATAGGAATAGAGCATGATAAATGTGCTGACAAGAATTAAGCCAGAAATCAAGAAAAATGACAACCCATTTGCACATATTGCTAGAATACGAAAGCATAACTTACCTGTCTTTTTACAAAACACCCTTAATCTAATGTTTCCCCATAAAAGCAAAATCACAAAACTTCCAACTCCCATGAGTTGTCTTTTGAAAACCTTTCATTGACTGTAAGTGTTTTCACAATTTGCCTTATGCTATGATAGAGACAGAAGCGAAGGAGGAAATAAAATGAAACCTATTCTTGAAATTGAATCTTTAAAAAAGTATTATGGTAAATCGAAAAATCAAACAAAAGCATTAGATGGAATTACTTTTCAGGTGATGCCGGGTGAGTTTTTAGGAATTATGGGAAGTAGTGGATCGGGAAAGTCTACGTTGCTTAACTGTATTGCGACCGTGATTTGGCCAAGCAGTGGCAGTATTACGATGAATGGGAGACAAATCCAGACATTAAAGGGAGCATCTTTGGCTTCCTACCGTGGAAAAGAAATTGGATATCTATTTCAAAATTTTGAGTTGCTAGATAATCTGACTGGACGTGAAAATATATTGCTTCCATTATCTCTTCATGGTATATCGGAAAATGAAAGTCGAAAACGATTAAAACAGCTTTCATCTTATTTAGAAGTGCAAGATGTTCTTGATAAATTTCCCGCTCAGATGTCAGGAGGTCAAAAGCAAAGAATTGCGGCTGCAAGGGCATTAATCCTGAATCCGGGTATTATTCTCGCGGATGAACCGACAGGTGCACTAGACTCTAAAAATGCAAAAGCATTGATGGAAAAACTTTCTGGATTAAACCAAAATGAAAATACAACAATTTTGATGGTAACCCATGATTCGAACGCAGCCAGCTATTGTAAGCGTATTTTGTTTATTCAGGATGGTGTGATTTTCCATGAATTGCGCCGTAACATTCCAGATGAATCCCAACAGGAATTCTATGAACGGATCTTGAAGGTAATGGCACAATTAGGAGGTGGAAGTGCAAATGTTCTTTAAATTGATTAATCGCAACAGCAAAAGAAACTGGAAAGAAAATAGTTTATTTTTCAGTTCATTATTGGTTTCAATTATTGCATTTTACATTATTTTGTCATTGCCACAGCAGGATGTTATGATTTTTTTGGCGAAAATGGAAAGTGATGCGGTCAATAGATTAATGACAATGATTCCTGCATTTTATGGTCTGACGTTAGTTATCTTGTTTTTTCTTATTTACTATGCAAGTAAATACCAATTAGAACGACGCAAACATGAATTTGGCGTTTATTTGATGATGGGAATGCGTCGCACCAAATTGTTTGCCATGTTATTAGTGGAAGATTTTCGTAATAGCGTCGTTTCTCTCATCGTTGGCTTTCCAATAGCAGTTTTACTTTCAGAGTTAATAAGCTTGATTACGGCCCGATTGGTTGGAATTGGGATTGTCAGTCATCAAATATCATTTTCTTTGCATGCTGTGCTGTGGACAACGGCAGGATTTCTTTTGATTAAATTTGTGGCGTTTTTGATTCTCAGTGGCAAAATCAGCAGACAGGAAATTGGTTCGCTGCTTGTCGAAGCTCCAGATGGGGTAAAAAGACAAATGCCTGTGTATATCTATGCCATTTCTGCCGTGATTGGTATTATTTGTTTATGTGTTGCTTATTTTATGGCGATTCAAGGTGAGGCATGGTTAGGATTCAAGCAAATGGGATTCACGATTTTTCTTGGATTTTGGGGAACAATGTTATTCTTTTGGGGACTTCGATTTCTGATTGGACTTCTTGTAAAATCAGGAAAAAATGACCGCAAACTCCATGTATTTCATTTTCGCCAGATACAGGAAACGGTCATTCATCGTTCTGGAACACTTGCCATTTGCTCCCTGCTAATTTTGGCGGCTCTGTGCTGTTTCGGGACGGGTGTGTCGATTTCTCGTTTTTATGGAGAATCCGAACAACATGTCTTAGATTATACTTTTGTAGATGATGAAAATGGAAATAGAAATAATACTAAGTTAATCAGACAAACATTAGCTGATAATCAGTTAGACACCCAATTTTCTGATTTGTTTGAGATGAAAATAGGATATATTCGTACATCAGAGGATACTGAAAATGCCTTCCAAATGGAAGCACTTATGTCTGATCTAAAGGCAATGCCGTCATCTGAAGATCGAGATGTGCTTCTTAATAATCTTGAATATGAAACATTTCCACATCTGATCTCGTTAAGTAGTTACAATCAACTTTTGCAGGCTGCCGGTTTGCCAAAACTGAAGTTGGATAAAAAAGAAGCTGCTATTTATATAGACAGCGAGTTTACTTCTTATGAAAGAACGAAGTTGCTTAATCGTATTTTGATGAAAAGACCAAAAGCACATTTGGACGGAAAAGAGTTATATCTGACAGGAAAACTGCAGACAACCAATTTGGTCACAGACCGTTCCATCACACTCGCTTTTGCATTGATTGTCCCTGATGAGGTGTTCGAATACTATACAAAGGGACAATATGATGTTTATCTCGATGGTACTTTAGAAAAAAGCGCAACAGAAAATGCAAGCCTCATGTCTGCTATATCCAATATGAATAAAAAATTGGACAAAACAGGTTTGACCTACGAGAGCTACTTGCAAAATATGGGTCGACAGCTATTTTATATGGTAGCGGCCAGTTATATTACTATTTATTTAGCTATTATTTTTCTGATGATTGCAAATACAATCATTGGCGTACAATTTCTTATGAGCCAACAAAAATCAAACCGACGTTATCGAACGTTAATCCGTTTGGGTGCTTCTTACCATACATTATGCAAGTCGGCCAGAAAACAAATCAATTGGTATTTTGGCATCCCTACTATTGTGGCTGCATTAAGTAGTTTGTTTGGAGTTCGTGCATTGTTCACTGGGATTTTGTCCTCAAGTGCGAGAAGCAATCTTTCGGAAATGATGATCGTATCCGCTGCTATGATTTTTGTATTGTGTGTGATAGAATGTATTTACGTTGCCATGGTGAAACAATCAAGTGATCGCTATCTACTAACTCTAATGATGCCAGAGCGGGAAGAATAAATTTGTTCATTATGGTAAAGAAAGGGGAATTTTATGAAACAGATTGTAATCGTGGAAGATGAATTCCTTATGCGTGAGGAACTATCAAATATGTTGCGTAAAGCGGATTATCAGATTACTGAAATTACGGAGTTTGAAAATGTGACAGAACAGATTTTGGAGCTTTCCCCTGATCTGATCCTTTTGGATTTAAACTTGCCGGGAATGAGTGGATTTCAGATTTGTCGGGAAATGAAACAAAAAAGTTCAATTCCTGTCCTTGTGCTTACTTCCCGTGACCAACTTCGCGATGAATTGCATGCGTTGGATTTGGGTGCGGATGAATATTTGACAAAACCATGTAGAAAAGAACGGCTTTTGGCTCGAATCTCAAATGTGATAAAACGATATGAAGGTCGTTCCAATCTGCTGGAAGGATCAGGTTTTCTTTTGGATCGGCAAACATATACACTTTACATTCATAATCGTTCTGTCATTCTCCCCAAAAATCAGGGAAAAATATTAGAAGTATTTTTAACTCATAGAGATGAAGTTGTTTCAAAAGAAGAGTTGTGCCTGGCAATTTGGGGAACCACCGAGTTTATAGATGAAAATGCACTTCAAGTCAATCTCACAAGGTTGAAAAAGAGCATGTCAAGATTGATGATGCACCAGCAAATCGTCCCAATTCGTGGAATTGGTTACCGCCTTATTGCAAAGGGAGAATCATTATGAAGCATCATATGAAAATGATTTTACAATATATTCCGTGGCTTTTGCTTTTATTGGGAATAGATGTATTTGCAGCATTACTTCTGTGGATTGCTGATGTGCAAGCATTTTATGCTATGGTCATTGTGATTGTACTTGCCACTGTTATTTTCTTTTCTGTGGTATGCGTTGCACTGATACGGTTGGAAAGAAAGAGGGGACAAGCCTTTTTCGATTTTCTTTACGATCCAGATGAATACCATGAAGAACTGTTGCTAGAAAATGTCAGCTTGGCTCAAAAAGAATCCATCCAATTGCTTGGGCATATGTTACGCGAGCAGCAAATGATTTATACAGAGTTGGAAACGAAATTAAACGATTATGAAGAATATGTAGAATCATGGGCGCATGAAATAAAAACACCACTTTCTTTGTTAACATTGCTTCTTGACAATCGCAGAGATGAATTGCCGACAATGGTAGGATTTAAACTGGATTATATTCGGAATCATATGCAGGAATCCATCGATCAGATGTTATTTTATGCAAGATTAAAGGGAACAAGAAAAGATTATCTGTTTGAATATATTCCTATCTGTGAATGCATACAAGATGTGTTGGAAGATTATAAACCATTGTTAGAAGAAAAGCGATTTCATATTCAATGCAATTTATCTGATGATAGCGTTTATTCTGATCGGAGAGGACTCCATTTTCTTCTCGGACAGATTATCAGTAATTCTATAAAATATTGTGACAAGGAACCTGAATTATATTTTGAGTCCTTTCAAAGAGATAATAGTTATGTCCTAAGCGTTCAGGACAATGGGGTTGGTGTTCGTATCTGTGACCTGCCTTATATTTTTGAAAAAGGATTTACAGGTAATTCTGGTGAAGGAAAGAAAAAGGCAACTGGTATGGGTCTGTATCTTGCAAAAGAGATTGCAAAAGAACTAAATATCCATTTGAATATAAACTCCGAATGGGGACAAGGATTTGAAATGCAGATTTCCTTTCCTATAGTTTGGGAGAGATGAGAAACATTTATTGGTGTTTATAAGTATACAAAAAATTAGAATTAAGATATAATCATTTTATGTGTAAAATCTTAGAGGTGATAATTATGTTAAATGTTTATTATGGTGATTTGCCAGAAGCAATCTATAGTACAGCAGTATATTTTAAAAATTTATATGAAGATCGATGGATTACAGATGAATTCGCAAAAAAAATGATTTTAGATATTGATAAATCTACGGTACTAGATTCAGCAGTCATTAGTAGTCCGGTGCTTGGCAATATTCCGCCAACAAGTTTATCTGGTGGTGTAAAAACATTAATTTTGATACAAAATGAAACAGATAAAATTTTTTAATGCTTCCACCTGTGGGGATAATTGCGCAAAGTGGATTTTGGAAATGGCTAAATCAAAAGATATTACAATTAATTTGAGACATTTAATGGATTTTGGTGATGGAACTTTTGACATTTGTATTTTAAACGAAGATAAAATTGTACATTCAATGAAAGAATTAGTTCCAATAGCAGTATTTTATGTGTAGGTGGATTTATGAGAGGGACATATAAAATTCAGATACGTAGTTAACTTAGGAGGTCGAATATGGCAACTATTTTTCATAAATTTTCAAATGAGAAGAAAGCATTTTTTAATCCAGAAGATGTTATAGACTGTAATCCTGATTTTCCAGAATTATGTGTATCGACCTTTTCTGAAAAAATCATAAATAAATTTACCTCTTTCAACAACGTGGAAGTAATCGGACAGTTATTTTCTGCCAATGGAAATATTCCTATCTACCAGATTACTTATAAAAATACCCGAATTGCATTTTTCTTATCAAGAGTTGGCGCTCCTGCATGTGTCGCTGGGATAGAAGAAGTCATTGCAATGGGAGCAAAAAAGTTGGTTTTATTTGGAAGCTGTGGTATTTTAAATGAAGAAACGACTCGTGGGAAAATGATTGTTCCAACAGCCGCAATTCGTGATGAAGGAACAAGTTATCATTATGTAGAAGCGGCAGATGAAATTTTAGCTGATGAAAATTCGATAAAAACATTAGTCCATTGTTTAAAAAAGTGTGGTTATCCCTATGTAAAAGGAAAAACATGGACAACAGACGCTATTTATCGAGAAACAAAATCTTTGATTCAAGACCGAAAAGCCGAAGGATGTATAGCAGTTGAAATGGAATGTGCGGCTGCCTTAGCGGTAACACAATTTCGTAAATTGCCATTTATTCAATTTCTATTTGGTGCGGATAATTTAGATAATTCCCAATGGGAACCACGAGATTTGATGGATTATGGATTATCTGGTGCAGAAAAGTATATGGCATTGGCATTTGAATGTGTACTTGCATTGTGATTGCTAGGAATAATAAAGGAGAACAACAAAGATTATTGGCATAATAGTGATTTTGATATAATATATAAATGAACGATTCATTCATATTTGCGTGTGGAGGTAAAAAGATACGATGAACCAGCGGATTGAAGCAATTTCAAATGCAGCCACCAGGCTGTTTTTACAACAAGGATATGCCAAAACAAAGATTAGTCATATTGCGAAGGCAGTAGGAGTTTCTGTGGGAACAATATATCTAAATTTTACAGGTAAAAAAGAGATTATGCATTTCATATTGAAATGCACGATTGACCCTACATTTGCCAATCAAGAATTTGAAAGACCGATTACTGATGAATTGTTTGTTGGATTGGAGAATGAGATTATTGAAGTTTTCCAAAAATCAGGAAGTGATTTCGAGAAAAATTTAGAAAGTGATATTGATACATATAGTTTTGAGGAACTCATTTCAGATGCTTTTGATATCCTTGCTCAATATGCAGTAGGGTGTTTATTTATTGAGAAGAATCAATTTGATTTTAAAAATCTTGCTCAACATTATAAAATATATCGAAAGCATTTCTTAGATACAATGATACATTATATGGAAATGTTTATTGAGCAGGGAACGGTTCGACCATTAGAACATTTGGAGTTGTCTACTACATTGATCATTGAAATTTTGTCTTGGTGGGCAATGGATATCCGATATACATCTTTTGAAACGCAGGATATTTCTTTGGATTTAGCAAAAAAAATCTGCATGGATAATATTATATCAGCTTATAAATGTTAAATTAGAAAGGGCAGAAAAGCCCTCTAATTTTTACTCATAATATGAATGAATGGTTCATTTATAAAAGGAGGAATAGGATGAAAGACAGAGTCGTTCGTTTTTGTTATAAACTAGTAAATAAAGAAATAAAACCTTATACAAAGTGTGAATGTTTGGACTTTGTTGAGATGGCTCATCAGGATCGAGTTTATCCTGTAATGTATTGTCATATGGAGATTGAAGGACAATTTGATATTGAGAAGTTGAAAAATGCAGTACATATATCCAGCAAATATGTTCCTGAAATTTTATATGCGTATGATTTTAAGTATAACCGATTTATTAATCGGGACTTTACTTTGGAGAATGTCATTCAAATGGATGAAATTCGTTTTGAGGATAATCCTGTATGGGATTTGAGTAGTCAGCCACAGATTAAAATTATAATTCGTCATGGAGAAAAAACGAGAGTTATTATTTGTATGAGTCATATATTGTCTGACGGAGCGGGGTTTTTGCAATATATGTATTTATTATCTTCTTTGTATAATGATGATTGTGAAAGAAGATATCGGAAAAATAAACGTAGTATATCTTGGTTGTTAAAGGGAATCCATGTTCAGAAAAAGACAGAGCAGATGAAATATGGAAAAGGAATAACGATAAAACCTTTACGTGTTAATTGTGAGGGAAATAACTATTATTTAATAAAATCTACAATATCTTCTGAAGATTTGAAAAAGTTACATAGGAAAGCAAGACGATGCCATGTGACTTTGAATGATGTTTTTATGACGGCGTATGCCAGAGTCATTGCTAACATGCAGCATAAGAATCAAGTAAAGATTCCTTGTCCGGCTGATTTGCGTAGATTTCAAAAAATGGATGATAAAAATTTGACAGTAGCAAATATGACTGGAATGTACAGGGATGTAGTGATAAATTGCGAACCACGATATGGCTTTACTGAAACATTATCACAAGTCCATCTCGAAATGCATCTTCAAAAATTAAGACATCGATGTTTTGAGGGAATACAAATATTAGATAGTAGCTATCATATGATTCCTAATTTTATTTTAGAAAAAATGATAAAAGCAATGTATCGACTGCCTTTGGTTTCTTATACGAATATAGGAGTGATTGAGCATGAAAAATTGTTCTTTCAAAAATGTGATGTGAAAGAATGTATTATTACAGGAAGCTATCGCCAATCTCCAGATTTCCAGTTGACAATTAGCAGTTTTCGCGATACCTGCACGTTGAATTGTACTTTAATAGGTAATGGGGAGACAAAAAAGACTGCAGAAAAAATTCTAAAACAGATTACAAAAGAATTATTGGAATGGATAGACGGTACGGTATCGTTATAATCAAAATAAAAAAGTTGATTTAAATACAGAAAAGACATGGTTTGAAAACATGTCTTTTCTGCTATTAATATTAAAAAAATCCTTATACATTATTTGTTTCGCTTCAATAATTCTGGTTCTAATTTACTAATGTGTGTTTCTAGTGTGTTTTTATCTACTAATGCAGGTACGACTCCTTGTCTTGAGATACAAAATCCGGCAGCATATGATGCAATTTGGATAGACTGTTCTAACGAATATCCTTCGCTTAGATAGGAAGCAAAGGCGGAGATAAAAGCATCAGCACCTCCGGTAGTATCAATGGATAGAAAATCTGCTGCTGGAAAATATCTGGCAGTTTTAGCAGTCTTTAAATAACATCCGTCTTCTCCAAGTGTAATGATGACCGTTTCGATTCCTTTATTTAAGAAATATTCGGCTTGTTCTTCCACAGAATTATAATTTGGACATAGCATAGCTGCTTCTTTATGGTTCGGAATGAGGATGTCCGTAAGTGACAAAAGAATATCTGGGATAAATTTTAAAGTGGCTGGCTTCAAAATATTTTTTACACCGTATTTTTTTGCAACTTTCGCTGCTTCGATTACCGTTTCAATTGGAATTTCTGTAGCTAATAGACAAAAACCTGCATTTTTAAATAAATATTCTCGTTTATGGATTCCCTCTGGAGAAAGATTTCCATTTGCCCCTGGGAGAATTGTTACTGCACTTTCACCACTATTTTCAATATATATGTAAGCCTTTCCGGTTTGTGCGTTTAAATCCCGGTGTACCCCTTGGGTATTTACATTCTCATGTTCTAATGCATCGAAAAGAAATGTCGCATCTACATCATTTCCAGTTTCACCAATCAGAGATACTTCGCGAAGAAGTTTTGCTGCCCCCACAGATTGATTTGCTCCTTTTCCTCCTGCTGTAGTGGTAGATTTTCGAATTGTCGTGGTTTTTCCAGCCTGTGGAAGTCGGTCTACATTGAAGGTTGCATCAAGATTGATACTTCCCACAACTACCAGTTTTTTGGCACGCATAAATGATGGTGGTTTTAAGCTGTCTTCATTGTCAAGAACATAAGGTACGGCAAAGTAATTATCCAAATGGCTTTCTTTTCGTTCGCATTTTTTAATCAATGCCTCACAAATACTGTAGCCGAATTCCAGATATGGAATTTTGACACTTGAGATTCGTGGGAATGAAATGCATTCTCGAGCATCATCTCTAAGACTTACTAAAGATAGATCAAATGGTATATAATAATGGAGTTTTTCCATCTGTTCATATAGTATCAACGAAGATGCAAAATGAGAACTTACAATTCCGGATATATGATTATTAATAATTTTTGAACAATATTCCTTGTCTGAAATGTATAATTCTGTTGTGTCATTATATGGAATTTGGTTTTCATAGAGACATTTTTTAAATCCTTCTAAAACCAAAGCGGAACGAAGGCTATTTTCCTTTAACAGACACGCAATCTTTGTATGCTTATAATCTAATAATTTCTGGGTTAATACATAACCCATATGGACAAAATCTATATAGTAAGAATTCTCTGAAAATCCATTAATATAATAAATGGGGATATTCTGTTCTTCAAAATAATGTTCGTGTTGTGTACTTTCTTCGGATACCGGTTCCCATATGATTCCATCTACATTATTTTTGCATAAAGATGTAATATGTTTTAGCTCTGTTTCTGTACTGTTCTTGCTGTCATACAGCAGAATACTGTAACCATATTTCTGTGCAGCACATAGGATACCGTTTAAGATTAGATTTGTTCTAGAACCATTTTGTAATAAGATACCAATTATAAAACTTTTTGCAGTAGATGTATTTTTTACATTTCCGTAAGGCGTGTAGTTGTATTCTTTTACAATTTGAAGCACCCGGCTACGGGTTTCGGGATTGATGTTCTGATCTTTATTGTTCACTATTTTGGAAACAGTAGATATCGAAACCCCGGCTAGCTTTGCAATCTCTTTAATCGTCATAAAAACTCCCTCATTTTATTAAGATATCTAATATTACTATTATGTATGAAGATTCAGGGGTTGTCAACAAATAAAAACTTGTTTGGAATTATTCGTAAACATTGAAACTTCAGCCAGCTTTACAATTTCTTTAATTGTCATAAGCTCTTTTCGTTTTACTTAGATATTTCATATTACTATTATGTATGAAAATTCGTTGTCATTAACAAATAAAAGAAATGGATTTGTGCAAAAT
>JAUNIX010000003.1:0-17514 GCA_030523275.1 Lachnospiraceae bacterium
AAAAAAATCAATCAAATCAGTCAAAAACAATCAATCAAATGAAAAATATTATAAATAATACATATAGCAAATGAAAAAAATATAATAGGGATTTATAAATGGTTATGATATAATTAAATAAAACGAATTCATTCGCTAAATTTCTGTCCGTGGGAAAAAGACGAATCAATTTAGTGAATTTCTTTTTTTCGGAAAATGACAATATTAAATCGTGACATCAATTCTCCTATAATGAACTCAAGAAACAAGTAAATGAGTCATTCAAAGGAGGATAATAATGAGTGAATCTTGGTTGAAACTTGAAGGTAAAACTGTCATTGTTACAGGTGGAGCTTCCGGAATCGGAAAAGCTGTAGCACAGGGATTTTTAAATGTCGGTGCAAATGTTGTCATTTCTGATATGGCACCGGAAGCACCTGAAATGGATGAAGCACCTGGCAAATTACTTTATGTAAAGACAGACGTTACAAATGCTGCTGAAGTAGAAGCAATGGTAGAAAAAACAGTTGCAGAATTTGGAACAGTTGATGCTTTGGTCAATAATGCAGGTATCAATATCCCACGTTTATTAGTAGATCCAAAAGATCCAAAAGGACAGTATGAATTGGATGAAGCAGTATGGGATAAAGTATGTAATGTAAACTTAAAAGGCGTTTTCTTCTGCGCACAGGCAGTTGGACGTGTACTCGTAGAAAAAGGTTCTGGAGTAATTATCAATATGTCATCTGAAAGTGGTTTGGAAGGTTCTGAAGGACAGAGCGTATATGCAGCAACAAAAAATGCAGTAAACTCTTTAACAAGATCCTGGGCAAAAGAACTTGGAAAACTTGGTGTCAGAGTGGTTGCAGTTGCTCCTGGAATCATGGAAGCAACAGGACTTCGTACCTTAGCGTATGAATCAGCATTGGCATATACCAGAGGAATTACCGTTGATGATCTAAGAGCAGGATATGCAAAAACATCAACAACTCCATTAGGACGTTCTGGTAAACTTTCTGAAGTAGCAGATATGTGTGTATATCTTGCTAGTGACAGAGCTTCTTATGTACATGGCGTAACAATCAATGTGGCAGGAGGAAAAACAAGAGGATAAGCCACATTTGATTGAGAGGGTACTAAATGAAGCTATTTAAAGAAGAAAACAGATTAGCAGAGATTTTAAAGAGCATGGAAATGCAGTCCGTGATCAGCATTGACGAATTAGCAAGTCGCTTAAAGGTATCTGCAAAGACAATCCGCAATGACATCAAAGAATTAAATTGTTTGTTTGGCGGATATGCATGTGTTAGTAATAATAAAGGTGATTGCAAGTTGCTCGTGTTTGAACAGAAAGGTTATGATCAGATTCGTGATCGAATTATGGAAAATAGTAATCTGTTTAATTCTGCGCAAATGCGTATGGCATACATGTTTTGGCAGCTAATGAATTCCGATCAACCTTATTTAACCGATGATCTGTCAGAGGAGATGAAGGTCGGCAGAACGACCGCGATCGGTGATTTAAATAAGCTTCGTAAGATTATCAGCCAGTATCAATTGAAGATTCCAGGAAAAGCTAACACTGGTTTAAAATTAGTTGGCGATGAACTTCAAATCAGGCTATTTATCCTGGAAAATATTTATGAATATCTTTATCTTGATTTTCCATTAGGACAGAAAATTAGAGAGATTATATATAACTTTCAAAATAAATTATCATTAGATGCACTGGGATTCGGATTCTTTTATCGTTTTTTTGTAGTCATGATCCATCGTATAGAAAGTGGTCATGTCATTACAAAATTGGATGATAAATATATGGATTTATACGGTACAGAAAGCTATCTGATCGTTGATGAGATTTTATGCGAAATCGAAGAACAAAAAGATTATCTGATTCCAAGAGAGGAAAGAATCTTTCTGTGTATATCAGTAGCAGGTATGAGAACACCGTCAAATACAAGCGCATTGGAATCGAAAATTGAGATTTCAGAAAATGTCGCTGAATTAATTATAGAGATGATGGATCGTATCAAAGAAACTTTAGACATAACAGTGATGGCAAATGAATTATTCGATGATTTCGTATATCATGTATTTTTCATGATCAACCGTCTCAAATATGGTTTTCATATACACAATGCCATGGTAGAAGATATTAAAAGTAAGTATTCTGTTGCTTATAAAATGGCAGAAGTAGGAAAAGAAGTAATCGAAGAGCGGGAACATATTCGAATGACCGAAGACGAAATGGGTCTTTTGGCCGCCTATTTCGGGGTCTTTCTGATTGAGCAGGAACCGGAAAAGAAACGCTGCAAGATTGCGATTGTATGTGGAGCCGGAAAAATCATTGGCAGACTAATTCAAAATCAACTCAAACGATTGTTTGAAGTAGAGCCGGAATTTGAATTTTTCTATAACGGACAGTTCGAAGATTATCGAAAAAATGATTTTGACTATATTGTTACCACAGCCAACCTCGACCTCGATACGAAGACACCGGTAATCTATATGGATGAAGTGTTTGACAGAGAATATATTCAGAAAAAGTTTGAAAATATCAAATATCTCGCAGATGCAGGAAGAGAAATTCGTAAGGGTATTGATTCTTTGTTTATGAATCTTTTGGATGAAAGCAGATTTTTTGTTTTGGATGGATCAGAATCCTATGAGGAAGATATTGACTATATGGCGACAATTCTTAATGGACAAGGCGATCTTGATGATGGATTTTCTGAAAGAGTTCGTCAGAGAGAAAAAAGTGCGACAATGGTCTTAAATAAGAATGTAGCATTTCCTCATACGCAAAATCTTGTATCAAAACTGACGCTTGCTTTAGGGGTATATCCAGAGGGGGCACAGGATGAAGAGTATAAAGGTGTGCAACTTGTGATCATGCTTGGAATTCCAGAATCAATGGAAAATGATACAGTGTTAATCCGTCTATATGACGAGATTTTAGCTGTTGTTCAGGAAAAGAAAGTCATAAATAGAATCCAACACATGGAAAGTTACAAAGAATTATTATTATACATAACGGAAGAAAATAACGTATTTAAGTAAAAATAGAAGGAGAGTAAAGATGACCTATTTTATGATTGTTGCAGTCGGGTTCTTATTTGCAACATGTCTGCAATTTTTGTTCCAGATGGTGCAAATGAAAAGTTTTAATATATGTTACGGAAAACTCCGCAGACAGGGCAGAGTTGCAATTGGAAAGTCAAAAGGATTCTTTCATGCGGGAGCCATCACAATGTTTGCAATCGATCAGGATGGCATCATTATTGACGGAAGCTATATGAAAGGTTTCACGATGCTTGCAAAATTTAAAGACTGGGATTACTTCAACGGAAAAGATGTTGGGAAGATTACAGAGGAAGATTGTAAGAAAATCGGCGTGCCATTAAAAAGGGCATCTTTAGACGCTTCTTCAAACTACAACATCATTATGAGTGGAGGCGAGATTCCGGAAAAGCAAGGGCTGATTACAGGGGCACTTTGCAAAGTTGCCGATGTAGTTTATGGCACTCGGAAAAAGAAAGCCTGACTGAAAGGAGATTTTTATGAATATTATTATTAAATTAGCATCCGGTTTTATGGGATTGTTTGACGTAGGAGCAACACAGTTTGTATCATGGGTAACCGGTATTGTACCAAAAGTATTATTACTGTTAATCTTAATGAATGCGATCATCGCTTTGATCGGACAGGAAAAAATCAATAAATTTGCAAAAGTTTGTTCTGGTAATGTAATTTTGGCATATGGTGTTCTTCCATTCTTATCAGCATTTATGTTAGGTAATCCAATGGCATTATCTATGGGTAAATTCTTACCTGAAAGAATGAAACCATCTTATTATGCAGCAGCATCTTATCATTGTCACACAAACAGTGGTATCTTCAACCACATTAACCCAGGTGAAATCTTTATTTACTTAGGTATTGCATCTGGTATCCAGACATTAGGATTAGATATGACAGAATTAGGTCTTCGTTACATGTTAGTCGGTTTTATTGCAAACTTCATGTCAGGATGGGCAACTGATTTTACAACTAAGATCGTTATGAAACAGCAGGGAATCGAATTAAGTAACGAAATGCCACAGTAGTTGAGTGGATAGAGATTAAGGAGGAAAAACAATGTCAGAATATAGAGCAATTACGATTACAAAAGGTAGCGGTGGATTTGGTGGACCATTAACCGTAAAACCAGAAGAAGGAAAAGATAAATTAATTTATATCACAGCAGGTGGAGCAGAACCAGATATTCTTCCTAGAATTGTTGAATTAACAGGATGTACAGCCGTAAATGGATTTAAGACTGCTGTACCAGATGAAGAAGTATTCTTATGTATCATCGACTGTGGCGGAACATTACGTTGTGGTATTTATCCACAAAAGAGAATTCCAACAATCAACATTAATCCAGTTGGAAAATCTGGTCCATTAGCAAAATATATTACAGAAGATATTTATGTATCTGGTGTTACAAATGCACAGATTCAGCCTGCAGATGGAAGTGAAGCTCCAATTAAAGAAGCAGCTCCACAGGCAGCAGAAGAAAAAGAATTCAAATACAGCGCAGATAAAAAAGTATCTGAGACAATGGGTAGCAGCTCTAACTCAAGCTTTATCCAGAAAATCGGTATGGGAGCTGGTAAAGTCGTTGCTACATTCAATACAGCAGCCAAAGATGCCGTACAGACAGTTGTAAATACCATTCTTCCATTTATGGGATTCGTATCATTGCTGATCGGTATTATCCAGGGTTCCGGATTTGGTGACTGGTTCGCAAAATTATTACAGCCATTATGTGGTAACATCATTGGTTTGGTTATTTTAGGATTTATCTGCTCTATCCCATTCTTAAGCTGTTTATTAGGACCTGGTGCTGTAATTGCTCAGCTTGTTGGTACTTTGATCGGTGTAGAAATTGGTAAAGGAAACATTGAGCCTAGCCTTGCATTACCTGCTTTATTCGCAATCAATACACAGTGTGCCTGCGATTTCGTTCCAGTAGGTTTAGGTCTTGCTGAAGCTGATCCAGAAACAGTAGAAGTTGGTGTACCATCTGTATTGTACTCCCGTTTCTTAACTGGTGTACCTCGAGTATTAATGGGATACGTAGCAAGCTTCGGACTTTACGCAGGAAAATAATACAACATAATAAAACCATATTTTTCATAACTTAACATAAAGATGATACTCTTATACTGACAGGAAGATATACCTGAAGGGATAAGGGTATCATTTTTTTGTGTAGGAAACTCCGCTGATATTTATAAGGATTATTTAAGAGAACAAGGAATTGCAGAAGAACAAATTATAAGCCTAAATTTTGAAGATTTAGAATTTGAGTATTTAAAGGATTATCGTATGGTTTTCTTCATGATAGTTCATTCCCTTATACGTTGCAATTAGCAGGAAAAAAAGTAGAAATCAGAGAATATTTAAATGGAATTTACAGTTCTATTTTATTGAAAGATATTGTTGCCAGGTTAAAGATTTCTGATGTTTTGTTGTTGGAACGAATCATCAATTTTGTATTTGATAATATTGGAAATATTTTATCTATTCGAAAAATTGCAAATACAATTACTTCAGGCGGACGGAAAGTCGATGCGAAAACAGTGGAAAAGTATTTGCAGGGGCTGATGGATAGTCTAATGATTTATCAGGTAAAAAGATATAATATTAAAGGAAAACAATATTTGATGACAAAGGAAAAATATTATTTGGCAGATCTCGGTTTGAGATATTTTGTTCTGGGGGATAAAGGAGTTGATCAAAGTCATATTCTAGAAAATATTGTGTACTTGGAATTGATTCGTCGAGGATATCAGGTTTTTGTAGGGACAATACCAAATGGTGAAATTGATTTTGTTGCAATGAGACAAGGAGAAATAGAATATTATCAGGTTTCTCCAACCGTGATGGATGTAGAAACATTAAAGCGTGAATTGAGTCCATTACAAAAAATTACAGATCAATTTCCGAAATATCTGTTAACTTTGGATGTGCTTGGGGCAGGAACAAGCCATGAAGGAATCAGGCAGTTAAATGTACTGGAGTGGCTATTGTCGAGAGACAGAATGTAATATTTTTCTTATGTGTGCAGTCCCGTTACGTTACGATCCGAGCGAAAGAGTGTTCTGCAACAGAAGAAAAAATATTTACCACTGGTAAATTAAATGTTGACATATATGTAAACCTGTGGTATACCTATATTATAGAAACAGAGCATTTGACACATTTTTAGGTATAGAAAGGTAGAAGAATCATGGAAATTGCTAATTATCAGAAAAAAATTGAGGAGATAAAATGTTTTATTTTAGATATGGATGGTACGATTTATTTAGGACAGGATTTATTTTCATTTACACCAGCTTTTTTAAATAAATTAAAAGAGACGGGTCGGAAGATGTACTTTTTTACCAATAATTCTTCTAAAAGCCAGCAGGCATATATTGATAAATTACACAATATGGGAATCATGATTACACCAGACCAGATGATGATTTCCAGTCATGTAATGATTAAATATTTGCAGGAAAACTATCCGGACAAATCCATCTATGTTGTGGGAACCCCATCCTTGATCAATGAATTTGAGTCTTTTGACATGAATCTAGTTGATAATGATCCAGACATTGTAGTTCTTGGATTTGATACAACTTTAACATATGAAAAAATGGAAAAAGCTTGTCATGCCATCCGCCATGGCTGTATTTATTTCGGCATTAATCCAGATTGGAACTGTCCGATCGAAGGTGGAGAATTTATTCCAGATTGTGGTTCGATGGCAAAGATGATTGAAGGTTCTACAGGAAGATGGCCGGAATTTTTTGGAAAACCATCGAAACATACGTTAGATTATATTATAAAAGAAACTGGTTTTTTGCCAAATGAAATTGCAATTGTAGGTGATAGACTTTATACAGATATTGCAGTGGCCGATGGCAGTGATGTGACTTCTATTATGGTTCTGACCGGGGAAGCAACATTAGAAGATGTGGAAAATAGCGATATTAAACCAGATATGATTGTTGAATCTTTAGAGACAATCACAAAAATGTTATAATAATATAGATTTTAATGGTTCATTGGGGAGCTATCATTCTGATAGCTCCTTTTTCTTTTCGATAGGAAAATGATAATAAATTGTTAAAAAATAAAATTTGTAACATTTTCCAATATAAATAGTTATAATAATAGGACCTAAAATAAATGGGGAGGAGGGGTAAGATGGATTCTAAGCTGCTTTTGCAACTTTACGAAAAATATAGCAGAGAATTGTATTTATACTTTTACTCGCTTTGTCATAATTCTAGCTTGGCAGAAGATTTATTGCAGGAAACATTTTTAAAAGCCATCTTATCACTTTCAAGTTCCCATAAAAATATGCGCGCATGGTTATATATGGTGGGGCGAAATCTTTATTACGATCACATAAGAAGAGAAAAGAAACAAGTGTCATTAGATGAATTGGAATGGGAGGCTCAGGATAATCATGAAGTAATCGATCAGGTTCTTATGAATGAACAAAAAAAGGAATTATATCACGCTATGAATCAGTTGAAAGGGAAGCAAAAAGAGGTTTTATTGTTGCAGTATTTTGGACAATTGTCGCAAAAACAGATTGCATCTGTGCTACATATAACGCCAGAAAATGTAAGAGTGCTTTCCTATCGAGCAAAAAAAGAATTAAGGAAAATTTTAGGGGGGGGGTAACGAACCGTGACATATCGTGAGTTATTAGAATTATATAAACAAGGTAAATTAGAAGAACAAAAACGCAAAGAAATAGAAGCGGATATCGAGAAACAAGACGCCATTAGTGAATATCTTTATGAGGAGGATGTACTACCAGAATTTGATTTTGATGACATTAATTCTGAGGCAGAAAATGAAGAATTACAGACAGAAATGAAATTTGCAAAAATGATACAACGCTCCATTCGTAGAGCATTTATCAAATTAGGTGTGGTAGTTGCAATTGGTGTTCTGGCAACTATCTTATTTGTACAATTGGCATTGCCTAATATTGTGTCCGCGTTTTATTATGATCCAGGCAAGATTGTCAAAGGTTACACAAATCAAATGAGTCTTGACATGGCAGTTTATACGGAGCTTTATATGCCTGGTTATTACCGGAACGACATTTCGACCCGCAAAAGAGGATATGGTAATTATGAAATACGGATCAATCAGCCTTTCTCGATCGATGATCATAAACCGAATACTGTTGCTGGTAAGATTGAACGAAATAAACTTACCTATTACAATAATAATAGTTTAACTTACCCAGGTAGTAATATTTTTGAGTGGAGCTTTTACAATTATGATTATAGGAAAAGCCTAAGTGATCAGGTAGCAAAACCGCAGGAGAGGAAACGAAAAGATGGCTCAATTGAAATTATACTTTCCTATAATGGTGCGGCTGGATTACCGAAAGATTCGGAAGAAGTGATAGAGGAATTGGATAGTAAGCAATCATACCTTGCTTATGTAAGTTTAGATCGGATTCTTTCGTATGAAGAGTTTGTAAAATTTCTGACAAAATGGGATGAATTATATGATATATGGTGTGCACCGTTAGTAGCAAGTGATGCAAATGGGGCAAGAAATATAGGATTTCACTATAATACAAACTATGGCACAGGGCTTGAATGGGATAAAAAGGAATACCCTTATCTTCAGCTTTGGGATAGGGAAGCAGAAGATGTTGATATTGAAAAACAAATGAAATCTGAAGTGATTGCCAAACAGCATTTTATCAGTATGTTAGATTATATTGATAATCAGAAAAAATTTTATGAAATGATGAATGCAGCAAACGAGGCATCGCAATCTCAAGATAAATATCAACAATATGTTGATTATGTAAAAAAGAATGGGCTTAACATTTATGGATTTGCAGCGGTTACACAAAAAGAAGAATTACTCAAATTGATTGATGATAAGGAAGTTTATAGTATTTATGTTACAAATTATGAATAAATCATGGATGGTATTGTTTGTAGAATCGAATCATATGGTAATAAGAGACAGGGGCATGATTGCCCCCTGTTTTTCGTTTCAAAGGAATTTAGGGAGTTCGAGGCGGACTTGTCTGTTTTTGTTCATGAATTCTTTTTTTCATTTCATAAAATGCCCATACAAAACTCATACCAATTGCGATTCCGAGGGCATATTGAATGGTCTGATAACCAAACTGCTTTGCCATGACCCATTCTCTTTGTACAGTGTAACTCATCGTATAATAGAGGGAACCTCCAGGAATGAGAGGTAACATGGCAGTGATAAAAAAGATGGTTGCTGGTGCTTTTAACAACTTCGCTGCTTGTTTTGCATAAATGGCAGAAATTGTAGAAGCTATGATGGATTGAACAAAAATGCCATCAGCGAAATGAATCCCAGCCAAATAGACAATCCAACAAAGCAAAGATCCGGCTATTGCCAGAGGAATTAGTTTATGTCGTACACGAAAGACCAGACAAAACCCGGCTGTTCCGATTAATACCGATATCAATTGTTGTATTATGATTTCCATGTCATCCTCCTATCAGCCAGATGCTAAGCATAAATCCGCATGCTAGTGCGCTTGCCCATAAACAAGTTTCAATCAGACGCATAATACCGAAGATCGTATCACCGACAAGAATGTCTTTTAATGAATTTGTCATTGCAATACCAGGAATCAAGAGCATAATATCTCCAATCATAATCTTATCAATATGTAAGAGTGGTGACAGCCTTGCAATCGAACAAATGATACAACCAATGCAAAATGAACATAAAACATTATATGTCACTAAATTAGGACAGATTGGTGATAGTTTGTCTTGCATAAAGTAAATCAATAATCCACATAGTGCAGCAAGGATACCATCTAGTAGGTTACCGCCAAAGAAGATTGCATATCCTCCTGCAGCTAAGCTGCAACCAAAATAAAGCAATTGTTTTGAGGGAGTATCCTGGGTAATCTCCCGAACTTTAGCTGCTACTTCCTGTGTGGAAAAAGGACTGGCACAGTAGGAACGACTTAGAGCATTCAAAGCTTCTAGTCGGGTAAAATCATTTCCGCAGGAATTTAAGATTCGTCTTGTTTGCGTTACTTTTTCCCCGTTACGTAAAATTATCGTTACAATAATGCTTGAAGTGATGACAAATACATTCATTTTCTCTGCACCATAGGCCTTTCCCATACGTGTTAAGGTATCCTCGACACGATTGACTTCAGCTCCATCTGCAAGCAGAGATTCCCCAATATTTAGAAGTTCAAATAAAAATGAATTTGCATTCTTAACATATAGTTCTGTCTCTGGATAAACTGATATCATAATTTTTTCCTCCAATTCTTCAATCACAGTATATACAGGAAGTTTCAAAATGGCAACACAAAAATAAACTTATGAATGGTTACTATTTTATGGCGGAAACTGCCACTTTTTCTTGAAAAGGAAAAGTCATTAGTATATAATTAGTCAATAATGATTTATTCTAAAATAGCGTTCGTATACCCTAAGTGAGAAAGCGATAATATATGAATAGAAACCGGAGGAAAAAGGAATGAACTTAAAAGGAAGAGATTTTCTGACATTAAAAGATTTTACACCAGAAGAAATTGAATATCTGCTTGATCTTGCTGCAGATTTAAAAGAAAAAAAGAAAAGTGGTGTGATGACCGAGATTCATCGTGGAAAAAATATTGCCCTGATTTTTGAAAAAAGTAGTACAAGAACAAGATGTTCTTTTGAAGTGGCTGCTCATGACCTTGGTATGGGTAGTACTTATCTTGGACCAACTGGTTCTCAGATTGGTGTCAAAGAAAGTATTGAAGATACTGCACGTGTATTAAGTCGTATGTATGATGGAATCGAATACCGTGGATATGGACAGGAAATCGTAGAAGAATTAGCAGAATACTCTGATGTGCCAGTCTGGAATGGTTTGACCAATGAATATCATCCAACACAGATGTTGGCAGATTTACTGACTATTCGTGAACATTTCGGTAAGTTAAAAGGATTAAAGTTGGTTTATATGGGCGATGCCAGATATAATATGGGTAATTCTCTGATGATTGCATGTTCCAAAATGGGGCTTGATTTTGCTGCATGTACGACAAAAGAGTATTTTCCAAATGAAGAGTTAGTAAATACTTGTCAGGAATACGCGAAAGCTTCCGGTGCTACGATTACATTGACGGAAGATGTTGATGTGGCTACAAAAGGTGCCGATATCATTTATACAGATGTATGGGTATCTATGGGTGAACCTGATGAAGTATGGGAACAGCGTATCAATGCATTAACTCCATATAAAGTAACATCAGAGGTTATGTCGAAGGCAAATGAAGGTGCTATTTTCTTACATTGTTTGCCGGCATTCCATGATTTAAAAACAAAAACAGGACAACAGATTTATGAGCGCTTTGGCATTACTGATATGGAAGTGACAGATGAGGTGTTCGAATCTGAACAATCAAAAGTGTTTGATGAGGCAGAAAATCGTATGCATACGATCAAAGCTGTAATTGCAGCAACTTTAGGAGATTGTTAATGAATGAAAACGAAGATATTATCGTTACTTCGTAACAGCAATACGTATGTATCAGGAGAGATGATCAGCAAAGAGTTTGGTGTCAGTCGA
Organism: Lachnospiraceae bacterium; assembly: GCA_030523275.1. Classification (GTDB taxonomy): domain Bacteria; phylum Bacillota; class Clostridia; order Lachnospirales; family Lachnospiraceae; genus Fimousia. The sequence goes on from JAUNIX010000003.1 coordinate 11,635, forward strand.
ACCGCTGTCTGGAAGTATATTAATCAACTAAGAGAAGAAGGATACCAGATTGAATCGGTTACGCGTAAAGGATATCGTTTGATTGAAAGTGCTGATCGTGTGACTGCCAGTGAAATCTTAAGTCAGAACCGTGCAAAATGGATCGGACAAGAGATAGAATATTTTGAGGTGACGGATTCTACTAATTTGAGAATCCGTGATTTTGCAGAGGCCGGAAGAGCGGATGGATTATTAGCAGTTGCGGAACAACAAACTGGTGGTAAGGGACGCCGTGGCAGGAGCTGGGAGTCACCTTCGAGAACCGGTATCTGGATGTCAATGCTGTTAAGACCTAAAATAGAACCACAGAAAGCCTCTATGATCACGATTGTCTCAGCTCTTGCAGTGGCAAAAAGTATTGAGAAGATTAGTGGATTAGAGACAAAAATTAAGTGGCCAAATGATATTGTGATCAATGGCAAGAAGGTATGTGGCATTCTGACAGAAATGAGTGCGGAAATGGAAGAAGTCCATTATATTATTGTGGGAATTGGAATTAATGCCAATACACAGGAATTTGCAGAAGAAATCGACTATATGGCGACTTCTATTGCTCGTGAAAGTGGGAAAAAAATCAAACGCGCGGCACTGATTACGGAGTTTTGCTCGCAGTTTGAACAATATTATGAAACATTTCTGTCAACTGGTGATTTGGCATTTATGAAGGAAGATTACGAAGATTATTTAATTAATATAGGTAAAGAAGTTAAAATTATTAAAAACCAGCAGGAAAGAGTTCGCCGTGCTTTGGGAATCAATGAGTTGGGCGAATTGATCGTGGAAAGAGCGGATGGAACAAAAGAAATCATTTTATCAGGTGAAGTCTCTGTCCGTGGATTATATGGATATGTTTGATAACAGCATAAAACATGCTATTTGTTATCTTAGGAGGGAGTTATGTATCAGGATAAAATTGTCTTATGCGGTGCTAGTGCATATGAAAAAAAGTTTTATTTAAATGAAGATTTTTCATCACTGCCACAACAGGTAAAAGATGAACTGAAAATCGCCTGTGTGCTTTATACAGCCGAGGTTGGAGGCGTGATCACCCTCGAATTTGATGAGGCAGGAAACTTAGGGATCGTGGCTTCTTCTAAGGAAAATGATTTAATGTTTGATGAAATTGGCAGTGCACTAAAGATTAAAGATATGCAGATAAAGAAAAAGGAATTATGGGAAACCTTGGAGCTTTATTACAAAGTCTTCTTTTTAGGTGAAGACTTAGATTAGGAGAAATGATATGTTATTAGTAGTAGATGTTGGTAATACCAATATTACCATGGGGCTTATGGAAGGACAAAAGATTCTGGCGACATTTCGTATGACGACAAAAAGTACTCGTACTTCTGATGAATATGGAGTATTATTATATGATATGATTCGACGTAAAGGGTATGGTGTAAAGGATATTGAGGATACGATCATTGCATCGGTTGTACCGAAGATTATGTATTCTTTTACTAATGCAGTTTACAAATATTTTGGTAAAAATCCGATTATTGTCGGACCTGGAATTAAAACGGGTATCAGTATTAAGACAGCCAATCCGAAACAATTAGGTGCAGATCGTATTGTAGATGCAGTTGGTGCGTATGAAATTTATGGTGGTCCTGTTCTAGTAATCGATTATGGAACGGCGACAACTTATGATCTGGTTTCAGACAAAGGTGAATTTATTGCCGGTGTGATTGTACCAGGGATTCAGACATCAGCCAATGTACTATGGCAGGCAGCAGCGAAATTACCGGAAATTGAAATTAAAAAGCCGAAGACAATCTTAGCAAAGGATACGGTATCCAGTATGCAGGCAGGAGTATATTTTAGTTGTATTGGTGAGACGAGTTACATCATTCGCAGATTTAAAGAAGAAAGTAAATGGGATAATTTAAAAGTTGTGGCAACCGGTGGCCTTGGTAAGATTGTTGCCAGTGAAATGGGATTGATCGATGTTTATGATCAAACCTTAACATTAAAAGGACTTCAAATTTTATACGAAAAGCAGAAATAATGGAATTTAAAATTAAAGATAAAAGAATCAAAAACAATTTTATATTGGCACCGATGGCAGGTGTGACAGATTGGCCATTTCGTCTTTTATGCAAAGAAATGGGATGTGGCATGCTCTATACAGAGATGATCAGTGCGAAAGCATTGTTTTATAAAAATAAAAATACATTGCCGCTTCTTAAGACCAGCGAGCAGGAACATCCAATTGCAGTGCAGATTTTTGGTTCTGACCCAGAGTTAATGGCAGACATGGCAGTGCAGATCGAGGATGCCGGATTTGATTTTATTGACATCAATATGGGATGTCCAGTTCCAAAGATTGTCAATAACGGTGAGGGATCGGCATTATTAAAAAATCCAGAATTAATTGGCAAGATCGTAAAGGCAGTTTCGAGTAAAACGAAGCTGCCTGTTACTGTCAAAATACGAAAAGGATTTGAGATTGATGAGGAGACAGCACCGGAGATTGCCAAAGTAATAGAAGAAAATGGTGCCAGTGCAATTGCGGTTCACGGTCGGACGCGTTTTCAGTATTATGCTGGAGAGGCTGACTGGAATACGATCCGCAAGACAAAAGAAGCAGTCAGTATCCCGGTAATCGGAAATGGTGATATTGTGACGCCAATGGATGCAAAGCGGATGTATGAGGAAACAGGATGTGACGCTTTCATGATTGGACGGGCAGCCAAAGGGAATCCGTGGATTTTTCAGCAGATGAACCATTATATGGAAACGGGGGAATTGCTTCCAAAGCCAGACTTTTCAGAGGTCATTGCCATGATTTTGCGACATGGGCAGATGATGCTTGATTTTAAAGGTGAATATACAGGAATGCGTGAGATGAGAAAGCATGTAGCCTGGTACACATATGGTTATCCCAATTCCGCGAGATTGCGTGGTAAGATCAATGAAGTCGAGACGATGGAAGATTTTAAGGAACTGCTTGAATCATATGAAAAGTCGTTGCGTTCGGTTTGACAATAGATAAGTGTTAGTATATAATATTGTGGTTAAAAATGATCATTTCAGCTTAGAAAGGATATAGCTATGGCAGATAAGAAGAATATTTTGACTTATGATGGGTTAAAAGCATTAGAAGATGAATTACAAAACCTGAAAGTTGTTCGTAGAAAAGATGTTGCTCAGAAATTAAAAGAAGCAAGAGCACAGGGTGACTTATCTGAAAATGCAGAATATGATGCAGCAAAAGATGAACAGCGTGATATCGAAGCACGTATTGAAGAGTTAGAGAAAATTTTAAAAAATGCAGAAGTAGTGGATGAATCTGAATTTGAACAGGGAAAAATCAGTATCGGCTGTACGATCAGATTATTCGACTTTGATTTTGATGAAGAAGATGAATATCGTCTTGTAGGTTCTACAGAAGCAGATATTTTAAATAATAAAATTTCAAACGAGTCTCCAATGGGCATCGCTTTACTTGGTGCAGGCGTTGGTGATGTGGTTGAAGTAGAAGGACCAGAAGGAAATTGTAAATTTGAAGTATTAGAGATTACACGTTAACGAATCGGAGGAGCAAGATGGCAAAGCAAAATCAGCAGAACCAGAATGTAAATCAGTTACAGCAGGTTCGTAGAGAAAAGTTAGCTGCTTTACAGGAAGCAGGAAAAAATCCGTTTGAGATTACAAAGTTTGACGTAACACACCATAGTATGGAAATCAAGGACAATTATGATGAATTAGAAGGCAAAGAAGTAACCGTTGCCGGACGTATGATGTTCAAACGTGTTATGGGAAAAGCATCTTTTTGTAACATCCAGGATTTACAGGGAAGAATCCAGTCCTATGTTGCCAGAGATGAGATTGGCGTAGAAGAATACAAAGACTTCAAAAAATATGATATTGGTGACATCATTGGTATTACAGGTACTGTATTTAAAACTAAGACAGGTGAAATTTCCATTCATGCCTCAAATGTTACTTTATTATCAAAAAGTTTAAATCCACTTCCAGAAAAGTTCCACGGATTAACAGATACAGATACTCGTTACCGTCAGAGATATGTGGATTTGATCATGAATGAAGAATCAAAAGAAACCTTCATCAAGCGTTCTAAGATTATCAAAGAAATCCGTACCTTCCTTGACGGACGCGGATTTATGGAAGTAGAGACACCGATGTTAGTTTCCAATGCCGGTGGAGCGGCAGCAAGACCTTTTGAAACACATTATAATGCGCTTAACGAAGATGTGAAGTTAAGAATTTCTCTTGAACTTTACTTAAAGAGATTGATTGTAGGTGGATTAGAACGTGTGTATGAAATCGGTCGAGTATTCCGTAATGAAGGTGTTGATACTCGTCACAACCCAGAGTTTACGTTAATGGAATTATATCAGGCATACACAGATTATGAAGGCATGATGGAATTGACAGAAAGTATGTTCCGTTATCTTGCAGAAAAAGTATGTGGAAGTGCGGTTATTTCTTATAATGGCACAGAAATTGATCTTAGCAAACCATTTGCACGTCTTACAATGAACGATGCAATCAAGAAATACACAGGCATTGATTTTGACGCGCTAGAAACAGATGAAGAAGCAAAAGCTTTAGCAGATAAACATGATATCGAGTATGAAGATCGTCATACAAAAGGGGATATCATTAACTTATTCTTCGAAGAATTCTGTGAAAAAGAATTGATTCAGCCAACCTTTATCATGGATCATCCATTGGCGATTTCTCCATTGACGAAGAAAAAACCATCCGATCCAGAAAAGGTAGAACGTTTCGAATTGTTCATCAACACATGGGAAATGTGTAATGCTTACTCTGAGTTAAACGATCCAATCGATCAGAGAGAACGATTTGCTCAGCAGGATGCAAATGCAGCAGCAGGTGATGATGAAGCAGAACATACGGATGAAGATTTCTTAAATGCATTGGAAATCGGTATGCCTCCAACAGGTGGTATCGGATATGGTATTGACCGTTTGGTAATGTTGCTTACAGATTCACAGGCAATCAGAGATGTATTATTATTCCCGACGATGAAGAGCTTGGATAAGTAAAGAAGCTTACAAAGTGGAGTATGCATAAAAATCAGTTAGATAAATCCTTAAAATATGGTTTTATTTAGCTGATTTTTTTATGCAATAAAATAGAGTGTTTCTTGGACAAATTTTACAATAAATGTGCTATTTTTGACATTTTAGTTAGGCAGATGTTTTCATGGGCTATAATAGATTAATTAAAGTTTATAGCAAATATTATATTGAGGAGGAAAAAATGAAAAAGAATTTTAAAAGAATAATTGCTATCATTTTGGCAATTACAATGTTATTTGGATTATTACCAGCTGATTTTTTGATGATGAGTCATCCCGTGCTGGCGGCAAGCAAAAAGGAAATAGTAACAACTAAAAGTGAGATAAAACTACCATCATTTTCAGTATCAATGAGTGTAATTACTAATAATTCAATGGCTATTTTATATTCTGTTCAAAAAACTATGAAAACATCATTGAATAATTTGATGTTATTGGAAACAACAGCAGTTGAAGAAGAAAATAATAGCTGTGGAGATAATGCAACATATACATTAGAGAATGGTGTTTTAACTATTAGTGGTACTGGGATAATTAATGATAATGCATTTAATAGTAATAAAGATATAACAAGTGTCATAATACAAGAGGGAATTACCGAAATTGGAAGTTTTTCATTTTGGAATTGTACGGAATTAGAGAGTGTAAAACTGCCAGAGAGTCTTAAGGAACTGAAAGGCTTGGCATTCGGACAGTGTACCGGATTAAAGGAAATGGAAATACCGGGAAGCCTGGAGAAAGTCACAGCCGTGCATTATGACTATGGTGAC
>JAUNIX010000003.1:17614-135243 GCA_030523275.1 Lachnospiraceae bacterium
AGGACAGCGGAGTGGAGAAGATCCGATGGCCGGAAGGGGTGAAAGAGATCGGGGATTCGGCATTTGAGAACTGTGAGGGACTGACATTAGTGAAGATCCCGAATGGAGTGGAGGTAATAGGGAGAAGTGCCTTTGAGAGATGCGGGAAACTGGAGAGTGTGGAACTGCCAGAGGGATTGAAAGAAGTAAAAGGCCTGGCATTCAGAGAATGTACAGGATTAAAAGAAGCGGAAATACCGGGAAGCCTGGAGAAAGTCACAGCCGTGCATTATGACTATGGTGACCGAGGACCGTTCTATAAATGTGAGGCACTGAAAGAAGCAGTGATGGGAGACGGAATGGAGAAGATCCCGACAAGGCTGTTCCAGGACAGCGGAGTGGAGAAGATCCGATGGCCGGAAGGGGTGAAAGAGATCGGGGACTCGGCATTTGAGAACTGTGAGGGACTGACATCAGCGGAAATCCCAGGCAGTGTACAAACGATAGGGAGAAATTCATTTACTAATTGTAATAAATTAGTTCTATACGTTACTCCAAATTCATATGCCGCTATGTATGCTATTAATAATAATATTCCATTTCATTTTATTTCAGATGAAATCGATAATGGCAACTATGTAATTAACATGGATAACAGTTCCTATTATACAAATTCATCAATTTCGCAAGTAAATAGTTATGTACCTTTAACCTTAAATTATGAGATTAAAAAAGACGAAATATCTAATGTAAGCAATGGAAAAATAATGATTGGATTAGCTAAAAATTTGGAAATTATTAGTGGAACTGTTTCTGTTAATGGGAAAAAAATGACAGATTATACATATGATAATAATATTTTAATGATTCCCACCAATGATTCCAAAGGCAAAATACAGCTTTCGGTTAAACCTTTGGAGGAGGGAATGATTGCGACATATGCTTATTTTAGTTATAAAAAAAATGCAGTACAGGCAGAGGATATCATAGGAACACTTTCGCTTGAGGTTCCGGTATTGACTATTGAAGCTCCTAGTGAGACAAGTGAGAAAACTTTTCGTGTATCGGGCGTGACGGGAAAGCAAAAAAAGGTTAGACTGTATTTAAATGATGAAAAAGTCAATAGTGTTACTTCTAAAAAAGATGGGACTTACACAACAGATGTTTCATTACCAGATGATGCTAAGAATAAAAGTAATTATATAATTAAAGCAACATTAGATGATGATGAAAAGATATCATTTAGTACGAAAATTCAGTATAATGAAGCAACACCAGTGTTAACACAATTTGATATGTATTATATGGCTCATAGTGGGCAAAAATTAGACCTCTTATCAGTACTGGGTCAAAAACAGAATATTTATTTTGCTCCAGGGAATACATTCACTTTTAAAATCAAATTTAAAAATGCAGATAGAATAAATACAGTTAATGTTACAAGTACTAAAAATGGAATTGTGAAAAAGCTGAAAGCTAAGCCAACCAATAATGAAGGAGAATATATTGCATCTGGATATTTTGATGAAAAGAATAAAAATTATGTACCAGGAACAATAAATGTTGAATATTCATTAAATCCCTCTATAGACAATATGGAGAAAGATGTAGATGAATCAGATTTTCCAGATGTTTTGAAGAATTCCAAAGTTAATATTATTACAGATTCAGAAGAAGAATATCTTGCCGAAATAATAGCGGAAAATGATGAAAAAATTACATTTCATTATGAAGAAGAATCTGAAAAAGAAGTTCAGGATGAATTATATAATATTTTTGGAATTAAAAAAAGTGATTCGTCCAATAAGAATAAACAGCAAAAATCTATGAAAACAAGCATATTGGAAGGCGATTCTGATGAAGATTGGAATGAAATTAAAGACTTTTTAAAAGATTATGGAAAAGAATTTAAAGATAATATATTAGCTGTTGGAGATGATGGATTTGTAATCCTAAATCAAAATTTAGATACCATTATATATTATACTTGGGATGTAGCTAAATCTAGTTTCATGAAGGTGGGAATCAAGTATTCTGTTAAATGGAAACTAGAAGAGTATTATGAAGAGGCCATGATGTATCGATCAGAAGACTATATTGCTGCGGAAGCTGCACTAAGTATAGCGATTGCTAAGGCCTTCCATGACGATTTTGAAGAAATCAATAAAATGCTTGATGTTGAGTATAATATTAAACATGATTCTGATTTGACTAAGGAAGAAAAAGAGTCCGAATTGGATAGGTATCAGCATGTAAAAGATGCTTATGCAGTAAATGAAATTTTTAGAGTGGTGGTGCCGTTGGTTAAGTTTGGACTTACAGTTTCAGGTCATCCTGCTGCTGCCGCTGTTTCAGGAATTCTTTTTTCTGAAATAGAAAAACTTTATGAGGGGAAATTGGAAGGATATGAAGCATATTATGAAGCAGGAGGGCAGGGAACATTTATTTCTTGGCTTATAGATCCGAGTGGTTATGTTTATGAAGCCGTTCCATCAAATCGAGTGTCCAGAGTAAAGGCAACTGCTTATTATAAGGAAAATAAAGATGATATACCAGTAGTCTGGAATGCTTCGGAATACTCGCAGGCTAATCCTATGCACACAGATACTGCTGGATGTTATGCCTGGGATGTGCCAGAAGGATATTGGCAAGTAAAATATGAAAAAGATGGATATGAGACTGTTTATAGTGATTGGATGGAAGTTCCTCCACCACAGACAGATGTGAATATTGCTATGGTTTCTAAGGTTGCACCAGCAGTTGATTGGATTAATGTTTATTCTGATTCTATTCAAGTTAAATTTTCACAGTATATGATACCTGATACAGTGAATAATATTATACTAAAGGATAGTAAAAATAATAAGATTGAATATAACTTAAGTTATACTAAAGATGAAAAAAATAGTGATGGAGTAATATTGGCTGACCAATATACGCTTAAATTAGCTAATAAATCTTTAGAAGATGGCGAATTATGCATATTACAAATGAAAGATACAATTAAAAACTATGCTAATATTAGTTTATCCGATGGAACTTTTACAGAGAAATGCCATAAAAAATATGCTATGTTTGTACCAGAAACAGAAGCGTTAGATTATGGAGAAGAAAAAACAATTAAGGTAAAAGTATCTGGTGGAAATGAAATTAGTTTAAAAGCAGTTTCGAATTTTGATGATATTGTTAAAGTTATTACTGTAAAAAAATCTGATGAGACGAATATATGGGATATAGTCTTAAAAGGGTGTATGTCAGGAGAAACCAATATTGATATAGAATTAGAGAAAACAGATTTGATTACCCATATGGCTGTTAAAGTTAAAATGCCGTTAGTAGAAGAAAGTTCGCAACATAAACATGTATGGGATTCAGGAAAAGTTACAAAAAATGCAACTTGTACGCAAAAAGGGGTTAAATTATATACGTGTGATTGTGGAAAAACGAAAACGGAGGATATTCCAATTGATTTATCTAATCATACATTTAAAGTAGTCATAGACAAAAAAGCAACTTGTGGAAGTGATGGAAAACAGCATAGAGAATGTATAAAATGTAACTATAAAGAAAAAACAGTAGTAATTCCAGCTAAAGGAAATCATTCTTACGGAGCATATTCTATAACAAAAGAAGCCACTGTATTGACCTCAGGAATAAAAACTCGGATTTGTTCAGTATGTGGTAATAAGAATACTGCTATTATTAATAAATTAAAACCTACAATAAAATTAAATGTTACAAGCATTATTTTAAAGAAGAAACAGTCTACGACAAAAGTGATAGTTAGTAATCTTGCGAAGGGAGATAAAATTAAATCTTGGAAGTCTAGTAATACTAAAGTAGTTAAAGTATCCAATAAGGGTAAGATTACGGCACAAAATAAAGTTGGCAATGCAACAATAACGATTACATTGCTTAGCGGAAAAATGTCAAAATTAAAAGTTAAAGTACAGAATGATTCTGTAAAGACGACAAAGATTTCTGGTTTATCAAAATCGATTGTTATAAAGAAGAGTAAGAAATTTGCACTTAAACCTGTAATTATGCCAATTACATCAGTTCAAAAAATAACGTATAAATCTTCCAATAAAAAGATTGCTACGGTTTCAAGTAAGGGGATAATAACAGGTAAGAAAAAAGGAAAAGCAAAAATAACAGTCAAATCAGGATCAAAGAAATTTGTAGTATCAATAACTGTCAAATAGACTATTAATGGATTAGCTAAAATTCATATAATGGGGATTGTCACACTAAATTTTATAATTTTAATATACTCTCTTTTAGATAATAAAAATTACTTATTATCTAGAAGGGAGTTAATTAATTCCGTTTACTAAAAATGAAATTAGATTTAATATACAGTAATTGAATTTCCGAGAAAGGATCTCCGAAATTCGGGTTATTTTGTATATAAAATCAAATAAATATATTTCAAAGCCAAAACCTTATTCCTATGTTATTATATAGATATAACTTAAGTGTACAGTAAAGGAGAAATCTTATGAAATTGTTATTTAAACAGCGTTTGTTTTCCTGGTTTGACAGTTATGATATTTATGATGAACAAAAGAATACGGTTTATGTTGTGAAAGGTAAATTATCATGGGGACATTGTTTGAAAATTTATGATGCAAGAGGATGTGAATTAGGGACTGTTAAGGAACGAGTCCTTACGTTTCTTCCTAAATTTGAAGTGTATTTAGGAAAGCAATATCTTGGATGTATCAATAAAGAACTGAGCCTTTTTAAACCGAAATACGATATTGACTATAATGGATGGCACATCGATGGGAATTTCTGGGAATGGGATTACAATATTATTTCGAAAACAGGTAGTAGGATAGCAACAATATCGAAAGATTTGTTGCATTTAACAGATACCTATGTAATCGACGTGAAAAATCCTGCCGATGCGTTAACTGTATTGATGTTTGTATTGGCGATTGATGCGGAAAAGTGTTCTAGAAATTAGGTTGATTATGGAAGATTTACAAGTAAAAACTTTTAGTTTTTTAAAGTAGAAGTAGTGGAATTCTGATTGTTGGAGATAAAGAAACATATGTTATACTTTGAAATATGGGAAACCAAAGAGCCGGGCGGCTTACCCTCTTTTATTGAAGGAAATCGCCCTCCAGACGAAAGAGAAAGGAGGGCATTACCAATGTATGGTACATACTCTGATTTGATTTAGATGAGAATATTCATTGTTGCCTTCGTCGATCTGTGTTATCAGATATTCAAGGGTAAAGGAAAATAGCCTCCATTACTGCGAATAATGACGGCTATTAACAAAAACAGTTTTTAATTAATTATGAAATTTCTTATGTTTCTGAAACAATTTCTTTAATTCGATAATAGTGTCGATTTGATGCCGATTATTATAATCATAAAAATTTGTGCAATAGTTTTTTTATTTTTTGATGGGCGTAGCTTTATCATAACCAAGATGTATTTTATTTAAATATAAGGTATTAATAACATTTTTCACAAATGTTAAGTACTCTGTTTGAATAATTTCAAACATTTCACTATTAGAATCGTATCTTTCCTTTAAAATATAGGTAACACATTTTTTGAATTGACTACTTCCTTTAATATAATCAATACAATTATTTATATCAGAATCTAAATTATTAGAACCTTTTTTACATAAAGTGCTAATTAATTTAATTGATGCTCGATCAAATGGAGAAAGAATGTATCTTTCTATAATATAGCCAAATTCTCCTGCAAAGTTTCCTCCTCTTGAAAAAGTATATGGATAATGATCTATTATTAAATGGGAAAAATCATTATCTGGTTTAAATAGACCTCTAATCATTTTCATCCACTGTGGTTTTTTACTTGTTTCTGATAGAATCATTTGGATGTAATCATCTTTTCGTGCTTTGCTATCCATATTTATTCCTATTGTTTCGGACCCTGGCCCCCTCAAGGAGAAATTATAGCAAAGTGTATTATCTTTTTCTGATATATTATCAATGAAAACCATTCTATGAGGCAAGTGATGGACAATTTTCTTTGACATGTATGATGGATTATTTATAGTATGAGTTGAGGTAATAAAATGATTTTCTAAGTCAAAAAATTTTAAAAATGAATGTCCGTTATTACCAACAACAAAGTTTTTATTCTGAAAATATGCCTTGTAAGAGTCGTAAAACTTATTAAAATCCTTCAATGGGACTTCTTGAAAAAATAAAAAATGGAGGGAAATCAGTGTTCCTATATCATTTTTAAATGATTTTTTGTTTTTAGTAAGCCATTTACACCACTTATTAACTAAAATGGTTCTTTTTTTACAAAGACTTGCCTCTTTAATAGCCCCTTTTTTCAATCTATCTCTATCAATATTTAAATATTTAGTTGGTTCATCATCCATGATTTGGACATCCATATTAACGAAACTTGCATGTAGGCGATTAATATCATATAATGATTCAACATTAGAAATGGTATTGAATTTATATTTTATTGAATATAAGTCTGGTATTGGCTCTGGAAAAGAAATCTCTATATTTTCTCCAACATTTTTCATCTTACATGGTCTTATTTTCAAATGATAAATACGACATTCTTCTATATCCCAATAGCACATTCCAAATGTTTCATATGCATAAGGAAAAGTTTCTTTTTTGGCAACAAAAGAAAAATAAGTATCGCCAAATGGAGTTCTATTTCCTGTGGATATTTTTGCTGGCGGTGCATATTTTTTTCTTGGATAGAAATAACTTCTCCTGCGTACTCTTTTTTCTTCTTTGCTGATAACTTTATCATTTTCATCTTTTATTATTTCAATTAAATTAACATCGAAATAATCATATGGTGATTCTTTCAATGTTTTTTGGCATGCACTAGATATTTCTGCAAATACTGTATCTAAATCATCATAGTCATCAAAGGATAAATCATAATATTGAAATCCAACATTTGTAAGAGGCCCTGATTGATCTTTTAACTTTTCTGGATCAATTTCAATTTTGACGTTTGTTCCTGGTACAGCATTATCATAATAAGGTTCATCATCATTTTGCGGAGGAATGGTATATGAGTCTACAATCCCACGATTTTTTCCATAAGAGTGCACAATAATGGCTTGTTCTCGTTCGTTAGGCTGACGCGAGTAGAATTCAATTGTATCGGTTAACTGAAAAACAGACTGAAGACCAATACCAAATACACCAGAAGGCTTTAACCAGGCAGGCATTGATTTCATAATATTTTGGACTCGTAAGTTGGCATCTTTACTAGAACCTAAATCCGCAATAAATTTTATCTCTTCAGCTTTTATACCAATTCCTCTATCTTTTACAACTACATAAATTTTACGGGTACGTAATTCCTTGATTATTTCAATTTGAATATTATAATTCCCTAAAATTGTATATCTTTCATTTTCAAGAAGGTTTTTAAAATCAAAAGGATCTGATTCATTTGCAGAATTCATTACACTGTCTTTAGACAAACCATATGGAAGATATTTATTATTTAAAATATCTGACCATAATTGTAACAATGAGGCATCTATAGCATTTTGAAGCATTTCACGAATACCAACATATTTATTGCTGTAAATACTTGTACCAACTAAAAGCTTCATAACTCGTTCCTGTGACATCTGCATTTGAAATTGGTTTTCACTAAAATTATACTTTTGCCCATCAAGATATATTTTTTTTACAACTCTTCCAGGTGGTCTACCAAAATTATCAGGAGCAATTTCATTCCAGTGAAGTGTTAAATCAATGCACTCATCTTCTAACCATTTGACCCAATTGCTTACAATATTAGCAATTTTATTTCCTGAAATATTTTTTTGCGACTCACAATGTGCTGTAATCTCGATGATAGATGGAGTAATGAGAAGATGTGTAATGGATTCATGTTTATAGTAATTGATTTTTGATAATTCTGGGATAATGCTTGTATTGTTAGATACTTCTTTAACAAACCAAGTTGGAAAGCGACTATTATCAAAATCAAGTAAATCTCCAAGTCTTAACATTGCAGCTATGAATCTTGGATGATAAAGATCACCTATCATACCATCAGCAACAGGTGATAATTCTAAAACCTCATTCATAGAAAGCCCATGACATTTACAAATATTAACAACACCTTCGGTTTTATTAATAAAGCGAGGCTTTACATTACCTTCAAAAATTCCTCTAAAGTCATTCTCAATCTGAACCACTCCTTGCCAATGGTTTGGGCGAAGATATTCCTGCATGACTAACATAATAGAACTGTATAAATCCTGGATTTCGGGAACTCGGTTTGAATTAAATAAATAATTTCGGATATTTGTAATTATTTGTTTATCTTCAGTGTCTAATCCATTACTATATATTTCTTTGTACTTATCTTCAATATATTCTTTAAATTTATTACTTTCTAAAATATGATATATTTTGTCATATGTTAAAGCCATTCCATAATCATGGGCATATGCACACACTAATAACATAAAAGTATCCGTTGGAGATAGTATAGAAATTCTTTCATTTCCAAGAAATCTTTCAATTGCTTGAATAACAGATTGACTATGTGAAGAATCATGTAAGCTATAAGTTACAAAAATATTTCTTGAGTCAGAAAGTCTATCATCCATTTTCTTTTTTAAAAGTCGCCAGACACTGTATAAATCAGTAACAAAGTCATTTTCTTGTACAATTGATTGTAAATGCTTTTCTAAAGTTAGTGGGAAACAATATGTATTGGTTTCCTTCATCTTTTGTTCCTCCTTTATGTTAAAAATAAAATACTCATTGATAGTGTTTAATCTTAATTTATATCTTTTGCTTGACTTTTATAAATGTCTCATATTTTTGGCAAATAAAAAATATTTAAAGAAAAGACTAATGACGATTTAAGTAAAATATTTGAGATTTTTTCAACATTTGTTCATCACCATTATTTATCAGAAATCAGTTGAAAATCATGGTCAAATATAGAATTAATTATATCATAATTAATTTTATATTGTTATTATTTAAGTATAATTTTAAAGTACATAGTATTATGGTCTTCAAAAATAATATTTTCTTGCTCTCAATTAATGGCTGAGAAAGACTGGTATTAGATTGATATATTGATCGTAGAATAAGTAAAATACTTGTGGTTGTCATAAATGAAGGGGTAGACGTGTAAACCATTGGGACATTTGAGATTTTAAACTTGATAGTTCGATTCCTATCATGTATTCTTTATAAAAAGAAGTATTTTTAAAAGATATTGAGACAGAGGTTTTAGATGATGAAAGAATTATGTGAGAGATTTGAATTTCGCCAAATTCATTTGGATGATGGGAAAAGAGTAGCAGAAATTGAAAGTATTTGTTTTCCTCCAAATGAGGCTTGTACATTAGAAATCATGGAGGAACGAGTGAAAAAAGCGTCAGATTCATTTCTTGTTGCTATAGAAAAACAAACCAAACAAATTGCTGGATTTATTAATGGATTAGCAACAGACGAAGATTCCTTGCGAGATGAATTTTTTACTAATGTTGGTTTACATAATCCAGATGGTAGTTATATGATGATTTTAGGAGTTGATGTATTGCCGGAATATCGAAAACAGGGGCTTGCCAAAACAATGATGGCAGAATTCGTACGAAGAGAAAGCGCAAAAGGAAGAAAAAGAGTTGTTTTGACCTGTTTGGCACCGAAAGTGAACATGTATCAAAAAATGGGATTTCAAGATCACGGTAGATCAGACTCTTCCTGGGGAGGGGAAGAATGGCATGAGATGAGTTGTGTGATAAATTAGTAGTGATAGCATTGGTAAAAAAATACGGAGGCAAAGATGAAAATGATATATACAGTAAAAAGAATTGATGAGGATTTGGATTATGGATGTGAGGAACGAACTGGTCCTGTCATGGCGGTTGTGATTTTAGAAGACGTCGATGGTGTGGAACATAGGATGAAAATGGAAGACGATTTGCTTTATCAAAGAGATATCAATGTGGGAGATAAAGTAATTATAGATGAGAGTGGGAAATGTGCCAGACAATAAAGTTTAGGTGCATCCATAGGATTTCTTTTTTTCATATATTTTTTCTTAAAGAGAAATTAAGAAACGTATGATTTCATTTAAGAGTGTTTATGATTTCTTTACAAAAGTTTATACTTTCAAAATTGAATATCAAATTGTCGGAAGGTATAATATAACCATAGTAAGCGAAAGGACAAACACTTACTAAATTAGTTTTTCATATATTTTTTATCCTCTCTTTTCATTGTAGAAAATCCAGTCAACGGCGACTGGATTTTTTTATTTCATAGGAATTGCATTGCAATTTCAATGAAATAAAATATTTATATTATTAGAAATTTGCCTCTTTTTCTTGACTTTTAAAAAAGAAGGGGGTTAATATAAAATTGCTGTGAATGAATGGATAACAAAATGAATTGTGTATATAAGAGAAAGAAGAGGGACACAAATGCAGCAATTATTAGTAAAACCAGTGATTCTTAAATATGATACATGTAAATCCTTTGTGGAGGAGTTTAAGATTGGAAAAGGTGATCTTGTTATCACCAATGAATATATATATGAGCCGGGATTTGGCAATTTGAATCTGGAGTGTGAAGTAATCTTTCAGGAAAGATATGGAACTGGGGAGCCATCCGATGAAATGGCAGAAGCAATTTATAAAGATATAAAGGGATCTCCCAAACGGATTATTGCGATTGGAGGAGGGACCGTCATCGATATATCCAAATTATTTGCGCTTAAGTATGTTTCTCCAATTTTAGATTTATATGATGGGAAGTTACCAATTGAAAAAGATAAGGAATTGATCCTTGTACCTACGACCTGTGGAACAGGTTCTGAGGTGACGAATATTGCTATTCTTGCTTTAAATAGTCGTGGTACGAAAAAAGGATTGGCAGTGGATGAAATGTATGCGGATTATGCCGTATTGATTCCGGAACTGATTAAAGGATTGCCATTTCGATTCTTTGCAACCAGTTCGATTGATGCTTTGATTCATGCGATTGAATCATCTTTATCTCCAAAGGGGAATGTTTATACCAGAATGTTTGGTTATAAAGCAATTGACATGATTCTTCGCGGTTATATGGAGATTCGTGACAAAGGCGAGGATGCCAGATTTGATCTTCTTGAAGATTTCCTGATTGCTTCAAACTTTGCGGGGATTGCATTTGGTAATGCAGGTTGTGCTGCGGTACATGCACTAAGTTATCCACTTGGAGCCACCTATCATGTGGCACATGGTGAATCAAATTATGCGATGTTTACTGGTGTTATGAAAAATTATATGGAGATTAAATCAGATGGAGAAATTCAAAAACTGAATGCTTATATTGCTGATATTCTCGGATGTAATGTGAATGAGGTATTTGATGAACTTGAAACGTTATTAAATATCTTAATTCCAAAGAAAGCATTGCATGAGTATGGTGTTACCGAACAAGATTTAGTAGAATTTACGGATTCGGTTATGGCAAATCAAGGACGTCTGATGGCAAATAATTTTGTTGAACTGGATAAAGAAAGAGTCTATAAAATTTATAAAGAATTATATTAGTATTTGTGATATCTTTGGAGAGGCTGTTGTATTTATTTGATACAAAGGTCTCTCTATTTTCATATAGAAATTCCTTTGGAATTTTCAAGTAATAATAAAGATAAATTGTGCTTATAGCACAATAAAAATGAAAAAGATTGGGTTTTTGGTCTATTTTCAAATGATAAAAATGGATATAGAATACAAATATCGACAAAGAAGTCAAAAGAAATTTTTGGCTTCTTTTTGTTCATTCACAGTATTCATTATAAATTATGAGTTATAAGGAGGATTATAATATGTTAAAAACAGATTTGCCTGAAATTATTACAGGCACCGTTCCTGGACCAAAGGCCAAAGCGGTGATAGAAAGACGTGGGGAAGCGACTCCAACTGCAATTGGATGTATGTATCCTGTTGTGATTGAACGAGGAGAAGGCGCTATGATCGAAGATGTAGATGGCAATAAATTTCTCGATTGGATTGGTGGAGTTGGTGTATTAAACGTTGGTTTTTCTCATCCGGAGATCGTGGAAGCGGTAAAAGAACAGGCAGAAAAATATTTTCATGGTATGTTTAATGTTGTAACACATGAAGGTTATGTAGCGCTAGCAGAAAAGCTGGCATCAATTGCTCCAGTAAAAGGAGATAAGAAAAAAGCTTTCTTTGCAAACTCTGGTGCAGAAGCAGATGAAAATGCAGTGAAAGTGGCGAAAGCATTTACTGGAAGAAATAATATTATTGTATTTTCTGGCGCGTTCCATGGACGTACTTTACTTACCATGTCCATGACATCCAAAAAAGCCTATGCAGTTGGCATGGGTCCATTCCCAGATGGTATTTACCGAGCACAGTTCCCATATTATTATCGCAATCCGGAAGGAATGCCAGAGGAAAAAGCTTGTGAATATTATTTACAATCCATTTATGATGTATTTGAACAATGTGCACCAGCGGATACGATTGCTGCAATTGTCGTAGAACCACTTCAGGGAGAAGGTGGATTTATTCCTGCACCAATTGAATGGATCAAAGCGGTTCGTGAGATTTGTGATAAACATGGTATTATGTTGGTTGCAGATGAAGTACAGTCAGGTTTTTGTAGAACTGGACGTATGTTTGCTTCCATGTACTGGGAAGAGGCAGGTGTTCAGCCAGATATTATTGCGACAGCAAAATCAATTGCAGCTGGTGTTCCATTGTCAGCGATTATTGCAAGAGAAGAGGTTATGGAAGCTCCTGCAAAAGGAACGATTGGCGGTACCTATTGTGGAAATGCACTTGCGTGTGCTGCGTCTTTAAAAACAATTGAAATTATGGAAAGAGATCATCTTGCAGAACGTTCTTTAGAAATCGGTAAAAAAGTAACAGCCCGCTATCATGAGTGGAAAGAAAAATATGATGTGATTGGTGATGTTCGTGGTCTGGGAGGTATGATTGGTCTGGAACTAGTAAAAGACCAGAAAACGAAAGAACCAAATCCTGAACTTACGACAGCTTTAATCTTAGAATGTGTACAGAATGGTCTTATGATTGAGAGCGCAGGAACATATGGAAACGTGATCCGTTTTCTTGCACCACTGGTCATCACGGATGAACAGTTAGAGGCTGGTCTTGCAATTATGGAAAATGCTTTGGTAAAATGTATGTAGGGCAAAGAGTTTGTTGCTATAGCATTTGAAGTAATAGCACAATAATGCGTAAAATGTGCAATATAATGGATTTTGTTTTGTTTAAAGAATATAATAAATAATAAAAAATGAATTTAAATGCATGTATTGACAAATTTTTATTTCAATGGTATGGTATTTATGTTCGATATATTAAACAAATGATAAACAGTAAAGGCGCTGGTGTTCTATGTAGAATAATGAGCGCCTTTTTAGATTCACTCGAAGATATAAGGTAAGCGGAAATGCCCGCATTTCCATTTGCCTTCATATGCGAACTGATGAAAACCGCAAAATGTGTTTCATCTGGTTGGACAAAGGTGTCTGCTTTTTTGCATACCCCTTTGTCTTTTTTATTTACGCGAAGGCACAAGGCAAGCGGAAATGTTTGCATTTCCATTTGCCGCCACACGCGAACCGATGAAACTCGCAGAGCGTGTTTCATTCGGTTTGGTGAAAGAAATGGAGGAATAATATGAAACAATTTGTTGTAAGTGTCGGCTGCGAATATGGTTGTGGTGGACCTGAAATTGGAAAAATTCTAGCGAAAGATTATGGAATTGCCTATTATGATCGTGAACTGATCGACGATATTATTGAGGAAGCCGGTTTTTCAAAAGATATTACAGAAGCAGCAGAGACAGGTGCAGATATTAAAGGAAGAGCAAAGGAATTACAGAATACGAAAAGTCCGACGAAATATGGTAATCTGACAGATCGTGTAGTTTACATTCAATCAGAAGCTATTAAAAAGTTGGCAAATCGTTCTTCTTGTGTGTTTATTGGACGTTGTTCTGATTACATTTTGAGAGAGCAGGAAAATTGTCTGAATGTTTTTATTTATGCACCATATGAAACAAGAATTAAAAATCTCATGGAACGAAATGGACTTTCAAGAGATGATGCTATTACGTTGATCGAGAAAAATGATGGAATGATGCATGCACGATATAAACAGATGACAGGAACTTATCGTGGTGACCGTCATAACAGGCATATGTTGATTGATAGCAGTTTGCTGGGAATCGAGGGAACAGCGGAATATATCAAGGTTTTAGTTGATAAACTGTTTGGCGAGAGCAAGAAATAACACGGGAAAGGAGAAAATGATATGAATGAAATGAATAAGAAAAAATCATCAGAATTTGACAAAGTTCTAGGTGCTTGGGATATACTTGTAATTGCCTTTGGTGCTATGATTGGATGGGGCTGGGTCGTTTCATCTGGAGACTGGATTGGAACTGGAGGCGTTTTAGGTGCAGCAATCGGATTTGTTATTGGTGGCATTATGGTATTTTTCGTTGGTCTTACCTACTCAGAATTGACCAGTGCCATGCCACAATGTGGAGGAGAACATGTATTTAGTCACAGAGCGATGGGACCAATGGGCTCTTTCATCTGTACATGGGCGATTGTTTTAGGTTATGTCAGTGTTGTTTGTTTTGAAGCGTGTGCACTTCCGACAATCATCACTTATATTTTTCCGGGATTCTTAAAAGGGTATCTTTATACGGTGGCTGGTTTTGACGTGTATGCTTCCTGGCTTGCTGTCGCAGTAGGTATGTCTTTGTTTATGACTTATATCAATATCCGCGGTGTAAAAACAGCAGCAATTTTACAGACGATTCTGACAGTGATTATTGGTGGTGTTGGTATCATTTTGATCGTAGCGTCTGCTGTTCGTGGGGATGCTTCCAACCTGGCTGGACAGCTTTTTGTTGGTAATTCTACAGGCAGTATTGTAAAAACAGTTCTTGGTGTTGCGGTGGTAACTCCTTTTTACTTCATTGGATTTGATGTAATCCCACAGGCGGCAGAGGAAATTGATGTACCTTTAAAAAAGATTGGGAAAATTTTAGTTTTATCGATTGTAATGGCAGTTGTATTTTATGCGTTGATTATTTTGGCAGTAGGTTATATCATGAATCCTGCGGATATTGCGAATTCTCAGAATGGTGCAGGACTGGTAACAGCGGATGCTATGGCAAAAGCGTTTAATAGTGAGATTATGGCGAAAGTAATCATCGTTGGTGGTATGTGTGGTATTGCCACAAGCTGGAATTCTTTTCTTATGGGTGGAAGCCGTGCAATGTATTCTATGGCAGAATCGTATATGATCCCATATACATTTGCTAAATTACATCCAAAATATAAGACTCCGGTAAACGCATTATATATGATCGGATTCTTGTCTTGTGTTGCTCCATTTGCTGGAAGAAAGATGTTAGTGTGGATTGTAGATGCCGGTAACTTTGGTTGTTGTATTGCGTATTGTATGGTATCTATTTCGTTCATTATCATGCGTACAAAAGAACCAGATCTGGCAAGACCTTATAAAGTAGGAAATTATAAATTAGTTGGTACGATCGCAGTGCTGATGTCTGGGTTTATGGTAGCCATGTATCTGATTCCTGGTTCTGGAGCAGCTTTAGTATGGCAGGAGTGGATCATGGCTGGTGGCTGGTGTGTACTCGGTGTCATTTTCTGTATTGCATGTCGCAATAAATACAAAGAAAAATTTGGTCTTTTGGTGGAAATTATTTCAGATGAAGATGCAGCAGCTCTTCAGTCCAGTGATGAAGAAATCAGTGCAGCATTAGATGCAGCGATTGATGCAGCAATCGAAAAAATACTGAAAAAGCGAGAGATTGCATTATAATGATTGGAAAGCGAAAAACTATAGTATATAATAGTTTTGAGGTGAACAACTATGGATTACTTATCGCATAATATTGGGGTAAATCTAAATCGTATCCGGAAATCAAAAGGTATGAGTCTTGATTTGGTGGCAGAGCAGACGGGAGTCAGCAAAAGCATGTTGGCTCAGATAGAAAAAAAACATGCAAATCCTTCGATTGGTGTGCTTGGAAAAATTGTCAGTGGACTTCGTATAGAGTTTGATGATTTGTTAAAAACACCACCTTTGGATTCTTATCTTGTGAATGTGAAGGAAATTACCCCTACGAAAGAGCGCGTTGGCAGATATCGGGTTTGGACATGCTTTCCGATAGAAGATAATAATATAGTAGAAATTTATCGGATTGAGATTGAGCCTGGACAGACTTATCCTAGTGGTGGACATGGAGAAAAAACTCGAGAATACATATCTGTGTTAGATGGGGAGTTAGTTCTGGAATTGGAAGATGGGGAACATTTCGTTACAAAAGATCAAGTATTTCGTTTTGAATCGGATCGAGATCATAAATATAAAAATCCATCTTCGAAAAGATTATGTCTAATGTCATTTTTTGTAGCGTATTAATGGAAAATAAAAGTTCAATATATTAAACAAAGTGTGCTTTCAAATGTAGCAACAATTTGCAAAAAAGAATGCACATGTTATGTAGTGATGCTAAAAAACGGGAAAATATAAAGGGTTCAAAAAAATATCATTCATATATTGACGTGAGATGATGTATATGATATTCTATAGTTGTTTAATATAAAGGACAAAATTTAAAGGCAAAGGCGTCGTTGACCTGAAGAATAGACTTCAGTTAAGAAGGAAAAGGTCATTGGCGTCTTTTTTATTTATGCGACCGATGAAACTCGCAAAGCTTGTTGCATCTGATTTGAATTATTTAGGAGGATATGATTATGAGATTAAAAGACACCGGATTTACAGCAGAGCAGATAAAAGAAAAAGTAAATAAATATATGATTGAGACCTATGAGCGTTTCGATTTCCTTGCGGAGACAGCAAAGGATATGTATATGTATGATGAAGAAGGAACACCGTATCTTGATTTCTATGCAGGTATTGCCGTAAATAGTGCGGGTAATTGTAACGAAAAAGTAGTGGCAGCAATCAAGGATCAGGCAGAAGATATTATTCATACATTTAACTACCCTTATACAATACCGCAGGCTTTGTTAGCAGAAAAAATATGTACTGCCATTGGTATGGATAAAATTTTCTTTCAGAACTCTGGAACAGAGGCTAATGAAGCAATGATCAAAATGGCAAGAAAATATGGTGTGGAAAAATATGGTCCGGAAAAATATAATATCGTTACAGCGAAAATGTCTTTCCACGGTCGTACCTTTGGTTCGATGAGTGCAACCGGTCAGCCGGATAATGCTTGTCAGGTTGGATTTGGTGGTATGACCCCTGGTTTTACTTATGCGGATTATAACGATTTGGATTCTTTCAAAGCTGCAGTCAATGATAATACAATTGGTATTATGATCGAACCAGTTCAGGGAGAAGGAGGAGTACATCCGGCAACACAGGAATTTATGACTGGACTTCGTAAACTTTGTGATGAGAAAGGAATCCTCTTATTGTTAGATGAAGTACAGACTGGTTGGTGTAGAACCGGTGCGATTATGTCTTATATGAATTATGGAATCAAACCAGATATTGTATCTATGGCAAAGGCTATGGGTGGTGGAATGCCAATTGGTGCGATTTGTGCGACAAAAGAGGTGTCGAAAGCATTTTCGATGGGTTCTCATGGAACGACCTATGGTGGTCATCCAGTTGCATGTGCAGCATCTCTTGCGCAGGTAACAGAACTTTTAGAACGAGATTTGGCAGGAAATGCAAAAGAAATGGGCGCATACTTTATGGAACAGCTTGCAACACTGCCACATATAAAAGAAGTGCGTGGCCAGGGGCTTTTAGTCGGTGTGGAATTTAAAGATGGAATCAATGGAGTGGGTGTAAAACATAAATGTTTTGATAAGAAATTATTGATTACAGCCATTGGCTCAGATGTGATTCGTATGGTACCACCTTTGATCTTAACAAAAGAAGATGTGGATAAAGCAGTGGCAATTATCAAAGAATCCATTGAGGAAATAGCATAATCCGCATATGTAGGAGGATTGACATGAAAAATTTTACTTTTTCTGTTCCACAGGACATCATCGTAGGTAAGGGGAGTTTGAAAAAGCTTCCAAAAATTGCACAAAAATTGGGAACACATGCGTATATTATTTCTGGTCCACATTTAACAAAAATGGGAATCGTACAGACTTGCATAGATGCGCTTGCCGAAGTTGATATCAAAGCCGATGTATTTAGTGAAACGGAAGGGAATCCATCTGTTGAAACAGTGGAAAAGGCAGTGAAGGGATTTCACAATAGTGGTGCAGATTTTATTGTAGCTCTTGGTGGAGGTTCCCCGATGGATGTTGCAAAAGCAGTAGGGGTTGTAGCAAAATACGGTGGATGCATTACAGAATACGAAGGCGCTGGGAAAGTACCAGGTGATATTGTTCCATTAGTTGCAATTCCGACTACGGCGGGAACTGGCTCCGAGGTAACCGCTTTTTCTGTGATTACCGATCATAGTAGAAATTATAAATTAACTGTATTTAGTTACAAACTGATTCCATCGTATGCTATTTTAGATCCGGAATTATTGACAACAGCACCTGCTTCTGTCGCCGCTTCTTGTGGAATCGATGCATTGATTCATGCTTTGGAAGCATATCTTTCTACAGATGCATCTCCTTTTTCAGAGGCGATGTCAGAAAAGGCGATGGAATTGATTGGAAAAAATATTCGTCAGTTTGTAGCAAATCGTCAAAACATAGAGGCGGCAGAGGCCATGCTCACGGGCTCTCTTTTTGCGGGGATTGCATTTTCCTGGGCGCGTCTTGGCAATGTGCATGCAATGAGCCATCCGGTTAGCGCGTATTTTAATGTGTCACACGGAGTGGCAAATGCTATTTTGCTACCGATCATTTGTGATTATAATAAACTGGCAGATCAAGGGAAATATTTGAAGATATATAATTATATTTCAGAAGTACCGGCTTATCCAGAAGATTTTGTGCCATCTATGTTGGTGGATAAAATTCGTGAGCTAAATGATTCCCTTGGTATTCCATCTTGTCTTAGTGAAGCTGGGGTGACAGCGGATAAATTTGAAGCTATGGCAGAAGATGCTATGAAGAGTGGAAATATTGCGGTAAACCCAAGAAGTACGAGCAAAAATGATATAATATCACTATATCGACAGGCCTTATAAGAAACGGTACTGTTGAATTTGAAAATAGTAAAGAAACATTTTTGAAATAATTTAAAATAGTAAAGAAAAGAAGAGCTGTGCTCCAATAGCGAAGTTTAAGGATTTCGTTATTGGCGCATAGCTTTTTTTGTTTTTGTTATGAAAATGGTTATGATTTCATTTACAAAATGGATAAATTTTAGTCCTTGAAAATGGAAATACGAGCATTTTCAAGGAATTTTACAGGAGGAAAATGGCTTAACTAGGGGATTTCTTGGGTTTGTAAAGATTTTCAGGAAATCCAGACCGAAAACATTTTCATAATCAGATTGCTAAAATAAAACCATAAAGAAAAACAAATACAAAACAAACAAGAAAGTGCAGGAGGGTAACAAAATGATTGGAATCTTAATTGCAACACACGGTGGTTTTGCAGATGGATTGTTAAGCGCAGTAGAACTGCTTGCAGGAAAACAGGAAAAAGTAAAAACAATCGGACTGTATCACGGTGATGGCATTGATGAATTTACAGAGAAAGTTGCAAAAGCCTATAAAGAACTTGATGATGGCGACGGTGTTATGACTTTTGTAGATATTCTCGGAGGAAGTCCATCAAATGCAGTTATGAAATTAATGAATGAAAAACCAGACGTAAAAGCGATTGCTGGCGTTAATATGCCGATGGTCATTCAGGCAGTCTTTATGAGAGAAGGAAGCACAGTTGAAGAATTATGTGACATTTGTTCTGGTGCAGGAAAAGAAGGACAGATTTTACTGCATGAAAAGTATCAGGAAATGATGGCAGAAATTGCCGAGGAAGAAGACGATTTTTAAGTAACTCGTAGAAGTTATTAAAAATAATGCAACGTAGAAACATATTTTTAAAGGAGGAACAAAATGAAGAATGTTGTATTGACAAGAATTGATGACCGTTTAATCCATGGACAGGTAATGACATCCTGGTTAAACTACACAAGCGCTACAAAAATTATGGTGGTAGATGATAAATCTGCTGCAGATCCATTTTTAAAAACAGTGCTTAAGAATGCAGTTCCAAAGAATGTAGGACTTGGTGTATTTACTGCTGAGAAAGCGGCGAATCGTTTATTAGGAAAAGGATTTCCTGAATCTGACCGTGTTATTATTCTTGTAAAATATCCAGCAACGATCGTTAAAATGATGGAAATGGGCGTGAAATTTGACAAAGTAAACATCGGTGGTATGGGTGCTGCAGAAGGCCGTACAAAATTCTATAAAAACATTTCCGCTTCTGAAGAAGAAAAAGGAATGTTAAAACAGATCATCGACTCTGGATGTAAATTAGAGATTCAGATCATTGCGGAAAATGAAGCAGTTGATGTAGCAAAACTTTTATAGGATTTACAATCATTTGATTACGAATAGAAAAGAAAGGAAGAAATAAGAATGCATATTTCAGTTATACAGGCAATATTGATCGGAATATTGTACTACTTAGGAATCAACGGAACACCTTGGTGCACACTCCTTGGTAGTACAATTCTCCAGAAACCATTAGTATCCGGTTTAATCGTAGGAATTATTTTAGGAGATCCAGTACAGGGAGCAATCATTGGTGCGGCTATCCAGCTTCCATTCATCGCATATATCTCTGCAGGTGGTGCACCACCAACCGATCCAGGTCTTGCTGGTACTTTAGGAACAGCACTTGCAATGGCAGCGGGTGTAAAACCAGAAGCAGCAATCGCAATGGCAGTTCCAATCGGTTTATTAGGAACAATTATCTGGGTATTACATATGACAATTGACGTAGCTTTCGTTCACATGATCGATCAGGCGGCAGAAGAAGGAAACATGAAGAAAGCGGTATTTCTTCACATCGTACCTCCTCAAATCGTAGCACTTTTACTTGGAGCAGTTCCAGTAGCACTTGGATGTTACTTTGGTTCTGGCGTGGTAACAAATATCATCCATATGTTAGAAGGAAGACCTCTTGATACTTTACAGGTTATCGGTGGAATCTTACCAGCCATCGGTATTGCTATGAACTTACGTGCAATCAGTAAACCTGGTATCTTAATGTGGTATATCCTTGGATTTATCATTGCTGTTTACTTAGGATTAGAAACAATGCCAATCGCTATCATCGCAGGTATCGTAGCTTATATCTATACGGATATTCTTGCTAAAACAGAAGAAAAACAGGTAGTAGCACAAGCGGCAACAGCTGTTGATGATGATTATGATGAAGATTTCATCTAAGAAAGGGTAAGGAGATTTAATCATGGCAGAAAATAAAGTGAAATTAAGTAAAAAAGACGTATTAAAAGCTTTCTGGAAATGGACATTCTTCTCCCATTCCAACTACAACTATGAACGTTTGCAGGCAAGTGGTATTTTACAGTCCATGTCTCATATTCCAGAAAAATTATACCCGGATAATCCAGAAGAGCAAAAGAAATTTATGAAAAGACATATGTCTTTCTATAATACAGAGCCTCACTTCGGTGGAATCATTAATGGTATGGTTTTGGCTATGGAAGAAGAAAAAGCAAATGGTGCCGACATCGATGATGATGCAATCAATAGTATCAAAACAGGTTTGATGGGACCTATGGCTGGTATCGGTGATACATTATGGCAAGGAACCATTCAGCCAATCGCATTAGCAGTTGGTATCAGTATTGCATCTGGCGGAAACGTATTAGGTGCAGTGGTATTCGCAGCAATCATGTGTGCTGTTATGTTCCCAATCGCATACTTCATGTACATGAAAGGTTATACAACAGGTAAATCTGGAGTAGAAGCAATCTTAAGTGGTGGAAAAATGAAACAGTTAATCCAGGCAGCATCTATCATGGGAGCAACTGTACTTGGATCATTGACCGCAAACTATGTAACCGCCACATCGAATATGACGATTAAAGTTGGTGCTTCTGAATTAGCATTACAGACAGATATCCTAGATAAATTGTTAAAAGGTGGCGTACCTTTAGGAATTACTTTGCTGACTTTATATTTATTAAAGAACAAACAGATGAAGTCAACAACCGTTATGTTAGTACTGGTAGTGATTGGATTGGTATTAGGAGCAACCGGTATCTTAGGATAATAGAAATAGAACGATAACCAAGATTGTTTTGCCAGATTTATCTGGCAAAACAATTAGGATAGAACCATCTGAAAATTGGGAAGGAACCAAGAATAATCTGACAACAAAAGGAGACGAAAATTATGAGTGAAAAAATGAGAACTGCCGTATTTACAGGCATTAAAGAAATTGGTTTAGAAGAATGTGACAGACCAGTTGCAAAAGGAAACAAAGCATTAGTAAAAATTGATTCATGTGCAATTTGTACATGGGAACAAAGAGTATATACAGGCGTAAATGAAGTGGAATTTCCATTTATCGGCGGACATGAAATTGCAGCACATATTGTAGCCCTTGGTGACGAAGTGAACACAAATGAATGGGCAGTTGGTGATAAAGTTGTTGTAGGCGCAACTCTTCAGTGCAGAAACTGTTTCCACTGTAAGACAGGAAATTCTCAGAGTTGTGATCACTTTAATCACAGTGCACATTTAGAAGGAATGCCTCATAAAGGAATGGGCGGATTAAGTGAATATATGTTAGTTTCTCCTGACTGTATGTTTAAATATGAAAATGTAACATCTCAGGAAGCAGCAATTATTGAACCAGTTTCTTGTGTTGTACATAGTGTTGAAACGGCAGAAATCCAGCTTGGAGATACGGTACTTGTTATCGGATGTGGAATCATGGGTCTTTTACATGTAGCGATTGCAAGCAAACAGGGAGCAGCTGTTATCGTATCTGACGTAAATGAAGAACGTTTAGAAATTGCAAAATCTTTAGGTGCAAAATATGTGGTAAATCCGGCAAAAGAAGATTTAAAAACACGTGTTGCAGAAATCACAAACGGAATCAAAGCACAGGTAATCTTTGATACAACACCAATCGCTTCTGTTGTTCAGGATGCATTCGAATGTGTTGCAAATGCAGGAAAAATTGTTCTTTACAGTTCTATCCATCCGAAAAAACCAGTTTTATTTGATCCAGGTTGGGTTCACAGTAAATCAATCAAAATTTTAGGTACAGCAAATTCAAACGACAGAGATTTTGTTCGTGCAGCTCGTATGGTATCTGAAGGTGTCATCGATACAAAACCTTTTATCAGCGAAGTATATGAAGCAGACGACATTAAAGAAGCGTTTGAATCAGCAATCAAAGGTGACAAGTTCCGAGTAGTTGTGAATTTCTAGGAACGAGGTAAGTAAAAATGATTTATACATTAACTACTAATCCAGCCATTGATATGAATATTTGTACCAATGGTTTGGAGGCAAAAAAAGTAAACCGAACATTTGGTGCAGTTTATACACCAAATGGAAAAGGATTAAATGTTAGTTTTGTATTAGGACACTTTGGAATGAAATCGAAAATCATGGGGTTTTTTGGAGGATTCTCTGGAAAATACGTGGTAGAAGAATCTGAAAACATGGGATATAAGGTTGTGCCTGTCTGGGTAGAAGATACAACAAGAATCAATATTTTCTTAAATGACGGTGAGACAGAATATAAACTGGTAAATGCAGGTTCTTTTGTAGAAGATGAAAAACAGCAGGAACTTTTAAAAATAATCGAAGAAGCCGAGGACATGGATTATTTGTCCATCAGTGGAAGTCTTCCACGAGGAATTGAAACGGATTATTATGACAAGATTTTTGAAATTTGTCAAAAGAAAGATATTGATGTCATTTTAGATATCAGCTCTCCAAAACTGGCTGATTTATTAAAATATCAACCACTACTGATTAAGCCAAACGATGAAGAATTAGAAGATATTTTTGGAATCAAAGTCAAAACAGAAGAAGACATGGTTGCTGCATTAGAAGAACTTCATGATCGTGGAGCACAAAACATTCTTCTGACATTAGGGGAAAAAGGCTCATATTTCTATAATGGTAGAAATATTTATTATGCTACTGCACAAAAAATCAAACTTTTAAGCTCTGCTTGTGCCGGCGACTCTGCTTTAGCAGCATTCTTAAGCATTTGGTTGGATAATCCAAAGAACATCGAGGATGCAATGAAAAATGCAGCAGCAACTGGTGCAAATGTAGCAGAAAGTAATGCAATCGGAACATTAGAAAAAGTTGACGAATACAGAAATAACATTCAGGTAAGAAAGGTGAAATAAAATGGCACTTGTTACAACAAAACAGTTATTATTAGATGCTCAAAAAGGTGGTTATGCCATCGGAGCGTTTAATGTAGAAAATATGGAAATGGTTCAGGCAGTTATCGAAGCAGCAGAAGAACTTGAGTCACCGGTTATCATGCAGACAACACCATCTACTGTGAAATATGCAGATGTGGATTACTTTTTTGCGAATGTAGCAACAGCAGCAAAAAAAGCAAAAGTACCAGTTGTTATGCACTTAGATCATGGTAGCAGTTTTGAATTGGCAATGGAAGCTTATCGTGCTGGTTATACATCTATCATGATTGATGGATCTCATGAATCTTTCGAAGGAAACATTGAGGTCAGCAAAAAGGTAGCAGATGCTTGTCATCCAGGTGGAGTACCAGTAGAAGCTGAACTTGGAAAAGTAGGAGGTAAAGAAGATGACTTAGATGGTGGAGATGATAACCCATATACAGATCCACACCAGGCAAAAGAGTTCGTGGAAGCAACAAACATCGATTCTTTAGCTGTAGCAATTGGAACTGCTCATGGAGTATACAAAGGAACACCAAAATTAGATGTAGACCGTTTAAGTGAAATCAGAGAAGCTGTTTCTATTCCATTAGTTCTTCACGGAACTTCTGGTGTACCAGATGAAGCAGTAAAAGAATGTATCAAACGCGGAATCTGCAAAGTAAACTACGCAACAGATTTGAGAATTGCATTTACAAAAGGTGTCAATGCAGTTTTAGCTGAAAATCCTGATACAATTGATCCTAAGAAATATAATGCAGCAGGACGTGAAGAAGTGAAAAAATACGTTATGCAAAAAATGGAAGTTGTTGGAAGCGTAGGAAAAGCAAAATAGAAATACATACCAATAGAGAATAGAATAAGAAACTACCATATAAATCCATAAAAGCTCTAATTTTAAATGCCGGAAAAACTTTTTTCGGCATTTCTTATTTACGCGAAGGCACAAGGCAAGCGGAAATGCTCGCATTTCCATTTGCCGACGCACGCGAACCGATGAAACTCGCAGAGCGTGTTTCATTCGGTTTTATTTCATAAGAAATTGAAATCTCATATTTTTCTTTGTATAATAGTTTTAAAGTAAATAGAGTTGAAAATTGAAGGAGATAAAAAATTTATGAAGAAAGGATTTGACAATGCAAAATATCTGGCGATGCAATCTGAACATATTAGAGAAAGAATTGCCCAGTTTGGAAATAAGTTATATTTAGAGTTTGGTGGTAAATTATTTGATGACTATCATGCATCTCGTGTGTTACCGGGATTTGAACCTGACTCAAAGCTTCAGATGTTATTGCAGTTAAAAGATCAGGCAGAAATTGTGATCGTGATCAGTGCCGAAGATATTGAATCAAATAAAATCCGTGGCGACTATGGGATTACTTATGATATGGATGTGTTGCGTTTGATTGATGCATTCCAGTCGGTTGGTTTATACGTCGGCAGTGTGTGTCTGACAAAGTTTGCGGATCAGCCATCTGCAGAGCAATTTCAGAAGCGTTTGAAAACTTTAGGAATTAAATCCTATCGACATTACAAGATTCCGGGTTATCCAAGTAATGTAGAATATATTGTCAGTGACAAGGGATATGGAAGAAATGAATATATTGAGACGGAACGTCCATTAGTTGTCATTACAGCTCCGGGACCGGGAAGTGGAAAAATGGCAACTTGTTTATCTCAGCTTTATCATGAACATAAACGTGGTGTAGAAGCCGGTTATGCAAAGTTTGAGACATTCCCGATCTGGAATATTCCATTAAAACATCCAGTAAACCTTGCTTATGAAGCTGCAACTGCAGATTTAAATGATGTTAATATGATTGATTCTTTTCATTTGGAAGCCTATGGAGAGACAGCAGTAAACTACAATCGTGATATTGAGATTTTTCCGGTCGTTAATGCGATGTTTGAATTGATTTCGGGAGAGAGTCCATATAAATCTCCGACAGACATGGGAGTGAATATGGCTGGAAATTGTATTTTTGATGATGATGCTTGTTGCCGGGCTTCCGAACAGGAAATCATTCGCCGATATTATAAATGTTTATGCGAAAAGAAACGCAAGGGTGAGTCGAAAGATGATCAGTTTAAATTAGAATCCTTAATGAGACAGGCAAAAATTACGGTCAAAGATCGTAAAATTGTAGATGCAGCCTTGAAGGTAGAACAAGAAACAGGACATCCGGCAGCAGCGATTGAATTACCAAATGGTGGAATTGTCACAGGAAAGACAAGTGATCTTCTTGGCGCGTCTGCCGCAGCGCTGTTAAATGCATTAAAAGAGTTGGCAAAAATTGACCATGAAGTAAAATTAGTATCGCCAAAAGATATTGAGCCGATCCAGACATTAAAGACGAGCTATTTAGGAAGTCTAAATCCAAGATTACATACGGATGAAATTTTAATTGCTTTATCAGCAAGTGCAGCCGAGAGCGAATTTGCAAAATTAGCAATGAAGCAATTACCATTGTTAAAAGATTGTGAGGCACATACGACAGTACTTTTATCTTCTGTTGATGAAAATACGTTCAAGAATCTTGGGATACATTTGACCTGCGAACCGAAATACGAAGAATCACAAAGAAAATATCATAAACATTAAAAGGGAGCTGTCGCACTAAATCTTTTGATCTAGTGTGACGGCTCCTTTTATCTGTCTTCTATATACTTATAATAAAATGATAATTATCTCATCATAAGTGTTCCACCGTCAATACAAAATGTTTGTCCGGTCATATAGTGTGCATCATCGCTGGCTAAAAATTCCATAATTGGAATAAAATCTTTTTGCATATCGCCTAATTTTCCTCCGATTGGAACGGAAGCTGCCATAAATGCATCATGTGCTTTTAATTGTTCAGGGGTCATAGAAGCTCTTGTTTTATCATACATTGGAGTCCAAATTGCAGGTGCGATCATATTTACACGAATATTATATTGTGCCCATTCCATGGCAACTGATCTGGTCCAGGCTGTGACAGCTCCTTTGCTGGCAGCATAATGTGCTTTTCCTTTATATCCTTGAATACCGCCTGCACTTGTAAAGTTGATAATATGTCCACCATTTTCTTTCATGTAAGGAAATACGGATACGTTTGTGAGATAAGTGCCGTGGCATTTGTTCCCATCACCATTTCCCAATCATCTTCTGTAATATCTTCTGCTGGTGATCCTGGTGCAATACCGGCTACATTTAAAAATACATCAATGCCACCTAAAATTTCTGCGGACTGTTTCATAGCTTTATCGACAGCAGCTTTATCTGAAATTTCAGTTTTGATAAATACAGCACCCGTTTCTTCTTCAAGGCGTTTGCCTGCTACTTCATTTCTTCCCCAAAAAACAACTTTTGCTCCTTGAGAAGGAAAGGCCTGTACCATAGCTTCTCCCATTCCACTTGTACCACCAGTAATCACGATTCGTTTACCCGCTAATTTACCCATTACCATTTCTCCTTTCAAATTAGAATACATTCTAATTTTATTATATCGGAATCTGAGAATTAGTCAAGAAAATTAGAATCGATTCTATTTTTTGGTGATAAAAGAACGGGAAAAATAGCCCATCTGTCAAATTCTTTCTTTTTAGAATGGCATATGTTATAATAATAACCATATTTTACGATTTTGGGAGGAACAAATGTCATGAGTCATGCGATAAAACGAAAGCTTTCCTCGCAGAAGAAAAAAGATATTATTTATACTTCTGCAATTGAATTATTTCGGGAAAATGGCTATGATAATACAAGTATGCAGGATATTAGTCGAGTTACCGGTATTAGTATTGGTTCTATATATCATCATTACCGCAATAAGGCAGAGATTCTTAGACGTTTTGGACTTGCAATTAATGAACGGCTTCTCAATCTGATTGAACCAACAGCTGATAACATTAACAATGCGCAAGAATGTATTTATAATTATCTGTTGGAGATGGCTGGTAATTTTGATCAGATGGGTTATGATCTTGTGTCTCATTTGCATGATAATGCTGGTTCAATTTGGATCGATATGGATGGTCAATTTGTTCAGGGTTCTACTATGGAGAAATTAAAGCCATTTATTGAATGTGCTCTCTCACAGGGAACACTCATCTCACCCTATTCGTCAGAACAAATTGCAGAATATCTTCACATTGCAGGACAAGGCATTATTCACACATGGATTATTTTAGGTGGAAATCAACCAATGACAGAAATGACAGCGTCATTTTTGCAGGTACTTTTTCGATCTTTGTTTCATGAAAGCATAGAGGATGAATCATAAAATCATTTCTTAGCAGATATTTTTGTAAAGTCGATAAATTGACACTGGAAATATTCGCATGGTATAATACCTATCGATTTGATAGGATAGTAAATGCGTTCATAAAGGAGTAAAGGCATGCTGAATCAGTTTTCTAGAACAGAATTGTTAATCGGAACAGAGAAGATGGAACATTTAAAACAGTGTAGAGTTGCTGTGTTTGGTCTTGGAGGCGTTGGTGGTTATACGGTAGAAGCTCTGGTAAGAAGCGGAATTGGGACATTAGATTTGATCGATGATGATAAGATTTGTTTGACCAATCTAAATCGCCAGATTTATGCGACGAGAAAGACGATTGGCCAGTATAAAGTGGATGTCGCGAAAGAAAGGATTTTAGACATTAATCCTGATGCGATTGTGCATACATATAAAACATTTTATGGTCCTGATACGGCAGACCAGTTTGATTTTAAAGAGTATGATTATGTTGTCGATGCGATTGATACGGTAACAGGTAAAATCGCGTTGGTCATGCAGGCACAAGAAGCGGGAGTGCCAATCATCAGTTCTATGGGAGCCGGGAACAAAATGGATCCATCGGCATTTGAAGTAGCAGATATCTATAAGACATCGGTGTGTCCATTAGCAAAAGTTATGCGCAGAGAATTGAAGAGAAGAGGTGTCAAGCATTTAAAGGTTGTATATTCGAAAGAAAAACCATTAGTGCCGATGGAGGATATGGCGAACAGTTGTAAGACAAATTGTATTTGTCCTCCAGGTACAGCAAGAACCTGCACACAGCGCAGACAGGTGCCGGGAAGCAACGCTTTTGTACCGTCTGTTGTCGGGTTAATTATTGCAGGAGAAGTGGTAAAAGATTTAATCTAAGACAACACCTCAGTGATTGGTAAAATTAATAACAACACCGCATGATATAAGAATTTGACGTAGATTTGAAGGGTATTTCCGAAAAACAATTTTAAGGGAATACCCTTTATGTATTTTATTGAAAACAAATGTTGACAAAAGCATTTTGATAGCATATAATACGATTCATATAATACCTATAAGATTAATATGATAAATATGAAAACTATGAAAAGGATGGGTGTGCAGTAATTGAGAACAGTGTTGGAGGCTGATAAATAATGAAAAACGCAAAGAAATCTCACATAACGGAGGAAGTTTTGAATGATATTAAGCGGATACTTGAGACGATGAGTTTTGGATCTGTGACGATCATCATACAGGATGGGAGAGTCATACAAATAGAGAAGAATGAAAAATTCCGATTGAAATAAATCGTTTACATAAAGGGAACTGACCGGAAAACCGGAGGTTGCAATATAAGAGTGTCATGCCAGACTGGCATTATGTGCTCTTTATTGCGACCTTTTTCATTTTCATGAAAGTACAAGGCAAGCGGAAACGACCGAGATCGTTTCTATTTGCCATTGTACGAGAACCAATGTGGTTATCTAAAACAATTATTAGGAGGTAAGAAGATGAGTAAGGTAATTTCACCACAGGAGTATCGAATTCAATATGAAATAAAACATAAGGAGCCAGCATATATTCACCAGAATCGTGCAACGAAAATATTGAATCGGATCCGAGGACAAAAACCACAAATTGATATTGAAAGAGGTTTATATTTTACACAGTCTTTTCAGGAGACAGAGGGAGAACCCCTCATTCTCAGATGGGCGAAAGCGTTAATGCACTATGCAAAAAATGCAACTGTTTATATTGATGATGATCAGTTGATCGTAGGAAGAAGTGGAAAGCAAGGACGATATGGGATACTTTATCCGGAATTAGATGGAAATACATTAGGTGAGGCGATTGAAACATTGCCAACAAGAACAATCTCACCATTTAGTATTTCTGATGAGGATGCAAAAATCGTAATCGAACAGATTGCTCCATACTGGCAGGGAAAAACATTCCATGAAGATCTTGCCAAGGCATTCACGCCAGAGACGACAAAATTAACTTACAATCCAGATGAAGAACTTACATCAAGATACATTGTAAATGAAACAGCATCGTTCCGTTCTTCTCTTCAGTGGGTACATGATTATGAAGTTGTATTAGAAAAAGGGTTTTTAGGACTTAAGAAAGAAGCAGAAGCAAGAATTTTAGAGTTGGATGAATATAGTCCGATTGATTATACAGAAAAACTTCCATTTTTGCAGTCAGTGATCATCACCTGTGATGCCATTATCTTATGGGCGGATCGACATGGTGATCTTGCAGAACAACTAGCACAGGAAGAAAAAGACCCGAAGAGAAAAGCAGAATTATTAAAAATAGCAGAGACTTGCCATTATGTGCCAAAGAATCCACCAAGAACTTTTTATGAGGCAATGCAGGCACAGTGGTTTACACAGATGTTCTCAAGGGTAGAACAAAAAACCGGAACGATTATTTCCAATGGAAGAATGGATCAGTACTTATATCCATTTTATGTAAAGGATAAAAAAGCAGGCATCATCACCGATGATGAGGTTCAAGAATTATTTGAGTGCATGTGGGTTTCGATGGCACAGTTTGTTGATTTATATTTGTCGGAAGCAGGTGGCTCATTTAATGAGGGATACGCTCACTGGGAAGCAGTTACCATTGGGGGAGTTACAAAACAGGGGTATGATGCAGTCAATGAGTTGACCTATATTTTATTGAAATCAAAGAGAGAATTTCCATTAAATTATCCAGACTTGGCAGCAAGAATTCACACGGGAAGTCCAAAGCGATATTTGTATGAAGTCGCGGAGACGATCAAAGACGGGGCAGGATTTCCGAAATTGATCAACGATGAGGAAGTAGTTCCCATCTTTCTTTCGAAAGGGGCAACGTTTGAAGAAGCATACGATTATAGTGTATCAGGATGTGCGGAATGTCGTATGCCAAATCGGGATACTTATACGAGTCCAAATGCCTATATTAACTTTGCAGCAGCGTTGGAAATGGTTATTTACAATGGAAAAATGTTGAAATATGGAGATGAAGTAATCGGACTTCAGACAGGTGAGTTTGAAGAATTTGAGACCTTTGATGAAGTGTTGGAAGCTTATTTAAAACAGCAGAGATACTTTATCAAACATGCATTCATTCAGCAGCATGAAATTATCCGATTACGTGGACAGCATTTTGCATCTCCACTGGGATCTTTGATGCACAAGTTATGTCAGGAGACTTATACAGATTTGCATCAACCAAAAATTGAAGGGGGAATTGATTTAGGATATTTCGAATTTATCGGATATGCAACGGTTGTCGATTCCCTTGCAGCAATAAAAAAATTAGTGTTTGAAGAAAAGAAAATTACGGCAGCACAGTTAAAAGAAGCGATGGAGCATAACTTTGAAGGTTACGAGGCAATTCGTCAGATGCTTGTCAATGCACCGTCCTATGGTAATGATGACAGTTATACAGACGAAATTGGAAAATTACTGGATTATGAAGCTCAGGTATTTACTGCTCGTTACGGAGCAGAACTAAATGTTCATTTAGATCTTCGTTTAGTACCATTTACTTCTCATGTGCCATTTGGCAAGGTCGTCAGTGCGACTCCGAATGGACGATTTGCCTATACACCATTATCGGATGGTTCTAGCGCATCTCAGGGAGCAGATTTAAATGGACCAACAGCGATTCTTCTTTCAAATTATAAGACAAAGAATTTCGATCATAGGGATCACGCAGCAAGACTTTTGAATGTAAAATTAAGCCCGGCTTGCGTAGAAGGCGAGGAAGGAACAGAGAAATTAGTAGAGTTCATTCGTACCTGGCATGACTTAAAGCTGTGGCATATCCAGTTTAATGTATTAAACACTGATACGTTACGTGAGGCACAAAAACATCCGGAACAATATGGAAATCTATTAGTACGTATTGCGGGATATAGTGCTTATTTCACAGAACTTTCAAAAGATCTTCAGGATGATATTATTGCCAGAACTGAGCATGAGGCAGTTTCCTAATGAATCCATCGGCATTGGTATTCAATATTCAAAATTATTCGCTTCATGATGGACCTGGGATTCGAACCATCGTATTTTTGAAAGGATGTCCACTGCGGTGTGCGTGGTGTTGTAATCCGGAATCCCAAACGTATCAAGCGGAAATTTCTTATGTAGAACAAAAATGTATCGGACAGACAGAATGTGAATTTTGTAAGAATGTCTGTCCGAGCAATGCCATTGTTTTTCAAAAATCAGGAAAAGCTCAGATTTGCTGGGATCAATGCAGTCAGTGTCTTGCATGTGCAGATGTCTGTCCTTCGAGAGCAATTAAAATCGAAGGAAAAGAAATTAAAATAGAAGAGATTCTTGATCAGGTGGAGAAGCAGGCCGACTTTTATCGCTATGGGGAGGGCGGATTGACGGTCAGCGGAGGGGAACCATTATCTCATGGCATATGGCTGATCCAACTTTTAAAAGAAGCCAAAAAAAGAAGAATCCATACGGCCATGGAAACGTGCGGATATGTAGATTATTCAATTCTTAGAGAAGCGGCAGAGCTTTTGGATGTGATCTTATTTGATATTAAATCAATGGATTCTATAAAACACGAAGAATACACTGGAAAATCAAATCAAAAGATCTTAGATAATTTTACAAGACTCTGTCAGGAATTTCCAGGGTTATCAAAACAGGTTCGTACACCCGTGATTCCAGGTTTTAATGATACAAAAGAAGAACTTTGGCAAATTGAAAATTTTTTGAAAGATAAGCCGGGTGTTATTTATGAAATGCTTCCTTATCATCGTTATGGAGAAGGAAAGTATAAGATGCTTGGCCGTAAATATAGAATGGGGAATCAAACACTTTCAGATGAAATGAAAAATTATATAAAATGCCAGAAGAAAGGCAGGAGGAAATAAAAATGTCAAATTTAAATAGAGAATTAACCGTTGCATACGACAAACAATATAATCAGCATCCATGGCTCCAGGGAAATGTTGATGCAATCCCAATTGAACGGGCGGAAGGAATTTATTTCTATGACTTTAATGGAAAAAAATATTTTGATATGTCCAGTCAATTGTCCTGTGTGAACATTGGTCATGGAAATAAAGATGTGATCGAGGCAATTCAAAAGCAGGTAGAAGTATTACCATATATTGCTCCCGCTTATGCCTCAGCACCGAGGTCTGAATTGGCAAAAATGTTAGTCGATCTTGCACCAGATAATATGGCAAAGGTATTTTTTACCTGTGGTGGATCTGATGCGAATGAAGCTGCCATTAATATGGCAAGAACGGTGACTGGAAGAAGTAAAGTTTTTTCCAGATATCGAAGTTATCATGGATCAACGCTTGGCTCCGGAAACTTATCTGGTGATCCAAGAAGATTTGCATTAGAAAATCCTTCTGCAACTGGTTTTGTGAAATTTAAAGATCCTTACGTTTATAGAAGTACCATTAAATTTAAAAATGATCAGGAGGCATCGGCGTATTATCTTGACAAAATAGAAGAGCAGCTTGCTTATGAGGGGGCAGAAAATGTAGCGGCTATTTTTGTCGAATCGATTACCGGAGCGAATGGAGTCATCATTCCTCCAGACGGTTATTTACAGGGACTTCGTAAAATTTGCGATAAATATGGAATTCTTATGGTATGTGATGAAGTTATGGCCGGATTTGGAAGAACCGGAAAAATGTTTGCATTTGAAAATTGGGGAATCAAACCAGATATTATCACATTTGCCAAAGGGGTTA
Source organism: Lachnospiraceae bacterium (assembly GCA_030523275.1). Taxonomy (GTDB): domain Bacteria; phylum Bacillota; class Clostridia; order Lachnospirales; family Lachnospiraceae; genus Fimousia. The sequence continues at coordinate 51,951 of JAUNIX010000003.1, forward strand.
CCAGCTCTTACGTGCAACTTGGAGGCGTGATTATTTCCAAGGAAATTGCGGAATATTATGACGATAAAGTATTCCAATATGGACTTACTTACAGTGGACACTCTCTTGCCTGCGCAGCAGGAGTTGCCTGTGTCAATTATTATCAAAAAGCAAATCTTTTGGAAAATGCACAAAATGTAGGAAAAGTACTTGGAGAGCTTTTGGAAGAAATAAAAGAAAAACATGACTGTGTTGGTGATGTTCGTTATATTGGTTTATTTTCAGCAGTAGAGTTTGTAAAAAATAAAGAAACCAGAGAACCGCTGGTTCCATATGCAGATAAATCAGGAACGATGGGGAAAATTATAGGACTATTAAAAAAGCGAGGATTTGCAACGTTTGGCAGAGAAAATAATATTAACATTGCTCCGCCACTAATCATCACGGAAGAAGAACTACGTGAGGCGATGAAAATCTTTGATGAAGTCTTAGATATTGTAGACAAAGAATTTTTGTAAAAGCTACTTTGAATCGCTTTTATATGAAAAGATGGGAGTGAAGTTATGAACGAACGAAATAAAACTGGAAAAACAGAGAGATTGATCAGTTTCAGTGTAGTTGCAGTAGTTTTAATTGCCTGGTTTGGTGTTACTTCTGCAGGAATCGTTTCCGAAACCTTGATACCAACTCCTGCAAGTGTGTGGGAAAGTTTTGTGACTATTTTAAGAGAGGGATATAAAGGATCTACACTGTTACAGCATTTAGTAGCAAGTATGAGTCGATTGATCAAAGCGTACTTGTTGGCAATTATTACAGCCGTGCCGTTGGGGTTATTGAGTGGATATAATTCTAAAGTAAAAGCTTTTATCGAACCAATTGTAGAATTTTATCGTCCACTGCCACCACTTGCTTATTATACATTATTAGTATTGTGGATGGGAATTGGCGATGGTTCTAAGATCATGTTGCTATTTCTTGCAGGATTTGCCCCAATTTACATAGCATGTGTTTCGGGGGTAAATCGCATTAAAGAAGATTATATTTTAGGAGCGAAGACGCTTGGAGCGGGAAACTGGCAAGTATTTTTCTTTGTCATTTTCCCAGCAGTATTACCAGATATTTTTACAGGTCTTCGAACTTCTCTTGGTGTAGAATATACAACTTTGGTAGCTGCAGAGATGGTGGCCGCAGTCAGTGGAATCGGATGGCTGGTTTTAGATGCAAGTAATTATCTGCGAAGCGATATTATGTTCTTCGGTATTATTTTAATGGGTATTACCGGCATTTTGTTAGATCAGTTGATTCGTTTATTGGAAAGAAAAATAATTCATTGGAAAGGAAAGATTTAAGTTATGAGAAATAAGAAAAAAAGAGGCGCAGCGTTAATATTAGCAGCATTAATGGTTTTTACTTTAGGATTAACCGGATGTGGTTCATCCAAAAAAGAAGAGACGAAAAAGTCAGCAAAAGCAGAAGAAATTAAAATTGGAACGATGGATCTGGTTAACGGCGATTTAGTAGCACGAGCAGAAAAGTATTATGAAGATGAACTCGGAGTAAAAGTTCAGATCGTAAATTTTGATTCTGGTAAAGATGTAAATACCGCTTTAGCAGCAGGAAGTATTGATGTTTCTGAATTAGGAAGTAACCCAACGGCTCTCGGTATTTCTAACAACATCGATTATGATGTCGTTTACATTGGAGACATCATTGGTTCAGCCGAATCCTTAGCAGTCAAAAATAGTGCCAATATCAAATCCTTAAAAGATTTAAAAGGGAAAAAAGTTGCAACACCATTTGCTTCCACAGCACATTATAGTCTATTAAATGCTTTAAAACAAGAAGGTATCAGTGAAAATGACGTTGATTTATTAGATATGGAACCAGATGATATCAATGCAGCATGGAAACGTGGAGATATCGATGCAGCATATGTTTGGTATCCTGTTTTAAATAACTTATTAAAAGATGGAACCATTCTTACCGGAAGCGACAAAATGGCGGAAAAGGGAGTTGTAACAGCCGATTTGATTGTTGCCAGAAAAGAGTTTGCAAAATCGAATCCGGATCTTGTATCAAAATATATCAAAGCATTAAATAAAGCAAATGAATTAGATCAGACAGATCGTGATCAAGTGATCGCTGATATTGCAGATGTCTTAGGAATCAGTAAAGAGGATGCAAAATTCCAGAGAGATGGTTTTGAGTGGGTGCAGGGTGAAGACCAGTTAAAAGAAGAATACTTAGGCGGACATATTGCAGAAGTATTAAAGAGTACAGCCGATTTCCTTGCAGAACAGGGCAGCATCAAAGAAGCTCCAGATTTAAAGACATTCCAGGATCATGTTGATACATCATATCTTAATGATGCTCTGGGTAAATAAGAAATAGGAGGTTTTTTATGGGAGGAAAAAAAGAAGAGTGGAAAGAAAAATTATATGAACCGGCCAATGAACTACTGAGTGTTTCTGGAATTAACTACTATGGGGAAGAACCCAAAGTGGAAGGAGAAGGCAAGGATCCACTGATTCATGTACAAAATGTCAATCTTGATTATGCAGCGGCAAATGGTCAGGTAAGAGCATTGGAAAATATTAATTTTAATATTTATCGGGGAGAATTTATCTGTGTACTTGGACCAAGTGGATGTGGTAAATCTACATTATTAAAGATTTTGGCCGGATTCATTCCTCCATCAGATGGTGAAGTTCGTTTAGAGGGGGAACTAATCAATGGGATTGACTGGCACAGAGGGGTTGTCTTCCAAAACCCACCATTATATGAATGGTATTCAGTCCGAGATAATATTAGTTTCGGACCGAAGATGAGAAAGATTTCCAAAAGCGAATATGAACCTTCTACAGATGAATATTTGAAACGAGTTGGTCTGCAGGAGTTTGCAGATAAAAAAGTATATGAACTGTCAGGAGGAATGAGGCAGAGAGTTTCTATCGCAAGAGCTTTGATCAATAATCCGGAAATCTTACTGATGGATGAACCGTTTGGAGCATTGGATGCCTTTACAAGAGAGACCATGCAGGAATTGATCCGAAAAATATGGTGGGAGACTGGAAAAACAATCTTTTTTATCACACATGATGTGGAAGAAGCATTGCTGCTCGGAAGCAGAGTTTTAGTACTGAGTAGACATCCGGGCAGAATTGTTGATGATGTACCAGTTCGTTTTTCCAGACAGATTGTCGAGGAAGGCGTAGAAGATATTCAGTTTACGGAAGCGTTTTATAAATATCGAGAAAGACTTTTAAAATTAATTCACAAACAACATGAAAATTAAATACTTTAAGAGATGGGGAGTATAAAACAGCATAAAAAACATTGTGGAAACGTTCAAAGGGATTTCATTTCGATATCAAGGATCCACACAAAGGAGGAAGAATGAACTGGGAATATTTACAACCGGTAGCCATTTCTTTTGGAAATGGAAAACGGAATACATTATTTGAAAAAATAGAAGAAAAGGGGTATCAGAGGGGAATTCTTGTCACATCGGCACATTTTATAAAAAATGGAAACGCCAAGGAGTTATTGAACAATCCTAGAAACCATTTGATCGGAAGTTTCACAGAGTTTTCACCGAATCCAGATGTAGAAGAAGTAGATCAGCTTGCAGATATTTTGCGAACCAAACAAGCAGATTTTATCGTAGCATTGGGAGGAGGAAGTGTAATGGATGGAGCCAAAGCGGCTTCATCCGTTGCGCTGTCTAAAAAAACGATTCGTACTTATCATGGTACAGGAATTCCAATTCCAAAAGAACATTTGCCGGTGATCGCAATTCCGACAACATCAGGAACTGGAAGTGAAGTGACGAGTGTTTCGGTACTGACAGATCGCAAAGAAGGAAAAAAGGCACCGATTGCTTCAGATAGTTTTTATCCGGAATATGCAATCATTGATCCCGAATTAACGGTTTCGATGACTCCTTATCTGACGGCCTGTACTGGAATTGATGTTTTATCACATGCAATTGAAGGATATTGGAGCAAAGGGCATCAGCCAATCTGTGATGCATTGGCAGTTTATGCGGCAAAGCTTGTACTTGAAAATTTAAAAACAGCTTATGAAGATGGACAAAATCTTGTGGCAAGAGAAAAAATGGCGGAGGCATCGGTAATCGCTGGATTGGCATTTGGATTGCCGAAAACAACAGCTTCCCATGCATGTTCTTTTCCATTGACAAATTTATATGGAATTCCTCATGGGGAAGCATGTGGACTGACTTTGGACTATTTTATCAGCGTCAATGGAAAAAAAGATGTACGGACAAGAGAATTGGCCCAAATGCTTGGTTTTGATAGTAGTGAAGTACTGGCACAGGCTGTCAGAAGTTTAAAAAAGAATCTGGGACTTCGGGTAGATCTTGCGGATAAAAAATTAACACAAAAGGAAAAGGAGCAACTGGTTATTTTAAGTCATCATCCAAATCTTAACAACAATCCTGTGAAAATTACGGACGAAATTTTAGAAGATTTATATCATTTTTTATGTGATCAATAAAGTTTTAGTTGACATAATCCTGAAATAGTGCCATAATACATGCATTGACTCTTAATCATATTAATTAGATAGGAATAATAAGGTTAGAATCTAAAATAAAAGAATCGAAATACTTATGTGGGATATGTGGAGGAAAAAGAGATATAACAAGGAGTTGAAATATGAAATTTAATACACGTTTACTGCACGGAAAATTAAATCATGAAGAATATCATCAAGCGACATTGCCGCCGATATTTCAGTCGAATGCTTTTGAGCACTCATCGGCGGAAAAATTAGAGAAAATATTTCAAAATAAAGCCCCGGGATTTTCTTATTCACGGATTAATAATCCCACAGTGGATGCCTTTGAAAAAAGAGTGACACTTTTAGAGGGTGGTATTGGGAGCGTTGCATGTGCCTCTGGCATGGCGGCTATTTTTAATGCAATCGTAAATATTTTAGAAGCGGGAGATGAAATTTTATCGTCTGCCACTGTGTTTGGAGGAACGATTGGATTATTTCAGGATTTAAAGGCATTGGGAATTCGGATTACTTATTTGGAGCATTTGTCAAAAGAGACAATCGATGCACATGTGAATGAACATACAAAGGTGATTTTTGGAGAAGTGATCGGAAATCCCAAATTAGATGTACTAAATATCAAAGAGGTAGCGGATGCAGCACACGAACATGGGATTGTCTGCATCATCGATAATACAGCAGCGACTTCCTTTTTGGTACAGCCGTTATCCTTGGGAGCAGATATTGTCATTCAATCTTCCAGCAAATATATCAATGGAAGTAGCAATTCTATTGGCGGAATTATTACCGATAGTGGAAAGTTTTCCTGGGATATAAAAAAATATCCACAGATGAAGCCATTTAAGAAGATGGGACCGTATGCATTTCTTGCCAAACTGCGTAATACTCTGTTTCGTAATACGGGAGCCTGTTTGTCTCCAACAAATGCATTTTTAAATTATATTGGTCTGGAAACGTTAGGTGTCCGAATGCAAAAAATCTGTGAAAATGCACTGGTGTTGGCAGAATGGCTAAATAACCAAAAGGAAATCAAAAAAGTACAATATCCAGGACTTGCGGATAATCCTTGGCATCAAATTGCAAAACAGCAGTTTCAACATGGATATGGTGGATTGGTCACCATTCGATTAGGGACAAAAGAAGCGGCATTTACTGTGTTTGATGCTTTGAAGATCCCGTTGAAAGTATCGAATATTGGAGATACGAAAACCTTAGTGATTCATCCGTCTTCAACCATTTATGCACATAGTACAGAAGAGGAAAAAATAAGTGCAGGAGTTTACGATGATTTAATTCGTATTAGCGTAGGACTTGAGGATGTCGAAGATTTGATTGAAGATTTTGCACAGGCGTTGCAACAGATAGGAAAGGAGAATTGATATGGCAGTAGATTATGCAGCACTCAAAAAAGGCGGTTTTATGCGTCAGAAACAAAAAAATAATTTTTCATTGAGACTTCGAAGCACCGGAGGTCACGTGACAGCAAAGCAATTAGCTAAAATTGCAGAAGTTGCAGAAAAATATGGTGATGGATATGTGCATCTGACATCCAGACAGGGAGTCGAAATTCCATTTATCAAATTAGATCAGATCAATGAAGTCAAAGAAGAATTAGCACTGGGAGATGTCACACCGGGTGTCTGCGGACCGAGAGTTCGAACCGTTACGGCTTGTCAGGGTGAGGAAATCTGTCCAAGTGGATGTATTGATACATATACTTTAGCGAAAGAATTAGATGCAAGATATTTTGGACGTGAACTTCCACATAAATTTAAATTTGGCATCACCGGATGTCAGAACAACTGCTTGAAAGCAGAAGAAAATGACTTGGGAGTCAAAGGTGGAATTAAAGTTAAATGGAGAGAAGAAGATTGTATTCAGTGCGGAGTTTGTGAAAAGGCATGCCGTATCAGTGCGATTACCATTAGAGATGGAAAAATTCAGGTAAACGAAGATTTATGTAACTATTGTGGCAGATGTACCAAATCTTGTCCGGTTGATGCATGGGATGAGACACATGGATATATCGTATCTTTTGGTGGATTATTTGGCAATAGCATCAATAAAGGGGAGCCGGTAGTTCCTTTTATTGAAGATCATGAAAAATTACTGAAGGTTTGTGATGCAGCCATTCAGTTTTTTGCGAACTATGCACAGGCAGGTGAGCGTTTTAAATTTACCATTGATCGAATTGGTCAGGAAAAATTCGAAGAAGTGATAAAGGAGGCTTATGAACATGAGTGATTTTAAAATTGACGATAAGGTAGATATTACAGATGTCGTATGTCCGTTAACTTTTGTAAAAGCAAAAGTGGCATTGGAGGAACTTGATGAAGGTGAAATTTTATCCATTCGTATGAATGATGGAGAACCAGTGCAAAATGTTCCCAGAAGTATCAAGGAAGAGGGGCATAAAATACTGAAATTGTTAAACAATGAAGATGGAACTTATGATCTGATCGTAGAGAAAGTTGGTGACTAAAGTGAGTGTAAAACTGGGACAGAATAATTTTGAGAGTAGTGTACTAAAAGAAGAAAAGTTAGTTCTTGTTGATTTTTATTCCGATAGTTGTGTGCCATGCAAGAGACTTTCTCCAATTTTGGCAGATTTAGAAGAGGATTATGAGGATAAACTTGTTGTTGGAAAAGTGAATGCTATCTTTGAACAAGATTTAGTACAGCAATATGACATTTCCAGTACACCAACTGTTTTGCTTTTTAAAAATGGAGAAATAAAAGCAAGATTTGGCGGAAAGATTGATAAAAATGAATTAGTTGATCAAATAAAAAATAATTTATAGTAGAAAGAGGAATGAAAAAATGAAAATTGTAGTAGCAGGAGAAACAAAAGAAGTAGCAAAAACAACAACCGTAGAACAGTTAATTGTGCAGGAAAATGTTGAGACACCAGAATATGTTACCGTATCTATTAATGATGACTTTATTGATCGTGCAGACTTTGCTACTCGTGTTTTAAAAGAAGGCGATAATGTAGAGTTCTTGTACTTCATGGGAGGTGGCAGATAGTGGCATTTACGAATGAACAATTAGAACGCTATTCCAGACATATTATTTTAAAGGAAGTTGGTGCCAAAGGCCAGAAAAAGCTTCTGAACGCAAAGGTATTAATTATCGGCGCTGGTGGTTTAGGTGCTCCGGCAGCTATGTATTTGGCAGCCGCTGGTGTTGGAACAATCGGTATTGCAGATGCAGATGAAGTGGATTTATCCAATCTTCAGCGTCAGATCATCCATAGTACACCAGATGTCGGCAAAGCAAAAGTAAAATCAGCAAAGGAAACAATGAATCAGATGAATCCAGATGTAACTGTTAATACATACCGTACCTTTGTGACATCTGAAAATATTATGGATTTGATTGCAGACTATGATTTTATCATTGATGGAACCGACAATTTCCCTGCAAAATTTTTGATCAACGACGCCTGTGTAATGGCGGAAAAACCATTTTCTCACGCTGGAATTATTCGTTTTCAAGGTCAGCTTATGACTTATGTTCCGGGGGAAGGACCATGTTATCGTTGTGTATTTAAAGATCCACCACCAAAGGATGCTGTGCCAACCTGTAAACAGGCAGGAGTCATCGGCGCTATGGGTGGTGTCATTGGAAGCCTTCAAGCTATGGAAGCAGTTAAATATATTTTAGGAGTTGGAGATCTGTTGACAGGTTATCTGCTGACTTATGATGCCCTGAAAATGGAATTCCGCAAGATTAAGCTTCCAAAAGAAGTAAAAGATTGTAAAGTGTGTGGAGAACACCCAACAATTACAGAACTGATTGACTACGAAATTGCAGAATGTGATGGAATTTAGGAGTGAATATGAAAATAACAATCAAAAAAGAAGATTATGACGGTATCGTTTCCCATGCGAAGGAGCATCTTCCAGAAGAAGCATGTGGCTTAATCGCGGGTACGGTGGACGAAGGAAAGAAAAGCATTGAAAAAGTTTATTTTCTGACCAATATCGATCATTCCAGAGAACATTTTACTTTGGATCCGAAAGAACAGTTGGCAGCAATTAAAGATATGCGCAGTCTCGGATATGTGCCGCTTGGAAATTGGCATTCCCATCCGGAGTCGCCATCCAGGCCGTCTGAAGAAGATAAAAGACTGGCCTATGATAGCAGTGCAAGTTATCTGATTTTATCACTGATGGCAGAGGATCCAGTGTTGAATTCTTTTCATATTGAGGATAATACGGTGGAAAAAGAGGACCTTTTGGTTAAAAAATTATAGTTATAGTGTATGTCTGACTGAATAAAACATCTATTACCAGTATGAGTAATAGGTGTTTTTTTAAAATTTAGCACTTGACAACTGGAACATTCTATCGTAGAATAACATAACATATAAAACATATCAAAAAACTAGGGATTAAAATGAGCTGAACTGACCGGAAAACCGGAGGTTAAGATCATAAGGATCTAAATCTCTGTTTTTACCATGAAAGGGAGGATGAAAATCATGAGAAAAAAGAAATTATTAACACTTGGAGTAATCGGAGCATTGGTGATAAGTAGTTTAATGGGGTGCGGAGCAAGTAAGAAGAGCGGATCATCAGATGATAAGAAGGTAACACTTACAAACGTTTCTTATGATCCAACTAGAGAATTGTATGAATCTTATAATAAAATTTTCGCCAAACATTGGAAAGAGAAAGCTGGTCAAGATGTTGAGGTAACTCAGTCTCACGGAGGATCAGGAAAACAGGCATTAGAGGTCGCTAATGGTTTGGAAGCGGATGTTGTAACACTAGCTTTGGAATATGATGTCAAAGAAGTAGAAAATGCAGGATTGATTGAATCTGGATGGGAAAAAGAATTTGATAAAGATAGCTCCCCATATACATCTACGATCGTATTCCTTGTAAGAAAAGGGAATCCAAAAAATATCAAAGACTGGGATGACTTGGTAAAGAAAGATGTTGGGGTTATCACTCCAAATCCAAAGACATCCGGTGGAGCAAGATGGAACTACTTAGCAGCTTGGGCTTATGCTGATAAATTGTATAAAGGTGATGAAACAAAAATCAAGAAATTCATGAAGACATTATATCACAACGTATTAGTATTAGATTCCGGTGCCAGAGGAGCAACTACTTCTTTTGTAGAAAACGGACAGGGCGATGTACTTTTAGCATGGGAGAACGAAGCATTTCTTTCAGTAAAAGACCATCCGGATGACTATGAAATTGTCACACCGAGCATTAGTATTTTAGCACAGCCATCTGTTGCCGTTGTTGATTCAGTAGTAGATGACAGAGGTACACGCGATGTTGCAACAGAGTATTTAAATTATCTGTACTCTGATGAAGCACAAAGAATTGAAGGCGAGAATTTCTATCGTCCATCCAATGAAAAGATTTTAAAAGAATTTAAAGACGTATTTGATTTAGACATTAATTTAGTTACGATTAAAGATTTTGGCGGCTGGGATGCTGTACAGGAAAAACATTTTGCCGATGGCAAGATCTTTGATCAAATTTATGAAAAGTAAAGAGGAATCATTATGAAACAGAAAAAGAAAAGGGTCATTCCTGGATTTGGAGTTTCGATGGGAATCACTCTTGCAATCCTAAGTTTGGTTGTGTTGATTCCGCTTGCCTCTCTGGTCGTCTTTACCGCAGAGTCAGATATTCATGAGTTAATCAAGACGATAACCAGAGAACGCGTATTATCCAGTTTTTATGTTAGTTTTAGCACTGCATTGATTGCTTCGGTGATCAATGCAGTTATGGGGATGATCGTTGCCTGGGTCTTAGTTCGCTATGATTTCCCAGGGAAAAGAATTATGGATGGCATGATTGAACTGCCATTTGCACTGCCGACGGCAGTCGCAGGGATTGCTTTGACAGCTTTGACAACCGACCAAGGTTTGGTCGGAAAGTTTTTTGTCAGATTTGGTATTAAGATTGCATATACGAGAATCGGAATCACGATTGCATTGGTATTTGTGGGAATTCCGTTTGTGGTCAGAGCAGTACAGCCAGTACTGGAAAAATTAGATTCTTCTTATGAAGAAGCAGCGATGGTATTGGGTGCAGGACATTTTCGGATTTTTTGGAAGATTATTTTTCCAGAAGTTGTACCAGCATTGTTTACCGGTGCGGGGTTAGCATTTGGAAGATGCATTGGTGAATATGGAAGCGTTGTATTTATTGCTGGCAATAAGCCGTATTATACAGAAATCGCACCACTGATCATCATGTCAGAATTACAGGAATACGATTATGCGAGTGCTTCCGCGATCGCACTTGTGATGTTAGTCGCTTCGTTTTTCATTTTATTCTTAGTTTCTTTCATGCAGGCTAGGAACAATCGAATTATCAAAGGAGGAAATGCGTAATGAACAAAAAGAATACAAAGCCAGATTACATAAAATGGCTCTTAATCGGCATCAGTGTCTTGTTTCTTGGCGTTATGCTTCTCCTTCCATTATATATTGTAATTGCAGAATCACTGAGAAGTGGCTGGGAACTATATGTAGAGTCGATTACGGATGAATATACAATAAAAGCCTTGTTCCTGACAATTAAAGCCACGATTGCAGCGGTTGCAGTGAATACCATTTTTGGATTATTTGCAGCCTGGGCAATCACAAAATTCCATTTTAGCGGGAAAAAGGTTTTGATGACATTGATTGATATTCCGGTAACTGTTTCGCCGATCATTGCTGGTTTGATCTATGTTTTATTGTTTGGAAGACAGAGTTTTCTGTATCCATATCTTCAGAGTATGGATATCAAAATTGTTTTCGCAGTGCCAGGGGTAATCTTGGCGACCATCTTTGTCACATTCCCGTTTGTTTCGAGAGAGCTGATTCCTGTTTTAGAGGCGCAGGGAACCGACGAAGAGGAAGCGGCAGCTTTAATGGGAGCCGGCGGTTGGACTATTTTTCGAAAAATTACGTTCCCACACATTAAATGGGCATTTTTATACGGTGTTGTACTATGTACGGCAAGAGCAATGGGAGAATTTGGAGCAGTATCCGTATTATCAGGACATTTAAGAGGAAAGACAAATACACTTCCTTTACACATCGAGATTTTATTTAATGAATTTCAGTATGTTCCGGCATTTGCGGTTTCTTCTATATTAGTCATGATGGCAATTTTAATTTTGATCATACGCAGTGTGTTGGAATATAAGGGGAAAAGGGAGGCTTAAATCATGTATGTGGAATTAAGAGATATTAATAAAACATTTGGAAATTATAAAGCATCAGATCATATCAATTTCGGTATTGAAAAAGGAAAATTAATCGGATTATTAGGACCTAGTGGAAGCGGGAAAACGACTATTTTGAGAATGATTGCCGGATTGGAAACTCCAGACAGTGGAGATATTATCATCGATGGAGAGGTCATGAATGATATTCCGGCAAGTAAGCGTGGAATTGGTTTTGTATTTCAGAACTATGCATTATTTCGATATATGACAGTCGAGGAAAATATTGCATTCGGTTTAAAAATCCAAAAAGTAAATAAGAAAAAGATAAAAGAACGAGTGGATGAGTTGGTAGAACTGATTGGTTTAAAAGGTTTAGAAAAACGTTATCCGAGTCAGTTGTCAGGAGGACAGAGACAAAGAGTTGCCTTTGCCAGAGCGCTAGCACCGAATCCACATTTATTATTGCTTGATGAACCATTTGCAGCAATTGATGCGAAGGTTCGCCAGGAACTTCGAAGCTGGTTAAAAGATATGATCGAAAAACTGGGAATTACAAGTATTTTTGTAACCCATGATCAGGAAGAAGCAATCGAAGTCGCAGATGAGATTATTATTACAAATCAGGGAAAAATTGAACAGATCGGGACACCGTTAGATATTTATCAAAATCCTAAGACCGCATTTACGGCATCTTTCTTTGGTCAGATTGCAAAAGTGAAGGATTATCAGGTATTCCATCAGTTTGAAGAATTACCGAAGGTGGAACATGCAATTGTCCGTCCGGAGTTTGTAAATATTAAAAAGAAAAATGAGACACAAAAATTTAAAAAATCTGCATCGGAGGGTGTTGTTACAAGAATTGGTTTTCGAGGAGATCATATCGAAATCCTGGTAGATGTGAATGGGGAGACATTGATTGCCAGCAGAGGTCTTGAGGAAGAACCGGTTGTGGTTGGCGAAAAAGTGAATGTATTTCTATATAAACTTTTTGTCAATATTGATGGAAAAGCACAACTTCTGGAAAATAAAGCATTAAAAGAGGAATCTGTTTTCATTTAAGGAAGAAAGGATAATGATATGATAACTCAGAAAATAACAACAGATGTATTAATTGTGGGAGGAGGAACTGCCGGATGCTTTGCTGCGATTACACTGGGAAGAAACAGCAATCTGAAGGTTGTAATTGCAGAAAAAGCAAATATAAAACGAAGTGGGTGTTTAGCCGCTGGTGTGAATGCAATCAATGCATATATCACCGAGGGCAGAACACCAAATGACTATGTAGAATACGCAAAAAAAGATGCCGATGAAATTGTGCGGGAAGACTTACTTTTGACTATGTCAGAGAGACTCAATCATGTAACAGAAGAAATGGAAGATTTAGGGCTTGTCATTTTAAAAGACGAAGACGGTAAGTATGTGACCCGCGGAAATCGTAATATTAAGATTAATGGAGAAAATATTAAGCCAATCCTAGCAAAAGCGACTGAGGAACAGGAAAATATTACGATTCTAAATCACGTAAACATCACAGATTATAAAGTCAGTGATGGAAAAGACAAAAAAGTGATTGGAGCGTATGGTTTTCATGTCGATGAAGAGATTTTTTATGACATAGATGCGAAAGCCGTCATCTGTGCTTCCGGTGGTGCAGCCGGTTTATATCGACCGAATAACTCTGGATTTTCCAGACATAAAATGTGGTATCCGCCATTTAACACGGGAGCTGGTTATGCGATGGGAATCCTTGCGGGAGCGGAAATGACCACTTTCGAGATGCGCTTCATTGCTTTGCGCTGTAAAGATACGATTGCCCCAACGGGAACAATCGCTCAGGGCGTTCATGCCAAACAGATTAATGGTCATGGAGAAGTGTATGAGGAACGTTATGGTCTTACAACCTCACAGAGAGTTTATGGAACAGTCATGGAGAATCTTAGCGGAAGAGGACCTTGTTATTTGCAGACAGAAATGATTAGCAAAGAACAGGAACAAGATTTATATAAAGCTTATTTAAATATGGCTCCAAGCCAGACTTTAAAATGGATTGAATCTGGAAAAGGTCCATCTGAGGAAAATGTAGAAATTGAGGGAACAGAACCATATATTGTCGGTGGACATACGGCAAGTGGTTACTGGGTTGACACAAAGAGACAGACGACATTGAAGGGATTATTTGCGGCAGGAGATGTGGCGGGAGGATGTCCACAAAAATATGTAACCGGAGCACTCGCAGAAGGTGAGATTGCTGCCGAAGCAGTCATTGACTATATCCTTACTTATGATGTTCAAGAAAAAGCCAGTGTCAGTGCAGAAAAGAAAAAAGAGGAATATGAGCATTATTTTTTGAATCCATCGTTTCGATTTACAACCGAACAGCTAGAAGAAGCGATGCAAAAGATCATGGATCAATATGCAGGCGGGATTTCCAGCAATTATCAGTTTAATGAAGAAAAGTTAAAAAAGGCCTCTGAAAAAATTGCCAGTCTCTCAAAACTTTGTGATCAGCTAAAAGCAGAAGATATGGATGATCTGTTAAGGATCTATGAGTTGCGGGAACGTCTGGTCGTATGTCTGGTTGTGATCGCACATTTAAATGCAAGAAAAGAGACTCGTTGGGATGGTTTTTCCAGATTTATGGATTATCCACAGAAGTCAGATCAATGGCTAAAATATGTCAATTCAAAAATGGTAGATGGGAAAATCGAAATCCTTAACCGTGAACTTGTAACAGGAGGAAAACAATATGAGCATTCAAATCTTGAAAAATAGCTGTGTTGGATGCGGGAAGTGTATTGAGGCATGCCCAGGAAATCTAATCAAAAAAGATAAAGAAGGAAAAGCTTATATCCGTCATGAAAAAGATTGTTGGGGATGCACTTCCTGTGTAAAAGAATGTATGGTCCATGCGATTGAATTTTATCTCGGGGCAGATGTTGGGGGAGCGGGAAGTACGCTCACCGTTGAAAAAAAGGGTGATTTGAATCTTTGGAAGATAAAAGATGTCAATGGAATTGTACGTACCATAGAAGTGAACCAAAAAGACGCGAATAAATATTGAAACAGGAGGAAAGTGAAATGGGAAATTTATCACATCTTGATGAACTGGAAGCGGAGGCAATTTATATCATTCGAGAAGTAGCAGCAGAGTGCGAAAACCCGGTGATGCTTTATTCAATAGGAAAAGACAGTTCCGTTATGTTGCATTTGGCATTAAAGGCATTTTATCCGGAGAAACCGCCATTTCCATTTCTTCATGTAGATACAACATGGAAATTTAAAGAAATGATCGAATTCCGCGATCGTATCGCAAAAGAATTGGGAATTCAAATGTTAGTGTATAGTAATCAGGAAGGAATCGATGTCGGTATTAATCCGTTTGATCATGGTTCTGCCTATACAGACATCATGAAGACACAGGCATTAAAACAGGCATTGAATCAATACCAGTTTACGGCAGCATTCGGTGGAGGACGCCGAGATGAAGAAAAGGCAAGAGCCAAAGAAAGAATCTTCTCATTCCGTAATGCTTCCCATGCATGGGATCCAAAGAATCAACGACCAGAAATGTGGAAATTGTACAATACAAAAATCAATAAGGGAGAAAGTATTCGTGTCTTTCCAATTTCAAACTGGACAGAGAAAGATATTTGGCAATATATTCGAAGAGAAAAGATAGAAATTGTACCATTATACTTTGCAAAAGAAAGACCTGTCGTTTATCGTGATGGTAATATCATTATGGTGGATGATGATCGATTAAAATTAAGAGAAGGCGAAGAAATTCAATATAAAAAAGTTCGTTTTCGAACACTTGGCTGTTATCCGCTGACAGGAGGCGTAGAGTCAGAAGCGGATACGTTGGATGCAATTATCGAAGAAACATTAAGTGCGGTATCTTCTGAACGTACCAGCAGAGTGATTGACCATGAAGCAGCAGGCAGCATGGAGAGAAGAAAAAGGGAGGGTTATTTCTAAAATGAAAGGACTATTAAAATTTATTACATGTGGAAGTGTAGATGATGGAAAATCAACCTTGATCGGACACATTCTTTATGATGCCAAACTTCTTTATGCGGATCAGAAAAAAGCGTTGGAATTAGATTCAAAAGTTGGAAGCAGAGAGGGAAAAATTGACTATTCTCTTTTATTAGATGGCTTGATGGCAGAGCGTGAACAGGGAATTACCATCGACGTTGCCTATCGTTATTTTACAACAGATCATAGAAGTTTTATTGTAGCAGATACACCGGGACATGAGGAGTATACAAGAAATATGGCAGTGGGTGCTTCTTTTGCTGATTTGGCTGTTATTTTAGTCGATGCCAAACAGGGAGTGTTAGTACAGACAAGGCGTCATGCCAGAATTTGCGCTCTGATGGGAATCCGTTACTTTGTATTTGCTGTCAATAAAATGGATTTGATTCAGTATGATGAGGCAAAATTCAGAGCCATAGAAGCTCAAATTCAAGAGTTATCAGAAGAATTAGGCTTAGAATATGTGACGATTATACCGGTATCAGCGACCGAGGGTGATAATGTCACGATAAAATCTCAAAATATTAGCTGGTATCAGGGAGAAACCCTCCTTTCGTACTTAGAACAGGTGGATGTCGCTGAGACAGAGGATGAAAAAGGCTTTACAATGCCAGTTCAAAGAGTTTGTCGTCCAAATCACGAATTCCGTGGTTTCCAGGGACAGATTGAGTCAGGCAGTATCCATGTTGGCGATGCTCTGACAGCACTTCCAAGTAAAGAACAGGCTCATGTAAAATCCATTCATGTTGGAAATCGTCAGGTAGATGAGGCAATCAAAGGTCAGCCAGTAACGATTCAGTTAGACCGAGAAGTGGATGTCTCTAGAGGATGCGTTCTTTCGATTCAATCAGATGTTTCTACTGCCTCTTCGATTACCGCATCTATTTTGTGGATGGATGACGCGACATTAGAAAATGGTAAGAATTTCTTTGTCAAATTAGGAACCAAAATGATCCCGGGGGTAGTCACGAAAATTTTATATTCGATTGATGTAAACACTGGGGAACACAAAGAAACTTCTGAGTTAAATAAAAATGAAATTGCAGTATGTGAACTGAAATTTGCCGAGAAAATTGTTGTGGATGAGTTTGAAAAACATAAAACATTAGGGGAATTGATCTTAATTGACCGTGTCACGAACATGACATCTGCATGCGGTGTGGTCAATCAGATTCATTCAGACAAAGAATACGGCAACAAAGTGGACAAAGAATTACGTTCTGTATTAAAAGGTCAGACTCCGATTACTGTGGAATTTTCCTTAAAAGATGGAATCACGGTAAGTGATGTAGAGCAAGTGGAAAAACAGTTAAATGCCATTGGAAGACATACGTATTTATATCAACCAAAAGCGGATGAGGATTATAAAGAGACGGTATATCACTTAAATCAAGCGGGAATTATTGTTTTGTTAATCCTTGATGAAAATGTTCCTATAAAAGATGAATTGGAAAAAGAAGTATGGTATTACTATGACTGGAAAGAAAGCAACGAGATTGCTGACATCGTACAATATATAAAAGAAAAATCATCCTTCGCTACATATATCTCTTATGATCGAGATTATATTTAAAAGAAAAAAATCCTTGTATTGTATCGTTTTTTACAATACAGGGATTTTTTTATGTGATAGGATATGAAACAAGTTAATCAAAAGAAAGACAAAGGTGTCCAATTTTTATATATGGGCACCTTTTTTCGTTACATAAGGTTTACTTATTAATCTTAAAAAAGAGAGGATGGTTGTATGCAGAATCGAATTGATGAACATCCAATTTTGGGAAAAACAGAAAAAGGAAAGAAAGTTACTTTTTTGTATGATGGCAAAGAGGTAGAGGGATTTGAAGGAGAACCAATCGCAGCAGCCTTAAAGGCAGCCGGTGTGATGGTTCATAGATATACGAAAAAGAAGCATGAACCAAGAGGAATTTTTTGTGCCATCGGAAGATGTACGGATTGTGTTATGATCGTTGATGGGACTCCAAATGTGAGAACTTGTGTAACGCCTCTAAAAGAAGGAATGGTCGTGCAGACACAATATGGTGTTTTGGCAGAACCATTTGAAAAACAGTAAGGAGGAATTCAAATGAAAAGATATGATCTGATTATTGTTGGGGCAGGACCATCTGGCTTGTCTGCTGCGATAGAAGCAGCCAAAAGAGGACTAAAAGTCATTGTATTTGATGAAAATGAGAAACCCGGAGGTCAGTTATTTAAACAGATTCATAAGTTTTTTGGTTCCAAAGAACATAAAGCAAAAGTTCGTGGATTTGTGATCGGAGAACAGCTCTTAAAGGAAGCGGATGAATCTGGTGTAGATGTTGTTTTAAATGCTACCGTGATTGGTCTTTATATGGATAAAGAAGTTGTCGTTAAGATGGGAGATAGAGTTCACCATTATAAAGGGGATGCAATTATTGTTGCCACGGGTGCAGCGGAGAATATGGTAACGTTTGATGGATGGACCCTTCCAGGAGTGATTGGAGCGGGAGCGGCTCAGACAATGATGAATCTTCATGGTATCAAGCCAGGGAATAAAGTTTTAATGTTAGGTTCTGGAAATGTAGGTCTGGTTGTCGGATTTCAGCTTCTTCAAGCGGGATGTGAAGTGGTTGCGTTAGTAGATGCCGCACCAAGAGTCGGTGGATATGGCGTTCATGCAGCAAAAGTTGCAAGAACCGGAGTGCCGTTCTATCTTTCTCATACCATCGTAAAAGCAGAAGGGGAAACTCATGTGACCGGTGTAACGATTGCAAAAGTGGATGAACATTTTCAGTTTATAGAAGGCAGTGAAAAGCATTTTGAGGTTGATACCATTTGTCTGGCAGTTGGACTTTCTCCGATGTCTCAATTATTAAAAATGGCAGGCTGTGAAATGGAAGACAATCCAAAGCGCGGAGGACAGGTTCCAATTTGTAATGAATATGGAGAAACATCGGTAAAAGGAATCTTTGTTGCCGGTGACGTATCAGGAATTGAAGAAGCAAGTTCCGCTATGATTGAAGGAAGAATTGCGGGAATTGCAGCAGCTTATCATCTTGGTTATATAGAAAAAGAGGAACTTGAGAAAATGATCGCCATTCATACCAATGCATTAGATGGATTAAGACAGGGCATGTTTGCGCCAAAGAATCGAGGAAAACTGTTAGAAAAGACAGAAGAAGAGATTGCCATATCAATGAATCTGTTGCAAAAGGGTTTTATTGCAGATGATGAAATTGAGCGTTATCCCGGAGTTACACATCGAATCGGTGTCCATCCGGTTATGGAATGTACACAAAATATTCCTTGTAATCCATGCCAGGATGCATGTCCAAAGCATTGTATCAAAATTGGTGAAAAAATCACATCACTTCCGGCAGTAGATGAAACAGCAGATTGTATCGGTTGTGGTTTCTGTGTCGCTTCCTGTTCAGGACAGGCAATTTTCTTAATCGATGAACAATATGAACCTGGATATGCATCTGTGACGATACCATATGAATTTCTACCTCTGCCAATAAAAGGAGAACAAGGTTATGGATTGAGCAGAAGTGGCGAGAAAATCTGCGAAGCTGAAGTATTAGATGTCAAGACTTCAAAAGCCTATGATCACACCAATTTATTGACGATAAAAGTACCGGAAAATATGGCGATGAAGGCTAGATTTTATCAGGCAAAGTAGCGAATAGGAGGTCAGATATGAAGAAAATAAATAATCGATCAATCGATATAGGACCATTTGTTGCAGAACCGGATGACGGTATGTTGATCTGCAGATGTGAGGAAGTTACCAAAGGAGAAATCAGGCAGGCAGTCCATGATGGAATGTATACATTGACAGAAATTCGCAGATATTTAAGAACTGGTATGGGATTATGTCAGGGACAGACCTGTGCAAAACTGGTAAAACGTATTGTAGCAAAAGAATTACAGGTATCACCAGATGAACTGGAACCGGCTACATCCAGATCTCCGATGCGTCCAATTGAAATGGAGGTCTTTGCAAAGGAGGCGAACGCAAATGAGTAATTGTGCAGAAGTAATCATTATCGGAGGTGGCATTATCGGTTGTGCGACTGCCTATCAGCTTGCAAAAAAAGGTGTTTCGGTCATTGTATTAGAGGCAGATGACAGCATTGGCAATGGAGGATCCAGCAGAAACGGCGGTGGAGTTCGTCAGTCAGGGCGAGACCCACGGGAACTTCCTTTAGCAATGTATGCAGTACAACATATGTGGCCAACACTTTCTGAAGAACTTGGAATTGATGTGGAATATCACAAAGAGGGAAATTTAAGATTAGGTAAGACCCAAAAACATTTAGAAATTTTACAGGGTCTGACAGATAGAGCAGTAGCTTGTGGTTTGGATGTACATATGATTGATGGAAAAGAAGTAAGAGAAATCAATCCATATCTTTCTGATGAAGTCATTGGAGCCAGCTGGTGCCCAACCGATGGGCATGCAAATCCCTTGCTTGCAACGTTAGGATTTTATAAACGGGCTAGAGATTTAGGGGTAATATTTTATACAGGGGAAACTGTTGTTGAAATTCAAAAAGTAAAGGGAAAAGCAAGAAAAGTAGTTACCTTATCAAATATTTACGAGGGAGAGCAAATTATTCTTGCTGCTGGTTATGAGAGTAGACAGATTGCGGGAACCGTTGGTATTGATATTCCAATGCGCAAAGAATTAATTGAAGCATTAGTGACTGAGTCAGAGCCAAAAATGTTTCCACAGATGCTTGGAACGGCGGATGCAGATTTTTATGGACATCAGACAGACCATGGATCTTTTGTTTTTGGTGGGGCATCTGGTTTTGAAGCGATGAACAAAGACAATGGCTTATATGCCACATCTAGTATTACCGCACCATGCATTTGTCGAGGAATTATGAAATATATTCCGAAACTGGCGGAGGCAAAAATTGTTCGTACATGGGCAGGATATGAAGATGTCTGTGCGGATGGAATACCAGTTATCAGTCGTGTAGAGGAAGTTCCAGGACTAATATTAGCATGTGCTTTTACCGGACATGGATTTGGTATTGCCCCTGTGGTTGGTTTGTTATTATCACAGATGGCGATGGGAGAAAAAACAACTCTCGATATGAAAGAATTTCGTTATGACCGTTTTCATGCGGTTATTTAGAAATAAATATTTTAGTTGTTATTTATAGCGATTTTTAAAAAGTTATGATATATTGTATCTATGGCAAAGGTGCCAATAGTTCTCGCTATTGGCATCTTTTTTTGATACATATATCGGGCAGTCAGGAGGAAAATATGAGTGCGAAAGTAGATTTTTTGTATTTGAGTGAGCCGGATATGATCAAAGCCGGGGTCACAAATATGGATCAGTGTGTGGAGGTAATGGAAGATTTGCTTCTTACTTTGAACAGGGGTGATTATATCATGGGAGGAAATAATAATAACTCTCATGGAACCCAGATTAGTTTCCCAGATCATCCGAAATTCCCGGGGATGCCGGCAAATGCGGATGATCGTAGATTCATGGCAATGCCAGCATATCTTGGAGGAAATTATCAGATGGCAGGCATGAAATGGTATGGTTCTAATGTAGAAAATAAGAAAAAAGGACTTCCAAGATCCATTTTGATGATGATGTTAAATGATAAAGATAGCGGAGAGCCATTGGCACTTATGTCTGCCAATTTAGTCAGTGCCTATCGTACTGGAGCAATTCCAGGGGTTGGGGCAAAATATTTGGCAAGAAAAGATGCAAAAGTAGTGTCGATCATTGGACCGGGAGTTATGGGAAAAACTTCTTTGCAGGCATTTTTAAGTGTATGTCCAAAGTTAGATACACTGAAAGTAAAAGGCCGAGGAAAAAAATCTATGGATTCGTTCCTTGCGTTTGTTAAGGAGGAATGTTCTCAAATTAAAAACGTTATCGTCTGTGACACTACAGAAGAAGCAATTAGAGAGAGTGATATTATTGGTATTAACACGACAGCACCGATTAAAGAAGCCGATTTTCTTTATATCGATGATCAGTGGTTGAAAAAAGGTGCTTTGGTATGTATGCCTTCGGCAGCTCGTTTTGAAGAAGATTTCTTAGTAAATGGGTGTAAGAAGGTAGTAGATAACTATAAATTATATGAAGCGTGGGCTGAGGAATTCCCTTATCCAAGTTATGAACTGGTACAGATTATTGGTTCTAAGTTTACTGATTTGATGCATGAAGGAAAAATTGCAAGAGAGGAAATTATCGATATTGCCGATATTATGACGGGCAAGCATGTGGGACGAGAAAATGATGACGAAATCATCGTTTATTCTGTTGGTGGAATGCCAGTCGAAGATATTGCATGGGGCAGTATCGTTTATAAAAATGCATTAGAAAAAGGGATCGGTATCACGCTGCCGTTATGGGATGTTCCAAAGATGGCATAACTGAAAGGAAAGATTCTGTGAGAAGAGAAAAAAAGACTGATATTGAATTATTACAACCATATATGGTTTTAAAAACCAGTGATTACCAGAAGATTACACAAAATCAATATGGCATTTCACACTTTTATGAATTTGTAATAAAGGAAGAACATAGAAAC
This sequence comes from Lachnospiraceae bacterium, assembly GCA_030523275.1. GTDB lineage: Bacteria > Bacillota > Clostridia > Lachnospirales > Lachnospiraceae > Fimousia. The sequence continues at coordinate 74,255 of JAUNIX010000003.1, forward strand.
CAATTGTTGGCAGTACCAGATGGAAGTGTGGATGTGTTATTTGGAATCGAAGAAAACACCGTACATACGTATATCGGGGGAACTGTCTTGAAAGCACAGGATTGGCCGCTTTACAAGGGGGTAAAGTATTTTGGCATCCGCTTTCAGCCGGGAGAATGTATTTTGCCAAAAGATATTTCTATTAATGACATTATTAGTGAAGATATAGAAATTGATGGAAATAGTTTTGGCAAAGACTTGGCACAACAAATTGGTGAAATGGAGAATATCGAAGAAAGATGTAAGATTTTTTTACAAGCTTATAGGAAGAATCTACAAAAAGAGAATGAAAAAAGTCAGATTCTTTTTCTGGAAGATTATATCAGACATCGAATCTATGAATGTAAGGGCAATATTAGTGTTCATATGTTAAGTGAGGAAACAGGATATTCGGAATGTTATATTCGTAGAATTTTTAAGCAAATTCATGGAATCTCACCGAAAGTATTTGAAAAATTTGTGCGTTTTCAAAATGCATTAAATGTAATGTATCACCAATCAGAGCACATTACTTTAGATGAAATAGCAGTGGATTGTGGCTATTACGATCAGTCACATATGATAAAAGATTTTAAATGTTTTGCCGGAATGACGCCAGAAATTTATCTGACGGAAATTGCTGGAACAAAACAATAAAATAAATGCAAAAAGATGAGGAGGAATGAAAATGAGTTTATCAAAAATTGAAATTATAACAGGAATGTCAAAGTTACCAAATCTAAAAGGAGCTTTAAGTAAAGCAGGTGTCAGAGGAATGACTGTTATGCAGGTATTAGGCTGCGGTGTTGAAAAAGGCACACGTGAGTATGAAGTGGATGAAGAAATCGAGATGGAGCTTCTTCCAAAACAGCAGATCAATATTGTTGTGGAAACAGATCGTATCGATGAAATTGTAGAACTTGTAAAACAGGAATTATATACCGGACATATCGGTGATGGAAAAATTTTTATTTATGGCATTGATAATGTTATTCGTGTCAGAACTGGTGATGAAGGTGTAGATGCACTTTAGAGAAAGGAAGTTGTTAGATGGAGGAAAAGAAATTAGGGCTTAGAAGTGTGATTTCTGTCTCTGTAGGACTTGTTATTGCTACCAGTTGTCTGGTATCACTCGGACAGGGGGCTGGAACTATTGGGATTGTATTTATTTTTGCAATGATCATTGCATGTCTGTTAAATATGACCACGATTGCTTCCTTATCAGAGTTAAATGCTTTAATGCCCAATACAACAGGAGGTTTAGCTCAGTATACATTGGCCAGTTTAGGTCCATTTCCAACATTAATTTCTATGGTTGGAGGATACCTTTTGTGTAACATATTGTCATCCGGTGTGGAAGCTTCCATTTTTGCCTATGCTATGAAAGAGACGATTCCACTTCCGGTTCCTAGTCTCTTTTATACAACGGTGATGACAGTCATCCTTTTGATCGCCAATTTAAAAGGGGTAGATATGTTTGCGAAGATTCAGGATGCAGTTGCTTATCTGATGGTTGCCTCTATGGTCATTATGGGGATCATTGGAGCAATCGGAGCAGGAACTGGACCGAAAATAGAACAACCGTATTATATGACAACGAATTTTTCGGTCATTGCATCTATGACGGCAGTTGCATTTTGGCTGTTTATTGGTGCTGAATATGTTATTCCAATTTCGAAAGATGTTAAGAATGCGAGAAGAAATGTACCATTAGGAATGTTTTTAGGATTAGCCCTTATCTGTGTCGTTCAATCGATTTTGGTATTTGGTTTTCATAATTATACAGCCTGGGATGATCTTGCAAATTCTCCGGCACCACATTTGCTCTATGGAGTAAACTTACTTGGATATCCGGGGAAACTCTGGATGGCACTGGTAGCTGCATTGGCAGTTATCAGTTCACAAAACTCAGGAATTAACGGACTCTCAAGTATTTGTCAGGGAATGGCAAAAATGAATATGATGCCACAATGTTTTGCCAAAACAAATAAAAATGGAGTGCCATACGTGGGTGTGTGGTTTGTAAGCATCTTAATCATGTTCTTTGCAATTATCAGTGACAGTTCCTCGGATGCAATCAGCTTTTTGATTTTAGTCGGTTCTGTGTTCTGGATGGTTTCTTACATTTTTGCCCATATTGATGTTTTAGTGTTGAGAAGAAGATTGCCAAAAGCACCAAGAAGCTTTAAAGTTCCGTTTGGTCCGGTTATTCCTTTGATTGGTATTATTGGAACGGTTTATATGATTATAAATATATCGACTGATCCGGTGGAACGACATGCAATCTGGTTATTGACCGGAGGTGTTTTCCTGCTTCTTGCAATTTATTCTTTTTTCTGGATTAAATTTAAAATGAAGATGCCGGTATTTAGAAGCGTTCCGGTTGAAAAAGTAATGGCAATGGAACATAGTATGTACTATACAATTCGAAAACGTCGTGGTCTGTGTCGTTAAACACATAGAAAAGCTCTTTCTGAATTATGTATCAGAGAGAGCTTTTTTTGTTGTCTATACAACAAAAATGCTCCGTGAGAATGTGTATAATTTCTATTTGGTTACGCATTGTATTGATTCAAGCACCTAAAAAATGATTTAAGCATACAATTGCAAAAATGCAAATATAAAAACGCAAATAAACGCAAAAATAGCTTGACAATGCATAAATATGTATATATAATGCAAATATACCGGTATAAAACAGCAAAAAACAGCAAAAATTGCAGATTCAAGGGAAGGAAGGAATATGAATGAATAACTGGATGGGAATGAAAGACAAAGTTGTAATTGTCACAGGAGGCAGTCAAGGGATTGGAAATCATGTTGTCCAGACATTAAGAGAGCTTGGGGCAAATGTAGTGGTAGCAGATCTTGCGGAGAACCCTGATTATGAGATGGATAAAAACATTACATTTGTAAAATGTGATGTTACAAATAAAGAAAATGTGGAAGCTATGGTTAGCGATGTGATTAAAAAGTATGGTAAAATTGATGCTTTATTTAATAATGCAGGTGTTAACAGACCAAGATTGTTGGTTGATTTTTATGGAAAAAAACCAGAATACGAGTTTACAGAACAGGATTATGATTTTCTAATGAATGTAAACGTAAAAGGTGTATTTTTCGTTACGCAAGCAGTTGTCAGACATATGGTAAAAGCCAAAGCAGGAGTTATTGTTAACATGTCTTCTGAGGCAGGAATGCAGGGATCAATTGGACAGAGTATATATGCGGCAACAAAGGGAGCTGTGCTGGCATTTACGTCATCATGGGCAAAAGAACTTGGTCCATATAATATTAGAGTTGTTGGTATTGCACCTTCTATTAATGAGAGAACAGCGATGAATAATGATGAGACATTTAAGGCATTAGCTTATGCTAGAGGACAGGACTCCAATAATGTATCATCGGATTATACAAAAGTAATTCCTATGGGAAGACCGGGGAAATTAGATGAAGTAGCAGATTTAGTCTGTTATTTAATGTCAGACAGAGCAAGCTACATTTCTGGAACTACGATCAATATCAGTGGTGCGAAATCAACAAGATAAGTTAGAGAGGATTGATATTATGAATAGAAAGATAGAAATATCCCCATCATTAATATGTGCGGATCTTTGCAATTTGGAACGGGATATTAAAGAAATGGAATCCTGTGGCATTACAAATTTACATATTGATTTTATTGATGGACAGTTTAGTCCTAGTATGCCATTAGGTTTTGCAGCAGTGGAAAGTGCGAGAAAGATTACAAATCTTCGCTTTGATGTGCATCTTATGACGGTAAATAATGAGTTATTCATCGACGAAGCCATTAAAGCCGGGGCAGATAGCATTTGTTTTCATTATGAATCGGCCTTTCATGTGCAAAGAATGATTCAGTTAATCCAAGACGCAGAGTGCAAGGTTGGAATTGCATTAAACCCTGCAACTCCAGTGAATGTGCTGGACTGTGTGGTATCTCAATGTGATTACATTTTGCTTATGTTGATCAGTCCTGGATATGCTGGAAATAAAAATGAAGGTATGATTCCTTATGCGATGGACAAGATTAGAACTCTAAGAGCATATCTGGATGAAAAAAATCCAAAAGCACAGATTGCAGTGGATGGACGAGTGGCACCAGAAGTAATTCCAGATATTATCGAAGCGGGTGCGGATATTTTAGTTTCGGGAAGCACCGGAGTTTTCCGCAAAGGATATACAATGAAAGAAAATTGCGAAGCACTGAAGCAGGCTGTAAATAAAGGATTAAAAAGGATTGGTGAATAAGATGGAGTATAAGGACGCTTATCAACTTGTAATAAACGAATGTGAGGAAGCTCTGAGTAAAGTGTCAACGGATGATGTAGAGCGATTCATTGCTATGATCACAAATGCAGATAAAGTCTTTTTTGTTGGTGTGGGTAGAGTGCTATTAGAATTGGAAGCTTTTGCTAAGAGATTAGCTCATATTGGCATTGAAACGGTGATTGTAGGTCAGATTACAGAACCGGCTTTTACAGAAAATGATGTATTAATCGTTGGCAGTGGCAGCGGGGAATCTTTAGTGCCAGTTGCCATTGCAAAAAAGGCAAAACAAATTGGTGGGAAAATTGTACATATTGGGTCAAATAAAGAAAGTTCAATAAAAGAGATTACAGATTTAATGTTGCGAATTCCAGTTCAGACAAAATTATATCTTGAAGACGAAATTGTATCTGATCAGCCTATGTCAAGTCTTTTTGAGCAGAGTTTGCTCTTATTAGGTGATACCGTTGCAAAAATGATTGTGGAAGAAAAGAAGATTGAATTAAAGTCATTATGGAGATGTCATGCAAATCTGGAATAATACAGATATGTTATCAGGAGGAGGATTTCAATGAACAACAATACAAATGCATTAGAAAAAATAAAAAAATTTGGCGGCTTTATGAGTGGTATGGTTATGCCAAACCTTGGAGCTTTCGTTGGCTGGGGATTGCTTGCAGCACTCTTTATTCCAAATGGGTGGTTCCCAAATGAACAGTTAAATGAGATGGTTGGTCCTATGTTAAACTATCTCTTGCCAATTTTAATTGGATATACAGCGGGGTATAATATTCATGGACAAAGAGGTGGAGTTATTGGAGCTTTTGCCACGATGGGTGTGATTGTTGGATCAGAAGTTACCATGTTTAGTGGAGCTATGCTTATGGGTCCAATCTCAGCATGGTTATTGAAAAAAATTGACAAACAATTTGAGGGAAAAGTAAAACCAGGATTTGAAATGTTTGTTGATAACTTTACACTCGGTATTTTAGGATTGGTACTTGCTATTGCTGGCTATTTTGTCATTGGACCAGTAGTAAATGCAATTATCGTTGTATTATCTGCAGGTGTTAACTTTATGATCAACAAAGGATTAATTCCATTATTGTCGATATTTGTTGCACCGGCACAGGTATTGTTCTTGAACAATGCAATTAATCATGGAATTGTAGCTCCATTGGCATACGCACAGGCACAACAACTTGGTAAATCGATGCTATTCTTATTAGATTCAAACTGCGGTCCATCTTTGGGTGTATTACTTGCAATCTCTTTATTTGGAAAAGGTAAGGCAAAGAAAACAGCGCCAATGGCTATGTTTATCGCTGGTATTGCTGGTATCGGAGAAGTTTATTTCCCATTTGTACTGGCAAATCCAATTATGATTCTTGGAACTATGGCAGGACAAGCTGTATCTTATTTCCTATTAGTTGTATTAAATGGTGGATTAGTGGCGATGCCATCTCCGGGAAGCCTGATCAATATTGCGCTTATGACTCCAAAAGATGCAGCATTAGGAAACTTTATTGCAATTTTAGCAGGATTTGCCGTAGCATTTATCGTGGATGCATTCATTTTAAAATTGGTAGGAGCGCCAAATGAAGACAATATTGATGATGAAGTGATAGAACATGGAATTGGATTGGAAAATGATCAGTTATCACAATTGAATCATGTAATCTTTGCCTGTGATGCAGGAATGGGATCCTCTGCTATGGGAAGCTCTATCTTAAAGAAAAAATTATCTGCAGTAGGACTAACACCAGATATTCAGCATGTGTCTGTAACAGAAATTCCAGAGTATGCCGATTTAGTTGTCACAAATGAAAATCTGGCTGTTCGTGCAAAAGATTCTACAAACGGAAAAATTCCGATTTTAACTTTAGAGAATTTTATGGATCAGACAGAGTATGATAATATTGTTCGCCAAATTCAGGACATGTTTCATAAAAATGCGACAAATAGCGTATCTGATCGTCAACTTCAGTTACCAATATTGGCGGAGAACAATATTGTTCTTAATGCAAGTTTTAAAAATAAAATGCAGGCAATTGAGCAATGTGCAGATATTTTTATTGAAAACGGATATACAGATATTAGCTATAAAAAAGATATGATACAAAGAGATAAGGATGCTTCAGTGTATCTTGGAAATGGGGTTGCATTACCACACGGACTTGCATCTTCGAAGCAAACAATTAAACATTCTGGAATTTGCTTTATTCAGGTTCCAGAAGGAGTTGATTTTGATGGAAAAACAGCTTATTTAATCATTGGAGTTGCAGGTAAAAATGATGAACATGTAGAAATACTTGGAAAAATTGCGGAATTTTTAATGGAAAGAGAAAATATTGATAAACTTAAAAATGCAAAAACTAAACAAGAAATTTTAAGTATTCTAAAAATTTAATATTCCAAATATATGCAAATCAATGTGAAATAATTGTAAATTTATATTATAATGTAATTATATAAATTTATGAAAGAGGGGTCTCCAATTATGAAATTACTCAAATCTGAAAGACAGGAAAAGATTTTAGATATTATATCTGTAGAAGATAAAATTATTGCCAGTGAGTTGAGTGTTCGGTTGGGAGTATCTGAAGACACGATACGCAGAGATATTAAAGAACTGGATATCAAGGGGAAATTAAAAAAGGTTCACAGTGGAGCACTGAGAACTGGTCCTGCAAAAACAGGTTTTCAGCAAAGACTTACCATTGATGTAGATGAAAAAATCAGACTGGCCCAGAAAGCAAAGGAATTAATAAAACCAGAATCAGTGGTTTTGATCGATGATGGGACAACGAACTATCAACTTATCAAACAATTAGATAAGACATTTAGTTGTACGATTATTACAAATAGTATTCCGATTGTTAATTTATTAGAAGAATACCCGAATATAAAAGTCATTACACTTGGAGGGTACCTTTTTCGGGATTCCATGGCAAGTCTTGGTGTGGAAGCAATAAGACAACTGGATTCTTTTCGTCCAGATCTGTATTTTATGGGAATTTATTCGATTAATGAAGATACAGTTACACATTCTGCACTTGATGAATGTCAGATGAAACAAAAGATGGTATCGATTTCTAATCGGACAGTTGCAATGGTCACAAAAGAAAAGATTGGAACAGCCTCAAATTATGTGATTTGTAAAACGGATAAAATATCCCGGATTATAACAGATGAAAATCAGACAATTTAATACATAGTAAATATGTTGGCCGCACTAAGATAAATTTCTAGTGCGGCTTTGTTGTGTAAATTACAATATTATATCAAAAATATAGTAAACAACTAGGAATAGTGATATTATAATGACTTTATTATTATATGTTAAATATATATGAATAATAAGAAGATGAGATAACGAGAAAACTAGAGGTTTTATCTGTATATATAGATGGCAACATCCATATATTATAGATAGGGCCTTTTTGTGTTTTTTAATGGAAATGACTAAAAAAATTTAATTTTGCTGATTTGCAAAAGGAAAGGGGTAAATAGTGCAAAATATCATATCATATTTTTCAACTGATCTTGGACAATATATTCAATATGTGATCGAACATTTGGAAGTAAGTTTATTATCCATTTTATTTGCAATTGTGATTGCAGTTCCACTTGGAATTATTAGTACCAAGTACCAATGGATTGAGAAAGTTTCCCTTTGGTTTTGGGGTACACTAAGAATTATTCCCAGTCTTGCTATTTTGGTATTTTGTATTCCAATTATGGGAACCGGGATGAAACCGGCGATTTTGGCTTTGACGGTTCTTGCAATCCCGCCAATACTTATGAATACAACATTGGCATTTCAGACTTTGCCAGAGATGGTGATTGAAGCGGCAACGGGAATGGGAATGAGTCCCCAAAGACTATTTTTTACAATAAAAGTACCATTGGCATTTCCGGTTATTTTCACTGGGATACGAACTGCCATTGTCGAGGTCATTGCCAGTGCCACGCTAGCAACTTATATCGGGGCTGGTGGATTGGGAACTTTAATCTTTACTGGATTAGGTCTGATGCGAAATGACTTGCTTTGGATCGGTGGTATTTCAGTTGCTATATTGTCACTGGGAACTGGATTTTTATTATCAGCCGTAGATAAATGGCTGACGCGTTATCAAAGGGTAAATGGGTAGTATAAAGGAGAAAGAAATATGAAAAAAATAATAAGAAAAATAGTGGTTGGTTTGTTCGTGATTGCAACTATGGCAACTATAATTACCGGATGTGGAAAAAAGGATGGATCAGCCACAATCAAAGTTGGTTCAAAAGACTTTTCAGAAAATCTGATTTTGTCAGAGATTTATTCTTTGGCATTAGAAGATGCGGGATATAAAGTAGACCGAGTATTTAACATTGCAAGTTCAGCAGTTCATACAGCAATCGTAAATGATGAAGTGGATTTATATCCAGAGTATACAGGTACAGGTTTACTATCTGTTTTAAAACTACCTTTAGAGACAGATCCACAAAAAGTGTATGATACGGTTAAAAAGGAATATAAAGAACAATTTGATATAGAATGGTTAGATTATGCAAAGGCAAATGATGCACAGGGATTAGTGATTACAACAAAGGCAGCAAAGAAATATCGCATTAAAACAATTTCTGATTTACAAAAACATGCGACAAAACTTCGTTTTGCTTCACAAGGAGAATTTGATAAGAGAGAAGATGGTATACCGGCATTGGAAAAAGCATATGGTTCATTTAAATGGAAATCTTCAAAGGTATATGATACTGGATTAATCTATGAAATTTTAGCAAATGATGAAGCAGATGTTGCTCCAGCTTATACAACAGCAGGACAGTTAGTACAGGAAGACAAATTTACTGTCTTAGAAGATGATAAATATGTATGGCCTCCATATAATATTGCCCCGGTTGTCAGAGGTGAGGTATTAGAGGCACATCCAGATATTGCTGATATTTTAAATAAAGTAAATGCAAAGATTGATACAAAGACAATTACAAAGTTAAATGCACAGGTTGATGTAGATAAGAAGGAGTATGAAGAAGTAGCAAAGGATTTTTATGATTCCATCAAATAGAAATGAAAGGCAGATGATAGTGATGGTTGCAGTAGAATTTCAAGATGTTGTAAAGCAATTTCCCAAAGCGGGATATCCTTCTTTGGATCATATCAATTTGGAGATTGAAGAAGGGGAATTTGTAACGGTTTTGGGAACATCAGGATGTGGAAAGACAACCTTGATCAAAATGATTAATAGGATATATGAACCGGATTCTGGAAAGGTTTTGTTATCAGGAAAAGATATTGAAGAGTTAGACCCAATTAAATTAAGACAGGGAATTGGATATGTTATTCAGCAGAGTGGATTATTTCCACACATGACAATTTATCATAATATCGCAACGGTTCCGAAAATTTTAAAATGGGATAAGAAGCGAATTGATGAGAGAGTTACTGAATTATTAGAAATGATCAATCTAGATCCAGATGAATTTAAAAATCGTTATCCATCGCAGCTCTCTGGTGGGCAGCAGCAAAGAGTTGGTCTAATCCGTGCGATGGCAGCGAATCCAAGTGTTATGCTCCTTGATGAACCATTTGGTGCCATTGATGCAATCAACAGAGAAAAACTTCAGGATGAATTGTTGAAAATTCATAAACAGTCAAAGAAAACATTTATCTTTGTGACGCATGATATTAAAGAAGCATTTAAACTGGGAACAAAAGTATTGATTATGGATAAAGGGCGAATGGAACAATATGCGACACCGGGACAAATACAAAGGCATCCAGCCTCTCAATTTGTACAATCTTTGATTCGTTCTGGAGATTCCAATTTTATGAGTGATGGAGCTGGCATTTAATGATAGATTATTTTTTAACATATAAAGAGAAATTTTTAAATGCATTTGTGGAACATGTGCAGATTGTAGTTATCACACTGTTGATATCGATTGCCCTTGCAGCTGTGATTACTGTTTTAATCATGAATTCAAAAAAAGTCACGAATGTTGTGTTGCAGTTATTTGGAGCTATTTATTCGATTCCGAGTTTGGCAATTTTTGCACTGCTGATTCCGGTTTTGGGGTTAGGCAGGACTACAGCAATTTCAGTATTGGTTGTGTACAACCAATTTCTTTTAGTGAGAAATATTACAGCGGGTTTGGATGGTGTGGATAAAACTCTGATCGAAGCAGCAGTCGGTATGGGAATGAATCGCTGGCAGATACTTTATAAAGTACAGATTCCACTGGCATTTCCTATGATCATGGCAGGAATCAGGCTGGCAGTTATTTCTACGATTGGTATCGCAACGATTGCGGCGACAATCAATGCAGGAGGATTGGGAAGTCTTTTATTCGAAGGACTTAGAACTATGAATCAGTATAAAATTATTTGGGGAACAATTTTATGTACCTTGATTGCATTTCTGGCAGATACGGGACTAAAATGGCTGGAAAAAATAGTACAAAAGAAAGTTGGAAGATAATAATATGATGTTGTTTCCGAAACAGGAGAGCGGGGTTTTATCAAGAGATGAAACGCTGTTTTTATTTACGCGAAGGCACAAGGCAAGCGGAAACGACCCAGGTTGCCCTCTCTTACCGAGAGCGGTCATTCACCTTGTGCTCGCATTTCCATTTGCCATCGCACGCGAACCGATGAATAAAAGTTGACAAATAATAGGTATCAGTATATACTAACTGTATTAATTGAAGTAATACAGTTAATACGTTATGCAGACTAGGAGGACGAAAAAGATGAATATACAACGAAAATCATCTATTTTTTTGCTTTGCATCGTAGCTTGGGTAAGCTCTTTGCTTGCATTATTAGCTGGAGTGATCAGGTACGTTGAGTGGAGTGTGTGATATTGATGATATCATTTGTAATTATATCGGAGCATGGGTGGCATATTTTTGTAGTAAATATTTTGTTAAAAAAATAGAGGGGAAACATTTATGGGATATATAATAGAAGGGCTATGCAATTATGGGATGTTGCTTCCTTTTTGGCTGATAATAGAAGCTTTGTTCTTTTTGTATTACAGAAAATATAATGTGAAAGTGAAAGTAGGTTATTTAATCGGATGGCAAATATTTGCTTGCTGTATCACTTGCATTTTTTCACTGACAGGTACGGCAGGTATCAATGACATTGGTTCCTATGGTTCTGAAATCATTCGTTTGAATGAGATAAATTTGATACCTTTTAAATGGGGAGTACTTGATTCGTTTGGATTGATCATGAATATTATCCTATTTTGTCCATTGGGAATATTATTACCATTGTTGTGGGAGAAAATGACCTTTAAGATGGCAACACTGACTGGTTTTTCATTATCTTTCCTGATAGAGATTAGTCAGCTCTTTAATCGACGGGCAACGGATATTGACGATTTATTAATGAATACGTTAGGTGCCATGATTGGATATGTTATTGGAAAATTTGTGTCTAGGAAAATTAGATTTATGCAGCTTGATTGTGAAAATGAAACTTTTCTTTTGAAATGCCATTTATATATTACGATGATTGTTATGTTTGCATTCTATTTTCTTTTCGGACGTTCCTTTGTATGGCACACGTGGATGTTGATTTATGAATGAAATGCCTTTATAATATAAAGAAATTTTTGTATACAAAGAGTTGTACTTTATGAAAGTACAGCTCTTGTTTTTTCATTTCATAGGAAATTACGTTGTAATTTCCATGAAACAAAAAACGCTCCGCGAGGATGCAAAGAGTTATAAGAAAATTTATTTTATCTTGTAACAAAATGATGGGAATTTTACACTAATAAATAGAAAAACGAGAAGGAGGTGCGATATGCTCTCTATAGAAGAAATATATAATCAATATGCGATGACTGTATATCGCTACTTGCTCTCACGTACGCAGGATGAAGATTTAGCGGAGGAATTGACGCAGGAAACTTTTTATCAAGCTGTAAAATCCATTCATCGATTTGATGGAAAGAGTAAGATATTAACTTGGTTGATCGGAATTGCCAAGAATCTTTTTTATCAAAACAGGCGAAAGAATCCGGTCATGAGTGAATTCACAGATTATATAGAAAAGGCAGATAGTGCGGAAGAAGAGGCTCTTGCATCGTTTGAGAAGAAGAGGATTTTACAGGCGGTGCATAAGCTGGGAGAACCAATGTGTGAGGTGATACAACTTAGGATTTATGCAGGATTCTCTTATCGTGAAATTGGAGAAATAATGGGGAGAACAGAAAATTGGGCGCGAGTTACATTTTATCGGGCGAAAGAAAAATTAAGAAAGGAGATAGATCAAGATGAGTGAAAAATTACCATGTGAAATTGTTCAGGATTTGCTTCCATCTTATGTGGATGGGCTGACAAATCATATTACGAATGTAGCTGTAGAAGAGCATATATGTGAATGTAAAGACTGTGCTTTGATTCTAGATCATATGAGAACAGATTTTGCCCCTACTGATAGAAAAGAAAATGTGCAGGAACAGCAGGAAATTGACTATTTAAAAAAGATCCGTCGTAGAAGTCGAATTCCCTCTATTCTATTGACAGTCATACTAGTAATCATACTTTTAGCAGGTATCACTTATTTATTTCTTCCAATTGGTACAAGAGGGGAAATCTTAACGAAAGCACAAAGAGAAAGTCTTTGCGAACAAATAGCACAGGCAGAGGATGTAGATGAGTATGAACAATATTTACCGACCAAAAGTGCTGCAAGTATAAAATTATATGGTGTGGACCGAAGAGGAAATATTGGTTATGTCTATGGTTATATGTCTGCGGGAATTTATGTGAAATTTAAAGGAAAAGCGTATAATGTCAGTGGGGGAAATGGCTCTTTTAAGATTAAAATCAAGTATAATGGAAAACAAATAAAAATAGTGAAAGTTGATTATGGAGATGGTGTGAGTGAAAGTGCAACACTGGAAGAATTTCCAACTCGATATTATTTGATGAATTCCATTTACAATTCAATTGCAAATGACAGTGGTTTTTGTCAACTTGAGAAAAAAACAGATAAAAAAATTGAGAAGAAATGGGGCGTCAAGGTAGAAACAAAGTACACAATGTTCCTGGAGGATGATGGGAAATATGAGATCTATAATATTACAAATGATGGAGCAGAAGCTGAGAAAATGAAAACTGATTATCAAGATAGAGGAAAACTTAAAAAAATCAAATAGGATAACAGATGGGAGGAAAGCGCATGGGTGTCTATGGAGTGGCAAAATTAATGCTGGGACTTATGGGAATAGGTATTATTTGTATCATCATAGCGATAGTATTAGGCATAAGACAATATAGAAACAAAGGAATACCATTAGAAAAGAGATTGGGAATAGTATTTTTGATGATAGGAGTTGTATTGTTGTTCGGACCTTTTGCCTGGATTATGGAACAGAGAGAAGATGCAATTTTTACAGAAGAATTACATTATGTTCCTACAGATACAGTTTTAAAATGGGAAAAAAATGGAGTATCCTTTTATTATAACGATCAAAAATATGAGGATGTTGAATTGCAATATATAGGTTCTAAAGATTATATATCATCGGATGCATCGCCGTTTGATTGGGCACCTTATATCAATTTAGATAATGAAAGAAATCGAAAAGCTGCATTTAATATATGGGAAAAAGATGATTTCATTTCTAAAATGATAAAGCGAACTGGGCGTATCACAATGTATGAGTTTAAATCTCCATTTGCTAGTCATATGTATTACACGAACCAAGACGAAATTTACTGTCTTGCAGATGAAAAATCAAAGATTGTTGATTATTATTCAAAACTTACAAATTATGATTGGTATATTAGAAAATATGGAGAAGAGAAAGAGGCAAAGATGAGAACGACTTTTTCTGATGATGAGAAAAAATTGATAGAAACCCTTGGTGTGCATGGTCAGAAGAAAACTTTAGATAAAAAGAAAATTGATTCTGAAAATGAAGATATCTACTATGAGATTGATGTCATCAGCAAAGACAAGCTGCTTTGGGGCAGTATGAATATTATTCGATATAAAGGAGAATGGTATTGGGATATGGATGAAGCAGTGGAGGATGAATTGGATGAAGAAAGTAATCTTACATATGCCAAGAAACTAGCTATATCAATCAGCAAAAAAATAAATCGTATTTATCAGGATTTAAATCTATAATCATTTATCAAAGACAGATAATTTGATAACAATATTTTATCTGATGATTGTAATAAAAAGGATAAAAGAAAATAGCCGCCATTACTCGCAATAATGACGACTGGTTACTGTAATAGTTGATTATTGGGGTAAGCCGTATCTCTGGCTTTTCCTTTTCTAACTTTAATATAGCATATTTAGGAGGATACAAGAATGAAAATAACAATTTTAAATGGTAGCCCAAGAGTGAATGGGAACACAGAAATTATGGTGGATGAATTTATCAGAGGTGCCAAAGATTCTGGGCATGAAGTTGATAAGATTAATTTGGCAGGAAAGAAAATTGCTGGTTGTCTGGGATGCCAGTATTGCTTTGCGCACGGCGGAAAATGTGTCCAGAACGATGACATGGCGGCTGTTTTGGAAAGTCTTGACCAGGCTGATTTAGTCGTATTTGCCTCACCAATTTATTGGTTTGATATCACAGGACAGTTAAAATGTGCAATCGATCGTATGTATGCAAGAGGAAGTGTGGGATTTCATTTTGATAAGACAATTTTGTTGTTGGATTCTGCATCAGATGGAGTATATGATGCTGCAATTGCACAATATAAAGCGACAGGTACATATTTGAAATGGAAAGATAAAGGGATTATTACGATTTCGGGAATGGAAGAGAAAGGTAGCATGAAAGAATCTCCAAAATTAAAAGAAGTATATCAATTGGCTTATTCGTTATAATAGAATATATAAGAAATGATTGGAGGGTTATCATGTGTTGTCGATTTTTTATAGATGAAGAAACCATCAACGATATTCAAAGAATAGTTGCAAAAATAGATGTAAATGTAAATACAAAAAGGACTGGAGATATTTATCCGTCTGATACAGCGACAATTATTGCAAAAAAGAATCGTAATCTTTATGCGGAGGATATGAGATGGGGGTTTCCTTCCTATTATAATAGCCAACTTATGATCAATGCCAGGGCAGAGTCAGCTCTCCAAAAACAGTCATTTAGCGAGAGTGTGTTGTATAGACGTTGTATTGTGCCGGCAAAAAAGTTTTATGAGTGGGACGCGAGCAAGACGAAAGTGACTTTCACCTATCCAGAAAGTCCCTCCATTTATATGGCAGGCTTCTATCATCAATTTCAGGGTGAACAACGCTTTATTGTTCTTACGACTGCAGCCAATGATTCCATGAAAAGGATTCATGATCGTATGCCTTTGATTTTAAGAGAAAACCAGATTGAAGAGTGGATATTTGCCGATCACCTTGTGGATAAATACTTAAAATTAGAGTCCCCTATGTTGACAAAATATCAGGAATACGAACAGATGAGTTTCCTTTTGGATGACTATGATTTGAATCGTCTGTAAAAATGAAATATAATAAAATAAGAAACAGCATAAAATTTATCAAATGGAATTGTATTATCGAAAGGAGGCATTATCATGCCATTTATTGATTCAAAAATTACAGGAAAAGTATCAGATGACAAAAAAGAAGCAATTAAAACAAAATTAGGACAGGCGGTCAGTGTCCTACACAAATCCGAGACATTTTTGATGGTAGGATTTGAAGATAATTACGATCTTTATATGGGCGGTAACCATTTAGAACAGGGAGCTTATGTATCAGTCAGCCTGTTTGGCGATGCATCTTCTGAAGATTATGAGAAAATGACGGGAGAAATTTGCAAAATTTATGAAGAAGAATTAGGAATACCAGGAAATTATATTTATGTCACATATCATGGCATCCATGATTGGGGCTGGAACGGAAGTAATTTTTAGTTTCATAGGAAATTACAACGTAATTTCCTATGAAACTAAAAACGCTCTGCGAGGATGCGACCAGATGCATAAGGTAATATGCCTGCTTACAGCAGTCTGCATCTGGCGCACAAAGCGGAGCAAGTCCCTCAGGGACTGAGGGATTATAGGGAGTTCGAGGCGGACTTGTCCGCTTTTGTTTTATTCGTATAGTTAGGGACTGTCGAAAAATGAGACAGTCCCATTTATGCTATGATTCATTCCTGATCAACACGAATGGAAAATGCCACATCATAGTTTCCGTTTTGGCGTGGCACAAACTGTAGTTCGCCTCCATGTGCTTTTGCTATTTGGGAGGCAAGGCGAAGTCCCATAATATGGACTTTATTATCTTGCCTATCCATATTTTGTACTACAATTTCCGGAATGCCTGAACCTGAATCTTTTATTAGCCAGCGAATGGTTTCTTTTTGTACAGACATCGTAATGCCAATATGACATCCGTTTGGATTATGGCGGATACTATTGCCAATTAGATTACGAAGTGCCCGTTTGATCAATCCCTCGTCTGCCTCCATTTTAATTCGTTGTGCCTCTTTGGTCATATGAAACTCAATTGTATAGTTTAATATATCTTCTTCCGTATCGGAAAGTTCCAGATAAGTGTCTTCTCCAAATTCTCCGTTATAAAAATCCGCGATACATTCTCGTAAAAGTGCTGCTGGAGAACAGGTCTCTTTTTTCAGTGGCTGTGCCTGATAGGCAAGTTTGGAAGTCAGATTTAAGTCTGCAACTAATTGACGGATAATCAAGCTTTGTCTCCTGATTGTCTTTGCCAGATTACGGTTCTCTTCCTGTAAAGATGCATCTTGTGCCAGCTTATCGGAATATCCGACGATCAAAGACAGAGGGGTTCGAATATCGTGGGATACGCCTGAAATCCATTCTGTTCTTGCCTGATCTCTGCGTGCAAGTTGTTGTTCCTGTTTTCGAAGTGTCCTTGAGGTAAGATTTAATTTTTCCGCAAGTTCACCAGAAAGTCCCTTTTCTTTTAACTCCACCGGCTTTCCGTCTGCCAGATTTTCAATTCCCTGTGCGATTGGTTTCATCGAATGATAAAATCGAAAACCGAAACAAAGGACAAATAAGAGTATGATGATTAGATTTGCGATGACCATTGTTTTTACATATAAAGGAAAGTACTGAAAAAATGTAGAAGACATAAGAGCATCATATCTCACAACTTGTTCTTTATCACATCCAAATACGAGCAGAAAATTGCCATTTTTCCATATCCTAACCGGATAATCTTTTAAATACCATCGGCTAAATGATGCGACGTCCTGTAAGCTATATGTTCGGGGAATTTCTTTGGGCAGATTCCATTCCCATACTGCATTGCCCGATTCATCAAGTGCCATTGCCCAAACAAAATCGGTATTTTCGATTAAATTTTTTCCTTTTTTGGAAAGTTCTAAAACATTTTCTTTTTCTGTAAATTCATTACGAATCTGGTCCATGATCTCTCGTCCATAGACCATTTCTTCCTGATTGCCCATTGTGGAATATCCGACATAAATAAATACACAAAGATTGCTCACTAAAATAATAAAAATAATCAATCCTGCAGTCAGGGAATAACGACGAATAATTTTTAAAAGACTTTTCATAATTTTGTCTCCTCTTTTGCCAGACGATATCCGAGTCCACGTGCTGTCAAAAGCCATTTTGGCTTGGATGGGTTATCTTCAATCTTTTCTCTTAGATGGCGGATATGTACCATCAAGGTATTTTCATATCCATAATACGAATCTCCCCACACGGCATTGCAGAGTGCGTCGAACGTTACAATTCTGCCACGATTTTGACTTAATTTCATTAAAAGTAAAAGTTCCTTTGCTGTCAATGAGGTTTCTTCTCCATGAAAGCGGACTACTGCACGTTCTGGTAATATCTCATGTTCTCCTAATATCAAAATTTCCTCTTTTTTCTCATTTTTTGGAGAGGTATGATAGGTTCTTTTGAGAACCGCTTTGACACGCAGAAAAAGTTCCTTTGGAAGAAAGGGTTTTGTGATATAGTCATCTGCTCCAAGTCCGAGGCCAAACAGTCGATCTTCATCTTCATCCTTTGCTGACAAGAACAAAATAGGAATTTCGGAATACTCTCGCATTTTTTGAAACAGGGTAAATCCATCACCGTCCGGCAGCATAATATCTAAGATTACCAAATCAGGTTTTTCGTCATGAAACAGTCTCAGTGCCTCTTTGACCGATTGTGCAGTCAAAACATTTTTATATCCCTTTTCCTTTAAAATGGCTGCAATCATGCTCACAAGTTCCTCATTATCATCAACCACCAGAATTTTATAATCGTTCTCTTTCATGTCCACCATCTATCCCTTATTTTAATGAAATCTCTTCCTTATTATAATGCTTATTTTTGATACTTCCAATCTTCCTTGCGAAACTTAAGGTAAAAATAAGGCAGCATTAAGTCTCAGATAAGGCCCACTATTTACAATCATCATATAAAAATAGAAAGGGGTGCATCTTATGACATCTGTGATTACTACAAATTCTCTTACAAAGCAATATAAGAAAAAAACAGTCGTTGACCATCTTGATTTAAATGTACCTGCAGGAAGCATTTATGGATTTTTAGGTCCGAACGGTGCTGGAAAATCGACCACTTTAAAATTGCTTTTGGGACTTACCAAACCAACAAAAGGGCAAATCAGCATTTTAGGCAAAGAGGTGAATCTAAAAAACAGATTGGAAATTCTTGCACAGACAGGTTCGTTGATTGAATCTCCGGCATATTATGGACATTTAAGTGGAAAGGAAAATCTTCAGATTATCTGCACGTTAAAAAATGTACCAGAAAAGGAAATAGATCATGTATTAAAAATTGTGCGTATGGAAGAGCAACAAAATAAGAAAGTAAGTCATTATTCTCTTGGCATGAAACAAAGGCTTGGGCTTGCGGCAGCATTGCTTGGAAATCCCAAAGTTCTCCTATTGGATGAACCAACGAATGGTCTTGATCCTGCCGGTATTCAGGAAATGCGAGAGCTTATTTGTTCTTTGCCACAAAAATATGGAATGACGATTATTGTTTCCAGCCATCTATTAAGTGAAATCGATCAAATGGCGACGCATGTGGGAATCATTGACAAAGGACAGCTTATTTTCCAAGATAGTTTATCTGCTCTTCATGAGCATAGCAGATCCAGAATCTTGCTGCGCACGAATCATGATGTTGTGGCAATGAACGTATTAAAGCAATGTAACATTCCAGTTGAATGGCAAGACGGAACGCTCTATCTTAAAAATCATGATGATGAGCTTGTCATAAAAGCAATATCGATTCTTGTAAAGGAAGGGATTGGCATCCTTAGAATTACAGAACAGCAGAAGAGTCTGGAAGATATTTTCCTTCAGTTTACAGGAAAGCAGGTGAGTTTATGAGAGTTACATTGATGCGTGAACTATACTCTGAGCAGAAAAAAGCTCGTCATAAAAAGATATGGATGGTACCATTAGGATTTTTCCTTTTTGAAATGCTGTGGATGTTATGGCAGCTTAGCAAAGCTTCGTCAAATGAACTAGCCAACGGATATTTTATGTTGTTTTATCAGCTTCCGATTATGAACACGATTCTTTTGCCGCTTATGATCGCAGTCATTGCCAGCAGATTATGCGATATGGAAATCAAGGGAGATACCTTAAAGATTCTCTATACCATGCAAAAAAGCAGCAGATTTTTTGACTGTAAATTTTTATGTGGGCTAAAATATCTCTTCTTTTTTACCTTAGGACATGGCATTATGATTCTGCTGTGCGCTAGGATGTTTCATTTTGAGGCTCCATTGGAAATATCCATGTTTGTCGCCTATTTGGCTGTGATTTTTTGTGTCAGTGCTGTCTTATTTTCGATTCAGCAAATGCTTTCGCTCATATCAAATAGTCAGATTATGCCGCTTGTAGTGGGGCTGGTCGGTTCGTTTTTGGGATTATTTTCTTTATTCTTTCCGACTGCTGTGGCACGATTGGTCATTTGGGGATATTTTGCAGCGTTTCCATGTGTGCAAATGAACTGGGAACGAGCAACAAGAATCATAGAATATGATAAGGTTTCATTTCCTTTGTCTGAATTCCTGATATTTTTGGTTGTTGGTGTCTTTATCTATATCCTATGCAGAACAATTGTTATTAGAAAAGAGGTGTAAACGATGTTGTTTCGATGTATCAAAGCAGAGAGAAGAAAACTCATGCACTCTGTGATATTGCCAGCGAGTCTTATTATCCCGATTATTCCTACGATTATGGGAACCTTTAATTATTTACAAAATATAGAAATACTGACCGATGGATGGTATTCTTTGTGGACACAGCTAACTTTATTTTATTCTAGTTTCTTTTATGCACCATTGATTGCTCTGTATTGCTCTTATCTTTGGCGATTGGAGCATTTAAATCATAACTGGTATGTTTTTCTGACATCTCCGGTTTCCATTCCTTGTCTGTATTTGGGGAAAATGGCAGTCGTATTTGTTGTAACATTGATCACACAACTTTGGGTTGGGGTTCTTTATATCATTGCTGGGAAGTTTGTCGGATTTTCAGGACTATGTCCGCCACAAATTGTATTTTGGTTACTGAGAGGAACCTTGGCTGCTATCGCGATTGGTGCGTTGCAACTCCTTTTATCGATGTTGATTCGAAGTTTTTCCATTCCGATCGGGATTGCTCTCGTGGGAAGTGTCTTTGGCATGTTATTTTCAAATCGTGGTGTTGGACTGTTCTGGCCTTATAGTCTTATGTTGTTAGGAATGAATTCAAATAAATCCGCGGATTCACTGGCGGGAAGTAGCATGATTTTTCTATTGGCTGTTGTAGTATTCTTTTTCTTGTTCTACCAGATTGCGATTCGAAGCCTAAAAACAAAAGACAGATGAAAAAATTTTCGAAAAGTGATAGATTTAAGTTATGAAAAGCGAACTAATAGGTGAAAGGACAAAAAAAGCCGGCGAGTATTTGTAATTAGTCATAAAGGAAGGATAATGGATGAAGATAAATGATCAAAATTATATCCAACAATTAAAAAACAAAAATGAAGAGGCACTGCTCTATGTCATTGATCGCTATGGTGCGCTTTTAAAGGCTATTTTACGAAAACATTTATTTTGTTTTCCCAGCTTGCAGGAGGAATGTTTCAATGACATTCTTTTAGGAATCTGGCAGAATATGGATTCTTTTGATGAGACAAAAAATAGTTTTAAAAATTGGATTGCAGCGATCGCAAGATATCAGGCAATCAGCTATATACGAAAATATCAAAAAGAACTACAAAATGTTTCTCTTGAGAATCTTCCGGGGGAAATCGGAGATTCTCCATCGTTAGAATTTGTTGAGGAAGAGTTAAATGAGGAAATACAGGATTTGCTTGCACATTTAAAACCGATCGATCAGCAGATATTTAAAAAGCTTTATATAGAGGAATGTAGTGTCGATGAAGTTGGCAGAGAGTTAAATCTTAAGAGATCTGTTATTTATAATAGAGTGTCGCGAGCCAAGAAAAAGATGTTTCGTATTTATCCATCGAAAGGAGATTGTTGATTATGGACAAAAAAATGTATGATTTATTAAACAATGTCGATATAGATTTCGATCAATATGAAGAAATTCCATTATCATCCGAAGAAAAAGAGGTAATGAAAAGCCAAGTATTAAAGGAGATAGGGAATATGAAAGATAATAAAAAGAGAAAGAAAATAAGTTGGCCGGCAAAACGTATGATAGCTGCCGTTCTCTGTATGGCAATCTTAATCACTGGAACAGTCGGAGCAAGTGCTTCCGGTTATTTGGGACAGGTTTCCGAAGCCTTCAAAAATGTTTTTCATTTGGATGATAAGACATCAAAGGTAGCTGATGAAGAGGGAAGTATGATTGGTAAATCTGTGACTGACAATGGAATTAAGATTACGTTAGATGCAATCATGGGGGATTCCTATCGCTTTGCTCTTGTTTATACAATTGAAAAAGAAGATGGATCAGTGTTTGATTCGTTAATGAAAAAGAAAATGGAAACGATGGCATTTAAAAGCGAAAGTATGCACATGGGCAAAATATCTGTATTTTCCGGTTCAGAATATTTTTATGATGCCGATCCAAAAGATAATGCATTACAATACGTACGTATTTGTGTTGGCAAGGATAAAATAAAAAGTGGTATGATGCTCAATATTAAGTTAAAGGATATCATTAATTTGGGGACGGAAAAAAAAGAAGATGAATTACTAGCAAAGGGCGAATGGAAATTTAACGTTCCTTTGCAATATGAAAATCAGTCAAAAAATATTGCTTCTGGTCAGTCGATTGATGTGGATGGAATCTGTCTTAAACTGAATAACTTCAGTGTTTCTTCACTTGGTATTTATCTGGAATGTATGCCAGATAATAAAGATATAGATAGAAATACGGACGTATCTGATGCACATCCATATTGGGTGGCATTTGAGAAAATTGAAAGTATCACATTGACATTTAAAGATGGTAAAACGATGATCTGTAAAGATGGTGTGAACGGAGCTTTTTCAGATGAAAATGACAAAATAAACTACTTTACAAATATGACATACGATAAACTCATTGACATGGATCAACTCGACTATGTTACCATCCACGATATGAAGTTTAATGTCAATAAATGATAATAACAAATATGGAAATTTTGTTTACAGAATTAAGTAGAGCTTGTGTATAAATTATAAAAAGAACAGATTTTTGTGAAAAAATGTGATATAATTATCAGAACGAAAATAATTCAGAATATGAATTTTTAAAGGAGGCTGTTAATGATGGATTATAGACAGATGATTAATCAGAAATATTCTGTTCGAGATTACAAAGAAAAGAAAGTTGATGCAAAGACGGCAAAAGAGATTCGCGATTACGCAAATCGTTGTCCCAAATTGGTGGATGACATCGCAGTAGACATTCGTTTTATGGACAATGATGACGTTTATCGTCAGATTGATGGCTTTGCAGGATATAAAGGGATTTTGATCAATGCTCCGCATTATGCAATTCTTCTTTCTGAAAAGAAAGAACATTATATCGAAAATGCAGGCTATGTTGGAGAGGGAATCTGCTTAAAAGCACAGGAACTTGGAGTTAACTCTTGCTGGATCACATTTAAAGATAGCAAGACAATCATTCACAAGTTAAATATTGTCACAGATAAAGAAGTTGTGGGAATCATTGCTCTTGGATACGGCAAGAAAACAAGAAAGTTGACAACAGGAGCAATAAAGACCGGAGGTAACTATACACAGGCGAATATGAATCGTAAGAAAGAAACAGGTGCTGGTCGAATTCCACTTCAGCAGATTGTATACATTGATCAATGGGGCAAGGAAGCAGATGTAGATGCACTTATGGAGCGTGCTTTATACGATCCAATGGATTATGCAAGAAGAGCACCATCTACCTTAAACCGTCAGCCATGGAGATTTATCATTGATGGTGCAAAGATTATTTTAACCGTTCGTGATGATGAAGAAACCAACGAATATGAAGAACAGATTGATGCAGGAATCGCAATGTTATACTTTGAAGGTGTGATTGAACAGAGTCTTTGCAGTATCCAGTGGAAACTGGGAGCAGTAGACAATGCTTACAATATTCCAGACAATTATAAAATTGTAGCATCTTGTGAAGTATAAAAGATATAAAGTTTTATGAAAGGGTAATGCCAAAAGGGATTGCCCTTTCTTTTGTGTATAAATCGATTATCTTATGGTAATTCATCTAAATGGGAGCGAAGAAGCTCAATGAATTTTTTACAGGCAATCGGCAGACTTGCTTTATCCTTATATCCAATGGCGATTGTTCTAGATATAGGAGGGGTTGTCTCACACAGTTTAATTTTATAATTGGTCCGATGTAGTACCAATTCTGCCAGAATACTAACTCCAAGGCCGGCTTCGACCATCGTCATGATGGCATAATCATCGTGAATCGTGTATTTGATATTAGGGGATACCCCTATTGATTGAAAGGCTTCTAAAGGTTCATAATAATGACCTTCTTCCAGAAGGATAAAAGGTTCTGATGCCAATGCTTCTAAAGGAATCGCTTCATCTGTTGTTGCGAGTGAATGTTTTTCTGGTAAAACAGCAAGCATTGCGCCTTCCTTTAGTACCATTGTTTCAATACCAGTAACCGCTTTTGGGTTGACGAAGCCAAAATCAATGGCACCTGTCTTGATCCATTCAAGAATTGACGTGTAATCTCCTTGATGAATGACAAATTCAACTTTCGGATATTGTTCCTGAAATTCCTTTAATAGACCTGGTAACCAATGTGCAGAAATACTGGCAAGTGTTCCCATACGTATGATACCGGTTTCTAGTCCTTTGATTTCTTTTGTTTTTTCCTGCACCGAATCATATTGATAAATCAATTGTTCGATTTGCGGATAAATTTCTTTTCCTTCAAGTGTAAGTTTCGCTCCGGTACGAAAACGATTTACTAGCTTGATTGACATTTCATCTTCTAAAGAAGCTATCATTTGACTCAGTGCTGACTGAGAGTAGCCCATTGCTTCGGCAGCTTTTGAAAAACTTCCAAGTTCTACTATTTTTTGAAGAGCAATATATCGATTCATAACTTAAGATTTCCTTATACTAATATTAGATAATTTCGTTTTACTTATTATATTTACAAGTATATACTAAAGAAAAAAGAAACACAAGGAGCGAAGGAACATGAACGAGAGAACAGTTGTAAAAAAAGAAGAAGCATTAAAGAGAGAGTTTAAAGGTGTAAATTTAGATACTTTGGCAGTCGGAGAAAAGTCCATGGTGACAAAAATGAATTATGTTGTTGGAAATTATGCCACTGAGCATACGCATCCACATGAACAATGTGGCTATGTGATTTCAGGAGAATACCTTATGACTGTAGAAGAGAAAGAATTCATT
The DNA here is from genome assembly GCA_030523275.1 of Lachnospiraceae bacterium. Taxonomy (GTDB): domain Bacteria; phylum Bacillota; class Clostridia; order Lachnospirales; family Lachnospiraceae; genus Fimousia. The sequence continues at coordinate 99,462 of JAUNIX010000003.1, forward strand.
TTACAACCAGGGGACAGTTATGCAGTGCCGGGAAATGTACGCCATTCGTTTAAGGTATTAAAAGCTGGAGAAGTAATTGATGTATTCACACCGCACAGAAAGGATTACTTATAAATGAAAGTAATAGAATATCAGGAAAAATATAAAGCAGATTTTATTCAGTTTAATACCGATTGGATTGTTGACAATTTTGGTTTTTTAGAACCGGAAGATCGAGAAACATTTGAACATATAGAAGATAGTCTTGTACAGGGAGGTATGATTTTCTTTGCTGTAGAAGATGAGGTAGTTTTGGCAACCTGTATGGCAAAACCGCTCAATGATGATGGTGTATGGGAACTTTGCAAGATGGGTTCGAATAAACAGGTGTCCCATAAAGGTGCAGGCAGTGCGGTCTTTGAAGCATCTATGAACTGGGCAATTGATCATGGAGCAAAAAAATTGTTTATTCTGTCGAATAGTAAATTAAAAGCGGCGTTACATATTTATGAGAAATATGGTTTCCAAGAAATAAAATTAAATGATTATGAATATGTCCGTGGCGATATTGCATTTGAATATGAAGTTTTGAGATAGACAAAAAACTTAGTATGAGTTATAATAAATACAGATAATATTTTATCTAAAATTGCGTATAATTAATAAAAATAGATAAAATATTATCTGTTTTTTGTTCCGCAGGGACTGAGGAATTTAGGGAGTTCGAGGCGAACTTGTTCGCTTTTGCTCTTTTTAAAGTTGGGTAAAAAATAATGATAAGTATGGCTATTCAAGCACATTATTGAAAAATAAATTGGAGAGAATAGATGGAAGCATTGTTATGGGAAACACCGGAAGAGATAGATAAAGAACTTGCCATTCGGGTAAGAAGAATTCGTAAACGCCGACAAATAACACAGGAAGTATTAAGTCGGATGAGTGGAGTAAGTTATGGTTCGATTAAGCGTTTTGAAACAACGGGAAAAATATCTTTATTATCATTGACTAAGATAGCATTGGCACTTGATTGTGCTAACGAGATTAAAGATATGTTTACAGAAGTTCCATATCGAAGCATTGAGGAGGTTATCAATGAGAACAAATAAAAGGTTACAAGTTTTTTATAAAGATCAAATGGTGGGAACACTTGCGTTGACAAATGATAAAAAAGTTGCATTTGAATATGACAGTAGATGGATAAAAAATGGATTTTCAATCAGTCCGTTTTCACTACCTTTGAAAAGACAGGTATTTCTTCCGACAAAGCCATATTTTAATGGCTTGTTTGGTGTGTTTGCAGATAGTTTGCCAGATGCATGGGGAAATATTTTGCTTGATAGATTATTAAAACGAAATGGTATTCGTATTGATCAGTTAACGGTTTTAGATCGTTTGGCGATTGTGGGAAATTCAGGTATGGGGGCTCTAACTTACCAACCAGAAATGTCAATTGAGACAGAAGATAGGAAATTAGATTTAGATTATCTGGCAGAAGAGTGTCAAAAAATTCTGATGACAGAATATGCAGAGGATTTGGATGAATTATATAGATTAGGTGGAACAAGTGGTGGAGCCAGACCTAAAATTTTAACTCAAATAGATGGTGAAGAATGGATTATAAAATTTCCAGCACATGTTGATAGAGAAAATGCGGGTCAAATGGAATACGATTATGCTATATGTGCTGGGAAATGTGGAATTGTCATGTCAGAGACACGTTTATTTCCTTCGAAAAAATGTCCCGGATATTTTGGAACAAAACGTTTTGATAGAATTCATGAAGAAAATGGAATAAACAAGAAAATTCATATGTTGACAGCCGCGGCTCTTTTAGAATTAGATTTTGAGCAGCCAAGTTTGGATTATCATAGTTTAATGAAATTAACGAACATATTAACTAGAAATCAAGAAATGGATATGGAAAATATGTTTCGAAGGATGTGTTTTAATGTATTTGCTCACAACAGAGATGATCATTCTAAGAATTTTACTTATCTCTATGATGATAAGGCAGATCAATGGAGACTAAGTCCTGCTTATGATTTAACATATAGTAATACTTACTATGGAGAGCATACGACTATGATAGATGGAAATGGACTAGATCCTGGTAAAAAAGAACTACTAAGAGTTGGGATGGAAGCAGGATTAAACGAGAAAAGATGTAAAAAAATCATTGATGAAGTTAAAGTTTGTATAGAAAATGAATTAAGTATATACTTAACATAAAAAATTTAAAAAGTGGGGTATTGTTATGAAAAATTTGAAGAAACTGGCAGCATTGTTGTGCGTTCTGATCGTTACCTTTTTTGGTGGTTATATCACATTAGATAGCAGTCATACGAGCGATACAGCCGAAAAGACAGCCATTGAATCAACGGTCGAGTCAAATCTGACTTTTCGCAATGATAAGTTGTTAAACGAACATTATCAAAAGCATGGAAAAGATATGGGATTTTCGTCAGCAGAAGAATATCAAAAAGCTGCCAATGCAGTGGTTGCCAATGAAGATGCTCTTCATAAAGAGGAAAAAGAAGATGGAGATGATGTGTATTATTTGGAGGATACGAATGAGTTTGTTATTGTTTCCACGGATGGTTATTTAAGAACTTATTTTTATCCAAATGATGGGATCAAATATTACAATCGTCAGTAAGGTAAAAATGTGTTGATTCCAATGATCTTTCTGTGAAAAGGAAAAGTATTGTGTGATTAGCAATGCTTTTGATAAATAAAATCTCAACAAGAAAGCTATACTAAAAAATAAGAGATGTCATAGAAAGGGGAAATTGTGATGAAACAATGTGAAAAGACGAATTTACGTAAAGTAGCAATGATTGGTTGTGGTTTTGTCGGTTCGGCCTCGGCATTTAGTTTGATGCAGAGCGGACTTTTTTCAGAAATGGTTTTGATCGATGCCAATAAAGAGAAAGCAGAGGGTGAAGCGATGGATATCAGTCATGGAATCCTGTTTGCCAGACCGATGAAGATATACGCTGGGGATTATGATGATATTGCAGATGCGGCGATTATCGTGATCACAGCCGGAGCGAATCAAAAACCGGGTGAGACGAGGCTGGATCTGGTTCATAAAAACGTTGCTATTTTCAAATCGATTATTCCAGAAATTGTAAAACGAGATTTCCACGGAATTTTACTGATCGTGGCAAATCCGGTTGATATTTTGACCCATGTAGCCTTAAAGTTATCCGGCTACCCGGAAAATCGAGTGATTGGTTCCGGAACTGTGCTGGATACGGGACGGTTAAAATACGAGTTGGGGAAACATCTCGGTGTGGACAGTCGCAGTGTACATTCGTTTATTATCGGTGAGCATGGGGACAGCGAGATTGCTGCTTGGAGCAGTACCAATATCACCGGCATTTCGTTAAACGATTTCTGTGAGATGCGAGGACACTTTGAACATGATAAAGCGACGTATGAGATTGCAGAGAAAGTAAAAAATAGTGCTTACGAGATTATCAAGAGAAAAGATGCAACGTACTATGGAATTGCGATGGCAGTCAAGCGAATTTGTGAAGTGATCATGAGAGATGAAAAGGCAATTTTACCGGTATCGGCAATGATGCACGGGGAATATGGTATTTCAGATGTCGTCTTAAGCACACCGGCAATCATAGGAAAAAATGGTGTGGAAACAAAAGTAGCCATTTCCTTAAATGAAAAAGAAATGGCGGCCTTGCGAAAATCGGCCAAAACATTAAAAGATATTATAGAAGGTTGCGATATTTAGGTTATCGTGAAAAAGGCGTATTACAAAATGGATGTAATATGCCTTTTGTGTTATAATAAAAAATAGAAGTTTAATCTATTAGAAATGAGGAAAAATTATGTCGAAAATACATATGGAAAGTGTGGAGTGTGTTGCCTGTGGCAAGGAATCTCCACATCGTTTTTGGGATATTATTGATCCAATGATGAATCAGGAAACGAAAAAGAAGGTGTTAAGTGGGGAAATCTTTACGTTTACATGTCCACATTGTGGATTTCAACGACGTGTGACGTACGATACGATTTATCAGGAAATGGGAAAAGGCAGATATTTTCATCTGGTAACTTCCGAAGACAGTTATATGCAGGCAATCAATCTGTATGCAGATCGTGATCAACATAGCGGAACGGTGCTGGCAAATGAAATCGTGAGAATTGTCTTATCACAAAATCAGTTGGCAGAAAAAATCCGTATCTTTGATGAGGGATTGGATGATCGGATTGTGGAATTGATCAAAGCCTTTTATTTGGGTGAATTATATAAGCAGATTCCCGATCTTAATGTTGAAGAAGTGCTGTTTTATGCAAATGCAGATGGACAATATGAGATTGCCTTTTTATCTGCCGATGGAGATCATCGGACGATTACTTTTACAAGAGAAATGTATGACGGTATTTACGAAGATATAGGCCGTAGATTGCCACCAATCTATCAGGAAATCGAAGTAGATATGGAGACTGCAACGGAATATTTAGAGTATTTGTGATGGAGTGACAGATAGGAGAAAGGATTTACGATGAGAAGAAAATGGCTGATTGCAGTTTTTTGCATTATAGCTGTCATGATTCTTTGTGTTGGATGTGGCAAGGAATCAGAAGAAAGTACAGTTACCGAGGAAGAAAAGACAACAGAAGCGACTGAGGAGAAACTAAAAAATGTCACACTTTTTATCGGTAAACAAGATGATTTTGGCAAGTACAACTGGCTAGTGAAAGAAAATGAAACGGTAACACCTGATTTGCTGATTCAGGCGATTGCCGATACGACTGGATGGAAACTATCTTTGGCAAAAGAAGTAGAAGAAAATGATGATGGTTACATTGTCAGATTTTCCAAAGACTCCGTATTCTATACGGGACAGGGCACAGACGAGAACAATGAATTTTATATTCCGACAGAAGAAGATTTTTATAAAACAGTACTGGATAGTATTGTAAAGACTGTGAGTAAATACGATAAAGCGGACGCAGAATCTACGAACTTCTATTTTGGAGGTCCTGGTGAAGATGATTTGCTCTTAAAAGGAATTAATACGACTTTGCCGGTAACGACAGCATATAATGGAACGTTGCCACAATCTCATCGCAGTCGAATTCTTAGAGGTGCCAATACGACATCGTACGACATTGATTGTGTCTTCTTAGAAATGTCAGGCGATGAGACAGTCAAACTGGAAATCGATGGAGAAGAACAGATTTGTTCTGTTACTTACACTGCTTTAAAACCGATTTTCCAACGATCAGTCAAAGGAAGACAAATGCATGTCCGAATTACGGAGGATTTGGATACGGAAGAAAAGTTAATTGTAAAAATATATTATTAAAAATGATACAAATAGTCTCAAAATTTAGATGTACTAAGTTTTGGGGCTATTATTATGTGATGAATGATTTTCTGGCACCATAATAATTTTAAAAACTGGATGTTTTAAATGAGCCAAACTTCTGCTAGTTTAGATACAAGCAATCTTATAGGATTCATTGGTATATCCAAGATGGATTTATACATTTATGAAAAATGAAAGAGGTAGGGATTATGAAAAACAAAGAAAATATTCAGTTTTTAACGTTGACAGCTATGGGCATCGCATTGGTGTATGTATTTACGGCATTTGTAAATGTGCGTTTGCCAATTGCAGCAAATGGTGGGTTGATTCATTTAGGTAATGTGCCATTATTTATTTTTGCAATGTTATTTGGTAAGAAAACAGGTGCAATTGCCGGCGGTATCGGTATGGGACTTTTTGATTTATTGTCCGGATGGACTTTATGGGCACCGTTTACACTTGTAATCGTAGGTCTCATGGGATATGTCGTTGGTGCAATCTGCGAAAAACATACCGGTTATAACTGGAAATTAGTAGCAATGGTAATTGCTTGCGTGATCAAAGTAATCGGATATTATATCGCAGAAATTGTTATTTATGGAAATTTCTTTGCACCAGTTGCTTCCATACCGGGAAACTTAGTTCAAATTGGTGTGGCAGTGGCAGTTGTCTGTGTTGTCATTCGCCCGATTGAAGTGGCAGCAAGCAAAATTGGTATTCGTCAGTTTGCATAATGTATCTGTAAGAGAAAAAGATAGAGTGGGGAAACGGAGGCATAAAAAGATGTATAAAATCATGACACCAGGACCGGTACAGGTCCCAGAAAATGTGCGCTTAGCGAGAAGTCGTTCGACGACAAATGCAGATTTAGATCCAGTTTTTTATGATGAATATAAGGAATTATGTGAGTTGATCAGCGAACTGCTTCACACAAAGAATGAAACTTTGATTTTAAGTGGAGAAGGGATTCTTGGTTTGGAAGCTGCCTGTGCAACTTTGACAGAGCCGGGTGATCGTGTTCTCGTATTAGACAATGGAATCTATGGAGCAGGATTTGCAGATTTTGTGACGATGTACGGCGGCGAACCAGTCTTATATACAACCGATTATTTAAATGAAATCGATGTGGATGCATTTGCCGAATTTTTAAAGGACAATCATGATTTTAAATATGCAGCCGTTGTTCACTGTGATACTCCAAGTGGAGTGTTAAATGACGTACATCGTATTTGTCCATTATTAAAATCTTACGGTATTTTGAGTGTCGTTGATTCGGTATCTGGCATGTTTGGCAATGAATTAGATATTGATCAGGGCCAGATGGATATTGTCTGTGGAGGTTCTCAAAAAGCAGTATCAGCTCCTCCGGGACTTACTTTTGTAACAATCAGTGATGATGCGAAAAAAGCTATGGAAAATAGAAAAGTGCCAGTTGCTTCGTTCTATTGTAATTTAAATATTTTTAAAGACTATTATGAAAAACAGTGGTTCCCTTATACAATGCCAATCAGCGATATTTACGGACTTGTAGCAGCGATGGAAAATATCAAAAACGATGCTGATCTGTATACACGTCATCATAAAATCGCAGTGGCAACGAGAAAAGCGATTGAAGAAGCAGGACTTACCAATCATTTACAAAGTGGTTTTTCCGATACCGTGACTGTCTTTAATGTACCAGAAGGACTGACTGCAAATGATATTTTAAATCGTATGCAGGAAGCACATGGCATTATGTTGGCTGGTTCCTTTGGTGATTTGGAAGGAAAAGTCATCCGTATTGGACATATGGGTGCGAGTGCCAACGAAGCAGATATGATCGCAACCTTGGCAGCTCTTGACGAGACTTTGGCTTATCTTGGATGGGAAGCAAAAGCAACCTTAGTAGAAAGCTTTCAGAAGAATTTTGTTTAAAATACTTTCTTTTCTAATACATAAAAATTCCGCAAAAACATAATCACATATGTTTTGCGGAATTTTTTGTATATTTCAAATTATTTTACATAACTGATCAATACACGGCTTTTGCCTTTTAAGGTAATTTCTTTACAATCAGCCGGTACAAAAATATTTTCTGTAAAGGCAAATGGCATCGATTCACCATCATATAAAATTTCACAGTCTGTTCTCACATTGCTTAGTCCATAAAATGTCTTGCCATTTGGTGTTAAATGGAAGGTTCCGTCAAAATCAACTAATTCAACGGTAAATTCTTCGCGGTCAAGAATGGTTATTCTTTGTTCATCCATAAATGGATAAGATGATTTTTCACACTGTTTGGTGCAGTCAACGACATCAAAACATTTATCTAAATGCAATTCACGTTCTTTTCCGTCGTCCCCTTTACGATGATAGTCATAAAAACGGTAAGTCGTATCACTGTTGGTACCGATTTCCAATGCCAAAATTCCCGGTCCTAGTGCATGCAATTGTCCGGCATCAATACAGATAAAATCTCCGTTACACATTTCGATTTTATTGACAATATCCATAATCTGATCATTGTAAACCGCTTCCTTTAATTCTTCTGTGGAGGAAGCAGTTGTGCCAGCAATTAACTTGGAACCAGGATCGACATCGACCATATACCAGGATTCGGTTTTACCTTCGTCATTTTCATGAATTCGAGCATACTCGTTTTGCGGATGTACTTGCACAGACAAAGATTCTTTGGCATCCAAAAAGGCGAGACGTAACATTTGGCTTCGATCTTTTTCACCGAGCATTTGTTCTGGGTATTCATCTAATAATTGCATCAATGTTTTTCCCTTTCGTTCGCCGTTTAAAATAATATTGTCTGCATGTGGATGAGCACTGATGTCCCAGCTTGTACCATGAATTTCTGGATTTTTTCGAATTTTTGCTAATTTGTCATTGCCCCAAATACTGTCCCAGTAGACTGGTTTTAGCTTAAGCGGATACATGAGCTTTGTCCCACCCTTCTAAAATTTGGATGGAAGAGCTTGTGCCGATTCGTGTTGCACCTGCATCGATCATGGTTGCACAAGTTTCCCAGTCACGGATGCCACCAGCAGCCTTTACCTGAACCTCTGAACCAACCGTTTCTTTCATCAATTTGACATCTTCCACTGTGGCGCCAGAAGTACCAAATCCGGTACTCGTCTTGATAAAATCCGGTTTTACTTTCTTTGCAATTTCAGCAACTGCTTTGATTTCCTCTTTGGTCAAATAACAATTTTCAAAGATAACTTTGATTAATACATCATTCTCACGGCAGACAGCAACCATCTGTCGCATTTCTTCCTCGATATATGCGAGATTTCCGCCCTTTAACTCACCGACATTGATGACATAGTCGATTTCATCTGCTCCGTCCTTGATTGCAACTTTGGTTTCTGCCACTTTTGTCTCGATTGGAGTCTGTCCAAGAGGGAAGGAAATTGCTGCTCCGACGTGAACCGGAGTATCTTTTAAAAATTCCTTACACCATTTGACAGGGGATGGATTAATAGCAACCATCGCTGTTTGTAATTCTTTGGCTTCGTCACAAATCTTTTTAAAATCATCTTTGGTTGCAAATGCTTTCAATAAAGTATGGTCAAACATACCGGCTAATTGTTCTCTTGTAATTGTTTTACTGTTCATTTTAACGCTCCTTTTATTTAATAATAGAAAATCTTCTCAGGCAATTTTCAATGCCATCTTTTGTATCTAAAAATGTTAAACCGGCTTCGGCAGCCTTTGTATTATCTAATCGTAATTCACGTGGGTTCTCGGCATTAAATTTGCTATTATCTGCAATCAATAATTCTTGGATTCTATTTTCTGCTAATCCGAGTTTTTCCATAATAAAACGTACAATCTCATATCTGCCATTGTTATTTGTTGAACCAAAGTGGTAAGTACCATATGGAAGAGAGAATAATTTCTCTAAATTGACACAGATTTCGTCAACATCGGTCATACCACGGAACTCATATTCAGATGTTGTGATCGGTTTATTCTTTAAGATCGATTGAATCGTATCCCATAAAATATTAGAACCAGCCGCACAATCTTTTTCTGGCAAGCCAAAGATCCATGTAAAACGTACAATCCAGTAATCACTGAAAATAGCAGGTAATTTCTGTTCTACTTCCCATTTATTTTTTCCGTAAACGGTATCTGGAACTGGAGTACTCTCCTCAGTATATGGACCAGGTTCAGATGAACCATTAAAAAGCTGTTCGGTAGAAGTAAAGATCATCTTAGCTCCAACACGCTTGCACGCTTTGGCCATATAAAGGGCTCCGGATACGTTGACTGCATAAGCTTTCTCTGGGTGATCGATACAAAACTGCTGATTTGCAAGACCAGCTGCATGAATCACATAGTCTGGTTTTTCTTGATCCATAAAGATATCAATGGCTTCCTGGCTAGTGACATCAAGATCTTTGGAACTTAAAGCAAGAATATCATATTTGCTTTTCCACATTTGTTTGAAACGGGAACCGACAAAGCCACTTCCACCTGTGATTACGATTTTTTTCATAGTTTGCCTCCTTATGATTTGTAAATGTAAAACTAGATTTCAAAATAATTAGTTTATTATTTGATTTGTAGATCAATCTGAAAATCTGCATGAGCTCCATTGTAGCTGGCAACGGAATACTCAATGGCACGCCCAGTTGCATCTTTTCCTATTGTTTTACTGAGCATGACCGGGTCATTTTCATCCATCTCTAAATATTGAGCAATTGCTTTTGATGGTTTTGCAGCCTTTAAGTGCCTGCGGACACTCTGAACAGGATGTCCAATTGCTTCCATCTTTTCGTATAAAGATTCTTTTTCCATATCATACTGCAATAGATCTTTGCATAATTCATATGGTAAATAGGTTTCTAAATAAACGACAGGAATGTCATTGCTATAGCGAAGTCGAGTAAGACAAATTAGCGCATCTGTCTGTAGTATTTTGCTAATTTCGCTATCTGTGACCGATTCAAACTTTAAAACCTTTGTCTTAACCGAGCCTTCTGGACTCAATTCATTATGAAAGGTTGTCAATTCGCTCAAGAATTTATTAAAAACTTTCGGTTTTGTGACAATGGTTCCCTTCGAACGCTGTCTTTGCACATAGCCCTTGCTTGACAACTCTTTGTAAGCCTGTCGAATGGTCGGGCGGCTGATGCCAAGTGAGGATACCAATTCCTCCTCTGGCGGTAATTTGTCGCCTTCCTCATAGGTTCCATCTTTGATCAGTCCTTCAATATAGGAATAAAGTTGGAAATACAGAGGAATAGCAGAACTTTTGTCAATGATATTTTGTGTAAACAATTCCATAAAAAACCCCTATCCTCATAATGTAATATTGTAATTACAAAGTATGTTATTATCATAATTCTATTTTTCAAAAATGTCAATATACAAATGTTATTTTCTCTTTAACCGCATAGTTTTTCATCTATGAAACACTCGATACCATTTGTACCCAATGTAAAAAAACGTTTCTCTGGCAACAAATGGTATTTTTGTTTTAATACTTTTATATGCACTGCTTTGTGTTGGTGATGAAAACGCCTCAATTCCCAAATCATTTGCCAATAACATAGACCGTTTCATATGCAAAGGATCACTCACAATCAACGCTGATTTATATCCATTTTCCTCCATGATTTTTTGGGCATTTTCTAAATTTTCTTGAGTAATTGTAGATTTATCCTCTTCTAAAATGGAATCCGTTGGTATTCCCATCGATTCCAGATATTTCTTTGCCATATATGCGTCTGTAAAATGATTTCCGTTGCCTTTTCCTCCGGTTACTATGATTTTATCAATATCGCCTTCTTGATATAACTCAACTACATGGTTCAATCGTTGTTTATATACCTCCGAAACACCAGTGTCATTTGCAGCTGCACCTAAAACAATGGCAACATCACATTTCTTATTTTCATATACATTACTATATTTGCAAATAGAAATCACATTACAAGTGATATATACAATAATTATGCTAATAACCATGAACACCAATGTTGTCATATGCATCAAAGTTTTTCTCATAAATGGGTTCTCCCTTCTTGCTCATATTATAACATTCCCATATTACATTGTCGTTCCTTTTTTGAAATGCCAATATAAAATAGTATCTTCACGGTTGGATACAATAAGAGTTTCGCTTGCGTATCTACAATTTCTACATTATAATAGGTAATAATACTATGAATTATTGTAATTTACGATGAAATAAGGAGGAAGCATTCGTGCAAAAAGAAATGATTATCGTCCTTGACTTTGGAGGACAATATAACCAGCTCATTGCAAGACGTGTCAGAGAATGCAATGTTTATGCAGAAGTACATCCATATACATTGGATTTAGAAAAAATCAAAGCGATGAATCCAAAAGGAATTATTTTTACTGGTGGGCCAAACAGTGTGTATGATCCATCCTCTCCAATTTATGATAAAGCAATTTTTGATATTGGAGTGCCAATCCTTGGTATTTGCTATGGCTCCCAGTTAGTAGCTCATCTGTTAGACGGTAAAGTGGAAACAGCTCCTGTCAGCGAATATGGTTACACAGAAACAACGGTGGATCGATCTTCTATTTTATTTAAAGATGTGGAAGAAAAGACAATCACATGGATGAGTCATACCGATTATATTTCAGAGGTACCAGAAGGATTTGTCAGAACTGCATATACAGATGTATGTCCAATCGCAGCTATGGAATGTCCAGAACGCAAATTCTATGCAACACAGTTCCATCCAGAAGTAATGCATACCAAAGAAGGACAGAAAATGCTTAGAAACTTCGTATATGATGTCTGCGGTTGTAAAGGTGATTGGCAGATGGGTTCTTTCGTAGAAGAAACTATCAAATCGATTCGCGAAAAAGTCGGCGACGGAAAAGTTCTCTGCGCTCTTTCCGGTGGTGTTGACTCTTCTGTAGCAGCCGTTTTACTTTCCAAAGCAATCGGAAAACAGCTTACCTGTGTATTTGTTGACCACGGTTTACTTCGTAAAAACGAAGGTGACGAAGTAGAAGCCGTCTTTGGCCCAGAAGGCCCATACGAATTAAACTTCATCCGTGTCAATGCACAGCAAAGATATTATGATAAATTAAAAGGAGTTACCGAACCGGAAGAAAAACGTAAAATCATCGGTGAAGAATTCATCCGTGTCTTCGAAGAAGAAGCAAAGAAAATTGGTTCCGTTGACTTCCTCGTACAGGGAACGATCTACCCAGATGTAATCGAAAGTGGTTTAGGCAAATCTGCTGTCATCAAATCACATCACAACGTAGGGGGACTTCCAGACGTAGTTGATTTCAAAGAAATCATCGAACCACTTCGTATGTTATTCAAAGACGAAGTTCGTAAAGCCGGATTAGAATTAGGTATTCCAGAATACTTAGTTTACAGACAGCCATTTCCAGGTCCAGGACTTGGAATTCGTATCATCGGTGAAGTAACTGAAGAAAAAGTACGTATTGTTCAGGATGCTGACGCTATTTACCGTGAAGAAATTGCGAAGGCTGGTTTAGACAAAGGACTTGGTCAGTACTTTGCAGGCCTTACCAACATGAGATCCGTTGGTGTTATGGGTGACTTTAGAACCTACGACTATGCGGTAGCATTAAGAGCCGTAAACACAAGCGACTTCATGACAGCAGAATGTGCAGAAATTCCATATGAAGTGCTGTTTAAAGTGACAAGCAGAATTATTAATGAGGTGAAAGGTGTTAATAGAGTTATGTATGATTTGACCAGTAAACCACCTGGAACGATTGAATTTGAGTAATGAGTTTGAGTAAAAAAATGGAGCTCGGAAATCCAGTGTTTATGCTGGGTTCCGGGCTCTTGCTATGTGATTTGAGTACAGATTGAGTACAAAAATTACTATCGAGGAATTTCTGTAGGTAAATAAGATGATAGAGCGGTTATTATTTCATCTCGACATGATGAATGTAGTAATGCAATTACGGTGGTACAGTAATCTTTGTCTTGTAATCCAATATAATGTCCAATTGACTTTGCGATGTTTTTTTCATTGAATATTTTGATTACTTGTGAATAATCTTGAGAAGCCATTACTGCTTGGAAGAGAGTTTCCTGTTCCTGCTTTATTGTATCATAGTTAATATTTGCAAGTGCCGTATTCAGTGTCGCCTTTGCTTCAGAATTATTTTTCTTTGAGATTTCAATACAATTTAGCAAGTATTTAATATGAGCAACAACACCTTGACATATTTGTTTTTGCATTTGATTACTGAAACGAGTATCTATGACATACTTTTTGATTTCGGTGAATACATCATCTGCTGATTTTGCCATTCTTTCTGCCATAAAACGAATTAGCTCTTCAACAATAAAAAGGTTTTCAACTTCTGCGACTTCTAAAGTATAGATGCCATCCTGCTTGTAGGATTCAATTTCATATTCTGAACGATAATCTCTGTCAATGATGCCATATACTTGACAATTGTGAAGAGACATATTATTTCGAAAAGCCTTTGTGCGAGATATTACTTGAGTGCAACTGCCGCAAGCAATAACGTGATAATTATTAAATATTTCAGAATATAGCTGAGTGTCGTAACTGTTGTTTTCACCTTCAACAAACAATATGTTTTTTCGAGATCCAAGAATATCGAGTAATAATTCTTCTGGTAACTCGTTATTAATGATTTTTTCTAATTTCCAATTATTACCATCATATTCCTTGATCCAGATTTTCTCTGCATTCGAGTGAAGGGATGCAAATTGTGTGTCATGAGTTATAAAAATAAATAAACAGTCAGTTCTATACTTTTCAAGTGAAAGCCATAGACGATTCATAATTGAACGGTGCAGATGTACCTCAGGCTCGTCTATTATTAATATCTTGTTTTGAGGAACACATAATACTTGAGCTGTTAGATACAATACAGCACGCTCACCATCACTCATCTGATTTGCGGAATATTGCTTTTTCATACCATTTTGTTCAAATGCAGCGTAAAATTTAGAGTCATCAAGAATGAGCTCTCGCTCTGGCAATACTTCTTTCCATATGGCTTTCAATTTATCAATGGATGTTTGAGGTATCGGTGGAGGCGTAGAGTTATTTTTTTTGGCAATTTTGCATTCGGAAACAAACTGATCGTTTTCATTATTTTTTAGTCCGATTAATGCAGCAAGTACATTTTCGAAGTCATCCATCAGTTTGGTTGTATAACTTTTACCCCAATTCCATCGTTGATCTTTATGTGCATGGCAGTTTTTGTCATCTGAACCATAAAAGACAAAATCTTCAGCTTGAGAGTAACTTTTTAGTGCGATGTTTTCATTAAAATTTAAATTACGTTGAGCGCCGATTCGATGAACTTGACGATAGTTTTGTTGTTCAATCCAAGCGCCTAATTTGCTTTTTCCTGAGCCATTAGCACCTATTATTATTATTGAGCTGACATCTGTTGTAAAATCTACTTTTTTTCCTGTTTCATCAGGTAACCAATATGTAAATGACATAGACTATAACCTCTCTCAAATTGTAAAACTGTATAAAATGCTATAACGTTAATAACATTTGGCTTCTCTGCAATTCCAATTCCACTTTTTCTTTTGCCTCTGCTATTTCATCTATTGCTGCTTGTGTAGCTTCATTTGGATTATCTCCAGCGGATTTCAAAGCACTCTGGTAGAGAAAGTTTATCTTCTCCCATTTCAATAAATCAGTAAATATCCTATAACTTCTGATATTCAATAAAGAATCCTGCAAAGACAGTGTATGTGCTTTCCCTCTGGCAGTATATCTGATTTCAAGATAAGAGGAAAGAACTGGATTCAAACGAATGGATACGGTGCCATCCTTTAACAGCATATCTTCTCCTCGCTCTCCGCTGATCTGGATGATGCCAGAATTACAAAGCACCATAAGTACGCCCATCAGATCACCGACCGTTTCCAGACGTAGTCCGGCAGTATCACTGCAATTTAATGTGTTATAACTAACACCGAGTGCGGCTGCAATCTTCTCTAATTGAGGAGGCTGTGGCTGCATTTTATTTGTTTCGTATTTTCGTATAGAAACTGGATGGATGCCGGTCAGTTCGGCTAGCTTATCCTGGGTAATTCCAATTTGTTTTCGGCAATATTTGATTTTTTCGCCTATGGTCATTCCTGTCGTCCTCCATGTATCGAGATGGCTACATTATATCACGTATGAAAAAATTTTTCTACTGGCATTTCAAAACACTTGACAATAGCGATGTCGCTACATATAATAAAAACATAAAAAGTAGCGATAACGCTACATACAGAAAAGGAGGAATTTCATATGGCACAGAACAACAAGATTTATATTACTGCAAATGAACTCGCAGAAATGCTTGGCGTTTCTGTAGGCCATGCCTACAAGTTGATTCGTAAGCTGAATCAGGAATTGGAAAAAGAGGGATTTCTGGTGATTGCCGGGAAAATTCCAAGACGTTATTTTGAAAAACGCTGGTATGGATACAGTATGTAGGAGGTGTTTTGAATGAAAGCAGAGAAAGATAAGAAAACGGGAAAATGGCTGATTCAGTAACGTTATACGGATTGGCAGGGGGCAAGCGCCGAAAATCTACCAAAAGAGGCTTTACGACCAAAAGAGAGGCGGAGGAATGGCTGCGAAATTTCTTTATTACGCAGAATGCTGACTTTGATATGAAATTTGAGGAATTCTGGAAAATGTATTGTACAGATATGGAGACTCATCTGCGGGAGCATACCATGAGGACGAAACGGTATATCGTAGAATTGAAAATTCTTCCGTATTTTGGATAAAAGCGGATGAATGATATTACTGCAGCAAACATCGACAATGGCAGAATGAGCTGATTAAAAAGGGGTATTCGCCTACTTATCTGAAAACAATTAATAATCAGTTGAGCGCAATTTTTAATTATGCGGTTCGATATTACGATTTGAAAAATAATCCTTGTACAAAAGCTGGAAGTATGGGTAAAGGCAAGGCAGACGAAATGGAGTTTTGGACAGGAGCGGAATTTAAAAAGTTTATTGACAGTGTTATGAATAAAAGAAATTCTTATATGGCATTTATGACCTTATACTGGACTGGGATGCGTTTGGGAGAATTACTGGCTTTGACTCCGAAAGATGTTGATCTGGAGAAACGAACGATTTCTATCACAAAATCTTATCAGCGTCTTGGTAGGAAAGATGTGATCACTCCGCCAAAGACACCGAAGAGCAAGCGAGTGATTACCATTCCGGAGTTTCTGACCGCAGATATCAAAGATTATATGGACAGTTTATATGGTCTGCAGGAGGATGACAGGCTGTTTCCTATTACCAAATATTTCTTGGAACATGAAATGCAGCGGGGAATTAAAGAAAGTGGTGTAAAGCGGATAAGATTGCATGATTTGAGACATTCACATGCAAGTCTGCTGATTGAACTTGGAGTTTCACCTTTGGAAATTGCAAATCGGCTGGGACATGAAAAGGTGGAAACCACGTTGAATACGTACGCACATCTTTATCCGAACAAGCAGATGAAATTGGCTGATCGGCTGGACAGTGAATACAGGGAGGATTTGTAATGAGTGGATTAGATAAAGACAGAAAACGAAACCAGACAGTTTGCTTTCGGATGACACCGGAAGAGCGAAGAGAATTAGAAGCCCGTATTACAGTGAGCGGACTGCCAAAAGGAAAGTATTTTATTCAGTCGGTATTTCATCAGAAAATAAAGATTGCTGTTGGTAAATATCAGAGTGATCGGTTAAGCCTTGAGATACGGAGATTGTGGGATCGTCTGGAAACAGAGGATTTGTATGAGTTACTGGCAGACTGCCGGGCATTAATGAAACAGGTAATTGAAATTACGGGAAATGATTATTCATCAGCATGGACAGCAAGTGATTTTAAAACAGAGATAATGGAACATGAAAAATAAAAGCCTTTAAGTGTCGGCAAACACCTAAAGGCAGAGACTTGGTAGAAAATCCAAATCAATAACTAAGGTCATTCTATCAAAGTCTTCACTATCTTTCAACAGAAAATGGAGGTAATTTTGGATAACAGAAGAAATGAACCGAATTTAAAATTGATAAATATGGAACAGGTTGAGGTAGAAAAATAGAATGGATGATTTATCCGTTTATTCCTTTTGGGAAGGTTACCATTGTGCAGGGCGATCCCGGTGAGGGTAAGACCACAATGGTGCTGCAGATTATCGCAAAGTTGACAAAGGGAGAGACTGTATTGCCATTGGGTAGTGATGAATCAACCTTGGAGGAAAAAACAGTGGCTCTGGAACCGGTAAATGTGATTTATCAGACTGCAGAGGATGGATTGGGTGATACCATTAAGCCCCGACTTCTTGCAGCAGGTGCAGACTGTTCCAGAGTGATGGTGATTGATGATAACGATCAGGCATTGACTATGGTGGATGCCAGACTGGAAGAAGCTATCATACAGACAAAAGCACGTCTTGTGACCCGATACAGGGATTCCTGGGGACTGATGTAGATATGCATAGGGCAAATGAAATCCGTCCGCTTATGAAACGTGTGGCGGTGCTTGCTGAAAAATATCATTGCGCGATTATTCTGATCGGCCATATGAATAAAAACAGCAATGGAAAATCATCATATCGTGGACTTGGATCTATTGATTTTCAGGCAGCAGACAGGAGTGTTCTAATTGTTGGCAGAATTAAGGATGAACCCGAAATCCGTGTTGTCTGTCATATGAAAAGTTCCCTTGCACCAGAAGGGAAATCCGTTGCTTTCCGTTTGGATAAAGATAAGGGATTTGAATGGGTCGGAGAATATGATATCAACGTAGATGATTTGTTAAGCGGAGATAACCGAGGACAGAAAATTCATGCGGCAAAGAAATTTTTACAGGAAATTCTCTCCACTGGTTCTGTACCACAGACGAAAGTGGCAGAAGAAGCGGAAAGCAGGGGAATTAAAAAGAAAACACTGTGGAATGCAAAGAAGGAATTGGAAATTGATTCTGTAAAGATTGGGAATCAATGGTTCTGGATATTGCCGGAATAATATTGGGATGATGGCAAGATTACCCTTTCTTTAAGAAGAAGGAATCTTACTATCTTGAGGGAGATTTAAATGAAAAATGTACAGATATCACTGGAATTATTTATGAAGCTACTCCGATTTCATCTAATTGAAGATAATACCTGTGCCGATGATGTGAAAAGAGGATTGGAGCAGAAAATGAATACTATGGTGGAACGAGAATTGTATACAAGATTCAAAACTGCTCCATCAGAGGAAGAAAGGGAAAAGGCCCGACAGGAGTATTTGGACAGGAGGGGAATGCAGGTAGATTTCCGATGGTAGCTTTTTCCTGATTATTGTTATGACAGGGGCGTGACACGCCCCTGTATAAAAGCGATCAAGGAAATGTTTATTATAATTGTCAATTTGTAAAATTTCGAAATACGAAATTCTTTTTTCCGTCACAGGTTGCGGGATGTACCGTTTACCGGGTTACCGGTTTCTTTAGAAATATATTTCACAAAATGTAAGAAATACGTTATAATGAAAGCAATGATTTGAGAGTTAAGGCGGTGGGTAAATGGCAAAAAAAAATAAATATATATTTGATAGTAAAATTCATGTATATAGAGCTACAAAACGTATGAGCCAACAGGAGCTAGCCGACCTTGTCGGGGTATCACGTCAAACAATCATACAGCTTGAACGTAACAGGTATAACCCTTCCATGCTATTGGCGTATAGCATTGCAAAAGTTTTTGACGTAACCATTGAAGATTTGTTTGATTTTAAGGAGGGCTAGTCATGTTATCGTTGTATGAATTTTTATGGATTTTATTTAATAACAAAACTGTTTTAATTGTTGGTGCATGGGCAGGTTTGCCTCTTACACTTATATTACTCATCATGTTTATACGAAAGAGAAATCGAGACGAGAGAGGCTGGAAAATTATAGGAAAAGCCAGTGCCATTTCATTTATTTATTTTATAATTGTAGCAAATGTCCTTGCAAAAACTGTTGGAGCAATGGTACCTGATACATTAGAAGTAGGTTATATTTTCTGTGGCAATACAATCCAATGGTTATACGATACTATGATATCGATTGAGATCATATCAATCCTGATTTTTAGAAGAATTGAATGAGCGAAAATGTTCTTGCTTGTTGTTTACCAGTGAATGATGAGCAAGAATTTTTTATTTTTGTATGTAAGAAATACTTTACATATAGATAGAAATATATTATAATCCTTTTAACAAGTGGAAAGGAGCACTAGGCATGGCAGAAAAACGTTTTGTAGAAACTTATTCACAAGGATTAACCAATGTTCAGAAAATAGTCGTTGATACAGAAACAGGTGTTAATTACTTGTTAGCATCGACCTCCACAACGGCAGGATGTGGAATGACTGTTTTAGTGGATAAAGATGGAAAACCTATTGTTACTCCTATTAATTCGGTTAATCAATAATGATGAACAGACAGTCAGACCAAAATCTGGCTGTTTGTTTTCTTATGTTATATTCGAAAAGGCTTATATAAAGGATAGACGGTAATAAGGGATAATATTAATTGCTTCACTTTCAACATGGAGAGAAGTATATTTTTTACTAAATTTGTTAAAGGTTATTAGATATTTAAATAGCAACAAGAAGGGAATATAAATGTGGATGTATTATTTATTATGATGGAACAAGTCCATGAAGGTTTTTATGAGGAGTTAATGAAACTGATTGTTCAGTATGGATATAATATTGATAAGGCGACATATGCAGCGAATGATATTTCACTGGGTGAGTTAAAAATTATTCCGTCAAAACGCCAAGTTTTTTTATATAATCAGGAGATTTCCATGACGAGCAAGGAATTTGATATTCTGGAATTTCTCGCCAAGAATAGAGGGCAGGTGTTTAGTAAAGAACAGATTTATGATAGAATATGGGGAGAATATTATGTGGCGGATGATCGGAATATTACTGCGTATATTAATAAAATTCGTAAGAAAATCGAACCAGATCAGTCTAAACCGATTTATATTCAGACAGTCTGGGGCGTAGGATATAAATTTAATGAGAAGATAAACAGGGATGTATGAAACATCTTTTTCCTGCATGTAAAATAATTTGGGTTTCATCCAAACATTTTTGATTTTTCTTAAACAATTTCACGAGGTAATCTTTATAGTAATAGGTCTCCAGTGCTTAGTCAGTGATATGATGATCTTGAACCAACTGTTTGGCGGTTTGGCTTGCGATGTGTTTTGACACGGTCATGATAATTACCCGCCATTTCTGCAATTTCTTTTCGCATATCAAAAATCTGTGAGATACATTCATGTATTTCGTCCTGCATTGCTTTGGAACGGATGCCGCCCATATGGAAATATCGAACGATCTGATTTAAGGTGTTTCCGATTTTTCCAAATTCTGAGGTTAGCTTTCGAAGCTCCGGGATGTCGTCAACCACTTCATATGTAATATTTATATTTCCTTCCAGTAGAAGTTTCCGAATGTAGGCAGAAACATTCAAACCGGCTTCTTGTGCCATATTCGTTATGAGGTCATATTCTACATCCGTTAAGCGAAAAGCAATCAGATGGGAACGGGACAGCTCTTTTTCTTTCTTTGGTCTTGCCATAATTCCTCCCTTTCTATACGCCAGCATATCGGGCATACACTGTATGTCGCTGCAACCACAATTTTTGTGGAAGCCAGACAGCACAATTTCAATGTGTGTCTATCGAGGGAATGGGGAACTGAAATCCCCATCAAGATATGCCAAGTATGCAAAAAAGCCATGAAATAGGTTTTTGTATAACATAGGCGAATCTTGCCCTAAGATAGAATTTCTCTCTCATATACCCTTACTGGGAAAAACACGAAAACAAGTTATGCACATAATTAGATATAATGAATTATTTTCTGGCTTCTGGCAGAAAGAATAAAAAGAAGTTATATGAATACGGACGTAACTTTAGATTTAGGCATGCGGATGTTTAAGAGAAGGTCGATGAAGGGAAAAAGGTGTTATTTTTGTAGGCTTCCTGAATAAACAGTGATATAATATTGAAAGATATATGTGATATTGAATATTGATGTAGAGAAGTATGAAAATATAAGAAATTATTAATTCAGAAATAATGAAAAAGATGACTGGTTTGCAAAAGAACCAGAATTGATGAGTAAGGATATTTAGAAAAATCAGATAGACTAATTTGTGACAGCAGTGTTGACACAAATTAGTATCATTTTCTATGTATGAAGCGAATGAAAGGAAGATGTGGATGAAAAATGAGATTAGTTCTGCTGGAAAACTTATAAAGATCATAGAGAATTCAAGAAATAATGCTTTGAAAAAAGTAAATGAAGAACTTATCCGAATGTATTGGAATGTCGGTGAGTATTTGAGTAAGGAAGCTGAAAGTGCATCCTTTGGAGATGCTTATATAGATTCTGTTGCGAAAGAAATCCGGGATGCATTTCCTGGGATTAAAGGATTTAACAGACGTGGTTTATATAGAATGAAGAAATTCTATGAGACGTACAATGGTGATGAATTTGTGACAACACTGTTGACACAAATTAGTTGGAGCAATCATCTTGCTATTATGTCCAAAGCAAAAACAGCAGAAGAGAGACATTTTTATATAGCTCTTTGTATAAAAGAATCATATTCGGCCCGAGAGTTAGATAGACAAATCAATAGCGGATATTATGAAAGATATATGCTGTCAAAAGAAAAAATCTTACCGGAGCCAATAAAGGGATTAAAAGAAAATCCATTTTTGGACTCTTATGTTATTGAGTTTCTTGATTTACCAAAGAATTTTAAGAAATCTGATTTACGAAAAGGCTTGATTCAGAATATGAAAGATTTTATTCTCGAAGTAGGCAAAGATTTTACTTTCATAGAT
Source organism: Lachnospiraceae bacterium (assembly GCA_030523275.1). Lineage (GTDB taxonomy): Bacteria > Bacillota > Clostridia > Lachnospirales > Lachnospiraceae > Fimousia. Next base: position 121,653 of record JAUNIX010000003.1, read on the forward strand.
GAAGAATATCGGGTACAAGTTGGCGGTGAAGATTTTCGGATTGATTTGTTGTTTTTCCATAGAGGGCTTCAGTGCCTGGTTGCCTTTGAATTAAAAATTGGTAAATTCAAACCGGAATATATTTCAAAAATGGATTTTTATCTGGAGGCATTAGACCGCCAAAAGAAAAAGGAAAATGAAAATCCGAGTGTGGGTATGATTTTATGTGCTTCAAAAGATGATGAAGTCGTGGAATATGCGATGAGTAGAACCCTGTCTCCGATGATGGTTGCAGAATATCAATTACAGTTGCCAGATAAAGCTGTATTGCAGAAAAAGCTGCAGGAATTGGTAAATATGCCATTGATCGAAGAATAGAGTATGGTGATTAGGTGTGAGTTCAAATTGAGTACAATTTCTATGACAGTTAAAATTATGTCTGCAAATATGGCGAATACAGTGACAGAAAGTAGTGCTAAAGCTACGGAAATACTATAACTAATCTCTTGTGAGACGAAATACAAAGGAGAAGAATTTGAAACGTAAGAAGGTATTCGTAAATTTAATAATAATTATGGGGATATTCTTTTTATTCGTAAATAGAATATCGATTATAGCATCAGTTAGAATGGTCGCTAATTCAGCGAGTGAAATGATAGTTGTAGTAAGAAAACAACTGGATGGAATGTTGTTTGGAATAATAATGATTTGTCTGTGTTCGATTATCGGAATGGTGTTATGCATATTAATAGCCAAATTAATCGATTTTGAGGAACGGAAAGCAATGGTTATAAAAGCCCCTTAGAAAAACATCCGAATATTAATGCACTGATTGGTTTGCTTTTGGTAGTTATAATAGGTGCAGTGGCATGGGGAGTATTGTATTACCTATTTACTTATTTAGGAATGGCTATAACAAAATTTATTGATTGGTCAACTTCTGTAGCATCAAAAATGGATGCTGTTGTAATAGTTGCTTTAATTACAGGAGCGGTTTCTATCATTGGTGTAATTATAAGTTCGGTAATAGCGAAAATAATTGATTACAAAAAGAATAGAAAAGAGTATTTGAACCAGAAAAGAGAAGAACCTTATGGAGAATTTGTAGAAATGGTTTATAAAATACAACAAAATGTAAAAAATAACAATAGCTATACGGAACAAATGATGATAGATGATTTATCAAAGTTTTCGAGAAAAATAACATTGTGGGGATCTACTAAAGTAGTGAAAAAATGGATTAAATTTCGAGAACAAGGAGCGAATCCAGATGCCGGAATTGATAATCTGTTTATTTTGGAAGATATAATGAACGAGATGAGAAGAGATTTGGGATTGAGGAGAGTTAAAAAAGGAAATTTACTTGCATTTTTTGTAAATGATATAAAGGAAGTTATGAAAAAGAATAAGTAAGACTGAGTACATTTTGAGTACAATTTTTATATCAATCAAAATTATGCCTGCGAATATGGCGAATACAGTGACGAAAAGTAGCGAAAACGATATTAAAAGCACTGGAATTAATTTCCTGTGAGACGAGTTTGAATAATTAAAGTAAGTCCGAAAATCACGTATTTTATGCGGGTTTTCGGACCTTTTGTTGTGGACTTTATTTTATTAAGTCTATGTTGATCTCCTCAGAAGGGAAATCAACAATGCGAAATACAAAACCACTTGCTTTGCGAGTGAAGGAATGTAATTGTAAAAAAAACCACCTTTCCGATATAATGAAGGTGTTCAAGCCGATATTATACGAAAGGAAAGGTGAGTTTTTCGCAAATAAAACACATAGTTTGCCATACACAAAATGGATGTGTAAATACCATATTACATTTATATGTAAGTCAATATTTTGTTTAAATTTAGTGTAGCATAGATTATGGACTATTTCAAAGAAAAGCTCCACTTTTTATATGTTTTAATAGTAACCATAAGATGGGTATGTTAAAAATTGAATTAAATAAATTAGGATTTGAGGTAACTACATGGAGAGACTAGGATTAATGGGGAGAATGGGTCTAGAATTTTTCAAAATAGTTATCTCGTATATGAAAGCAAAAGAAGGTATAGAAGGTATTATTCTTGGGTGTACTGAACTTTCTCTTTTGCTAAACGATATAGTAAGTCCTGTTCCATGTTTAGATACACGCAAATATATATATCAAAACTATTATAGATGAGATATTTAGATAAAATGATTGTAAACTATGAATTACTAAATAATACATAGAAGGATTATAAAAGGAAAGTAAATGTATAAATAAGAAATACAGAAGAATTGGCAAAAAGAATCAAAAAAGTATTGATTCCATTTATTATATGGGGCATTTTAACAGTTAGAAGTTCAACTATTGGTGCCAAATTAACCCAATGGGATTTCATCGGTTTTGGGATAGGGGTAATTATTTTTATTCCGTTGCTAATTTGGATGCTAGCAGAAGCGAATAAAGGATATAAAGAAACATGGATGACGAAAGAATTTGAATTTAAATGTCATCGACAATCAATTATATTTAGAAGGCAAAAAGCTTCATGTAAATTATAATGAACATAATCAGGAAATATATGTGCATGATTTGGGTGAAAACAAAAATGTATATGTTGCAACCTTTTACGGAACAATTAGAGAGCCAAATATAAATGTATTTTTAGCTTATTTAAATGATAATAATGTGAAAATAGAAAAAGAAAGTTATCAAAAAATTAATCGTAAGAATGGGTCACTTGCTCAATTAGGTATTTCCAGATACAGACGGCAAGAATACTTCGGCCAATCGGTTGATAAGTTGAAAAAGGATAGGGATCTTTCACATTTTATGACACGTTTAGCAAATTATGTTCCAACTATGAAATCAGTCGTATGGAGTGTGATATGCAATGATCAATTAATAGCATATTTGATTTCGGACGAATCGGTTCAGTACAGATTGGAACTTGCAATTCTAGATATACGTGTGTCAAAATTGAAGCCTAAAAAGATTTTTTGTGGATATCATTATGATGACGAATTATGGGGAAAATGGTTTAGGTGTTAATGTTTACTATATGATTGATGTAACAAATTGAATTAGAATTATTATGATAGACTATATTTTATGCATGTTTTAGGACTTTTGTTTTGCCATTTGTCTAAAGGAACAAACTTTAGTACAACATAGGCCCTCCGATTTGGAGGGCTGTTTTTCTGTAAGTCTTGAAATAGCCTTGTTTTATGGGCTTTCCAGCACTTCTCCGGTTTCTTGGTTCTAAGCTCAAATCCCGGATAGCCGTGGAAATTTCTTGATTTCAACCGTGGCAGCTTCCTTGCCGGATACACGCACACCCCTTAAAGGGTAGTAAGTCGGAGTATAGGAAACGCTAAAAAGTATAAATTTCGGATATAGGTCATAAGAAACATTTTAGCGCCAACCGCTGTACGCTTGCGGCTGGCGCTTTTTCTTTATTCTGTTTCTTCCCGATTGGCCTGATAGTAATAGCCATGGCCGGTTTTCTCGTCGTCAAAGGTAAATTCGCATATCTCGTTATACATGGAGCCGTCCCAATTAAGGATGAAGGTCTGCGTGTCATACGCAAAGAATTTACAGATTTCAGACTTGCAAGGCGCGTTGGCTCCTCTTTCCGTCCAGTCATAGCGGCAAAGCTCAGTTTCCTCATATTCTTCAAACTCGTCCGTGTAATAGTATCTGGTGAATCCCTTTTCTGTTTGATAGCTTGCAAGTTTGCGGCGGAGCTTTGTAACTGTCCGATACTCGGCTGAGTGGCATTTCTTTTCTCCGTCGATTACAGAATAATTGTAACTGCTCTCCGATAAAGGCTTCTCAAAAGTTTCCCGGTCTATTTCTATATAGATACCTTTCTTCTCGCATTGCTGGCGGACGTACCGGAGGAATTGCGCGAGGGTTACATTGTTACGTTCAATTTCAATACTATAATTAGCCATGGTGTGGGCCTCCTCAAAATTATGTTTTATTTCTGTGAGTGACAGCTTACACACCACCGGTCAAAAAGCAAGCTCTAAAATGCTTAAAACATATCTTTATTTTTGAATATCCGGGCAGCAAAAAGCCCCGCCGAAGCGGGGCTGCTGTGGCTGTATTATGCTGCGGTAAAGCCCTGTGCAGCGAGGGCCTCTACTAATGCTTTGTTTTCTTTGCCGGTGAGGGTGCCGTCCCTGCCGATGGTGTATTCTTCTACCACGAAGGCATAAGTCGGAGCTTTCATGTACTTAGGTTTTGCGCCGATGAAGTCACCTACTGCCGCCGCCAGCTCTTTTCTGCGCGGGCCGGTTACATTGTAGAGAATTTCCATGGTGGCAAGTTCCTCGGCAGGTTCGGCGTTTACTTCCTCTGTCGTTTCTGCCTCTGGCATGGTCTTCTCGGTCTTGACCGGAGCTGCAAATATCGGAGTTTCCGGGATGATTGCCAGTGCCGTTTCCTCATGGGCTGGAATTGCGTCTGGCGTTTCCGGGGTTTCATTTACCGGAGCTGCTTCGCGTTCGATCTTTGCGGCTGCCTTCGCTGCGCGGGTTACTCTGGTTCTTGCTTCCGGGAAAACCTCCGGAAGTACACCCGGTTCATAATGGATTTCAAAGGTGATTTTGCCGTCCATGTGTACGTTGAAATGGAAGTCGGTCATTTCTACCTCTTTGAGCATATCCGGCAGCTCAATGTTCTTGTATCTCTTAACTTCCTTACCCTCTACCATGAGACAAACCGGAACCGCGTCCCTCAATTTTGCTGTGATTCTTCCTGTTTTCATAATGTTTTCCACCTTTCGTATTTTGTTATTTTTTACTGGCTGCTTGCCTTGTGAGTGACAGCTTACGCATTTTTGGTGTGAAAGCAAGCCTTTTTTCAAAGAAATTTCTCTTTTTTCACCGGTATAAAAACAATCAAAAAAGCCAGCCGTGGCGGTTCGGCTGGCCGGTGGTATTGGTATTTTATGCCCGCTCGAATGGTTCTCCGCAATCCCCGCAGATTACATTGACCTCGCGCGTTGCCCGGATAATAGTACCGCAGCAGGGGCAGACATATTTTATGCTGCGGTTAATGGATTTCTTACTGCCGCCCTTGGAGCCACCTTCTATCGGCAGGCGGCTGGCATGGATACCGGCCTCACCCAAGGTTTTCTTGATCCAAGCCTCTGCCTCCGGGGCCAGTGTTGTTACCGTCCAGCCGTACTTGGCGTGTTTCTCAATATGAAGGCCGTGGGCCTCGGCGGTGGCCTTAAACTTCATATTGTGATAATAGCCATTGTTGCTTACGTCTTGAATATCATGTTCCAGATTGTAGAGATGGGCCATTTCATGTAAAAGAGTTGCGGCCAGCTCAAAGATGGGGCGGTCAAGGTACTCTGCGCAAAGGTTGATTTCCCGATACAGCTCATTGTCTGCGTTCCAGATTTCATGGATACTGCACCAACCATAAGCGCCGCGCCCTCCGTCCGGGGATACGGTGATCGCCGGGCGGGTTAATTCGTTATTATAAAAATGCTCATTGAACAGATCGAACATTTCCTCGGTTTTCTTTACGATTTCAGATATTTGTAGCATAGCTGTGTCCTCCTTAAAATTATATTTTAATTCTGTGTGACACAGCTTACATATTTTCGGTGTGAAAGCAAGCTCTAATGATACTTTTTTAATAATAGCAGTAGTTTGACAGAAATTGAGGAAAAAGAAGAAGCCGGACGAATGGTTGTAGTATGAGTTACGAGGTTGGAAACGGAAGGGCGTATTGAGTGGTTGTGCTGGTATCCAAATGTCTGGGGATACGGGCAAGCTGCTCTCTGGTCATGCCTTGCGCTTTGCGGACGGCTTTGGGTGCTTGTCCTATCGGCTTGAAAACAAAGACAAAATCATTATTTCTTTTATCCATAAGCTACCACCTGCTCTCTGAAAATCCTACCCATATATTTTACAGATTTTTGTGAACTATTGTTGATTTTACTTGAGTTTTCCCAACCATTATGATAAAATAACTACCGACAGATTGTCGGTAATGTAAGTACAGTATGGGATGGTGAAAATGATGCGGATTGTCAAGGAAGCTGAAGAACGAAAAAATGAGATTTTGGATGTAGCCGAACGGTTGTTTGTAGCAAAGGGATTTGACAATACCAGTACAAATGATATTTTGAGTGAGATTGGGATTGCAAGAGGCACTTTGTATTATCACTTTAAGTCAAAAACAGATATTTTGGATGCCATGATTGAACGAATATCGAAGCAACTTATAGAAAAGGCAACAAATATTTTTAATAAAAAGGATATTCCCGTATTGCAGCGGCTTACAATGATGATGGTAGCGTTAAATGTGGACGGAAGCCTCGGACAGGAAGTTATGGAGCAAGTCCATAGACCGCAAAATGCATTGTTGCATCAGAAAATGCGGGATGGGCTGTTGACGGGAATCACTCCGTTAATTACAGGGTTAATTGAGGAGGGCATGGAACAGGGAATTTGCCAGACCGATTATCCGACAGAGGTGGCAGAGATGACTTTTTTGTATTCTATTACTGCATTTGATACACTTTCAAATCATAGCGAAGAAGCCAAGAACAAAAAAATAATTGCCTTTATCAGCAATTTGGAGCGTTTATTGGAAATGGAGTCTGGAAGTATGCAGACTGCTATTCTTCCAATTTTCCAAAAGAACAATTTATAACACCATATACAAAGGAACAGCCATGTTCCTTTGCTTTATAGCACATTACCGACAGGTAGCCAGTCGGTAAGCGAATATTGCCACGCAAAGTAGCGGAAAAATCCGAAATGTAATCTCTGCTTGCTTGTAATGCAAAACACACTTTCCTATACTGGGCATATCAAAACGAGGAGGTCAAGAACATGACATTTGCAGAGAAATTAAAAAATATCCGCAAGCAGGCAGGTATGTCACAGGAGCAGTTGGCGGAAAAACTTGGCGTGTCAAGACAGGCAGTTACGAAGTGGGAAACGGATGCAGGTATCCCTGACATTGAAAATATCATGGCGATTTCTACCCTGTTCGATATTTCCATTGACGAGCTGCTTTCTAAAGAAAAGGGAAGGAAGAAGCCGGCAGATTATCTTTTTGAAAGTGTTACGGAGTACGATATTGACGAGCCGAAACGTTATGATATGAAATTTGGCGGTGCAAAACAATTTGTACTGTCTGGTTATGAGGGAGAGAAAATCCGTGTTCGCCTGGCATCGAATACCCTCTCCACGCTTCAAAGCGACTTTAAAGTCAAGATTGACGACATCCGCAAACGGATTGATGTGGATGTAAACCGCAGGAATGGCATATCTGAAGCAATGGCAAAGGAAGCAGTCTGTATTTTCGTCCAAGTCCCCTCGCCGTATATCGGCAAGATGGAATGTGCGGTTAGTGCAGAAACCGTGGAAATTCGTTCTTTGGAGTGCGACAACATAGAACTTGATGTAAAGGCGCCTGAAATCGTTATGGATAATGTATCTGGTACGGTTGAAGTAAATTGTAACCTTGATATGGAGGTAGTCTGCTGCTCCTTAAATGGAGAAGTGGCAATTAACCAAGTGTCGGCAACCTCAAGAATCCATATTCCAGAGGATACCATTTTTACTGCTGTAACAAAAGGTATCGGAACAAGCATCTCTTATGAGAAAGACGGACGGCAGACGGAACGGTTTGACACGCCCGATGCGGAGAATATCATCGAGCTGAATGGCATAAAAAGCGAGCTTGTAATCTGCACGGACTAAGAAAGGAGCTAATACATTGAAAACAAATTATCTAAAAAAATATATCATCAGCTCCTATATCCTTGTCTGGATGCTCATTATTTTTGTGGCAGGAACGGCAAGTCTGGTTTTTCATGCGCCGCCCGTTATTATGTGGATTGTCCGCAACCTTATCGCATGGTCTCCTACCTATCTACTCTTGATTGGATGGAAGTATTTCAGACCCGATGAAACAAGGACAGCTTTTGTGAGGCGGTGCTTTTCTGGCAAAGTAAAGCTACTCCCTCTGCTGTTATCCTTTGCCCTGACCTTTGGAATCAGCGTATTGTCGCTGTTTATCTTCTCTATTATGACTGGAAAGCCGATGCTGTCCTATATCAATCTGGGAACGACAGCGTTACCACTTAGTATTTTTCTCTCCTTTACTTCAGGACCGACAGGAGAAGAATTGGGATGGCGTGGTTTTATGCGGGAGGAATTTAACAGAAAGTACGGTTTCCTAAAATCCTCGGTTTGTCAAGGCTTGGTGTGGTGCTTTTGGCATACTCTTTTATGGGTTGTGGACTCGGAGTTTACCGATTGGAGGGCGATCCCCTATGTCATTTCCAATATTGTCGTCATTACATCAATTACCGTGCTGATGAACATTTTTCTGGAACGGCATAACAATCTGCTTTACTCGGTATTGCTGCACTTTGGCTTCAATATCCTGTATGTCTTTTTGGATGCGGATATAGGTTTCTTTGTAATTTTGACCGTTTTGTATCTGGTAATCACACCGATTGCCATATTGTTAAGGAATAAGACTGTCGAAAATAATGATAGCGGAGAAAGGAAAATAAAAGAATGAGCAATTTAGAGAAAATCCAAAAAGGAATGAGGGTGTTACAGATACTCTCGAAAATTATTCTGATATTTGCCATCGTGGGGGTAGCCTTAACATCCATCGGAGCAAGTCTTGTGGCATGGGATGTGTTAAATACGGAAAATCAGTTCCTTCATTTTTTGTCGGTTACGGCAGAAATGAGCAAAGGACAGGTTGTAGGCACTTTGATTGCTGCGGCTGTATCCCTTCTGTTTGGAGCTATCCTCACTGAGTACGCCTACCGCTATTTTACGGCGGAATTGAAAGCGGGTACACCATTTACAAATGCAGGCGCAGACAGGATAAAGCAGCTTGGAATTATGGAGATTGCGTTATCTGTCATATCTATGGCGATTGTGGATGGTATCTATGAGAAAATTGGTTTGACAGGATGGAACAGATTTGATGATGCAGGCGGCATTACGGTTGGAATCTGCCTAATCCTGCTTGCTGCGGTTATCCATTACGGTGCGGAACTGGAACAAAAGGCGAGGACGAAATAAGGCGGGAGGTTTCTATGGAAAAAAGCGAATGGATACGCTGCCCTGTCTGCGGCAACAAAACAAGGTTGCAGATACGGAACTGAAAAACTTCCCTCTTTTCTGCTCGAAGTGCAAGCAGGAAAGTTTGATTGAAGCAAAGGATTTACAGGTAACAGTCGTTGATAAATGTTTACGGAGAAATGAAAGATGAGCAATAAAAGCAAATTGATTAGTATTGGCGTTATCATATATATTATTTTGAACTCTGTCGGTAGGTTTGTTATTGACATTCCGAATATTATATATATTCCGATAGCAATACTTGGCATTATTATGATTTTGGTTGGAGCATTTTTTGAGAAAAGAAAATAATAATTTGAAGCAAAACCGCAGAGTTGATTAACAAAGCGACAAATCGGACTTTGGAGGGGAAAATAATAATGTCAAGATTGGAAGTAAACATAGAACATATTGAACAACAAACAATATATGGATTATGGCAAAAGTCAAATGATAAAACTATTTCCAGAGATATAAATGCTCTGTCTAAACAGTATCATTCCATGGTTTCCATGCCAGAGGGAAAGGTGTTACCCTATTTTGTCTTGTCCAGAAATTACAATGAGCAAAGCCGCGATTTTGAATTATTTATTGGCAGTGTGGTTGATAAAGACGGTTTAGAAAGTTACATCCTTTTAGCCAGCGAGTACGCCAGAATCACAGTAAAACCTAAATTGGGCTTTTTGTGGGGTGCTTCTATTGGAGAAGCAAAACAATATTTCTATACAAAATGGCTACCCACAAGTTCCTTTGAAGCATTGAATTTGGAATATGAGTATCACACAGAAAAAAGCACAGGAAAGCAACCGACGATTGATATTATCTTTGCCATTCGACGCAAAGTTATCAATTAAATTTATATAAATTAAAAGTCACAAAGGAGAATATTTTGATACTTAATATAGCAGATACATTTGAATTATTGTTCGACAAAAATAATAACGTTGCATACAAAGCATTACAGGAATTGCAAAAAGAAAGCATTGAAACGGATTGTGTTTATCCTTATATGGATAGATTGAGCGAAATGCTTTACAGTGATAATTCTTATATTCGCACAAGAGGGCTTATACTAATTGCTTATAATGCAAAATGGGATAAAGATTATAAAATTGATGAAATCATTGACACCTATTTGAAACATATAACAGATATTAAACCTATTACAGCAAGACAATGTATTAAGCTGTTGCCGATTATTGCAAAGTATAAGCCAGAATTGAGGACTGATATTCTTTCTGCACTTCATCAAGCTAATGTATGTATCTATGACGATAGTATGCAGCCATTAGTTTATAAGGATATACAGAAAACAATGAAAGAAATAGAAAATTTATAAAAATGCAACTTCTCGTTTGTCGGAAAGAACAACATATCATCACAGAGCCAGACGTACAGACGCAGAGCCGATGAACAAAGCGACAAATGTGGATTTTGAGAGGTGAGTAATATGAAGTGCCCTAAATGTGGAAATGAAATAAAAAGAGGTGTGGTTGAGTCAAAGGATGCAGGGAGTTTAATGCAATCGCTTACAATGCTAACATGGTATCCAGAGGAGTATAAAGGAAAATTAGTAAAGAAAAATATCATCAATCTTAGATTGGAGACGGATGGATATTACTGTAATGAATGTATGAAGGTATATGCGGTATTTGATGAAAAATAAGAAGCACACTTCCAAAGAAAAACATATATTCAGAAATTTAGGAGCACAGAGAATTTGAGATGATACGATAAAACAGTAAATGATTAGCAAGGCAAGCGTATCTTGCCCCTAAAGGTCAATCTGCCTTGGGTAGATTGGCCTTTTTATTTTGGATTGTCAAAATAGAAGATAAAATTTTTTCGACTTTTTTTCAAAAAACTTTCCGGTTTGCTATGCCGAGATGTGTTCTGGTATTACGAGGAGGTGAAAAACCAGCCACGCTCAAATCTGGACGAAGGGAGGTCGTGCTATGCCATCTCCTTCCCGTGAGAAACGTATTTGCGCTATGGTCGATTCCTACATAAAGACCGTGTCACGCAATTATGTGAGAAATCTGGATCGAGCCGAGGCCAACCGGGACAAGCATTTTGCTGACGAGCCAGTAGAATATATTCTGGAAATGTTAGGCCGTAAGGATAATTATTCGTCTGATACTTTTGTGCTTTATGCGGACGAGTATTCCTGTGCGGTGGAGAGCGAAACTTTATATAAAGCACTACAATCCTTGCCGGAGAAGTTACGGAATGTCCTTTTATTGGATTTTTGGTGCGATTTGACCGACGAGGAAATATCAAAACGTATGGAGGTGACGACACGCACCGTCTACAATCTGAGGCGGCGTGCATATAGCAAAGTCCGAGAGTTTTATGAAAAGCGGGGACGAGATCCATGAATTAAGCTATGACCTAATCAAAAGAGCGGTTCACGGCGAGCCGGAAGCGTTGGCGGAGATTTTAAGGATATATGAGCCTTATCATACTTCCCTCGTAACCAAAGAGCAAGTTGGGGCCGACGGAAAAATTCACAAGGTGGTTGATGAAGATAAAAAGATCATGGTACAACTGCACCTTGTAGAAGTAATCCAGAAAAAATGGAGGGAACTGATATGAACCTACTGCCAGACTTATTTTCCTTCGCCTATGTGCCAAGCTGGTATGCGCAGCTCGACGAACTGGCGGAGTTGGCCCGCCCGGAGCCGTGGCGATTCCGGGAACCTATGTACTATACCAAAAATCAAGATACTCCGATATTAGAGCGGTATATCCACGCCATTTTCAAAAAGCAAGTCATTGACTATAACGAGGAACGCAACCCAGCAAAGGCCGCAGAATATTTTCATGTGGAAAACGAATACGCCTGCTTCCATACCGGCCTTTATACAAAAAGGTACAAAGCGATTTATGGCTGCTTTGACCGCAACAAGAGACAGGCCAGTATGCTGGATTGGTATTTCCGAGGCTTTTCGGACGAGATTTCTCCGTGGCTGAAATACATAAGCCCACTCCCGAAAAAGCCCAGCTACTATATGACGCAGTATGGCGTCAACTATAACCCGGAGTGGCCGATACGGGTAAATGTAGACCACATCTTAGGCGACGAGGAGAACCTCTCCCGTCTGCCCGCCGAGATCCGCGACGCGCGAAACCTGCCCCTGCTATTAGAAACGGCAGTTGAGTTGGCGCGGCGGAAAGCGGTTGTAGAGCCGAGCATTGTGGTGCCGCAGGGCTACCAAGGAAGGGTTCAGTATCTCCTGCCGATCTGTCTGACTGATATGGAGAAGCCTGACCTTGCTATGACCCTAACCATTATGGACGGGTACTACTTGGGTAACACCTGTCTCACCTTAGAGATGGCATACCTAAACGCGCGTCTGCTGGCAAGGCCGGTGACGACTTGGCTCTCGGAGCTTGTCATGTAGGCATATCATAGCAGGATCATATATTCTCCCCCTTGCCGGACAGCGGCAGAACAGAAAGGAGCGTATATGGTTATGCGCAGGAAGAAGGAGGAACAGACCGATGGGCTAAAGAAAAATATGCGACCCGTCTGCTGCCCGAAGTGCGGACGGCGGATCATGGATGCAGTATCCGGTACAAAAACGCAGTTAATTACCCCGAGAAGATGCCGGTATCCCGATTTTATTGTAAAGTGCGGGCACTGCGGCATTGAAATCGGGGTAATCAAAACTGAATAGAGAAAATGTTCGATCCGCTCCGAGCCTATGGGCCGGGAGCTGACCGGAGATACCGCCACGGAAATACGGCAGGGTCTGTAAGGAATGTATACGGGCCGGGGAAACGGATGGCTAAACCGGGACAAGGATCACTCGTTTGTTTGAGCATGATGCACGGAGGGAAGATTTCATTCCAAAAGCGGTCAACCCTCTAATACGCCACTTCCATAGAGGGGTGGATATGACATTGAGCCTGACAGGCGGCACTTTTGTGCTGCTTGTCAGGCTCTTTTTTTGTTTGTAGCGGCATAGATGCCGCCTGCCGGGCTCCGAAAGGAGAACGGCAAAATGAAAATCCGGTATGAATTTGTAACAGGTGAATTTTCGGAAATCGAGGTGGATGACAGCCTCGGCGAGCTGCTGGTGGATTTTGACCGGCAGGAGTACAACAACGACCACAAAGAAACCCGCCGCCATGTATCCCTTGACGTGATGGAGTATGAAGGGGAGCTTTTTTCTTCGGTGGCAGATACCGCCGACGAGGTGGAACGCCGGGAGGAGCTGGCCCGACTTATGCGGGCCATGGAGGCTCTTTCCCCGGCCCAGCGGGAGCTGGTGTTAAAAGTTTATTTTGAAGGCCGCTCTTTAGTGAGTATTGCGGCAGAGGAAAACGTGAGCCATGTGGCGATTGTTCGCCGCTTGAATCGCATTTATGAAAAACTCAGAAAAAATTTGTAAATCAGACCGTTACATTTTGCCTTTCCCGTGGCCTAACAGTGAGGGCCACCGATACGCGCCCTTAGAAAGAGGTGAAAGGCAAAATGCAACATAACTTAAAAATCAG
>JAUNIX010000043.1 GCA_030523275.1 Lachnospiraceae bacterium
GAAAATCTCTTTGGAATTTTCAAGGATTCTGTGATTGTTCAGTTTTCAATGTCCGATGCTGTCGTTTCTTGCGACAGCTTTTATATTCTACTATAACTCATTTCCTTTGTCAAGGACTTTTTTATATTTTTTTGAGTTATTTTGTCGACCACTTCTCAGCAGCAACTTACTCATCTTATCATAATCATCTCTGATTGTCAAGAACTTTTTTTAATTTGTTTTACCTTTTTATTTAAACCGGAGAAGGAGGGATTTGAACCCTCGCGCCGCGCAAACGACCTACACCCTTAGCAGGGGCGCCTCTTCAGCCACTTGAGTACTTCTCCAATGCCTAAATAAATTAGGTATTAAATTATCGCGTCAACATGACGCTAAATTATAATAGCAAACATTCACCTTTGTGTCAATACTATTTTTTATTTTTTTTAACTATTTTTTTACATTCTATCTGTACACACAATTTCAATGTAAAATTTATAAGTTTGCTTATACTACATTTATTTAATACACTGCTTTTTAAAATCCTTCACTGCAGTTTCATATAAATTATTACCATTTTTATCGATTACAACGATGACAGGCAAATTTTCTACTTCTAATTTTCTGATAGCCTCTGTTCCAAGGTCATCATAGGCAATAACCTCTGATTTTTTTATACATTTTGATAACAAAGCTCCTGCACCGCCTATTGCTGCGAAATAAACGGCTCGATTGGAAATCATACTATCGATTACTTCTGGACTTCTTTTTCCCTTTCCAATCATTCCTTTTAATCCATGCTCTAACATATAAGGCGTATATTTATCCATTCTGCTGCTTGTAGTTGGACCTGCAGAACCAATGACCTGTCCTTCTTTTGCTGGTGACGGTCCAAGATAATAAATAATATTATGATCTAATTCGATAGGGATTCCATTTTCATACATTCTTTTATGCGCTGCATCTCGAGCTGTATATATAGTACCTGTAATATACACGTATTCTCCAGCTTGCAATTCATTTATTGTATCATCTGTTAAAGGCGCTGTAATATGTTTATTCATTTTTTCCCTCCTGTTAAATGATTCTGGTAACATGTCTATTTACATGACAACAAATATTGACAGCTAATGGAAGTCCCGCAATATGCGTTGGATATGTTTCAACATTTACAGCCAGTGCTGTTATCTTCCCACCAAGTCCCCCTGGTCCAATTCCTAATTGATTTATTTCTTCTAATAAATCTTTTTCTAACTTTGCAACATATGGAATATTGGAAGCTTGTTCTGTATTACGACTTAATGCTTTTTTAGCCAAAAAAGCGCATTTTTCAAATGTTCCACCAAGTCCCACTCCAATCACCATCGGTGGGCAGGCATTTGGTCCTGCATCTTTAACAGCCTGAATGACAGACTTTTTAACCCCTTCTAATCCATCCGCTGGTTTTAACATGAATACTCGACTCATATTTTCACTTCCAAATCCTTTTGGGGCAATCGTAATCTCAATTTTATCTCCTGGAACAATATCATAATGAATGACAGCCGGCGTATTATCTTTTGTATTTACTCGATCAATTGGATCTCTGACAACTGATTTTCTTAAATATCCCTCTACATATCCCTGTCGTACGCCTTCATTAATTGCATCCGTAAGATTCATTCCTTCTACATGCACATCTTGTCCTATTTTAAAGAATACAACTGCCATTCCTGTATCTTGACAAATAGGAATACACTCTTCTTTTGCAATCGTCATATTTTCTTCTAATTGAGCTAATATTTGTGATCCCAGAGATCCTGTTTCTGTTTCCTGTGCATTCTTAAGCCTTCTTTTCATATCATCTGACAATTCAAGATTTGCCTCAATACACATTTCTTTTATATTTTTAATTATTTCGTCTGCCTGAACACTTCTCATATAAAACTCCTTTTTTCGTATAAACCATACCTAACACGCTTTACGGATTTGATTGGTTCACGTGCGGTGGCAAATAGAAATGCTTGCATTTCCGCTTGCGTTGTGCCTTCGCATAAATAGAATAAGCTGCCAAAAAACATGACAGCTTATTCTTTATTCTTTTATTTCATTTTTAGCTGTTTCTTCTTCTGTATCTGATTGTTCTTTCAGCACTTTTGTGATACTTGCAACTTTTGTATCACCAGTTACATTCATAACTTTTACTCCTGATGTACTTCTTCCAAGAACTGAAATTCCTGCAACACCAGTACGAATGATGATACCTTCCGTTGTGATCATCATAACTTCATCATCTTCGTTGACCGCTTTTGCTCCAATGACATCACCAGTCTTTTCGATAATCTTATAGCATCGAACACCTTTTCCACCACGATTTTGAGTTTTAAACTCCTCCATCATCGTACGTTTGCCCATACCTTTTTCGGATACAATCAGTAATTCATTTCCCTGAGCACGCGTCTGCATTGCAACAACTTCGTCATCTCCAGATAAATGAATTCCAATAACACCCATCGATACACGACCAGTATTTCTGACATCATCATCTGCAAAACGGATACACTGACCCTTTTTCGTCACAAGGAAAATATCTGTTGATTCTTTTAAGAATTTTACTTCGATCAACTCATCATCTTCCCGTAAAGAAATAGCTGCCAGCCCTTTCTTTCTGATATTTTTATATTCTCTGACTGAAGTCTTTTTAATAATTCCGTGTTTTGTCGCCATGCAGATCACATCATGTTCCTGATACCCATCGACAGCGATGACTGCTGTTATTTTTTCATCCGGCATCAATTGAAGAAGATTTACGATTGCCACACCCCTTGCTGTACGACCAGACTCTGGGATTTCGTAGGCCTTTATGCCATATACGCGACCTTTACTTGTAAAGAACATAATGTAATTATGCGTGGATGTCATAAACATCTTCTCAAT
Organism: Lachnospiraceae bacterium; assembly: GCA_030523275.1. GTDB lineage: Bacteria > Bacillota > Clostridia > Lachnospirales > Lachnospiraceae > Fimousia. The sequence continues at coordinate 2,896 of JAUNIX010000043.1, forward strand.
ATAATCTTCATTGATCGTCTGCATACCCTTTATGCCTTTACCACCACGATTTTGTGCTTTAAAATTATCTTCCGTCATACGTTTGATATAACCAAGCTTTGTCATAGTGATGACAGTATTCTCTCTTGGAATCATATCTTCTATGGAAATGTCATCAACATCAAATCCAATCGACGTCTTTCTCTCATCGCCAAATTTATCTTTGATCAGAATGATTTCATCACGAATAACTCCTAACAAAATCTTTTCATCGCCTAAAATGGCTTTCAATCCTTCAATTTTCTCTAATAATTCATTATATTCTTTTTCTAATTTTTCACGTTCCAAACCATTTAATGCCCGCAGACGCATATCTACGATTGCTTGTGCCTGTGCATCGGTCAGTTCAAAACGCTGCATTAATTCTGCTTTTGCAGCCGCAATATTATCTGCCTCACGAATGATTTTGATTACTTCATCAATATGATCCTGAGCAATCAATAATCCTTCTAGAATATGAGCTCTTTCTTCTGCCTTATTTAACTCGTATTGTGTTCTTCTCGTCACTACCTCTTTTTGATGTTCCAGATAATAAGACAGCATTTCATATAAATTCATAATTTTAGGCTGATTATTATGTAAGGCAATCATAATAACACCAAAAGTATCTTGCAACTGCGTATGTTTATACAGCTGATTTAAGATGACATTGGCATTTGCATCTCTTCTCAATTCAATACAGATTCTCATACCAGTTCGATCTGATTCATCTCTTAAATCTGTGATACCGTCAATTTTTTTATCTTTGACTAATTCTGCAATTTTTTCGATCAAACGAGCCTTATTGACCATATATGGAATTTCAGAAACAATAATTCTTTGTTTACCATTTGCCATAGGCTCAATATCAGTCACTGCACGTACTTTAATTTTACCACGTCCGGTACGATATGCACTTTCGATACCCCTTCTGCCTAAAATAGTTGCACCTGTTGGAAAATCAGGACCTTTAATGATTTCTAATAATTCTTCAATATCAGTGTCTCGATCTTCATCCACTTTATTATCAATGATTTTTACAACACCATCGATTACTTCTGAAAGATTATGAGGCGGAATATTGGTTGCCATACCAACGGCAATACCTTGCGTTCCGTTTACTAATAAATTTGGAAAACGGGAAGGTAGCACAACTGGTTCCTTCTCAGTCTCATCAAAGTTTGGTATAAAATCAACAGTATTTTTATTAATATCTGCAAGCATTTCCATAGAAATCCGACTAAGTCGCGCTTCCGTGTAACGCATTGCTGCGGCTCCATCTCCATCGACAGAACCAAAGTTCCCATGTCCATCAATCAATGGATAATGCGTAGACCATTCCTGTGCCAAATTTACCAGGGCACCGTAAATAGAACTGTCTCCGTGAGGGTGATATTTACCCATTGTATCACCGACAATACGTGCACATTTACGATGTGGTTTATCAGGTCCATTATTTAATTCGATCATCGCATATAAAATTCTTCTTTGTACCGGTTTTAATCCATCTCTTACATCCGGAAGTGCTCTAGAAGCAATTACGCTCATAGCATAGTCGATATAAGAAGTTTCCATGGTCTTCTTTAAATCTATCTCTTGAATTTTATCAAAAATATTGCTGTCATCCATGTAAATCTTCCTCCGCTAAATATCTAGATTCTTAACATACTTTGCATTTTCTTCGATGAATTTACGTCTAGGTTCCACCTTGTCACCCATAAGTGTATTGAATGTAAGATCAACTTCAGATTTCGTTTCTTCGTCAATATTGACACGAAGCAGTACTCTTTTTTCAGGATCCATTGTTGTATCCCATAACTGCTCTGCATCCATTTCACCTAAACCTTTGTATCGCTGAATCTTATTATTCTGATCACGACCAATTTCTGTCAAAATTTGATCCAGCTCCTCATCACTATACGCATACCAAATTTTTCGATTTTTCTCCACACGGTATAATGGAGGCTGTGCCAAATATACGTGTCCGGCTGTTATCAACTCTGGCATAAATCGATAGAAAAATGTCAATAATAAAGTTGCAATATGAGCTCCATCCACATCGGCATCTGTCATAATGATAATTTTATGATAACGAAGTTTTGAAATATCAAAATCTTCATGAATACCAGTACCAAAAGCTGTAATCATAGCTTTAATCTCTTCATTGACGAGAATTCGATCCAATCTTGCTTTTTCTACATTTAAAATTTTACCTCTTAGAGGCAAAATTGCCTGTGTGGCACGCGAACGAGCTGTCTTAGCAGAACCACCCGCAGAATCTCCCTCAACAATGTAGATTTCACATTTTGTAGGATCTTTTTCAGAACAATCTGCAAGCTTACCTGGAAGAGCAGCTGTTTCTAATGCTGTTTTTCTTCTCGTTAAATCCCTTGCTTTTCTGGCAGCATCTCTTGCTCTCTGCGCGAGAACTGCTTTATCACAAATTGACCTTGCGATATTCGGATTCTGTTCCAAATATAATTTTAACTGTTCACTGACAATGCTGTCCACAGCACCTCTGGCTTCACTATTTCCTAATTTTTGTTTTGTTTGTCCCTCAAACTGAGGTTCACCAATCTTGACACTGATGATCGCAACTAATCCTTCTCTAATATCTTCTCCAGATAAATTGCTCTCTGTCTCTTTTAAAATTTTATTTTTTCTCGCATATTCATTAAATGTTTTTGTTAATGCATTTTTAAAACCGGATAAATGCGTTCCACCTTCCGGTGTAATGATGTTATTAACAAAACTGTAAATATTTTCTGTGTAGGAATCATTATGCTGAAATGCCACTTCTACATAAACTTCATCTTTTGTTCCTTCGCAGTAAATGACATCATCATAATAATCATCTTTATTTTGGTTTAAATACTGAACGAATTCTTTGATTCCACCTTCATAATGGAATTTAAATTCTAATGTTTCTTCTGGTCTTTCATCAATTAATATAATTTTTAGATTTTTCGTTAAAAATGCCGTTTCTCTTAATCTCTGAACCAGAGTGTCAATATCGAAAATGGTGGTCTCGAAAACTTCACCATCCGGTTTAAAATGAACGGTTGTACCTCTTCGATCGGTATCACCAGTAATCTTTAATGGATAGCATACTTTTCCCCGTTCATATCTCTGATTATGAATTTTACCTTCGGTATGAACTTCCACTTCCAACCATTCAGAAAGAGCATTCACGACAGAAGAGCCTACTCCATGTAAGCCGCCGGAAACTTTATAGCCTCCACCGCCAAACTTTCCTCCTGCATGTAGAATCGTAAATACGACCTCGACAGAAGAAATTCCCTTTTTCTTATTGATTCCTACTGGAATTCCTCGTCCGTTATCCTGAACAGTTACAGAATTATCCTTATGGATCGTTACACAAATCGTATCACAATATCCGGCCAACGCTTCATCTACCGCATTATCCACAATTTCGTAAACCAAATGATGTAATCCTTTTTCTGAAGTACTTCCAATATACATTCCCGGTCTTTTTCTTACCGCTTCCAGACCTTCTAAAATCTGAATCTGATCTGCACCATATTCTGATGTATTTCTATTTTCAGTGCTCATGATCTGCCTCCTGTCCTTCTTTTCTAACGCTTCCTTCTTTTACATAAAATAATTGATCAATCGATAATTGACTGTTTACAAATTCTTCCAGTCCAGTACAGGTAATAAATGTTTGAATTTGTTTAATACTATCCAGTAAATATCTTTTTCTAGTACTGTCAAGTTCTGAAAGAACATCATCCAAAAGTAAAATCGGCGTATCTCCAATTTTTCTTTTGACCAATTCTATTTCTGCAAGTTTCAAAGATAATGCCGCTGTTCTTTGTTGGCCCTGAGAACCATATGTACGAACATCAATTCCATTCACCATAAACTTCATATCATCACGGTGAGGACCAATCCCAGTATTTTTATATTTCAAATCTGTATCTCTTCTCTGTCTTAACTGACGCAGAAAGTCTTCTTCCACTTGATTTTCATACTTAACCACGATTTCTTCTTTTCCACCAGTTAATTTACGATGGATATTACATATGATATCATTCAGCTCATTAACAAACTTTTGTCTTTTTTCAATAATTGAATTTCCGTATTCCACCAATTGAATATCCCAGACATCCAAAGTATCTATGAGTTGATTTTCAAAATATATTTGAGAAAGCAACTGATTTCTTTGTTTTAAAATTTTATTATACTGTGAAAGATGGTACATATAAATTTTTTGAAGTTGGCATAATTCCATATCCAAAAAATGTCTTCTCTCTCCTGGACCATTTTTTATGATCGATAAATCTTCCGGCGAGAAAAATATAATATTCATCATTCCTAATAAATCACTAGATTTGCGAATTGGCATACCATCAATCGCAATTCCCTTTGTCTTATTTTTCTTTAAATGAATGTCAATTCGATGCTCTATTTCTTTTTTTTCTAAAAATAAACGAATATGGGCTTCTTTTTCTCCAAACCGGATCAGTTCTTTATCTCTACTTCCTCTATGTGATTTGGAAGTGCCACTCAAATAAATCGATTCTAATATATTAGTTTTTCCCTGAGCATTGTTTCCATAAAATAAATTACTTCCTGGTAAAAATGAAACTGCCAGATCTTCATAATTTCTATAATTTTTAAGTTCTAGTGATTTGATATACATAATAAAATGAATTATTTTTCAATTTGAATGGTCATGTTATCAAATTGAACAACTGCTCCGTCATATAATTTTTTTCCACGTCTTGTTTCTACTTCTCCATCGACTAACACTAGTCCACTTTGAATGACTTCTTTAGCCTCTACTCCTGAATCAACCAGTCCAGCCGCCTTTAAAGCCTGTCCTAGTTTTATATAATCATCTCTTAATTTAATTAATTCCATGAGAACCTCCAATTATATATTTGCAGCATTAAAATTAACAGGAAGAATCAGATATACATAAGACTGACTTGCATCCTTGATAAAACAAGGTGCTTTTGGATTTACCAAATAAATATCAATAACTTCATCATCAATGACTCTTAAGGCATCCATTAAAAATTTAGGATTAAATCCTATTAATAAATCTTTTCCTTCTTTGTTAATATAAATTTCTTCTTTCATTGATCCAATAAAGGATTGGATACTCAATTGCATACTTTCATCTTGAATATTGATTACAATCGGTTTTTTGTCAGACTCCCTAATCAATAAAGAAGCTCTATCTATACAATTTAAGAATTCTTTCTTATTAATCTGAATTTTTGTCTCATAATCTGTAGATAGCATCTGGTTAATATTATAATATTCTCCTTCTAAAAGTCTTGAGACAACGACTGTACTATCAAATTCAAATAAAATATGTTTATTGGTAAAATAAATATTGACTTCATCTTCTGTTCCACCATTCAGAATCTTACTCAAATCAGAGAGTGTCTTTCCAGGAACGACAACTTTGATATTTTCGTAACAATCTTTTAATTCAATGTTTCTGATAGAAATACGATGACCATCCAATGACACAACTTTTAAATTATTTTGATTAATTTCAAATAATTCGCCAGTCATTAATTTGGTATTTTCATTATCAGATATAGAAAAAATCGTTTGTCTGATGACTTCTTTTAACATAAATTGGGAAATTGAAATTGATTGAAGCCTTTCTATTTCTGGTAATAAAGGAAAATCATCTCCTGCTTGTCCTGATATTGTAAATTTTGATTTTTCACAAATGATAATTGCCTGATGATTGGAGTTTGTTGTAATTTCCACATCATTATCTGGTAATTTACGAATAATTTCTGAAAAAAGTTTTGCATTTAATGCGATTTTCCCTGGTTCTTGGATATTACCTTCAAGAACAGTTTCTATGCCAAGTTCCATATCATTGGCTGTTAAGATGATGCCCTTTTCATTTGCTTCAAGTAATACACATTCAAGAATTGGTAATGTGGTTTTGTTTGAAACTGCTTTTAAAGCTACATTAACACCTTGAAGTAAATTGGATTTGGTGCACATGATCTTCATAATGTGAATAACTCCTTTCGGGTGATTATTATAGATAAATAATATTAAATTTCGTCGTATTCGTAGTAGAGGATGTTGAAATGTTAATAAGTCTTAAAATTAAGATAAACATCAGAAAAATGGATGTTTATAACTTTTCTATAAGGTTAAAATAATCGGAGGATAACTTTAACTTTATCCACACCCTCTAGGTGCAACAAACTTTATACACAATCCATAAACAGTAAATTGACATAGGATTGTGTATAAGATGTTGAAATTTATGTAGGGTTGATTTTTTTGGTTAGTACTTCAATCGTATTTTGAAGACTGATGTTAGTTTCTAGATCATTTTCAATTTTTTGAATTCCATGTATGATTGTTGAATGATCTCTTTTGCCAAGGGCAGCAGCAATGGCTTTTAAAGATTTATCGGTATGTTTTTTACAGAGGTACATTGCAATTTGTCTTGGATATGCGATTTCCTGACTTTTTTTACGTGATGTGATATCGGATAATGAGACATTGAAATGTTCACATACAATATCAATAATTAATTCCGGTGTAATTTCACGTTGACCTTCTGGTACGATCAGATCTTTCAAGGCTTCTTGCGCTAATTCTAAATCAATTGGTTTTCGTTTTAATTTTGAGAAAACACAAATTTTATTTAAAGCACCCTCTAATTCACGAATGTTAGATTTTACATTATTTGCAACGTATTCCATGATTTTTGTATCAATACTGATATTATCTAATTCCGCACGTTTATTTAAAATTGCCATTCTGGTTTCATAATCAGGTGGCTGAATATCAGCAGTTAATCCCCATTCAAAACGAGATCGGAAACGTTCATCTAAAATTTGCATATCTTTTGGTGGTTTATCTGAAGATATAATAATTTGTTTATTTTCTTCATATAAAGAATTAAAAGTATGGAAAAATTCTTCCTGGGTACTTTCTTTTCCGATAATAAACTGAATATCATCGATTAAGAGGACATCAATATTACGATATTTACTTCGAAATTCCTCATTTTTGTTATGTTTTAGGCAATCGATCAATTCATTTGTAAATTTTTCACTCGTAACATAGAGAACTTTCATATCTTTTTTGTTTTCTATAATATAGTGAGCGATGGAATGCATTAAATGCGTTTTGCCAAGTCCGGCTCCGCCGTATAAAAACAAAGGATTGTATGCTTCACCCGGAGCATCCGCAACTGCAACACTGGCAGCCTGTGCAAGTTCATTATTTTTTCCGATGACAAACGTTTCAAATGTATATCGTTCATTCAAATTGGAGAGCATTGAACTTTTATGAGAATCAACAGCAGCTGTCGTCGGCTGTTGTACCGCTTCTTTATGTTTCTGAATTTCATCAGAAAGACAAATTTCTATAGAATATTCTTCCCCCGTTAAATCCTGAATGGCTAAACCAATCGAAATATCATAAAAACGATGTTTGATGTAATCGATACCACGTTGGTCGTAGCGTTCATTCATTAAAAATGTAATCTGCCCATTGGAAACCCGATATACCTGTAGTGGTCGTATCCATGTATTAGCGGCAGCTTCGGTAATATCATATTTTTGAATTAATTGATTGAGTACCTGATCCCAGATTGCTCTTATTTTTTCTTCCATAGGTATTTGTCCACCTGGCATCTGTATGCCATCCTTTCTGAATTTACATAGTCCTTTCTTTATAATAAAGCAAAAGCCAGCATATTTCAAGTGGATAGATTCGTAGATAGGGGTGTGGATAACTTATTATTGCAATCATGTATTATAATATGTAGAAACTAATTTGGTGAAAAAAGTATGTGGATAAGTCAAATCCACAAATAAACAATCGAAAATTGCTGAAAAATATGAGAATTTTAGAGAAAAGAGAAAATAAAATCACAGTAAATGAATAAGTTATAAACATCTAATCCACAAATTGTGGATAACTTTGTGAAAAAACACAAGATATTAGGTGAAAACGATGTTGATAGAAAAAAATCAAAGATTTGCTTGACGAAAATAGTTCAAATTTATATAATAGGAGTGGTGTTTTATGATATGAAAAAGGATTATAGAATATATAATTGTAAATAAGGAGGTGCCTGCATTATGAAAATGACATTTCAGCCTAAAAAGAGACAGAGATCTAAAGTCCATGGATTTAGAAAAAGAATGAGTACTGCTAACGGTAGAAAAGTGTTAGCTAGAAGAAGAGCAAAAGGAAGAAATAAATTATCAGCTTAGGGTCGCAATCTTTTGTGACCTTTTCTTCTTTTCTACATTTTTAAGGGTAAAAAAATGAAAAATTATGAATCTTTAAAAAAATCAGGAGATTTTTCTTTGGTTTATCGAACAGGTCAGTCAAAAGTAAATAGACAGCTTGTCATGTATATCAGGTCGAATGAACTGGGGAAAAACCGATTAGGAATTTCAGTCAGTAAGAAGATAGGAAACAGTGTGGTGAGACACCGCTTGACCAGAGTGATCAGAGAAGTTTATCGTTTGAATAAGGATAAACTTGATCTTGGCTGGGACATTGTGGTGATTGCCAGAAGAGGAGCAAGGGGAAAAGGATATCAGGAATTGGAATCATCCTTTTTTCATTTGGCAAATCTTCATAAAATTGTAAAGAAGTGAAAAAATGATAAAAAAAGTGGCATTAAGTTGTATTCGCTTTTATCAAAAATATTTATCAGTGATGAAAGGTGGACCAACCTGTAAATATACACCGACATGTTCACAATACGCCATTGAAGCGATTGAAAAATATGGCTTCATAAAAGGCGGCTTATTAGCCGCCTGGAGAATCTTAAGATGTAATCCTTTTTCAAAAGGTGGATATGATCCGGTTCCCTAGACAAATTAGAAAGGTAAGGTAAATATACTTATGTTGTTAGCAACAAATGGAGGAATTTTAGGACCGGTTGCCCAGCTTCTTGGGTATATCATTGAAGGAATTTATAATGGTCTTGAAATTTGTGGTATTCAAAATATTGGTTTGAGTATTATTCTTTTTACATTAGTTGTAAAAATTATTTTATTTCCATTGACATTAAACCAGCAGAGATTTACAAAAGTAAATCAGATCATGCAACCTGAAATGAATAAAATTCAGAAAAAATATCGTAATAGAAGAGACAATGCATCAATGTTAAAACAGCAGGAAGAAATGAATGCTTTGTATGAAAAATATGGAGCTAGTCCGACAGCCGGATGTCTTCCTTTGTTGGTTCAGATGCCAATCTTATTAGCATTGTATCGTGTTGTTATGGATGTTCCAACGTATATTCCAAAAGTTTATAATGCATATAAACCGGTTGCAGAAGCCATCATGGGACAGGGAGGATATGCAAAAGCGCTTGCAAAAGTTGGAGAAAGTGTGAAATTAAGTTCCAGATACACGCTTGTGGATAATCCTACTATAGGAGATGTTATTTCTTATTTGGCACATATGCCAAATGAGGCATGGGATTTGATTGCTAAGAAAATTCCGGGAGCAGCAGATGTTGTTGCATCCAGCACAGATAAATTGATTCATATGAATGACTTTATTTTGGGAATTAATATTACACAAGCACCAGGATTTCGATTATCTGTCTATATGTTAATTCCAATTTTGGCAGCAGGAGCACAATATTTATCAGCAAGAGTTTCTATGGGAACGATGGATGATGATAATCCGGCAGCTGCAACATCAAAACAGATGATGTTAATTATGCCGATTATGTCATTTGTAATGTGTATTTCTTTACCATCTGCGATTGGTATTTATTGGGCAGCATCAGCAATCTTTACCGTACTTCAGCAGTGGATCATTAATTATTATTATGATCATGCAGATATGGATAAGATTATCGAAAAACAACGTGCAAAAGCAGCGAAAAAGAAAGCAAAGAAAAAAGGAAAACCAACTTTAACAGAAAGAATGATGCAAGCAGCTGATCCAAACAGTGCTTCTCAGAATACACAAGCTGGACAAGGTTCTTCTGCAAATAGCAAAGTAAAAAGTGCAGCAAATATCAATACAAAAAAGGTTGATGCCAATTATAAAAATAAAAAGGGTGGTTCAATTTCTTCCAAGGCCAATATTGTGAAAGAGCTGGATAAAAAGGGAGGTCAATAGGAATGGAAGAACGTTTACGTTTTGAAGGTAAAACAGAGTCAGATGCTGTTATGAATGCAGCAATGGAACTTGGTGTTCCAAGTAGCGAATTAGAATATAATGTAATCGACGAAGGTAATAAAGGGTTTTTAGGTATTTTTAAAGTAAAACCAGCAATTATCGAAGTCATCCAGAAAGAATCACTTGTAGATATTACAAAAGATTATTTACATGAATTGTTCGATGCAATGGGTGTTGAGACAACATGTAAAATTGATTTTAACGAAGAAAAAAATATTATGGATATTAATTTTTCTGGAGAGAATATGGGAATCTTGATCGGTAAAAGAGGTCAGACACTAGATTCTTTGCAGTACTTAATCAGTCTTTTTGTTAATAAAAATAGTGAAAGTTATATTAAAGTACAGTTAGATACAGAAAATTATCGTGAGAGAAGAAAGAAAACATTAGAAAATCTGGCACGTAATATTGCCTATAAGGTAAAACGTACTAGAAGATCTGTTTCACTTGAACCAATGAATCCATATGAAAGACGTATTATACATTCTGCTTTACAGAATGATCGATATGTTTGTACAAAGAGTGAAGGCGAAGATCCATATAGAAAAGTAGTTATTATGCTAAAGCGAAGAGGAGATAACTAAAAATAAGCAAAAGGGTTGCCTTATGGCGGCCCTTTTCTTATAATATAGAAAATTAGAATTCTTTTCCTATGTTATAAGAAAAGGATCGTCAATGATGATTTCAGACAAAATTTATGTGAATGGAGATGAAACAATGTATCAAAATCAGACAATTGCAGCAATATCTACAGCGATGGCTGATGGTGGAATCGGAATTATCCGAATCAGTGGAGAGGACTCTTTCTCAATTATGGAAAGAATATTTCGTCCGGCGAAAAAAAAGGATATGAAAAAGGTTGATTCCCATACTGCACATTATGGATATATTTATGATGGGGATAAAAGAATTGATGAGTGTATTTGTCTGGTTATGAAAAGTCCTCATACTTATACAAAAGAAGATATTGTAGAAATTAATTGTCACGGCGGTGTGACAGTGATGAAAAAAGTATTAGAGACCGTTGTAAAATATGGAGCACGTCCTGCTGAGCCAGGAGAATTTACAAAACGTGCATTTTTAAATGGAAGAATTGATTTATCACAGGCAGAAGCGGTTATGGATGTTATTTCTTCCAAAAATGAATTTGCATTGGAAAGTTCATTAAAACAATTAGATGGTTCATTAAAAAGAAAAATTGACGAAATAAGAAAGATTATTATACATCATATAGCGGCAATCGAATCTGCATTGGATGACCCAGAGCATATGAGTATTGACGGATATGGAAAACAATTATTGGTCGATGTAAAAAAATTAAAGGATGAGATAAAACAATTAATTGATACGGCGGATAATGGAAAAATCTTAAAAGAGGGAATCCGAACGGTTATTATTGGTAAGCCCAATGCCGGTAAATCCTCGCTGTTAAATGTTTTGGTAGGTGAGGAGCGTGCAATTGTCACTGACATTGCTGGTACAACAAGAGATACACTCGAAGAATCGATCAACATTCAGGGGATTCCATTGAATATTATTGATACAGCGGGAATTCGTGACACAGAAGATATTATTGAAAAAATCGGTGTGGATAAAGCAAAAGAAAATATTGATTCCGCAGATTTGATTTTATATGTCGTAGATATGACAAGAGAATTAGACAAAAATGATGAGATTATTATCGATATGGTGAAAGATAAAAAAGTAATCGTATTGCTTAATAAATCAGATTTAGATAAAAAGAAAGATATCAATACATTTAGAAAACAATTCCAAGATTGGAAATGTATTGAAATATCAGCAAAAACTCAGGATGGTATTTCTGATTTTTATGAAGATTTAAAAGAGATGTTCTTTCAGGGACATTTATCATTTAACAACGAAATTTATATAACAAATATGAGACATAAAAATGCATTGGTAGATACCATGCAGAGTCTTTCTATGGTAGAACAAAGTATCCTTGATGATATGCCGGAGGATTTCTTCTCGATTGACTTGATGAATGCATACGAGTCTTTAGGATACATTATAGGAGAATCCGTAGGAGAAGATTTGGTAAATGAAATTTTCAGTGAATTTTGTATGGGAAAATAGTGAGGGATAGAAATGAATGTTCATGAAGAAACATATGATATTATAGTGGTTGGAGCAGGTCATGCAGGATGTGAAGCCGCACTTGCATCGGCACGACTGGGATTTGAAACAATTTGTTTTACAGTCAGCATGGATAGTGTTGCTTTGATGCCCTGTAATCCGAATATAGGAGGTAGTTCGAAAGGACATTTGGTAAGGGAGATAGATGCCCTTGGTGGTCAGATGGGGTTGAACATCGATAAAACCTATATTCAATCAAAAATGTTAAATAAATCCAAGGGACCGGCAGTACATTCGTTACGTGCACAGGCTGATAAAGCAGAGTATTCTCGTTATATGAGAATGACGTTGGAAAATACAGATCATTTGACATTGCGCCAGGCAGAAGTTACAGAAATTCTTTCCCAGGATGGAAAAGTATGTGGTGTTAAGACATATTCTGGTGCCATTTATCATGCAAAAGCCATTGTTCTTGCGACGGGAACTTATTTGAAGGCACGATGTATTTATGGCGACGTCAGCAATGCAACGGGACCAAACGGTCTTCAGGCTGCGAATTATCTGACAGATTCTCTAAAAAAAATGGGAATCGAAATGTATCGTTTTAAAACAGGAACCCCTGCTCGTATTGATAAGAGATCGATTCATTTTGATGAGATGCAGGAACAGTTTGGAGATGAAAAGATTGTTCCGTTTAGTTTTATGAATAAAGAAGAAGATATTAAACGCCCACAGATTTCTTGCTGGTTAACTTATACAAACGAAGAAACACATGAAATTATTAAAGAAAATTTAGATCGATCACCGCTATTTTCCGGTGCCATAGAAGGAACCGGTCCTAGATATTGTCCTTCCATTGAGGATAAAGTTGTAAAATTTGCAGACAAAAATAGACATCAGGTTTTTATTGAGCCGGAAGGTGAATATACAAATGAAATGTATGTTGGGGGAATGTCTAGTTCACTGCCGGAAGATGTACAGTATAAAATGTATCGTTCGGTAAAAGGGCTTGAAGATGCCAAAATTATTCGAAATGCATATGCAATTGAATATGATTGTATTAATCCGATGCAATTAAAATCTTCATTGGAATTTAAGAATGTAGAGGGATTATTTAGTGGTGGTCAGTTTAATGGTAGTTCAGGATATGAGGAAGCAGCAGCACAGGGATTGATTGCCGGCATCAATGCATGCCGAAAGTTACAAGGAAAAGATCCGATTATTTTAAAACGTTCGGAAGCATATATTGGAGTTTTGATCGATGATCTTGTTACAAAAGAGACGCATGAACCCTATCGAATGATGACTTCAAGAGCAGAATACCGGTTATTATTAAGACAGGATAATGCGGATTTGCGTTTGACTCCAATTGGACACGAGGTTGGACTGATATCGGATGAAAGATACGAAAAACTTGTATTAAAAGAAAAGCAGATAGCGAACGAAATAGAACGAGTAAAGAAAATAATGATTGGTGCTTCCCCTGATGTACAAAATTTGTTAAAATCGTTAGGAAGTTCGACTTTAAAAACAGCAGTAACATTAGAAGAGTTGATTCGTCGTCCAGAATTGAAATATGAAGATCTCGCCTTAATCGACCCGGATAGGCCAGAATTAGATGAAGATATTATTCAACAGATTAATATTAATATCAAATATGACGGCTATATCAACCGTCAAATGAAGCAAGTAGAACAGTTTAAAAAACTGGAAATGAAACAAATACCGGAAGATATTGATTATGCAGTCATTCATAATCTGAGAAAAGAAGCGATTCAAAAATTGTCACAGATTCGTCCTCATTCAATTGGTCAGGCTTCGAGAATTTCCGGGGTTTCTCCTTCTGATATTTCTGTTTTATTGGTATATTTAGAACAGATGAAAAGGAGGGCATAATGGAAGAATTAAGAAGAAAAGCAAACTTAATTGGCATTTCTTTGACAGATAAGCAGTGTAATCAATTTCAAACATATTATGAATTTTTGATTGAAAAAAACAAGGTCATGAATTTAACTGGGATTACGGAAAAACAAGAGGTGATTGATAAGCATTTTATTGATAGTCTTGCTCTTGCTTCAAAATTTGACCTGTCTAAAAATTGGAAAGTATTGGATTTAGGGACAGGAGCTGGATTTCCTGGAATTCCATTAAAAATTGCATTTCCAAACTTAGAAATTACGTTATTGGATTCTTTAAATAAAAGAATAAAATTTTTAGATGAAGTAATTGAAATGCTTTCTCTATCTGATATTTATACAATTCACGGGAGAGCGGAAGATTTTGCTAAAAAAGGAAAACTGAGAAATCAATTCGATCTTTGTGTTTCAAGAGCGGTAGCAAATTTATCTTCTTTATCCGAGTATTGTATTCCATATTTAAAAAAAGGCGGATTTTTTATTTCTTATAAGTCGGGAAATGTAGAAGAAGAAGTGAAACAGGCCCAAAATGCGATTCATATTTTGGGAGGAAAGTTGCAAGATGTGAAAGAATTTAAAATTCCGGAAACAGATATTTCTCGTACGTTTGTTATGATAGAAAAAAGAAAAGAAACACCAAATAAATATCCTAGAAAAGCAGGACTTCCATCCAAAGATCCTCTTTAGAATGGAGTTGTGTATGAATGAAGAATTAAGTAAGTACTTATCTGATGAATATTTAGAATGTGTACAAGAAGAAGAAATTTTGATGCAGGAAAAATATAGATTGGAGATGGAACAAAGAAAAATCGAAGAAAATCTATATTTTCAGATGGAAGAAGAAAAAAGAAGACAATTATTTTCTCCATTGTCATTACAGGAAATCGATTATAAAGAAGAAATAAAGAAAGAAGAAATCCTTTCAGGCAATCAGAGGCAGATGTTTTTGGATTGTGAAGAAAAAATAAAAGAAATTCAAAAAAAGAAGAAGATGCTCAAAGAGTTTATTCACTCGCTTGGACAGATATCAATGAAATTTGATGAATTAGAAGAGGAAGAAGAGGTTCCTTTTTTTCCAGCTTTTTATGAATTAGTAGAACATACAGCAAAATCTTTTCCAAATGCAGATTTTGTATTTGATAAAGAAGAAATAAAAACACAATGTTGCATGACAATGAAGTTTTTAACTGGTTGGAAAAATCTATTTCAATATTTTTCAGATAAATTATGGATTTCGGATTTTTTATTTCGTACGATGATTGAGAAAAAAAGGATTATTGTTTCTGTGGAATGTATTTCTGAAATGTCGCTTGGCAAAAGGGCAAAATCAGATTTAGAAGATATTTTATCAAAAGATTTTTATATTCAATCATGGAAAGAAGATACTTTTGAAATTTATATGATAATAAAATAGATTTACAATTTATAATAAAGGATGGGTTTTTATGAAGAAAAAAATTGCAGAAGTTTTAGCTTCTAAAATTGAAGGATTTGATGCAGATAAAGTAGAACAGTTGTTGGAAATTCCTCCCAAAGCAGATATGGGTGATTTTGCTTTTCCTTGTTTTCAGTTAGCAAAGATATTTCGAAAAGCTCCTAATATGATTGCTGCCGATTTGGCAAAACAGATTGGTGAACAGACCTTCTTATCGAAAGTAGAAGTAAAAGGTGCATATCTTAATTTCTTTGTGGATAAAACTTTGTTTGTAAAGCAAGTTGTGGACAAAGCAAATTCGGATCAGTATGGTAAACAAAATGTTGGAGAGGGGAAGACAATTTGTATTGATTATTCATCTCCAAATGTTGCAAAAAAATTCCATGTTGGACATTTACGTACGACGATCATTGGTAATTCCTTATATAAGATTTTTACAAAGTTGGGTTATAAAGTAGAAAGAATTAATCATTTGGGTGATTGGGGTACTCAGTTTGGTAAATTGATTGTTGCTTACAAAAAATGGGGAAGTAAAGAGGCTGTTGAAAAAAATGGGATTGCTGAATTAATGAATATTTATGTTAAATTCCATGAAGAAGCCGAAAAAGATGATTCTTTGAATGATGAGGCAAGAGCTTGGTTTACAAAAATGGAACAAGGTGATGAAGAAGCGTTGTCTATTTGGCAATGGTTTAAAGACATTTCTCTGGTAGAATATAAGAAGACTTATGAGATGTTGGGTATTGAGTTTGATTCTTATGCAGGAGAAAGTTTCTATTGTGATAAATCAAAACGTGTCATTGACGAATGTAATGCACATCACTTATTAGAAGAAAGTGAAGGGGCATATATCATTCGTCTTGATGAATATAATATGGCTCCATGTATTGTAATGAAAAAAGATGGAAGTTCCATATATGCGACTAGAGATTTGGCAGCAGTTTTATATAGAAAGGATACGTATCAGTTTGATCGTTGTATCTACGTTACTGGATTGGAGCAGAAATTGCATTTTGCTCAGGTATTCAAAGTAATTGAATTATTAGGATATGATTGGGCGCCAGAGCAGCTTGTTCATGTGCCATATGGCTTGGTAAGTTTAAAAGGTGGTAAATTATCTACGCGTAAAGGAAATATAATTTATGCAGAAGATATTTTAAGTGAATCCATTCAGAGAATACAGGAAATTATAGAAGAAAAGAATCCTAATATCCCTGATAAAAAAGAGGTTGCACATAAAGTTGGAATTGGAGCAATTTTATTTAATGATTTATATAATCAGCGTATCAAAGATGTGGTATTTGATTGGGATAAGATTCATAATTTTGATGGTGAGACAGGTCCATATGTACAGTATACGTATGCACGTGCTGCAAGCGTTTTGCGTAGAGCAAAAGAGTTTGATGAAACTGCACAGATTGATTATAGTGTATTAACAGATGATGCATCAATTGCTTTATTAAAAGAAATTAGTCGTTATCCAGAAGTGATTGAAAATGCAGCAGAGCGTTTAGAACCATCTGTTGTTGCTCGATATTCTATGGCGGTTGCGCAGGCCTTTAATAAATTTTATCATGACAATCAATGTATTGTTGAAGATAAAAATATTAGTAATGCAAGATTAAAATTATTATCTCTCACAAAATATATTTTGAAAGATTCTTTAGGATTACTTGGAATTGAATGTCCAGAACAAATGTAAGAAAAATATATTTAAAACGACCATCTCAAGGATGATATGATACCTCTAAAGTAGACAGATTAAATATAAAAATCTGTTACTTTGGAG
>JAUNIX010000044.1 GCA_030523275.1 Lachnospiraceae bacterium
CCTTAGCGGGCACTAGAACCTGAATCTAGCGCGTCTGCCATTCCGCCACAACTGCAAAAATAAATAATTTTGACTCGTCACGAGCAATTAGTATCTTATCACCGTTTATAAAAAAAATCAAGTATTTTTTCTTCTTTTTCTATAAAAATGCTTTTGAAATATGGATATATCATTATATGTTGTTTGTAAAAACTCTAGCCACATGCTATACTATTATGAGCGATACTAACGAAATGAGGGATTTAAAATGAAACCAACAATTTTATTATTTCAATTTTCAAAACCACAATCCATGAAATTAATGAAAGCTTTTATGCCACTAAAATTAAAAATTAAAAATGTCCATACAGAAGATATCCTGACACCGATTGGTACTTTAGCAGGAATCAAAGATATGAAAACACTAGATTCCACAGAAGAGAGTCAAGAGTTATCGGATCCAATGATTGTGTTTGCCGGTCTATCTAATACACATTTAGATCTTGCATTGGCAGCGGTTCGCAAATCAGGCGTTGGACCGGTTCCTTATAAAGCAGTACTGACTCCCTCCAATCAAAGTTGGACTGCACATGAACTATTAGAAGAGTTAAAAATAGAACATGAAAAAATGCATCAATCCTAATGAGCCAATACTTGCCCAGGAAAGTTTCATCCACTAACCTGGGCATATATTTTTTACTCTTCATATAATTTCATCAATGCCTGCGTTCCTAAATCTCCATATCCTTGAGACTCTAAAATCTGATAGTTGGATAACACAAGACTTAACATTTCTAAATTTAGATCGCTTCGATTTGCCTCAATGAGTGCCAATTGCATATCTTTGACAAAATGTTTTAAGAAAAATCCTGGTTCATAGTCCCCATCGATGATTTTTGGTCCAAATGTATCTAATTGTTTGCTACCCGCTGCACCAGTTGAAAGAGAATCTAACAACGTCTGTAAATCCAGTCCTTTTGCCTTCGCATAAGTAAGTGCCTCGCAGACACCAGATAAAGCCCCAGCAATCAAAATCTGATTTGCCATCTTTGCATGCTGTCCATTACCAGCCTTTCCCTGATAATTGATATTTGTTCCCATTGCCTCAAATAATGGCATACAAGCCTGATAGTCCGTTTTATCACCACCAACAAGAATCGATAATGTACCCTCTTTTGCGCCAACATCTCCGCCTGTTACCGGAGCATCCAATACATGATATCCTCTCTTTGTCCCTTCTTTGTAAAGTTCTTCTGCAATCATCGGACTTGTCGTTGTCATATCAATCAAATAAGTCCCCTGATCTGCACTATCCAAAATATTATTTTTATCATAATATACTTCTTCTACATCTTTTGGAAATCCTACAATTGTAATGATGGCATCACATCCCTTCACACAATCAGCAATTGTCTCATGAAACGTTGCACCCTCTAAAATAACATCCTCAACTTTTGATTTTGTGCGTGCATAAATATGGAGTTCAAATCCTGCCTTCATCAGATTTCTTACCATTGATTTTCCCATAATTCCTACACCGATAAAACCTATTTTCTTCATTTTTCTTCTCCTTTATGCGACAAGACGGCACTACCACTTAGTACCGTCTGCCATATCATTTTTATTTTAATACAACTATTTATAGTTCACCTTGAGAACACTACACTGGACCATTACATTCTAACACTCGTTTTAGTACATCGTCCACTCGTTTTACTGGAATAATTTCTAATTTTTCCTTTACTTCTTCTGCCACATCTTCCAAATCTTCTACATTATCTTTTGGAATAAATACTTTCGTAATACCGGCTCTTTGTGCTGCCATTAATTTTTCCGGCAAACCACCAATTGGCATGACATTGCCTCGGAGTGATACTTCACCTGTCATTGCATATTCTGCTCCAACTGATGTATTCGTAACCAATGAGCTTAACGCTGTAACTAATGTAATTCCTGCAGATGGTCCATCCTTTGGCACTGCTCCCGCCGGAACATGAATGTGAAGATCATGTTCATCAAATATTTTTGACTCTTTCGGATACATAGATTTTACCAGCGTCAGGGCAATTTGAGCAGATTCTTTCATAACATCTCCAAGCTGTCCAGTAATTTGTACCTTACCAGTACCATTTGTCAATGCAGTCTCGATGAATAAAATCTCGCCCCCTGCCTGCGTCCATGCAAGTCCGGTGACAACCCCGGGCATCTTATCTTCTAAAATATGTTCGTGATGCAATGTCTTTTTGCCAAGAAATTCGGTTAATCGCTTGGTATTGACCGTAATACTTTTTTGCTCTCCTTTGACCAGCTTCACTGCTGCAAATCGACATAAATGGTCCATCTGTTTTTTTAAGCCTCGTACACCAGCTTCTGCTGTATAGTCAGATATAATTTTCTCCAGAGCTTCATCGGTCACTTTGAGATTTCTCGCTTTGATACCCATACTTTTCATTGCCCTTGGGAGCAAATGCTTTCTTGCTATCTGAAATTTTTCGACTGCCGTATAACCTGGAAATTGAATCAGTTCCATACGATTTAACAACGGCTCAGGAATCGTATCGACTGCATTGGCAGTACAAACAAATAGCACATTAGATAAATCATACGGCACATTCATATAATGATCGGTAAAAGAATCATTTTGTTCTGGATCCAATACTTCTAGCAAAGCACTGGCTGGATCACCGCTATATTCTCTTGCTAATTTATCTACTTCATCTAATACCATAACCGGATTGGATGTTCCGCATCTCTTCATGCCCTCCATAATTCGTCCTGGCATCGCACCGACATAAGTTCTCCTGTGTCCACGAATTTCGGCCTCATCACGAATACCACCAAGGCTAATTCGTACATATTCTCGACCGAGTGCTTTAGCAATGCTCTGTCCAATACTTGTCTTACCGGTTCCCGGTGGTCCTACAAACAACAAAATAGATCCTGATTGTTTTTTATTTAATGCCATAACGGCAAGCTGCTGGATAATTCGTTCTTTTACCTTTTTTAATCCATAATGATCTTCTTCTAAAATCTCTTCTGCTTTTTGAAGATCAATATCCGGCAGTTTTTCCTCTTTTTTCCACGATAAGCTTGTCACAAAATCCAAATAATCGTAAAGCATACCATATTCGTGACTATCCTTGCCTTCCTGCTTCATACGATTTAATACTTTATCTGCTTCTTTTCTCGCTTCTTCATTCATACCGGAATCCTGAATTTTCTTTTCAAATTTTCGAATATCAGAGACATTTTCCGGGTGCATATCATCAAGCTGTCTCTGCAAAAATTCGATTTGTTTCTTTAATGCGGTTTCCCGATAGGCCTGCTCATTATTTTCCTTTTGTGCTGTTTCTGCTTCATCACTGACTTTTGTAATCTCAATAAATTCATAGACAGCCGACTCAATCCGCTTACAGCGCTCGCTTCTAGTCGGAGATGCTAAAATGGCATATTTTTCTTCCCATGTCAAGCTGAGATAACCAGAAAGTCCACAAACCATTTCATTCATATTTTTCCATTGTAGAATAAAGCCTCTTGCCCAAACGCCCCATTGAAAACCACGAATAAATTTCAATAATGCAGTTTTTATCTTTTCAAAACGAATCGTCAAATCATCATCTGAAATATCATTTTCTTCCGGGGCAACACAGGCCTCTGCGATCACATCCGCACCATCCACCTCAATATTTGTGATTTCGACTCTCTCTTTGGCACGAATACGGATATTGCCATCCTCACCGATGTGTTCGATCGTTGCCGAAACACCATATGGATAAAAATCTTCGACGCCAAGATCCTCACGCGATTTTGATTCACGGAGCATCAAAAATAAAATATCTTCATCAACCTGTATTGCTTCTAAATCTCTATGGTCAAATAAATCTTTTTTAAAATAAAACGTAACTCCAGGTAAAATTGTCATATCATATACCGGAATTGAAATCATGTGTATCCCTCCTCTTTGTTAGCACTCATCTTTATCGAGTGCTAATTCCTACTAAAATAATATGTCATTTCCTACATTTCGTCAACCTTTTTCTTTTAAATATTACAAATTCTTTTCGAATAAAGAAAACAAGGCTGCCTTCCTTAAAATTTTCTATAACACAAAAAAAGAATATCGTAAATGCGATATTCTTTCTACTTCAATATATTTATGGTTAATAACCCTTACATCCAGTAAGGAATTATCCATCTATTTTAAAGGTTTATAAATTTTTTAAGTTCTTGCAAACAATTTTGCGCATCTTTGACACCAATATCATACACTCGTTGCAATTCTTCCGGATTATGCTCCATCCTGCCAATTGTAAGCTTCTGACTCGGGCGAATGACAAATACTTTTCCATCCTTTTCCCATTTTTCAATCTGCTCTCTTGTTTTATTATATTTTAAATGACGCCTACTGATCGTCTTTACGAACTCTGGATATTTGCGATAAAAAAGTTTGGCAATATGAGGATTTTGCGGTCCTTTTACATAATCTTTATCTTGCGTCAATACAATAACCGGTCGATGAAATCCCATTTTTACAAATGCCTTTACCGGAATACTATCTGCACATCCCCCATCTAGCAACTTTTTGCCTTTATAATTTACAATTTTCGTAACATAAGGCATGGAAGCGGAAGCGCGCAAAAGATCAATTTCCTCCTTGGAATTTTTCATACGCAAATATTCTGCCTTTCCTGTCTCAACATTTGTGCAGGTGACATAAAATTCGGTCTTGGATTGATCAAGAACATCATAGTCAAACGGATCTAATGTATCTGGAAGCTCATGATAACAAAATTCTTCTCCGACCAAATCTCCTGTTTTTAATAAATTATAAAAACTCATAAAACGTTTGTCCGCACAATATTTTTTGTAATAACGAATATTCCTACCTTTTTGTTCTGCGACATAAGTTGCCCCATGAATAGCCCCTGCGGATACACCAAGCACTCCATCAAAATGAATTCCTTCTTCCATAAAAACATCTAAAACACCCGCTGTGTAGATGCCCCTCATTGCTCCACCTTCTAATATAAGTCCTGTCTTCATATTTATCACTCCTGATTTATTTATCTGATTTTTAGTTTTGCAATCATACAATATTTTTATTCTAAAACATTTTTAATCGAAATACAATTCTATTTTAGACAGAACACATTTTACAATTTTTACTTCATTCCTTCTTCTATCATAGTTTCCGCAAAAATTCCATAACCTTTTGTTGGATCGCTGACAAACACATGGGTCACCGCTCCAATGAGTTTTCCATCCTGAACGATTGGGCTGCCACTCATACCTTGAACAATTCCATTTGTCAATTTTTTTAGCCGAGGATCTGTTACTTTGATCGACATACCTTTTCTTTTTTCTCGGTTACCTTTATCAACATTGGTAATCTGCACATCGTATTCTTCTCGTTCTCCACTGATGTAAGAAATAATCTTTGCATCACCAGTTTTCACTTCCTGTTTTGTCGCAATTGGAATCCTATTTTCTTGCGTTTGTTCCGTAAAAAATGTACCAAAGATTCCATTTTCGGTATTTTTTTCAATAGTACCTTTGCGATTTTCCGATTTATAATCAATCAAACCTACAATTTCTCCAGGTGCACCTGCACTCCCTTTTTTAATACTGGATATTTCCGCCTGATATATCTCACCACCGCAGATAGATAACAAATTCCCAAGATCTATATCACTAATACCATGACCGAGGGCGGCAAACTTTGTCCCCTGAGTATAAGTGATCGTACCAATTCCCTGTGTATTATTGCGAATATAAGCACCAATCTTATACTGTTCATCTTCTTTATCAAGAACTGGTGTAATCTTAGTTTGAAATGATTGATTTTTACGAATGATTTGTAAAATGACAGGTTTTCCATTCGATTCGTTCACTTCCTCCATAAATTTCATTTTGGAAGTTACCTTTTTACCGTTAATTTGGGTAATGTAATCTCCACTTTGTAATTTATTTTCCGCTGGTGATTGATTACCCGACATTGTCGCTACATCTGTCGTATCAATGACAAACAGACCTTTGGTTTCAATATAAATTCCGGTAATCTGACCAGAAGGTGCTGCAGTCTGACGTTCTAATGCTTCGATTGCTACCTCTTTTAGCTTTACAAGGCCAAAGAGTTTTGTATCCATTTTATAACTGCCACTTTGTCCTGATTTAAGAACAAATTTTGATTTTAAATTCACCGAATCAATTTCTTTTTCCTCGCTGCTAATAACGCCAATCGCAGGAATTTTATAATCAAATTCTGACGAATCATCAATGACTAGCTGTATGGTATCTGGAATCGATTGACGACAAACAGTGTAATAGGACCATGCTGCGACTGCCAGTGTCAATATCATCAAAATACATAATCCGATTCGATATCGCTTTATCTCCTTCATACTTGATTCTCCTTTACATATACTACAAAAGGATAGATTCCAACTAAAAACTGTCATCTATCCTTCGTAGTATATGAAATTCTCGGTTATTTCAATCAGTATTTTTTTGTACGTTTTGCCAATTCTTTCATTTCTCTTGCACTGCTAGTCACTGCATCTGTCACTTCAACACCACCTAACATGCGGGCAAGTTCCTGTATAGAAGACTGCTCGTCAAGTAAATTCATCACAGTTTTTGTTATCTTCCCTTCCACTCGTTTCTCAATCAAATAATGATTGTCTGCCATAGCCGCAATCTGTGGCAAATGTGTAATTGCGATTACCTGATGGGAATCTGAAATGACAGTCATTTTTTCCGATACTTTTTGTGCTGTACGACCACTGATTCCACTATCAATTTCATCAAAAATTAATGTATCTACCTGATCAACATCTGCTAATACAGATTTGATTGCAAGCATAATACGGGAAAGCTCTCCTCCTGATGCAACTTCATGCAATGGACGCGGCGGCAATCCAGGATTTGTTGAAATCATAAAAATAGCTTCATCGACACCATTTGCTGTGTAGTGATCAAGAGATTTAAATTCCATCGTAAATTGGATATTTAAAAAATTTAATTCTTTTAGTGCCTCGATCATTTTTTGACAAAGATGCTCGGCACTCTTTTTTCGAATAGACGTTAATTTCGCACAGTCCTTCTTTAAAATCTGCTCGGTATTCTCAAGTTCTACTAAAAGCTGGGCGCGATTTTCTTCAAAATGATTCATTCGATCACGCTTTTCTTTCAAATTTTCTAAGTAATTCTCGATTTCCTCTAACGTCTCTCCGTATTTACTCTTTAAATGATTGATTAAATTTAATCGCTCTTCCGTTTGGTAAAACTCTTGTTCATCAAATTCTAATTCTGACATATAACCTGATAAATCATGATTAAAATCGTTTAAAATACTATCAACTGTTTCCAACTGTTCTCTGATCGATGACAATTCATCATCATAAGATTCTGCTTTCAGAAGATCACGTAAAGCATTACCAACCTGGCTTCCCGCTGACATCGGTTCTTCATACCCGGTAATCTGATAAACAGTATGTAGACTTTCCATAATGTTTTTACTATTGACCATTTTTCGATAACTGTGTTCTAATTGTTCATCCTCACCGATTATCAAATTTGCAGCCTGGATTTCTTCGATTTCAAAAGAAATAAAATCCAGTTCTCGCTTTTTTTGATCCAGATCACTATAGTCTTCCTCTAATTGTCTTTTGATATCCATATAAATATCGTAAGTCTGTTTGATTTTTTTACGAATTGCAATCGATTCATTTTGTGAAAACGCATCTAAAATTTTTAGATGATTTTGTTTATGTAATAATGACTGATGTTCATGCTGACTATGAATATCAATCAGTAAACTTGCGATTTCTTTTAATTTACTAACCGTAACTGTCCTACCGTTTACTTTACAAATATTACGCCGATTCATAATTTTTCGTGAAATCAACACTTCCCCTTCATCTACAGAAATGTCCAGTTTTTCTAGTTTTTTTATTATTTCCGAGCGTTCAATATGAAATAATAGTTCCACATAGGCAAAGTCAGCACCCGGGCGAATCATATCTCTTGATATCTTATTTCCCAAAGCAGCATTCATGGAACCTAACAAAATCGATTTTCCCGCTCCAGTCTCGCCAGTCAAAATATTCAAGTGATCGCCAAATTCTACCTCGATCTCATCAATTAACGCCAAATTTTTTATATATAGGTTTAATAACATAAGTTCCTTTCTTCTATCAAATAAATGATTATCCAATTATTTTTTGAATTTCATCCTTTGCCTCTGGAGCAGAATCTTTGTTGCGTGCCACACACATGATCGTATCATCTCCAGCGATACACCCAAGAATCTGATTTAATTTTAAATGATCAAGTGCAGCCGCACATGCCATCGCCATACCGGAGACGGTACGAATCACAAGAATATTTTCTGAGACTGCAATCGACATGATACCATCTTTTAAGACACGCTTATATTTTTCTGTTGATGCAGTGTCATGATTATCCAAGGCAATATACTTTTGTTTTCCATCGGGAAATGTCAGCTTCGTCAATTTCATTTCACGGATATCTCTCGATATCGTCGCCTGTGTCGTATGAAAACCGGCTTCATTTAACTTTTCTGTCAATTCATCTTGGGTTTCGATATCATACTGTTCAATTAATTCAATTATTTTTTCCTGCCGTTTTGCTTTCACGTATCTGCCTCCTATTCCCATATATTTACATTTTCTTTTTTAGTATATCATAAAAACTATGATTTGTAAGCTTAATAAATTTTGTAAATTGTGGTGCCATTTCAATATTTACCGCATCATCTGAACTGAGTCTTATTCCTTTTTGACCATCGAAGGTTGCAAATGCTTCTTCTAGCTGTGTTTTTCTTACTCTTTGAATCTGAACAGAAATCTTATCATCTTTTGCCAGAATAATACTCTGAGACTGCATAGCATGTGCACAAATTGGAGTAATGACGATCATCTCTGTAACTGGATTAATAATTGGTCCTCCTGCTGACAAATTATAGCCAGTTGAACCCGTTGGTGTCGCAATAATGACTCCATCTGCATGATAATTATCTAGTAATTGCCCATTAACATATACATGAAAAGAGATAATTCGCGAAAATCCACTTCGCCCGATTACAATATCATTTAAGGCAAACTCATCGCCCACAATTTCTCCATTATGAATGACCTGACCTTCTAACATCATACGCTTTTCAATGCGATATTCATCATGAAGCAGACATTCCAACATATGTTCAATTTCTGTCGCATCGATTTCTGCCATAAATCCCAAATTTCCCAAATTCACACCGATCACAGGGATGTCCGTTCCCCTAAGTGACCTTGACACCTGCAAAATTGTGCCATCGCCACCTAATGTAATTGCAGCTTCGATGTTTTGAGGAATTTGTGACTGTGCAATTCCTGTCTGATATATATCCGGCACAACATAAAGAGTCGCACCACGCTCTTCTAAATAATTCTGTATTTTTTTTGTCAAGACAAGATCAATATCTTTATCCTTATTTGTCGCCAATAGAAAATGTTTCATAAATTAGTCATCCTCGTTTCCTGTTTATAATGACGTATGAGAATCTTCCACCACTTGATGTATATCAAAATCATATTCTCGATTGAAGATTCCATCTTCTAATTTTCTCATATGTAATAAATATTCGATATTACCTTCTGGTCCTTTAATCGGAGAATAATCCAGATGACAAAGAGAAAAACTGTTTTCCATTGCGAAATCTGCAATCATCTCAATCACTTCTTCGTGCACTTTTTTATCACGCACAACCCCTTTTTTGCCAACTTTTTCTCGTCCTGCTTCAAATTGTGGTTTGATCAATGCAACCACATCACCTCCATCAACAAGGATTCTTCTTACTGCTGGCAATATTTTTTTCAACGAAATAAACGAAACATCGATGGAAACAAACTCTGCAAGTTCCTGTATATCATCAGCAGTCACATACCGCATATTGGTCTTTTCCATGCAAACAACTCTTTCATCATTCCGTAGTTTCCACGCCAACTGCCCATGTCCAACATCTACGGAATAAACTTTTACAGCTCCATTTTGAAGCATACAATCTGTAAAGCCACCTGTGGATGCTCCACAGTCCATACAGACTTTGCCGGTTAAAGACACACCAAATTGCTCCATCGCCTTTTCAAGTTTTAACCCTCCACGACTGACATAACGAAGAGTATTTCCTCTCACTTCGATTTTTACAGTATCCGGAAATGTTGTTCCGGCTTTATCTTCTTTTTGTCCTTCCACATAAACGATTCCTGACATAATAATGGCTTTTGCTTTTTCTCTTGAAGCTGCCAGTCCTCGTTTTACAAGCATGACATCTAAACGTTCTTTCATTTGTGCCTCCTAGCATAGATGAAAATATTTAACCTTACTATACATAATATCGGCGATGTCCGAAAGACACCGCCGTGCTTTATCTTTGTTCACACATCAATCTGACATTACTAGTTGTCTCTATCGATCAAATAAGTAATCAAATCCATCAAAAATTTGTCCTCGCCAATAAATAATGATAATTGACTTTTTGCTTCTTCTGAAAGTTCCTCAACTTCTGCCTTTGCCTGATCAATTCCCATAAGAGAAACATAAGTAGTCTTTTGATTCTTTTCATCACTTCCAATTGGTTTTCCCAGTTCTTCTTCTGAACCAATGACATCTAAAATATCATCCTGGATCTGAAATGCAACACCAACCTTACGGCTGATTTCCTTGATTGTCTGAACTTGCTCCTCGCTTGCCCCAGCAAGTATTGCTCCGATCATCATCGAAGCCTCAATCAAAGCAGCTGTCTTCTTTTTATGGATAAATTCAATTTCATCAAGCGACAATGGTTGTCCTTCCATTTCTACATCAACGACCTGCCCGCCAAGCATCCCAAACACACCCGCTTTTTTCGCCAGTATTTTTAGGGCTTTTGCAGCATCTTTTAAATGTTCTTCATAAGTAAAAGCATTTGACGCTGTCTCAAAAGCATAGTTAAGCAAGGCATCCCCTGCGAGCAACGCCATAGCCTCTCCATATACTACATGTGCGGTTTTTTTACCACGTCTATAATCATCATCATCCATACATGGAAGATCGTCATGTATCAAGGAATATGTGTGTATCATTTCAATTGCTGCCATAAACGGTTCAATGACTTTTG
Organism: Lachnospiraceae bacterium; assembly: GCA_030523275.1. Lineage (GTDB taxonomy): Bacteria > Bacillota > Clostridia > Lachnospirales > Lachnospiraceae > Fimousia. The sequence goes on from JAUNIX010000044.1 coordinate 11,138, forward strand.
AAGTACCACCAAACATTTTATAGGTTTCCAGCATTAACATTGGGCGAAGTCGTTTTCCACCCGCTCTCATCGTATATTCCATAACCTCATAGATAGTCTTTTGTGGTCCTGTAATGTCGGGCATCATCCGCATGATAATCTCATCAATCTGTCTCGCTCTTATTGCAATATCCTCTTTCATTGTCATAATTCTTGCCCCCTAGTCTTATTGTATCATCTCAATTATCGTCTCGTATATATTTGTCTTATATCATTCTTGCACAAATGCAAGCGAACACAAGACTTATTATACTATATCTTCATTCAAAATCGTCTCTGAATCCTCAAGAATCATCAATTCTTTTTCTACAGTATCCAAAGATTCCTGACATTTTTGAACTAGTTTGACACCTTTTGTATAAAGTTTTAGGGCATCTTGAATCGACGTATCCTCCTTTTCCAAAGCCTCCACGATTCCATCCAATTCTTCAAATGCCTGCTCCACGGTAAATTTCTTTCTAGGCATCGCTGCTCCTTTCTTGTGGCCTATGGTGAACCTCGGTCACCTGAGCCATCATCGTCCCATCTATCATCATAACGGAAATCTGACTTCCCGCTTCTACTTGAGAAACATGACTGATCGGCTGCTCATTCGCATCCGTTACATACCCATAACCGCCTGTCAACTTCGACACTGGAGATAATCCTTTTAATTTTTCTATATATAACTGTAAGCGGTGCTGGTACTGTTTCTGTTTGTTTTTCATGGCTGTTTCTATCTGTGTATGATAATGTACCAATTCCATCTGCTGTTGCAGCAGACGGTTTTTCGGGCTTAACAGATGTAATCTTGTCTGATACTGCTCTAAGCGATATTGATACCACTCATATTTACGTTCTATCTGCTGTTTTAATTGCAATTTATATCCTTCTATCAACGCGAATAATTCCCTTACATTGGGAATTGCCAGTTCACAAGCTGCAGACGGAGTTGCCGCTCTTAAATCTGCTGCATAATCAGCAATCGTCGTGTCTGTCTCATGACCAGTTCCAGAAATGATTGGGGTCTTAGCATTATAGATTGCTCTCGCCACAACTTCCTCATTAAAAGCCCACAAATCTTCAATCGAACCACCACCTCGTCCAATGATGATCGTATCAAGATTCATCTCATCCAAAACTCTAATTCCTCTCGCAACAGATTGACCAGCTCCTTCTCCCTGAACTTTTGCAGGATATAAGATCAACTGTACAAACGGATTTCTGCGCTTTGCAATACTCACAATATCACGAATGGCTGCCCCTGTCCTGGCGGTAACAATTCCAACTTTTTGAGGATTTTGAGGAATCGGCTTTTTGATTTCATGGTCAAATAACCCTTCTTCGTATAACTTCATCTTCAGACGTTCAAATTCTTCATATAATACACCAATTCCATCCAAAATGATTTCTGATGCATATAATTGATAGGTTCCATCACGCTCAAACACATTGATATTTCCGCCAACCACAACCGTCTGCCCATCCTGCATCCGAAATTTCAATCCTTCACGCTTTGCACTTGCAAACATGATACAGGACAAACTACTTTTTACATCCTTAATTGAAAAATAAATGTGCCCGGAAGAATGGTATTTGCAGTTCGAAACTTCACCCTTAATATAAATATGATTCAGGGCGTAATCACTCTGAAACATTCTCCTAATATAAGCATTAATCTGAGAAACAGAATATACTCGGTTCATAATCTACTCAATTCTTTATTCCGTTGCTAATTTAGCCAAAACGCCATTGACAAATCGTGGTGATTGATCTGTACCATATCGTTTTGCCAATTCAACGGCTTCATTGATTGCTACTTTTTCCGGAATATCTTCATCATATCGAATTTCATAAGTTGCCAAACGCAAAATTGCCAGCTCAGCTTTTCCAAGGCGGTTTAATTTCCAACCAGCGGAAGCAGAAGCAACCATTTCATCCAATTCTTTTATATGATCAAAAATATCACTTGTCTTTGTTCGTATATAAGTCAATTCTTTATTAGAAATATTTTCCAAATCCTCTAAATAAAAGTTCATATTCTCTATCTTTTCTTCTGAATCTGCAAATTCAGCCTGAAAAATGATTCGAAAAATATGTTCCCTCATCTCACTTCTTTTCATCTCTTCCTCCTGCATCGTAAATCAAGAAACAACGGGGCTGTTTCCAGTCCCGCTGCAACGTTTATTCTTCATCTAATGCAACACCAGCTATCCGGACATTTACTTCTGATACCGTAAGCCCTGTCATAGTTTCAATTGCAGATTTTACTTTGTCCTGAACCTTTTCAGAAACAGTTGGAATATTTACACCATAATCCAATTCTAATACTAAATCAACACTGACCGCATTCTCTCCAACTGTAATTTTTACGCCTTTAGAAATTCTCTGTCTTCCAAGTTTGGAGACAATTTCATTCGTAATATTTCCATACATTCTGGCAACACCTTTTACTTCCGTTGCTGCTAAAGCCGCGATCACTGCAATGACATCGTCTGCAATCTTTATTTCCCCAATCGTACTATTTTTATTTACATTATATCCATTTTTGTATTCCATAGATTTGCCTCCTGTATTCTTGTACATAAACTTACGTTTATTATACCAAACATATTATCTTTTGCAAATAGTTTTAATCATCAGTTTGTATCGTTGTAATGACAATATTTTCAACCTCACAACCGGTTTTTCTTGTAATAATGTCCTCAATCTGGGCTTTTTCCACTTTTGAAATCTCTTTTTGTTGAATCATGACATCCGTACTTTTTTCTCCTATGCTGACCACACTATTTAAGAATCCTTTTGCACCTAGTAACTCCTCTGCTGCAACTTCCTTTTCCAGATTTTCACTTAATACTGCCATTTTTTCAACAGCCTCTGTTCTTTCCACCTCGCTTAAAGACTTATTTGATATAATCTTTTCTAAATTTTCCTTTGCTTTACCATGAGTTTGTTCTCTTGTTAATTTTGCTTGTGCAACATAGTTAGCCACATCAGCAGAAGTCAGGACTGCTTCACCGACTGGTGTGGCATCATCATCTACAGATGCACTGATATTATCTGTTTTTGTACTGGATGCTTCTTTGGTATTAAATTCAAATCCGGAATAATTGACATATCCCGCGGCGGCAATCAACATTGCCAAAAGCGCAATCATGATCTGATTTCTTTTTCTGCCTTTTTTTAAAATTTTCATGAATCATCCTCCATTTTCAGCACTTTTACTTTATTTGCCTGCACATTAAAAAGTGCAGTTACCGCTTCTGTAATATCCTTTTGTACCGATGCATTGGCACCACCTTGTGCAATGATTACCACCCCCTCTATTTCCGGTTCTAATTCTTTTATGACATAGGGAACACTTTTGCCGTCCTCCTCGATCAAAACCGTTTCTTCCTCACTATTTACCGATTTTCGTGTGCTATCACCACTTTTTTCCTCTTCTTCCTCATAAGGAGTATCTTTATTTAAAACTGCTTCCTTTGAAGATTTTAATGTAATCATAACCTTTACTTTACCTACACCATCCACTTTTGATAGTGTCTGCACCAACCTTTTTTCCAAGGCTTCCACATCTGTGTTTTCTGATTCCATCTCTGTTGTCTCTTCCTTTCTGTCTGTCTTTTCATCAGAGGAATGAGGAAAACTTAAGATAATCAAACAAACGGACGCCAATAGTAAAAGAATGGCCTTTCGAATTCCAATTTGTTCCAGTAATTTTTTCATAAATATTCACCTATGATTCTACATTTATATGAGATTCATCTAAAGAATAGACTTCCAATAATTTATTTTTTACCTGAATGGCATCATACTCATCAGCATGTTTTAAGCGTATTGTCACTTTCGAAAGTTGCTGATCTTTCATCATGACCCTCACTCTTGCTACTTCATATCCATCCTGCTCTAAAAAAGAACAAATCTGAGTTTCTAATTGTTCCTGATATTCATCCATCAATGCTTCTTTTCCCTCTGCCATATCAGGAGATTGCTGCACATGTTTATAATAATTACGATAAAGAGATGGTAACAACTTTTCCGTTCCAAAAATTGTTTGAAAAAACAACATCAAAAACATGAGTCCACCCATTAATTTCATATATTTTTGAAAACTGCCACTTGGCAGTAATTCCATCATAATCGTAAAAACAATAAAAAACAGGACACAACTTTGTATCATTTTCATAGTTTCACCCTACATAATAGTTCATATTCGTTGTTAATGAAATAATCGCGATTGTAAGCAAAAATAAGACAACTGCCGTCAAAATAGATTGTAATAATAATTTTCCACTCCCAGCCACATCGTGAAGTACCTGATATATTTTTTTATCTGTCACAGGTTGCAGGATAGCACCAGCAAGCTGAAAACTTCCGGTATACAAAAAAATTTTTAAAACTGGCAAAAAAGCAATCAGACAAATGACCAACATACCAAAAACACCAATCGCATTTTTTAAAATAATACTCGAACCAATCGCTGTATTGGCAACCATTCCCAGTACTTGTCCAACTCCTGGCAAAGCATTGATTCCCTTTTGCAACAGATTACTTTTTACAGAGTCGATTGCTGGCAAAAGCATCGATTGAAAAATATTAAATAATAAAACGACCATAATCGCTCCTTTTAAAGAAAGTTTGATCAGACTTTCCAATAATTCAATGATTCCAGAAAATAGGTCTTCGTTGGATAAAAAATTTAATAATTTTAAGATAAAGCCAAACTTGATACACGGAAGAATGATTGTCAGGATTCCCCACTGGACACCTGTGATCAGTGTTAAAAATATTTCGTAAGATGCCAGCGAAGTAGTAATTCCAGTAACCGTAAGTAATATCATGCTATAAGTTGGCACCAGTACTTTCATAAAAGTGACAATCTGATCTAGTGCAGTTTTTGTAAATTCATAAATCAGCAAAAACTGCCGAATCATAATCCCGGCCAAAATCATGTAAGCAATAAAGAATCCGGTCGACCCTACATACTGTTCCACAAATGCCTCAGAAAAATTATGAAAGATTGCCATCAAAAATCCGATCATCAGCATCTGAACAAATAATTCCTTTAATTCCATTTCATCTGCTAGAGCTTGTCTCATCTTTTGATAAATCGAATCTTTTATCGTATCCACTATATTTCCATGCACAAATGCATCAACAATATCTTCTACCGATAAATCCATATCTAATTGCTGTTTGGCTTCCCTTTCGATGTCATCATAGGAAACATCATTTTCCGCCTGCACCACTCTCGTCGTAAATAAAATGACCAATATGAATAAAATCACTCCTCTTTTCATAACGTCAATAATTCCTTCATTGTGTCCAAAAGCCCCTGTATGACTGGAATACTAATGATCAAAACAGCTAATTTCCCAGCTGCTTCAATTTGTTTTCCTAATGCCTGACTACCAAGATCTTGGCAGATTTCACTAGAAAACTGACAAACATAGGCAATACCGATAATCTTTAATAAAATTTTTATGTACACCTGATCGATTTTCATAATCTCATTGATGCTGTGGATCAATGAAAGAATTTGATCAAGATATTCAATACAAAACAAAAAAATTGCCAGACTGCCTGCGAGTAGCAAAATAGCAGCAATCCCTTTTTGCTGTTCTTTTAAAACTAGGACAAGTATGGCTGTAATAATGCCAGTAAGTACAATCTTAATCATGCTTATACCACCGAAAATAATTTTTCAATACTTTCAAAAAGATCATAAATATAGGGAATTACCCATGAAAGAACCAACAATAAACCTACCAGACTGATTAAAAATGCTTGTTCTTCCCGCCCGGCATGTTTTAATACCTGCATAATAATCGAAACAATAATTCCTACTGCAGCAATCTTAAAAATTAATTGAATGCTCATTTTATCCCTCCTAAATGAGTACGATCGCCAGCATCAAACCAATCCCCACACCCAATGTCTGATATAATTTTCCATCTTTTTCCTGTTTTAACCGAGCATTATCTAAGCTTCGATCCAACTGCTCTAGCAAAAGATCAAATGTCTTTAATTGCATTGGCACGTCAAGGTATCCGATTCCTGATCCCATTGTCAAAACTTGCTTCCACTCCCCTGATTCAAAATACGACTTTGGAAGGTATGCTTCTGCTGCGTCCTGCCAGATCAAGGTAAAATTTTCTTTCGTTTTTTCTTTTGTGTTTCTGCCTATCTCATTTAAAAACTCTTTTAATACACCTTCTGTTTTTTCTGCAACATGGTTGCAAGCCTCACCAATCGGTGTCATCCCATAGCGAATTTCTCCTTTTAACAAGGTCAGAACTCTCTTAAATTCCAAAAAAAATAATATTTTCCGTTTTCCTATCTGCCCCAAATAAATTCCACCAACACAACAGACGACAAATAATCCTATAATACCAACGAACCGCATATTTTCTCCCCCTTTTCATTAAAAATTGCTTTTAGCTGTCCGACTCGTTCCAATAAAATATAACGCTGAAAGCACTGATTTTTTATCATCTCACCAATCCAAAGTTTATTCTTAATTTCTTCCAACGAGTTACCATGAACAGTTGCCATGAGTACACAACCACAATTTCGCCCATAAAAAAGTGCATCCACATCTTCTTTTCCTCCAATTTCATCTACCGCTACTAATTGCGGTGCCATCGAACGGACCAGCATCAAAATACCTTCCGCTTTTGGACACGCATCCATGAGATCCGTCTGAGCACCAACATCATTTTGCGGCATCCCCATATAACTGGCTCCAATTTCACTTCTCTCATCAACAACCCCTACCGTATAACCGCCATTCGACAGTTTCCGGATTAAATCTCTCAACAAGGTTGTCTTTCCACATCCTGGTGGAGAAATAATCAAGGTGTGCATCAACTGCATTTTCTCAAATAAATATGGTAATACCTGATTTCCACATCCCTTCTTTTCATGTGCAACACGAATATTCAGGCTCGAAATATACTTCATACCTTGAATTTTTTCTTTATCGAAAATCACTTTCCCAGCAACACCTATTCTGTGTCCGCCTTTCATCGTTAAAAACCCTTGCTTTAACTCCTCTTGAAAAGCATAAATGGAATAATCAGACATATAGTCTAGTGCCTCTTTCATTTGTCTCGGGGTGATGATCACAGCTCTCTGCGGTGATTTTGAGCATTGTCCATTTTCATCCAAGAACCAGTCTTGTCCATGATAACGAATTTGCAATGGTTTACTTATGCGCATTCTGATTTCTTGTAATAAATCATAATCGATTTCACTTTTTATCAATAATTGCCGAATCTGTATTGGCAGCACTTCCATAATTTCGTCCTGTTTTTCCATACCTGTCCCTCCCATATAACTATATGTATGAGAAAGAAATTTAAAATAGAAGTAAAAATGAGCATATCCTAAAGATATGCTCAAAAGATTCTAACCTCTATATTTCGTTTTTCTTTTTCCCAAAGGAAAGCTTTCCATTATTATACAGGAAATTCAATAGCGACATTGTAATAATAATGACATATCCAAGTACACTATATCTATCTGGTATATCCCCAAATAAGAAAATACTATATAAAGCTGAAAATAAAATTTGCGAATAATCAAAAATAGAAATTTCTTTCGCTGGTGCATTCGCGTAAGCTGCAGTGACACCGAATTGACCACATGCGGCTGCAACTCCAGCCATAAGCAGGCACACAAGTTGTCGTCCACTGATCGGTTGATATGCAAAGATCAGATACGGTATCGTTACCAAACAGGAAAATCCTGAGAAAAACATAACAATTACTGGTCCTTTTTCTCCTCTCGTTCCCAGATAACGCACACATGTATAAGCTGCACCTGCCGTAATTCCTCCTAACAATCCAATACAAGCTGGGAAAAAGGATACCGCCAAAAAACTTGGTTTGATGATAAATAAACTACCAACAAATGCCAATGCGATGGCTACCCCTTGAAATGGTGCAATCTTTTCTTTTAAAAAGATGTACGAAAAAATGATAACAAAAAACGGCGATAACTTATTTAACATATTAGCATCAGATAATACCATATGATCAACTGCATAAAAATTACAAAAAATTCCTATTGTCCCCAATGTTGATCGCAAAATTAAATGAAACAGATTTTCTCTCTTAAAATGAAATCCATATCCACTTCGTTTGAGCAGAAACCAGGCACAGAAAAACGCAACCAGATTTCGGAAAAAACTTTTCTCAATGGAAGGCAGATCACCTGCCAATTTTACAAACATGCTCATCGTCGCAAATCCAAGCGCCGACAAAGTGATATAAATAATCGCTTTATTTTTACTTTTCATAATCTTACCTCTTTTTCTATTTTAGAATGTACATGACATCCTTTTTATCTATACAACCACGTCATTATAGCACATTTCTGACAAAGGCGTTACTATTTTTCAAATTGATCATAAAAATTTTATGGTGAATCGATTCACCAACTACCATGCTACTTGCATATTCTAAAGAAAAAAGGAGAATTTCCGATGTTCAATTTATTTGGCTGCCCATTTACTAATAATCGTCGTCGAAATAGTTGTCAGCAAAACCAAAACTCTAGAAATCATGGATATAGCAATTCTCGTGATAACAGACACAGTGATTGTAGAAACGATAGGCATAATGATAGACACGATGATTGTAGAAACGATAGAGACAATGATCG